>JAPSLB010000016.1 GCA_031181145.1 Microvirga sp.
CGTCGCCTCCGACGTGCCGAGGGTGTCCTCAGCGCCAAGAATGTCCTTAGCGCCAAGGGTGTCCTTAGCGCCAAGGGGGTCCTCAGGGCCGAGGGTATCCTCGGCGCCAAGGGTATCCTCGGCGCCAGGAGTGCCCTCCGCCGGGGCCGAGGCTTCCGGCACGATCGTGTCCTCGGGCTTCACGGCATCCCAGGCCTTGTCCTGCTGAGCGCCCTCATCGATCACAGTCGCCTTCAGATCGATGGTCGCCGGCTCGCGGGACCTTTTCTTTCGGGAGTTCTTGGGAGCTTTGGGATCGGATGAATCGGTCACAGGTCACTCTTGGTAGGTCCATTCGGACAAGGCAGACTGGAACGCAATTAAGGCAAGCTTGAGCGCGGCGTTTCGGTTCCGGCGAGACTGGATCCTCAGGGAAAGGACGTGGCGCTATCGGACCATGATCCACTCCTTCGGCAAAGATCCCTAGGCCGCACTATCGTAACCGAAGCGGCGGCCGAGGTCACGAAAGGCCCCGCACCAGCTCGAGAAGCGCATCCTCATGGGGCCCGCCGGCGATGCGGGTGGCAGCGCCTGCGGCCTCGAGAGGGGCCGAGACATCCGCCGACAGGCAGAGATGGAGGCAGCCGAGGATTGCGGATTGAAGGCCCGCCCTCCCCGCCAGCTGAACGAAAAGGTCGGCGCTCCGACGGGAATAATGGAGCACGGCTCCGATTTTGCCAGTGCGGAGGGCCTCCACGGCGGCCTCGGACAGGGCGGGCAGGGCCTCGGCTTCGTAACCCTCCCAGGACAGCACCGTGAAGCCCGCCGCGCGCAAGGAGGCCGCAGGTTCCTCCTTGTGGTGGCGGGCGGTGGCATGAAGAAGCGTGCGCGGCGGCTGGAGATTGTTCCGGATCAGCCGGAACAGCGACACCGCATCGCCCTCTGCCGTCACGATGGAGGTAAAGCCTTCGGCCCGCAGCACGTCGGTCGTCCGTTCTCCGACGGAGAAGACAGGGACGCCCTTGTCCTCGAAAGAAGACAGGGCCTCCACCGCGTGGGCGCTGGTGACGATGAGCGCGTCGTAAGCGTCCGCAGGCATCGGATCGCCCGTCGGCACGATGCGGAGCACCGGCGCGATCAGAGCCTCGTGTCCGAGGGCCGCGAGCTTCTTCGCCGTGCGCTCGGAATCCTCCTTCGCGCGTGTGAGAAGGATCCGCATCAGGCTGTCAGGAACCCGGCCGGCATGCGGGTGCGAAGCTCGGTTCCCGCCTCGCGGCCGAGCGCCACGGCCTCGTCCGGCGAGCCGCGCCGGGTCGCCTCGAGACATTCAGAGCCGTCCGGGCGCAGCACGAGACCGCGGATCTCGAGCGCGTCGCCCACCATGCGCGCATGGCCTGCGATCGGCGTGCGGCAGGAGCCGTCGAGAATGGTCAGGAAAGCCCGCTCGGCGGCGAGCGCGTGACCGGTGGCGGCGTCGAGGATCGGCCGCAGGGCCTCGCGCACCCGGTCGTCCTCGGTGCGGATGGCGATGGCGATGGCTCCCTGCCCCACGGCGGGAAGAAAATCATCCGTATCGAGGGTCGCGGTCACGTGGTCGGTCAGCCCGAGACGGCGCAGGCCCGCCATGGCGAGCAGGGTGGCGTCCACCTCGCCGCGCTCCAGCTTGGCGAGCCGCGTCTGCACATTGCCGCGCAGGAGCGTCACCGTCAGGTCGGGCCGCAGGCGGCGGATCTGCGCCTGCCGGCGAAGGGACGCGGAGCCGACGACCGCGCCCGGCGGCAGATCGGCGAGGCTCCCGTAGCGGTGGCTGATGAAGGCGTCGCGCACGTCCTCGCGGGGCAGGAACCCTGCGATCGCGATGCCTTCCGGCAGGGTGGTCGGCAGGTCCTTGGCCGAGTGGACGGCCAGATCGATGGAGCCTTCGAGCAGGGCGATGTCGAGCTCCTTCGTGAAGAGCCCCTTGCCGCCGGCTTCCGAGAGAGGCCGGTCCTGAATCGCATCGCCCGTGGTCTTGATGATCGACAGGGGAAGGGTCTCGACAGCCCATCCATGGGCGGCGACCAGCCTGTCTTGGGTCTCGTGGGCCTGCGCCAGCGCCAGGGGGCTGCCGCGCGTACCGATGACCAGGGTCGATGAAGAGGCCATTCCTGCTGCGTACTCCTGATTGAGGACAACATCCGCGTTTGATCTTGTGCGGCGGGGCGGACTATAGGGGGAGGACAGGCGGGCCGAAAGCCCGAAAGATCACTTGAAGCGAACGGCACCCGACAGACCATGCGCATCTTAGGCATCGAAACCACCTGCGACGAAACCGCGGCCGCCGTGGTGGGCGTCAGCTTCGACGGGCGGGGCGAAATCCTCTCCAGCGAGGTCCTCAGCCAGATCGCCGAGCACGCCGCCTATGGCGGCGTGGTGCCGGAGATCGCGGCCCGCGCCCATGTGGAGGTGCTCGACCGTCTGATCGCCCGCGCTCTCAAAGCAGCCGGCTGCACGGTGAAGGACCTCGACGGCATCGCCGTGGCAGCAGGCCCCGGCCTCATCGGCGGCGTGCTGGTGGGCCTCACCACCGCCAAGGCCATGGCGCTCGTCACCCGCAAGCCCCTGATGGCGGTGAACCATCTGGAAGCCCACGCGCTCACCGCGCGGCTCACCGACGGCATCGGCTTTCCCTATCTGCTGCTTCTCGCCTCGGGCGGACATACCCAGCTTGTGGCGGTGAAGGGCGTGGGCGATTACGTGCGCATCGGCACCACCATCGACGACGCCATCGGCGAGGCTTTCGACAAGGTGGCGAAGATGCTGGGCCTGCCCTATCCCGGTGGGCCCCATGTGGAGCGCGAGGCGGCGAAGGGCAATCCGGAACGCTTTGCCCTGCCCCGCCCCATGCTGGGACGGGCGGAGCCGAATTTTTCGCTCTCGGGCCTTAAGACCGCCGTGCGGATCGAGGCGGAGAAGATTGCGCCTCTCACGCAGTCCGACATCGCGGATCTCTGCGCCGGCTTCCAGGCCGCCATCGTGGATGTGGTGGTGGACCGCACGCGCGTCGCCCTTCGCCAGTTCCGTGAGATTGCCGGCGCCCCGAAGGCGCTCGTGGTGGCAGGCGGCGTGGCCGCGAACCAGACCATGCGCCAGGCGCTCCAGCGCCTGGCCGTCGAAACCGGCCTCAAGCTCGTCGCCCCGCCCCTGGCCCTGTGCGGCGACAATGCCGCGATGATCGCCTGGGCAGGCCTCGAGCGCATGCGGCTCGGCCTGATCGACGACATCGACGCCCCCGCCCGCGCCCGCTGGCCGCTCGACACCAGCGGCCAGGCCGTGGGAGTGAAGGCCTGATGTCCAAGGCGACGGGGCCCATCGGCATTGCCGGAGCCGGAGCCTGGGGAACGGCGCTCGCCAACGCCGCCGCCCTTGCCGGAAACGACGTGATCCTCTGGATGCGTTCTCCTCGGCAGGCGGCGGAACTCGCCGGCACGCGCACCAACGAGCGCTTCCTGCCCGGGGCGCGGCTCCTCGACCGCATCACGCCGACCGCCGACCTGAGCCGGCTGGCCTCGTGCTGCGCCGTTCTTCTGGTCACGCCCGCGCAGACGACACGCGAGATGGTGGAGGCTCTGTCTCCCGTTCTCTCCCACAAGACGCCTCTCGTGCTCTGCGCCAAGGGTATCGAACGCACCACGGGCGCCTTTCTGTGCGACGTGGTCGAGGAGGTTCGCCCCGGCGCACCTGTCGCCGTGCTGTCCGGCCCGAGCTTCGCCCACGATGTGGCGCGCGGTCTGCCCACCGCGGTGACCCTGGCCTGCCGCGATGCGGCGCTTGCGGAGGACCTCGCCACCGCTCTCTCCGGCCCGACGTTTCGCGTCTACCACCGCACGGACGTTCGCGGGGTGGAGATCGGCGGAGCCGCCAAGAACGTGCTCGCGATCGCCTGCGGCGCCGTGGCGGGGCGCGGTCTCGGCGAGAGCGCGAAAGCGGCGCTCATCGCACGCGGCTTCGCGGAGCTTCTGCGCTTCGCCCGCGCCTATGGGGCTAAGCCGGAAACGCTGATGGGCCTGTCCGGCCTCGGCGATCTCGTGCTCACCTGCTCTTCCGCGCAGTCGCGCAATTTCTCCTTCGGCCTGCGCCTCGGTCAAGGCGCAAGCGCACGGGAAGCCTCCGACGGGAAGCTCGTGGAGGGCGCCGCCACCGCAAGGGCCCTCGTGGGGCTGGCGCGCGAGAAGGGCGTCGACATGCCCATTGCCGAGGCCGTCGAGCATATCCTCTCCGGCGCATGGACTCTCGATCAGGCGGTCGATGCGCTCATGAACCGTCCCATCAAGTCCGAACACTGAGTATCAAGAGAAATGGCTCACTGGCTCTACAAGTCCGAACCCTCCGTCTGGTCGTGGGATCAGCAGGTCGCGCAAGGCGACAAGGGCACGTTCTGGAACGGCGTCCGCAATCACGTCGCCAAGCAGAACCTGATGGCGATGAGATTGGGCGAGCAGGGCTTCTTCTACCATTCGAACGAAGGCAAGGCCGTCGTCGGCATCGTGGAGGTGATCAAGGAATACTACCCCGATCACACGGACGAATCCGGCAGGTTCGGCATGGTGGACGTCAAGGCCGTCAAGGCTTTCCCGAGGCCGGTGACGCTCGACGAGATCAAGAGGCGGCCGGGCCTCGAAAAGATGATCCTCGTCAACAATTCCCGCCTCTCGGTGCAGCCGGTGACCGACGAGGAATGGGCGATCGTCTGCAAGATGGGTGGGCTCTGACAGGCTTCCCGTCGTGCCGGTATCGACCGTCAGCCGGTCCTGTTCCGCTGGCAGCCTCGGTGACGATGCTGCACTGCACCTAAAAGTACCAGCGACCAAAGTCCGATCCCGGCCCCGCTTGCTCAGCCCCTCTCTCTTTCCTTAAACCTAGACCTAAATACCACCCCTAACGACGAGTCTGGGAGAAGCGTCATGGAAGAGAAGATCTACGGCGTACCGTCCGAATGGACCCATCGCGCCTATCTGGACGATGCGGGCTATCGCGCGAGATACGAAGCTTCGATCAAGGACCCGGACGCGTTCTGGGCCGAGGAGGCAAAGCGCATCCACTGGTTCAAGGAGCCGACCCGGATCAAGAATACCAATTTCGGCCCCGGCGACGTGTCGATCCGCTGGTTCGAGGACGGCATCACCAACGTGGCCTACAACTGCGTCGACCGGCACCTGCACAACCGCGGCGACCAGGTCGCCATCATCTGGGAAGGCGACGATCCGTCCGAATCGAAGACGATCACCTATCGCGAGCTGCACGCGCAAGTGTGCCGCATGGCCAACATCATGCGCAACCGCGGCGTCGGAAAGGGCGACCGCGTCACGATCTACATGCCGATGATCCCGGAAGCGGCCTATGCGATGCTGGCCTGCGCGCGCCTCGGCGCGATCCATTCCGTGGTGTTCGGCGGCTTCTCGCCGGATTCCCTTGCGAGCCGCATCCAGGACGCCAAGTCCGCCTTCATCATCACGGCCGACGAGGGCCTGCGCGGCGGGCGCAAGGTTCCGCTCAAAGTGAACGTGGACGCGGCCATCGAACGCGTCGGCGCGGGCGTGGTGGACCACGTGCTCGTCGTGCGCCGCACCGGCGGCGCGGTCAACATGGTGCCCGGCCGCGACGTGTATTACGACGAGGCCGCCAACATGGTCTCCGACGAATGCCCCTACGAGGAGATGAACGCGGAGGATCCGCTGTTCATCCTCTACACCTCCGGCTCCACCGGCACGCCGAAGGGCGTGCTGCACACCACCGGCGGCTATCTCGTCTATGCGTCGATGACGCATCAATACGTGTTCGACTACCACGACGGCGACATCTACTGGTGCACCGCGGATGTGGGCTGGGTCACGGGCCACTCCTACATCCTCTATGGACCGCTCGCGAACGGGGCGACCACGCTCATGTTCGAGGGCGTGCCCACCTATCCGTCGATCTCCCGCTTCTGGGAGGTCATCGACAAGCACAACGTGAACATCTTCTACACCGCTCCGACCGCGATCCGCTCGCTCATGCAGGCGGGCGAGGAGCCGGTGAGGAAGACCTCGCGCAAAACCCTGCGCCTGCTGGGCTCCGTCGGCGAGCCGATCAATCCGGAAGCCTGGGAATGGTACTATCGCGTCGTCGGCGACAGCCGCTGCCCCATCGTGGACACCTGGTGGCAGACGGAGACCGGCGGCATCCTCATCACCCCGTTGCCCGGCGCGACGAAGCTCAAGCCCGGCTCGGCCACGCGTCCGTTCTTCGGCGTGAAGCCGGAGATCGTGGACGCGGACGGCAAGGTGCTGGAGGGTCCCTGCGAGGGCAATCTCGTGATCGCCGATTCCTGGCCGGGGCAGATGCGCACGGTCTATGGCGACCATGAGCGCTTCGTGCAGACCTATTTCTCCACCTATCCGGGCAAGTACTTCACCGGCGACGGCTGCCGCCGCGACGCGGATGGCTATTATTGGATCACCGGCCGCGTGGACGACGTGATCAACGTTTCCGGCCACCGCATGGGCACGGCGGAGGTGGAATCCGCCCTCGTCGCTCATCCGAAGGTGTCGGAAGCCGCCGTCGTCGGCTATCCGCACGACATCAAGGGCCAGGGCATCTACGCCTATGTCACCCTGATGGCGGGCGAGGAGCCGTCGGAAGAGCTCCGCAAGGAACTCGTGGCCTGGGTGCGCAAGGAAATCGGCCCCATCGCCTCTCCGGACCTGATCCAGTTCGCTCCGAGCCTGCCGAAGACCCGCTCCGGCAAGATCATGCGCCGCATCCTGCGTAAGATCGCCGAGGACGAGTTCTCGAGCCTGGGCGACACCTCGACGCTCGCCGACCCCGGCGTGGTCGACGACCTGATCACCAACCGCCAGAACAAGCGCACGCAGGCGGCGTGATCGTCGGAATGGATGATCCCGGGGCCGTGGAGCGGAACCCGGGTCCGCTTTCCGACCTCCCCGGGTCATGGCCGGGCTCGTCCCGGCCATCCTGGTTGGGAAGGCCGCCTGTTCTCATGCCATCGGGATCACCGGTACAAGCCCCGCGATGGCGGGAGAAGTGGCGCGCCCCTGACGACAATCCCGGAGCTTCGCTAGGCTTCGTCCGAATGACAGCAGGACACGATCCCCTATGACCTTGGCGACCTCGAGGGAGAGGAATCTCTCGTCCGGCACCGGCAAGCTGCCAAGGGCGGCTTCAATGCGCTCGTGCCCGAACTCGACGTTACGGATACCGAGGCAAGCCTGCGCTTCTGGTGCGAGTGTCTCGGCTTCGACATCGCCTACGCCAGGCCGCAGGCGAAATTCGCCTATCTCGAACGCGAGGGCGCGCAGGTCATGCTGTGCCAGATCAACCGCAACTGGGAGGTGGGTTCCCTCAAACGCCCCTTCGGGCGCGGCATCAATTTCCAGATTGCGGCATCGCATATCGACCCCATTGTGAGCGCGCTGAAAGCAGCCGGATGGCCGCTCTATCGAGAACCTTTCGAGGCTTGGTATCGCTTAGGCGACAACGTCGAGAGCGGCTCGCGGGAGTTTCTGGTGCAGGACCCGGACGGCTCTCTCATCCGCTTCGCCCAGAATATCGGCCGCAGGACATCGGCGGGCTCGCCGGAACCGTAGCCTTTCCTTTCGCGTCTCACCCTCACGTCAGTGAAGCAGGAGGGTTCGAGACATGGTGGGGCGGATCGTCATCGCATGGGTCGCCGTCATCCTTGCCGCCACGGCCGCATCCGCCCGCGAGGTCGTGCCGTTCCGGGACAGGATCTCACCCGGCACCATCGTCATCAAAACGGGCGAGCGGCGGCTCTATTACGTGCGCGGCGACGGAACCGCCCTGCGCTATCGCGTGGCCGTCGGGAAGCCGGGCAAGCAATGGTTCGGCGAGGCGCGGATCGACGGGAAATACGTTCGGCCTGCCTGGGCCCCGCCCGCGGAGGTCAAGCGCGATAATCCCCGCCTGCCTGACGTGATCCCCGGCGGGGCGCCGAACAATCCCATGGGCGCGCGGGCGCTCACCCTCGATCTCGACGAGTACGCCATCCATGGCACCAACCGCCCGGGCTCCATCGGAACTTATGCGTCCTACGGCTGCATCCGCATGCTCAACGAGGACATCGTGGATCTCTATGATCGGGTGAGAGTGGGGACGCGGGTGATGGTGGTGCCTTGAGGAGGAGGCGGACAGCCCTCCGCCGAGAGGCAGCACACTCCGTCATGACCGACCTCGGGCCGGTCATGCCGATCAGTGAGGCACGGTGCGTCTGCTTATCGGGACGGCCGGGACAGACACGGCCATGACGGACCGAGCCTCGTGATCGCCATGCACTCCCTCACGCATAGAGATCCGCCCGCGACGGCAGCAGGCCCGAGGGCCCGCGGGTGCGCTTGGAGGCCAGCGTCTGGTTCACGCCCACGGCCGCTCGCTCGAAGGCGAGAGAGCAGCCGGCGAGGTAGAGCAGCCACATGCGGGTCTTCTCCTTGCCCACCATGGCCTCTGCCTCCTTGCGCCTGGCACTCAGGTTCTCCCACCACAGGCGGGTGGTGCGCTGGTAGTGCTCGCGCCAGCCCTCCACGTCGTGCACCTCGAAGCCGAAGCGTTCGAGGTTCGCGATCGACATGCCCAGATGATCGAGCTCCCCGCCCGGGAAGATATAGCGGGTGAGCGCCCTGTACTCGGGCTTCAGCTTGCGGAAGGCGCGCTCGCTCTTCTTCGCGCGCCGCGCGATGGTGTGGTGCAGATAGAGCCCGCGCGGCCTGAGAAGCCGGTGCACCGAGCGGAAATAGGCGGGATGGTTCCTGATGCCCACATGTTCGAACATGCCGATGGAGGAGATCTTGTCGAACTCACCCTCGATCGTCGTGAAATCCTTCACCAGAACCTCGATGCGGTCCTGGAGGCCAAGTCGCGCGACCTTCTCGCGGGCGAGCTTCGCCTGTTCCTCGGCGAGCGTCACGCCCGTGGCCTTCACGCCGTAATGCTGCGCCGCATGGCAGATCAGGGCGCCCCAGCCGCAGCCGATGTCGAGGAAGCGATCGCCCGGCTTCAGCCGCAGCTTGCGGCAGATCATGTCGAGCTTGTCCACTTGAGCGCGGGCAAGATCGTCGTGCCATTCGGGCTGAAAATAGGCGCAGGTATAGACCATCTCCGGATCGAGGAAGAGGCCGTAGAACGCGTTCGAGACGTCGTAGTGATAGGCGACGTTCTTCTTGTTGGTTTGCGGCTTCCCTTCCCGCGCGTTGGGATCCTCCTCGACGCGGCTCAAGGGGCGCGGCATGTCGGCGGGCGCGCGCAGGAAGTGATAGGCCGCCTTCAGCGCCTTGAGCTTGCTCACCTTTCGAAGGCGCCGGCCCGCCTTCTGCGGGCGCTGGGCGGCGAGGTCGAAGATGGTTCCGTTCTTGAGGTCGAGCAGCCCCGACACATAGGCGTTGAGGACCGTATCGAGGTTCGGGCGGCGTACAAGGCTCGCAACCACGTTCTCGTGCCGGACGACGAGGCGCATGGCATAGGACGGCAGGTCCGCGGGAACCGTGGAGCCGTCCCACAGCTCGAAACCGAACTGCAGGTCGAGCATCCGGTGCGCATCCTCCAGAAGATCCCGGAAAAGCTCAAGCCGCTCAGCCCAGTCCATCACCCCAAACCCTCGGCGTCTCCCATCGGGAAGGACACTAAGCACGGGCGCGCCGGGAGACAATCCTTTTAGGAATCGTCTTTTAGAAGTCGCTGGCGAGGCCCTTCACCTCCCAGTCGTCATAGCGAACGGGCTCCAGGCCGCCGCGGCCCTGGTGCTCCTTCTGCCTGGCGATCTCCGCCGCCCGGGCGTCGATTTCCTGCCGCCTCCGGGCGGCCTCCTCCAAGGCCCGCTGGGCTGCGGGCGAGAGGGCTTTCCCGGACGCGGCTCCTTGGGGGGCGGGCACCTGGGTGGTTTCTGGAGTGTCGTTGATGCTCATGAGAAAGCCTTTATCAGGTCCGGCCCTCCGGCGGGAGAGGCGCATCGGCGCGGGCGCTCTTGGTGGCGAGCTGAACCATTCCCACATGAAGGGTCGAACGGATGAAGTCCTGCTCGAGGTGGAGACCCCGATGAACACCGTCAAGACCGGAATGCTGTTGGCAAGCCTCATGGCCCTGTTCGGCGTCGTAGGCTACCTGCTCGGCGGCGCGACGGGCATGATGATCGCCTTAGGGCTTGGCCTGGCCACCAATCTCTTCGCCTATTGGAATTCCGACCGGCTGGCGCTCGCAGCCCACCACGCCGTCGAGGTGGACGAAAGGACCGCGC
The DNA here is from genome assembly GCA_031181145.1 of Microvirga sp. GTDB lineage: Bacteria > Pseudomonadota > Alphaproteobacteria > Rhizobiales > Beijerinckiaceae > Microvirga. The sequence continues at coordinate 10,262 of JAPSLB010000016.1, forward strand.
CCGACCTGGTCCACATGGTGCGGGACCTTGCCCGCAAGGCGGGCCTGCCCATGCCGCGGGTCTACATCATCGAGAACCCGCAGCCCAATGCCTTCGCCACCGGCCGCAACCCGGAGAACGCGGCAGTCGCGGCCACCACGGGGCTTCTCAACATGCTCTCCTACGACGAGGTCGCGGGCGTGATGGCGCACGAGCTCGCCCATATCAAGAACCGCGACACCCTGATCATGACGGTGAGCGCCACCATTGCCGGCGCCATCGCGACGCTGGCGCAGTTCGGCTTTTTCTTCGGCGGACGCGGCGGCGACCGGCCCAATCCCATCGTGATGCTGGCGACCGTCCTCATCGCGCCGATCGCCGCCATGATCATCCAGATGGCGATCAGCCGCTCGCGGGAATACGACGCCGACCGGATGGGCGCGGAGATCTGCGGCCAGCCTCTGTCGCTCGCCTCGGCGCTCGCGAAGATCGCGGGCGGCGTGGCCCACGTGCCCAACATGGATGCGGAGCGCCACCCGGCCACCGCGCCGCTCTTCATCATCAATCCGCTCACGGGCCACGGCATGGACAACCTGTTCTCCACGCACCCCGCGACGGAAAACAGGATTGCGGCGCTCCACGCTTTGGCGCAGGAGATGGGAGCGCCGCCGCGGAGCGGCTTCTTCGCACAGAGTTCAACCAGTCCCTGGGGCCAGCCGCCCCGCCGCGGACCCTGGGGTTAAAGATCTTGAATCAATCGGAAGAACAGGCGGGCCTCGGTCCCCGCCGCCTCGCCTGGATGGCGGTGACGGAAACCATGAAGCGGCGCGTACCGCTCGACGACGTGCTGGACGAGCTTTCCTTCCGGGAAAATCTCTCCCCGCGCGACGAGGCCCTGGCCCGGGCCATCGCCGTCGTCACCTTCCGCCGCCTCGGGACGCTCGGCCGCGCGCTCAACGAGCGCCTCAACCGGGAGCCGAAGGACGAACGCCTGCTGCATCTTCTCGCCATCGGCGCGGCGCAGATCCTCTTTCTCGACGTGCCGGACCATGCGGCCGTCGACAGCGCCGTCCGGCTCGCCCAGGAGGACGCGAAGCTCAATCACGCGGGCGGTTTCATCAACGCGGTCCTGCGGCGCGTCGCCCGGGAACGCGACATGATCCTCGGCCATCAGGAGCCCTGGCTCGACACGCCGACCTGGCTCGAGGAGCGCTGGATCGCGCAATACGGCGAGGAGCTTGCGACGAGGATCGCCGAAGCCCATCGCTCCCTGGCGTCGGTGGACCTTTCCGTGAAGGATGACGCGGCATCCTGGGCCGAGCGCCTCAACGGCATTCTGCTGCCGACCGGCAGCATCCGCCTCGTCGAGCGCACGGCGATCCGCGAGCTTCCGGGCTTCGAGGAGGGCACGTGGTGGGTGCAGGACGCCGCCGCCGCCCTTCCGGCGCGCCTGCTGCACGCGAAGGCGGGCGAACGCATCGCCGATCTCTGCGCCGCGCCCGGCGGCAAGACGGCGCAACTCGCCGCCGCCGGAGCCGACGTGCTGGCGGTCGACCGCTCGGCGAAACGCCTGAAGCGGCTGGAGGAGAATCTCGCCCGTCTCAACCTCAAGGCCGAGACCCGCGCCATCGATGCGGAAAGGCTCGACGAGGCGCCGTTCGACGCCATCCTGCTCGATGCGCCCTGTTCCGCCACCGGCACGATCCGCCGCCACCCCGACGTGGCCTGGACCAAGAGCGAGGAGGACATCCGCAAGCTCTCCGGCCTCCAGACGCGCCTGCTCGACAAGGCGGCCGGCCTGCTCAAGCCCGGCGGACGCCTTGTCTATTGCACCTGCTCCCTGGAAGCCGAGGAAGGCGAGCGGCAGGCTGCGGGCTTTCTCGCCCGTCATCCCGAATTCGCGCGCCAGCCGGTGACGGCGGTGGAGATCGGCGGTCTCTCCGAGTGCCTTACGCCCGAAGGCGACGTGCGCACCCTGCCCTGCCATCTCGTCTCGAGCGAGCACGAACGCGGCGGCCTCGACGGCTTCTTTGTCGCACGCTTCGTGAAAGCTTCCTGATTGCAAGATGTTGAGGCTTGTCCTCATCCTGAGGCGCCGCGTCGGCGGCCTCTTGGAGGAGGATCAGGTGCACGCTGGACCCTCGTTCGGGTTGCCCCCGCAATCCTCTTCGGAATGAGGGCAACATCTGTTGAAATCGATCAAAACAGCAGGAGCTTACGGGCTGTTAACCAGTCGGCAGGAACTCGCCCCTATGCTGGCGCGGACGAGCATGACGTGAAGGAGCGCCACGGGTGGATTTCGGGCCAGATCGCTGGCGTCTGTACAAGCTTGCCTTCTCCGAGGCAGGCCGCGCCATGCGTGGAGCAACGGTCTGGAGCCTGTCCAAGGTGTTCTTCGGAACACCCATGCCGACGCGCCTGCTCTTCGCGCCTCAGGATCTTCGCACCGCCGACCCCACCATCGCAACTGATATCTATTCCGGCTTCTTCGCCTTCGCGGGTCGTGCCATCACCACGAGCGGCCGCTCGCCCTTCGCATTCACCCCGCCGAGCCGGGCATGGGCGGAGGCCCTCTACGGTTTCGGATGGCTGCGCCATCTGCGGGCCGCCGGCACCGCTCTTGCGCAGGCCAATGCCCGCTCGCTGGTGGACGAGTTCGTGTCCTCCAAACTCGGCGACAAGGCCATCGCCTGCGACACGCAGATCGTCGCGCGCCGTCTCATGTCGTTCATCAGCCAGTCGCCGCTGATCCTGGAGGGTGCGGATCACGCGTTCTACCAGCGCTTCCTGCGCCTCATCGGCCAGCACGTGCGCGAGCTGGAACGGCATGTGCGCTCCGGCGCCCTGCCTCAGCAGCAGCTGATGGCCGCCATTGCGCTCTGCTATGCGGGCCTGTGCTGCGAGGGTCTCGAGCGGCCTCTGCGGCGCGCAAGCCGCCTGCTTGCCCGCGAGCTGGGACGCCAGATCCTCGCCGACGGCGGACATGCCAGCCGCAACCCGCGCATCATCGTCGATCTCCTCTTCGACCTGCTGCCGCTCCGCCAGATGTTCGCCAGCCGCGAGGTCGATACGCCCGAAGCCCTGCTCAACGCCATCGACCGCATGCTGCCCATGGTGCGCATGTTCCGGCACGGCGACGGCACCCTCTCGCATTTCAACGGCATGGGCGTGACGGCGGCGGACCATCTCGCCACGCTGCTCACCTATGACGACATGCGCAGCCAGCCGATCCAGCATGCCCCTCATACGGGTTACGAGCGGATGGAGGCCGGCCGCACCCTGCTGGTGGTGGATGTGGGCGCCCCCCCGCCGACGCCGCTTTCGACCGAGGCCGGAGCGGGCTGCCTCTCCTTCGAGTTCTCCTCGGCCTCGCAGCGCATCGTGGTCAATTGCGGCATGCCGCGGATCGCCGGAGACGCGATCATCCAGGCCTCGCGCTCGACCGCTGCCCACTCAACCGCCTCGATCAACGAAATCTCGTCCTGCCAGATGGTCGGCGACAGGGGCAATTGGTTCAACCGGTGGATTGCACGATGGCTGTTGCGACGCATCGGGCCCGTGGTTCTCTCAGGCCCCGAGCGCGTCACCTCGGAGCGCAGCGAGCGCGAGCACGCGCAGATTCTCACCGCCAGCCATGACGGCTACCGCCCCCGCTTCGGCCTGACCCACGAGCGGCGGCTGCAGCTCTCGCCCAAGGGCAATCTCCTGGAGGGCGAGGACGTCTTCTGGGGCGAAGGCAGTGCCGCCGCCACGGCGGAGGCGGTCATCCGCTTCCACCTCGCCCCCGGGGTCAGGGCGAGCCGCGCGCAGGGGGGGCGTGTGGTCATGCTCGTGCTGCCCAACCATGAGGCCTGGCAGTTCACGGCCATTCCGACCGAGGCCTCCGTCGAGGACAGCGTCTTCCTGGCCGCGCCCGACGGCATGCGCCGCACGGAGCAGATCGTGCTCAGCATCCGGCCGAGCGAGACTCCGTCCGTCCGCTGGCGCTTCGAACGCCTGGCCCGCAGCTTCGCCCCGAACCAGCCTTCCGGAACGACGCCGGACCTGCTGTGAGGGGCGGGAAGCCGCAGACCGACGGGGCATTCAGGGTGCGGGGGTCGGCCAGAACGCCCAGAGCAGGACTGCCGCCGCGACAATCCAAAGCGCGACGATGAACGCTGCAGCCCCGCGGCTCCTCGGGCGCGCAGGCGTTTACCCAGCCCCTCCTTCGGATCGGTTCCCGAGTTATGCCGTTCGGTCATGCAGCCAGCGAAAGGGCCTTATGCGTCCGTGAGAACCATCGCACATTTCCGATCAGGCTCAGATCATAGCCGTGAGGCGGGTCTTCCGCCCCTGCGTCCGTCCGGCTCTAGGGCGGGCTGAAACGCCGCCCTGTCGGGTTCCCATCTCAGGCCCGTCGTGCTATCGCGCCCGCATTCTTACCCCTTCATGGAGCGGCCGCCATGCCGAGCGATCCGAAGCGCGTATCCCGTGCTCTGCTTTCCGTATCCGACAAGACGGGTCTCGTGGACTTCGCCCGGGCGCTGTCCGAGCGGGGCATCGAGCTGGTCTCCACCGGCGGCACTCACAAGGCGCTCAGCGAAGCGGGCCTTCCGGTGAAGGACGTGAGCGACCTCACGGGCTTCCCGGAGATGATGGACGGGCGCGTGAAGACCCTGCACCCCCTCGTCCATGGCGGCCTTCTCGGCATTCGCGCCAACCCCGAGCACCAGGCGGCCATGCTGGCTCACGGCATCCGGCCCATCGACCTGCTGGTCGTGAACCTCTATCCCTTCGAGGCCACGGTGGCGGCGGGAAAACCTTACGACGATTGCATCGAGAACATCGATATCGGCGGCCCCGCCATGATCCGCGCGGCGGCCAAGAACCATGGCGACGTGGCCGTGGTGGTGGACGGCGCGGATTACGCCGCCGTTCTCGCCGATCTCGCCCAGCATGACGGTGCGGTGACCTACACCCTGCGCCGCCGCCTCGCCCAGAAGGCCTATGCCCGGACGGCCGCTTACGACGCGGCGATCTCCAACTGGTTCGCGAACGAACTCAACGAGCCGAACCCGCCCTTCCGCGCCATCGGCGGCACGCTGGCCGAAGTGATGCGCTACGGCGAGAACCCGCACCAGAGCGCCGCCTTCTACCGCACCCCGGAGCAGCGCCCCGGCGTCGCCACCGCCCGCCAGGTGCAGGGCAAGCAGCTCTCCTACAACAACATCAACGACACCGATGCGGCCTACGAGGCCGTGGCCGAGTTCAACCCTGAGCGCTCGGCTGCCGTCGTGATCGTGAAGCACGCGAACCCGTGCGGCGTCGCGGAGGGTACGAGCCTCGTGGAGGCTTACGAGAAGGCCCTGCGCTGCGATCCCGTCTCCGCCTTCGGCGGCATCGTCGCCATGAACCGCCCGCTCGATGCAGAGGCTGCGAAAGCGATCACCGAGATCTTCACGGAAGTGATCATTGCGCCCGACGCGAGCGAGGAGGCCATCGCCATCGTCGCCGCGAAGAAGAACCTGCGCCTGCTGCTCGCAGGTTCCCTGCCCGATCCGCGCCAGCCGGGCCTCACGATCCGCACGGTGGCAGGCGGTATCCTGGCGCAGTCGCGCGACAACGCCGTGGTCGATGCCATGGACCTGAAGGTGGTGACGAAGCGCGCCCCCACCGAGCGCGAGCTCGCCGACCTGCGCTTTGCCTTCCGCGTCGCCAAGCACGTGAAATCGAACGCCATCGTCTACGCCAAGGACCTCGCCACGGTCGGGATCGGCGCGGGCCAGATGAGCCGCGTGGATTCTTCCCGCATCGCCGCCTGGAAGGCTGCGGAAGCCGCCAAGGCCGCGAACCTGCCCGAGACGCTCGCCAAGGGCTCGGTCGTTGCATCGGACGCCTTCTTCCCCTTCGCGGACGGCCTGCTCGCCGCAGCCGAGGCGGGCGCCACCGCCGTGATCCAGCCCGGCGGCTCCATGCGCGACGACGAGGTGATCAAGGCCGCCGATGAGGCGGGCCTCGCCATGGTCTTCACCGGCCACCGGCACTTCCGTCACTGAGCATCGGAACCAGCATCACTCCGGGGCCGCGCATCGGTCAGAGAACGCGAGGCTGCTGCCGTGTCGTGGCCGGGCTCGTCCCGGCCATCCCGATAGGGAACAGCACCGGGCCTGGATCGATCGGGATCACCGGCACGAGGCCGGTGACGCCCCGGAGCTAGACTCCGAGAACGGTCCCGGATCTCCCCGTCCCCCCTTCGGGATGACGTTTCTCATTTCGCGTCCCATATCTGTGGCACCGAAAGGAGATCCTGATGATCGTCACCACCACGCCCACCATCGAAGGCCGCCGGATCGCCGCTTATCGCGGCATCGTTTCGGGCGAGGCCATTCTCGGCGCGAACGTTTTTCGCGATTTCTTCGCCTCCATCCGCGACGTGGTCGGCGGGCGCTCGGGCTCCTATGAGCGCGTGCTGCGCGACGGGCGTGACACGGCGATCCGCGAGATGGTCGAGGAGGCGCAGCGCCTCGGGGCCCACGCGGTCGTGGGCGTGCACATGGATTACGGCGCCATCGGCAAGAACGAAGGCATGATGATGGTGACTGTGAGCGGCACCGCCGTAACGCTCGAATAAGGGCCCAAGCGCCGATTCCCCTTGCGTGGAAACATCTCTCTTCCTCGGTTTGCCGCCTTCTTGGGCGGAGAACCGGATCCACGTCGCCGAGATGCTTCAGACCTTCTTCACGCCGCTCAAAAGCACAAACCCCGCAAGCAGGAACAGGATCAGCACCGCCGGTCCTGCTCCTTGCGTTTGGAAGGCCGCGGTGGCCACCGCAACGGCCAGCGGCGCCAGGAAGGACGTGACCTTTCCCGAGAGCGCCAGCAGGCCGAAATAGCGCCCGGCCTCGCGGGCCGGTACGAGCCGCGCGAGCATGCTGCGCGAGGAGGCCTGCAGCGGGCCCGCCACCGCGCCGATGACGAGGCCGAGAGCCAGGAAGATCTTCTCCGGCGCGCTCGCGTAAAGACCCTCACCGGCAGGGGCGGTGGGGATGACGAAGAAAATGTGCTCGCGGCCCAATGAGAGCACGCCGGCGCAGACGAGCGCGAGCACGAGAATCGCGCCGAGGATCACGGGCTTCGCGCCGAAACGGTCGTCGAGGCGCCCGCCGATCAGCGCCCCCGCCGTTCCCGTGATGGTGAGCAGGATGCCGAAGAGACCGAGCTCCGTCGCCTGCCATCCGAAGACACCGGCCCCGTAGATGCCGCCGAAGGCGAAGAGCGCGACGAGCGCATCCTGATAGACCATGTTGGCGATGAGAAACCGCACGACGCCCTCGTGCCGCCGCGCATCGACGAACGTGCCCCTCACCTGTGTCAGCCCCTGCCTCACCGCCGCACCCAGCCGCAGCTTCGAGCGGGCGATGTCGGGGGTGAAGAGGAAGAGCGGCAGGACGAAGACGAGGAACCACAGAGCGGAGAACGGGCCGGTGATCCGGTCGCCTTCTCGCTGCGCCGGATCGAGACCGAACGGAGGGGTGAAGCCCAGAACCGTCTTGCCGGTCGCCGCATCAGCGGCCAGGAAGCCGAGCACGATCACGAGCGACACCAGTCCGCCGAGATAGCCGATGGCCCATCCGGTGCCCGAAAGCCGGCCATACCGCTCCGGCGGCACCAGATGCGGAATCATCGCGTTGTTGAACACCGCAGCCACCTCCACGGCGATCGTGGCGAAGGCGAAGCCCAACAGCGCCACCGCGATGGCATAGGGCTGACCCGGCGCGGCATACCAGAGCGCGAAGGACGCGGCGAACAGCACGAGGCCGCAGGACGCGATCCAGGGCTTCTTCGGCCCCGTGGCATCGGCCACCGAGCCGAGAACGGGCGAGAGAATGGCAAGGGCGAAGCCCGCCGCCGCCGTCGCATAGCCCCAGAGGCTCTGCCCCGTGACGGGATCGGGCGCGAGCGCAGCGGCGAAATACGGCGCGAAGACGAAGGTCGTGACGAGCGTGAAGAAGGGCTGGCAGGCCCAGTCGAACAGGAGCCAGCCCCATATGGCGGGACGCGAGGCCACGGTGGGGCGAACCAGCGGCCCGCCGCCGCTCACCGGCCCCTCTCCAGCGACGATTCTCGCCACGCCCTAGCCTGTCCTCGCCAGATCGCCGAGCAGGCTTGCCGCCACGGTGACCTTGGACAGGGTGAGACCGGAGGAAACGATGCTGTCCACTGCGCTTCTGATCCGGCTGACATCGGCGCCGCGCTTCTCGCTCCAGGCCTGGACCGCCTCCGCGCCGGAGACGTCCTGCACGGCGACCTCCGCCGTGAGGCCGCGATGGGCATAGGCGATGCTGTCGATCGCCCGATCGAGCGCCAGGCGGTCGAAATAGTCGCCGACCGCGATCTCTTGCGCCGAGCCGATGAGCGATCCGAGACGGAAGGCCGCTTCGAGCGCGAAGTGCGTGCATGCGATGTCGCTCACGGGCTTGCCCGTCTTCTGCGCGGTGAGCGCGATGTCGGGCGCGGCCACCAGGTCCGGCAGAGAGGCGATGCGGCGGGCCAAGTCCTCGGGCGTGCCCTGATCCATCAGGGCACGCGCACGGGCATTCAAGGCCTCGAGCGCTTCGGGCGACAGGGTTTCCGGCAAGGCCCGCTCCACCTCCGCGATGCCGGATCGATAGGTGCCGATGATCGCGTCGAGGGAGTGGCTGCTGAAGTCCACGTTGCGGATGAACCAGACGATGCGGTTCATGAGCAGGTTCTGCAGCTCGCCGTAGAGACGCAGTTGAACCTTGCCCGGCACCACACCGTCGAGGGCGTCGATGGCGACGTTCATCTCGGTCAGGTCGAAGGAATCGCGCGTGGCCGCATAGGCTGCGGCAATCGTCGGCGCATCCGCTCCGGTCTGATCCACGAGACGCGCCACCATGGTGGGGCCGCCTCTGTTGATGATCGCATTGGCGAGCTGCGTCGCAATGATCTCGCGGCGCAGGCGATGGTTCGCGATCGCATCCGGGAAGCGCTCGCGCATGGCGGCCGGGAAGTAGCGCTCCAGCTCCTTGCCGAGATAGGGATCGTCCGGAACGGCGCTGTCGAGCAGCTCGTCGTGCAGCGAGAGCTTGGCGTAGGCGAGCAGCACGGCGAGTTCCGGACGGGTGAGCGCCTCGCCGCGGCGGGCGCGCTCGATGAGCGTCGCGTCGTCGGGCAGGTATTCCACCTTGCGGTTGAGGCGGCCCTGCGCTTCCAGCATCTGCATGAGGCGGCTGGCGAAGCCGAGATCTGCGACGCCGCGCTGCTCGGAGAGCGAGAGGGCCAGGGTCTGGAGATAGTTGTTGCGCAGGACAAGTCCCGCAACCTCATCGGTCATCTCGGCAAGAAGGGTGTTGCGTGCCTCTTGCGTCAGACGTCCGTCGCGCTCAGGGATCGTGAGCGCGATCTTGATGTTCACCTCGACGTCGGAGGTGTTGACGCCCGCCGAGTTGTCGATCGCATCCGTGTTGAGGCGCACGCCGATCTGCGCCGCCTCGATGCGGCCGCGCTGGGTCATGCCGAGATTGGCGCCCTCCCCGATCACCCTGGCGCGCACCTCCGCACCGGTGATCCGGATGGAATCGTTGGCGCGGTCGCCCACCTGCTCGTCGGTTTCGGCCGAGGAGCGGATATAGGTGCCGATGCCGCCGAACCAGAGCAGGCCCACATTGGCTTTGAGAATCGCGATCATGACCTCCGCCGGCGTCGCCTCATGCCTGTCGAAACCGAGCAGAGCGCGCACTTCGGGAGAGAGCGGAATCGATTTCGCGCTGCGCGGGAACACGCCGCCGCCCGCCGAGATCAGAGACTTGTCGTAATCCTGCCAGCTCGAACGCGGCAGATTGAACAGGCGTTCGCGCTCCTTGTGCGAGATCTCCGGATCCGGGTTCGGATCGAGGAAGATGTCGCGATGGTCGAAGGCCGCCACGAGCCTGATCGCCCGCGAGAGCAACATTCCGTTGCCGAATACGTCGCCCGACATGTCGCCCACGCCGACCACCGTCACGGGCTCTCTCTGGATGTCGATGTCCATCTCGCGGAAGTGGCGCTTCACCGCCTCCCACGCGCCCCGGGCGGTGATGCCCATCTTCTTGTGGTCGTAGCCTTGGCTGCCGCCGGACGCGAAGGCATCGCCCAGCCAATGCCCCTTCTCGATGGACAGCGCGTTCGCCGTATCGGAGAAGGTGGCCGTACCCTTGTCGGCCGCGACCACGAGGTAGGGATCGTCCCCGTCGTGGCGCACCGTATCGGACGGCGGCACCACATGGTCGCCTTCGATGTTGTCCGTGATCTGCAGGAGCGTGCGTATGAAGATCCGGTAGCTCTCGGTGCCCTCCGCGATCCAAGCCTGACGGTCGCTCGCAGGCGGCAATTGCTTGGGCACGAATCCGCCCTTGGCGCCGACCGGCACGATCACCGCGTTCTTCACCTGCTGCGCCTTCACGAGGCCCAGCACCTCCGTGCGGAAATCCTGCGGGCGGTCGGACCAGCGCAGGCCGCCGCGCGCGACCTTGCCGTAGCGCAGGTGCACGCCTTCGACGCGCGGCGAATAGACGAAGATCTCGTAGAGAGGCTTCGGCAGGGGCAGGCCCTCCACCTTCGCGCATTCGAACTTGAATGCGATGGTCTGGCGCGGCAGGCCGTTGCCCTCGAGCTGGAAGAAATTGGTGCGCACCGCGGCCTCGATGAGGTTGATGAAGCGGCGCAGGATGCGGTCGTCGTCGAGGCTCGTGACGGCTTTCAGCTGCTCCTCGATGGCGGCGCGAACGGCCGCTTCGGCTTCCGCCTCGCCGCCATGGCGCGGGTCGAAGCGCGCATAAAAGAGTTTGACGACGTTCTTGGTGATCTGTGCATGGCGGGCGAGCGTGTCGGCCAGATAGTCCTGTGCGTAAGCCACTTGGATCTGACGCAGGTATCGGCCGAGCGTGCGCACCATCGCCACGTCGCGCCAGCCGAGGCCCGCTTCGAGCACGAGGCGGTTGAAGCGGTCAGATTCCGCCAGACCGCGGAACAGGGCGAGGAGCGCCGCCTCGATGAGCGCCTGGATCTCGTCGATCTTGATCGCGCCGCCCGCCGCGCGCTCCAGGGCCATGTCGTGGAGCCACACCCGGTCCATGCCGGTCACGCCGGTAGAGACCACCCGATAGGTCCGCTCGTTCACGACCCGGAAGCCGAGATTCTCGAGCAGCGGCACGCGGTCGGACAGGGGCAGCGCCGCATTGCGGGAGAAGACCTTCAGATTGACGCGGGTCTCGTCGTCGCCTTCTCGGCGATAGAGATCGACGGCGCGGGGGCGGGCGTCGGAGAGCTGCTCCAGAAGCGCGATGTCCTTGATCGCCTGCTCGGCGCCGAAGGCCTCGCGATAGGCCGCGCTGAAGGCCTCCGCGTAGCGCGCGGCGAGCGCACGGGCGCGTGCGCCGCCGATGCTCTCGTCGAGCTGATCGCGCAGCGAATCGCCCCAGGTGCGGACGATGGATGCGATGCCCTTCTCCAGCGTCTCGCGCGTGACCTGCGGGGTCCGGCCCTCGTCGCGCCCGATGATGTAATGGGTGCGCGCCAAAGGACCTTCCGGATAGGTGGGATAGGAGGCGGAGACGCGCCCCTCATAGATGCCAGCGAGAAACTGGCCGATGCGTTGGCGCACGCTCGTATCGTAGCGATCCTTCGGCACGAAGACGAGCACCGACACGAAGCGGTCGAACTCGTCGGCCCGCACCAGCGCCCGCACCCTCGGACGCTCCGACAGGTTCATGATGTCGATGGCGAAGTGGTAGAGAGTGTCCTCGTCGATCTGGAACAGCTCGTCGCGCGGGTAATTCTCGAGAACGTTGAGAAACGAGCGGCCCGCATAGCTCGCCGGATCGAAGCCGGCGCGTTCGACGACCTTCGCCACCTTGTGGCGCAGATACGGCACTTCCGCCGTGGTGTTGGTGTAGGCGCTCGCGGTGAAGAGACCGACGATGCGCAGTTCGCCCTGCATCCTGCCGTCCACATCGAAGAGCTTGACGCCCACATAATCGAGATGCGCACGACGATGGACGCGGGACTTGACGTTGGCTTTGGTGATGATGAGCGCCTTGGGCTTTCCCAGGAAAGCGCGGATCTCGGGCGTCATCGCCACGAGTTCGCGGCCGCGGCGCAGCACGCGCACGCTCGGATCGCGCAGAAGCCCCAGGCCCGATCCCTCGACCGGGTCGGCGGCGGTGTCGGCGGCGGGCAGGCGGTATTCACGAAGCCCCAGGAACGTGAAATTGTCGCGCGCGATCCACTCGAGGAAAGCGATCGCCTCCCGCACCTCGTCGTCGGGCAGCGGCGGCGGATTGAGGCGGTAGTTCTGGACGATTTCGGTGATGCGGGCGCGCATGCCGGGCCAGTCGTGCACGGAGAGAGTCACGTCCTTGTGGACGCGGCGCATGGATTCGATCAGCCGGTCGCGGGTTTCGGCATCGTCGATGCGCGGCAGATGAACGTGAATGAAGCTCTCGCGCTTGACGCCGTGGCGGCCGCTGCCGGTGGCCTCGCCCACGAGGCGCACGAGACGCCCGTGAGCGTCGCGCTCTACGGCGAGGATCGGATGCGCCACGAGAAGCGGCTCGTAACCCTGATCGACCAATTCGGCCAGTGTCGAGTCGAGCAGGAATGGCATGTTGTCGTTGACGATTTCGAGCACCGTCACGTCCCGACGGCGGCCCTCGCGCTCAACCTCCTGGTCCACGAGGCGGATATCCTCGCCTCCGCCCATGCGGGGCGCCTGGAGGTGCTCATAAGCCGCGGCAGCGAGATCGGCGAGCGTCGCGGGCGAATAGGCGGCAAGATCCTCGGGCGGAACCCGCCCATAGAGATCGCGGACGAAGGTGGGCGGAATGGCTTTATGCCCGGCTTTCAGAACCGCAACGGCCTCGGCCGTCAGTTCGCTTCCGCTGGTCGGCGCTTCCAGCTTCATGCGCGTATCCTCTTATGATCGTTGCGGGAGCGTTGCCACAGAGTGTCGGGTCGCGCAACACAACCCAGGGATTCTTCCCGCGGCAGGGTTAAGTTTTTGCGGACGCGGCAATTTTATGCCGCTTTTGCCTCGAAAGACGACAGATTCGTGTCCCCCCAATGTTTCAGGGCCATGAGTACCGGCTCCAGGCTCTGCCCGCGCGCGGACAGCGAATATTCGACTCGCGGCGGAACCTGGGCGTAAACCTGGCGGACAATAAGGCCGTCGGCCTCCAGTTCGCGCAGCTGGTGGGTGAGCATGCGCTGCGTCACGCCCGGAATGAGGCGGCGCAACTCGTTGAACCGCAAGGTTCCCCGGAGGAGCTTGTAGAGAATGACGATCTTCCATTTGCCGTCGATGAGGTTGAGCGTGCGCTCGACGGAGCAACCGGTGGAGGCCTGCTGTTTCGGAACGCGCGGCATAACGGTATCCTTTTTGACACTATGGGCGCCAATTGTGCGTTCTTGCGATGCTAGCTCCTGCGTTCAACTATGTCTTCAGCAAAAGGAGACAAGCCATGCGCGCAGTCGGATATCAGCAAGCCCTGCCCATCGATTCGGAAGCCTCCCTGTTGGATGTCGAGTTGCCCCGCCCGGACCCAGGACCGCGGGACCTCGTGGTGGAGGTCAAGGCGGTGTCCGTGAACCCCGTCGACGCCAAGGTGCGGCGCCGCGCAGTGCCCGAACCCGGCGGCTACAAGGTTCTGGGCTACGACGCGGCCGGCATCGTCCGGGCAGCGGGATCGGAGGCGTCCCTGTTCAAGCCGGGGGACGAGGTGTTCTATGCGGGCGCCATCACGCGCCAGGGCACAAATGCGGAATTCCATGCGGTCGATGAGAGGCTCGTAGGCATCAAGCCAGCACGCCTGAGCTTCGAGGAGGCCGCCGCCCTGCCGCTCACGACCCTGACGGCCTGGGAGACCCTGTTCGACCGCCTCGACATTCGCAAACCCGTGACGGGGACCGGGAACGCTCTCCTGATCGTCGGCGGCGCGGGCGGCGTCGGCTCCATCGCCATTCAGTTGGCGCGCCGTCTCACCGACCTGACGGTGATCGCCACCGCCTCACGGCCCGAGACGCAGGATTGGTGCCGCACGCTGGGTGCGCATCACGTGATCGACCACACCAAGCCCCTCGCCGAACAGGTGGAGGCTCTGGGCATCGGCGCTCCCGCCTTCGTGTTTTCGATCACGCATACGGACTCGCATTTCCCGGAAATCGCGAAGGTCATCGCGCCTCAGGGCCGCTTCGCCCTGATCGACGATCCCAAGGATCCCATCGATATCAGCCTTCTGAAGAGCAAGAGCGTTTCGATTCACTGGGAATCCATGTTCACGCGCTCGACGTTCCAGACGGCGGATATGGAGCGGCAGCATGAAATCCTGAACGAGGCCGCACGCCTCGTGGACGAGGGCACGATCAGGACGACGCTCAGCGAGATCCTGGGATCCATCAATGCAGCCAATCTCAAGCGCGCGCACGCCGTCATCGAAAGCAACCGCGCGAAAGGCAAGATCGTGCTGTCCGGATTTTGAGAAAAAGAAAGGCCGCCTGGGAAGGCGGCCTGTGTCTCGAGGTTGGTGGCCCGGCTCTCCAAAAGCATGGAGGGCTGGGGGGCTGACGTGTCCAAGCCGATGGTCGAACCGGGCCGTCGAGGCAACGCGAGCATTTACGATATTCAGTGAGGCACCTTAGGGGCGCGATTGCGGCAGGAATAAGATTTGCAGCGAAAGCGGTGATTCATTCGACCGCCACGGGTTGATCCGACCTTTCACCGGACCCATCATCAGGTTCGAGAAAACCAGCGATGGGAGTTTTCATGAGCGAAGGTGACATCTCAGAGCCGCTGCGCGGCGGCTCGGTGCAGGGCATGGCTCGTATCCTGCCCTTCCCCGCCGCGCCGAAGCAGGTGTCCTTCAACCGTGCCGAATTGCAAGCCATTCTCAATCTCTATGGCCGGATGGTTGCCGCAGGCGAATGGCGGGATTACGCGATCGATTTCACCCCCGACAAGGCGGTTTTCTCGATTTTCCGGCGCACATCGGAATTGCCCCTGTATCGCATCGAGAAAGATCCTAAGTTCGCCAAGAGGCAGGGAGCCTATTCGGTCGTCGTTTCGACAGGCCTGATCCTCAAGCGCGGACACGACCTCGACCGTGTCCTGCGCGTGCTCGACAAGCCCAAGGTTGTGTCGAACTAATCTGCCCGGAACACTCGTCTGCCCCTCGCGTTGGCGCATGGTCACGCAGTATCGTGAGGATCCCATGGCTCGCGAAATGGCCGGTCTTTCGGTGGTGATCACGGGTGCATCGAGCGGCATCGGCCGCGCCGCGGCCCGTGCCTTCGCGCGGCGCGGAGCGCGCGTGGCACTGGCGGCGCGCCGTGCGGAGCTGATCGAGGAGGTCGCCCGCGAATGCCGCAATCTGGGCGGCGACGCCATCGCTGTCCCCACGGACGTGACCGACGCCACGGCGGTGGCAGAGCTGGCCGACGAAGCGCAGCGCGCGTTCGGACGCATCGATGTGTGGATCAACAATGCCGGCACGGGCGTATTCGGTTCCTATCAGGATGCGGATCTCGCGCTGCACCGGCGCACGATCGAGGTGAACCTGCTCGGCGCGATGCATGGCGCCTACATGGCGCTCCCGATCTTTCTGCGGCAGGGGCGCGGAATCCTCATCAACACCATCTCGCTCGGCGGCTGGGCTCCATCGCCTTTCGCGGCCGCGTACACGGCCTCCAAATTCGGTTTGCGGGGCTTCTCCGCGAGCCTTCGACAGGAGCTGAAGGATTGCCCGGGCATTCACGTCTGCGGCGTGTTTCCGTCCATCGTCGACACGCCTGGCCTCGATCATGGCGCCAATGTCTCCGGCCGGCAGATCAATCCTGGGCCGCTCATCTACGCGCCCGAGGACGTAGCGGAGACCTTCGTCTCACTCGTGCGCTGGCCCCGCGACGAGGTGGCGGTCGGCTGGCCCGCCCGCGCGGCGCAGATTGCCTACGCCCTGGCCCCCGGCCCGACGGAGCATCTGATGGGCGCGGCCATGCGGCGCGCCTTGAAGCGCGCGTCCCCTGCGCGGCGGACGCAAGGGGCGCTGCTCGAGCCCGTCGCGACGGGCCGCGACGTCAGCGGCGGATGGCGCGAGCGGAAGGGCCTGCCATTTTCCGCCCGCCAGACCAGCAGCATCGTCGGCATGATGGCCCTGACGGGGTTGGCATTGCTGGTCGGAACGAAGGCTGCCGCGCGCTTGCGGCGCTGAGGCCGGGATCTAGCCCTCGAT
Organism: Microvirga sp.; assembly: GCA_031181145.1. Taxonomy (GTDB): domain Bacteria; phylum Pseudomonadota; class Alphaproteobacteria; order Rhizobiales; family Beijerinckiaceae; genus Microvirga. The sequence continues at coordinate 26,503 of JAPSLB010000016.1, forward strand.
CGTTTCCGGCAGAGCGAGGAGCCACAGGCTGGAGATGAGAAAGCCGAGGGCTCCGGCCCAGAGGATCGGGCGGATGCCGTCGGCCAGCGAGAGGGCCGCGACGATGGGCAGGCCCTCGCGCGTGAACCGCGTGCCGATGGCGGACAGGCTCCGAGCCGCCCACGGGCGCAGGGAGTCGGGATTGTCCCGGAGACCGCCCTGCGGTCGGCTCATGAGCCCGGCGACCATCGCGACTAGAGCATCGGACGTGAAAAGTGGATTCGCACTTTTCACGTCCGATGCTCCCTTCTTGAACGAGCGCATCGTTTGGAGCGAAAAACCGGGGCCACTTTTCCGCACGATGCGCTAGACGATGGGGCGCGTCGGCGGCTCGGCCATGCCGCTCCCGAGGGCCCGCTGCATGAGCACGGTGGAGAGCCAGCGCCCGTGCTTGTAGCCGATGCCCTTGAGTATGCCCACGGGCTCGAAGCCGAGGCTCCTGTGCAGGGCGATGGATCCCTTCGATTCCTCGTCGCCGATCACGGCGACCATCAGCCGGAAATCACGCGCCGCGCACTCCTCGATCAATGCGCTCAGCAGGATCCGCCCGATTCCCTGCCCCTGGGCGGAGGGCGCGACATAGATCGAATCCTCGACCGTGGAGCGGTAGGCGGGCCGGGTGCGGTAGGCCCCCGCATAGGCATAGCCGAGGATCTCGCCGTCGCGCTCCGCGACCAGATAGGGATAGCCGCTCTCGAGAATGGCGGCACGTCGGCGGGCGATCTCGGCCTCGGCAGGCGGATCGAGCTCGAACGAGGCCGTGCCGTGCAGCACCGCATGGGCGTAGATGGCCGCGATGGCGGGGATGTCGGTTTCAGCCGAGGGGCGGACGAGAATCTTCATGCGCCATTGGTAAGGCGAAGCTCTGCCGCACGCAATCGGCCAACGAAAAGCCCCGGCTTTGGGCCGGGGCTCTGAGAGTTGTTCGTTCCGTCGTCCTTACTCGTTGCGGTTGCCCAGCAGCGCGAGGAGGAACTGGAACATGTTGATGAAGTCCAGGTACAGCTGAAGCGCACCGAACACCGACACTTTGGCGGCGGCCTCGGTGTCGAAGTTGCCGTACAGGTACATCTCCTTCAGCTTCTGCGTGTCGTAAGCCGTCAGGCCTGCGAAGATCAGGACGCCGATCACGGAAATGCCGAACTGCAGCGCGCTGGACGCGACGAAGATGTTCACGATCGAGGCGATGATCAGGCCGAAGAGGCCCATGATCAGGAACGAGCCCATGCCCGACAGGCTGCGGTTGGTGGTGTAGCCCCACAGCGACAGCGCACCGAAGGACGCAGCCGTGATGAAGAACACCTGCACGACGCTCCCGCCCGTGTAGCGCAGCAGCAGGGTCGAGAGCGAGGCGCCCATCACCGCCGCAAAGGCGAAGAAGGTGCCGCGCGCCGCAGCCGCCGACATGCGATCCATGCGGAACGAGAAGAAGAAGATGAAGGCTAACGGCGCCAGCGCCACAACCCACATCAGCGGCGACCCGTACAGGGTCACGCCGAACTGGGTCAGGCCGACACCGCCCATGCGGGCGACCGCCTGAGACGGATCGCTCGTGGTGGCCAGCATGTTGATGCCGAGCGCGACCAGAGCCGAAATCGCCAGACCCAGGACCATGTTGTTGTAGACGCCGAGCATGAAGGCGCGCAGGCCCTGGTCGACCTGTGCCGCCGTCCGGGCAAAGCCGGTGCCATAGGCGGTTTGGTTTTGCTCATACGGTTGCATCGGAGCCCTTTCTCACGGTGTCCCGTTGATGTTCCCTCGAAAGGCTGGGAAGTCAGCCCTCGGCCGCCGCGATTCCCGGCGACACCCAAAATATGATGGAGCACTTGTCATTTCGCAAGAGAATGGGCCAAGCTTCAATTTTTTGTGAAAAGATTTTCGAGGGCCAGCTTCTACCCTGCCCCTCGAAAACCTCTTTCCGATCGCTCTAAAACGCCGCCCGTCGAGCCCGGCGTTAAAGATTTCTCAAGTAATGCGCCGGCTTTTGACTCAAGATCCGCCAGGTACCCATCAGGCCTAAACCAACGGTCACCAGAACGGCCAAGGCCGAGGCCAGAAGCGCGCCCGATAAATCTAGGCTAAAGCTTAAGTTCATAAGGCGGGTGACGATGAAATAGGAAGCGATCCCGCCGGCCAGGAGCCCGAAGAGCGCCGTGGCGAGGCCGAGCAGTCCATACTCGAGGGCGTAGGCCGACAGGAGCCGGGCGCGGGTGGCGCCCAATGTCTTCAACACCACCGCATCATAGAGGCGGGCGCGATGGCCTGCTGCGAGCGCGCCCGCGAGCACCAGGAGGCTTGCGATGAGCGCGATCGAGCTTGCCCCGCGGATCGCCATCACGAGCTGGGACACCACGTCGTTGACGGCCTCCAGGGCATCCTTCACGCGAACGCTCGTCACCATCGGAAAAGCCTGTGCGGAACTCCTCAGGATCCTCGCGTCGGTCGCCGCATCCGACCCGTTCGGGAAGGTGACGGTGGCCAGATGGGTATGCGGCGCGCCGGCAAAGGTGTTGGGCGAGAACACCATGACGAAGTTGATGCCGAGCGAGCGCCATTCCACCTCGCGCAGGTTGGCGATGGTGGCCGTGACGTTGCGGCCGAGCACATTGACGGTGATCTCGTCGCCGAGCCTGAGCCCGAGGCCCTCCGCGATCTTGCTGTCGAAGGAGACGAGCGGCTTGCCCCGATAGTCTTCGGGCCACCATTCTCCCTGCACCAGCTTCGAGCCTTCGGGCGGCGTCCGGGAATAGGTGATGCCGCGGTCCCCTTCGAGCACCCAGGAGATGTCCTCGGGAGCCTTGACCTCCGAGACGGGGCGGCCGCCCAGGGTGACGAGGCGCCCGCGCATCATCGGCACGCGCTCGATGTCGGCCTCGCCCGCCTGGCTCTTCAGGAACCCCTCGAACGCATCCGCCTGCTGGTTGGGAATGTCGAGGAAGAAGAAGCTCGGCGCGCGCTCCGGCAGGCTCTGCGTCAATTGCTTCGTCAGGTTGGAATCGATGAGCGAGAGCGTCACGAGAAGCGTGATGCCCAATCCCAGCGACAGCACCAGCGAGGGCGTGAGCGCCCCGGGCCGGTGGATATTGGCGAGCGCGAGGCGCGCGGCCGTGCGCCGGGGGCGCGGCAGGCGGCGGGCGAGCGCCATCAGCCCAAGCGCCACGAGGCGCAGGAGCATGAAGGAGCCCGCCGCCGCGGCCACGAACATAAGGGCGATACGCCGGTCATAGGCCGCGATCACCGCCAGCGTCACGAGCGCCACCACAGAGAGACCGAGCGCCGCGAGATAGCGGCGGCGCGGCCAGTGCCGCTCCGGATCGATCTGGTCGCGGAACAGGCCCGACACCGGGACGTCATGGGCGCGTCCGAGGGGGGCGATGGCGAAGACGAGGGCGGTGAGCACGCCATAGAGAAGCGCAATGCCGAGCTCCTGGAACGCGATGACAGGCCGGATCGGGATGGGCAGGAGATGGCCGAAGAGACCCGTCACGACGAACGGCAGGACCGCGCCGACGGCCAGGCCGATGACGATGGCGAGGACCGCGATCAGCATCACTTGCGTGAGGTAGAGCATCACCACCTGCCCGCCCGGCGCGCCGAGGCTCTTCAGGGTGGCGATGGAGGCGCGCTTGCGGTCCACGAAGCCGCGCACCGCGTTGGCGACGCCGACCCCACCCACCAGCAGCGCGGTGAGGCCGACGAGGGTGAGGAACTGCGTGAACCGCTCGATGTTCTTGGCGAAGCGCGGGTCCGCGTTAAGCCGGGTGCGGATCCTCCATCCCGCCTCCGGGAGCGCTTGGCTCGCCTCCGCTTCGACCCGCGTCAGCCCCTCCTCGTTGGACAGGGCCGGGGGCAGGATGAGCCGGTAGGTCCAACGGACCAGGCTTCCGGGCTGGATGAGGCCGGTTGCCCTCAGCGCTTCCTGGGAGATCATCAGGCGCGGGCCGAAGCCGATGCCGTCGGCGATCTGGTCCGGCTCGGTCACGAGACGCGCGCGCAGTTCCACGGCGGCGCCGCCGACCGTCACGCGGTCCCCCACCTTCAGGTCGAGCCGCGCCAGGAGCGCCGGGTCCACGGCCGCCCCGAATGCGCCGTCGCGCTCGGCGAAGAGATCGGCGGGCGCGAGCTGCGGGTCGGTTTCGAGCGCGCCGACCGTGGGGTAGCCGGAATCGACCGCCTTCATCTCGACGAGGCCGGAACCCTTCTCCCCGGCAATCGCCATGGCGCGCAGCGACGCGATGACGTTCACCTGCCCCTTGGATTCGAGAAAAGCCCGCTCAGGCCCGCTCGCCTCCCGCTGGATGAGCGAGAAGGCCATGTCGCCGCCGAGGATCCGGCGGCCTTCGCGGGAGATGCCCTCCGTCAGCGAGCGCGACAGGGAGGATACGCTCGCGATCGCCGCCACCCCGAGGGCGATGCAGGCGAGAAAGATGCCGAACCCCCTCAGGCCGGCGCGCAGCTCGCGCAAGGCCAGCCTCAGGAGGAGGGGCAGGCGCGAGGCCGGGGCTTGACGCCGCCGCGGCGTGGACAGAGTGCCGTGCATGAGCTCCCTCCCCTACGCCACGGCCGGGGCCGCATCGGCCTCGACCTGGCCCGAGCGCAGCCGCACCATGCGGTCGCAGAGGCGGGCCAGGCTGAGATCGTGCGTCACGAGCACCAGGGTTGCGCCACGGTCGCGCTTGAGGGCGAAGAGCAGGTCGACGATGGATTGCCCCGTGGTCTCGTCGAGATTGCCGGTGGGCTCGTCCGCCACGAGAATCGCGGGGTTCGGCACGATGGCACGGGCAATCGCCACGCGCTGCTGCTCGCCGCCCGAAAGCTGGGCCGGATAATGATGCAGACGATGGCCGAGCCCCACGGCCTTCAATTCGGCCTCGGCCCGCTCGAAGGCGTCGTCCTCGCCGGCCAACTCCAGGGGGAGCGCCACGTTTTCGAGCGCCGTCATGGTCGGCACGAGGTGAAAGGACTGGAACACGATCCCGATGCGCCGCCCGCGAAAGCGCGCCAGCGCATCCTCGTCGAGGCCCGACAGATCGGTGCCGTCGACGATCACCCTGCCCGAATCCGGGCGCTCGAGGCCCGCCATGGTCATGAGCAGGGTGGATTTCCCGGAGCCCGAGGGCCCCACGAGACCGACCGCCTCGCCCCTGTCGACGTTCAGCGAGATGCCCTTGAGGATGTGCACCCGCGCGGCCCCGCGCCCGAGGCTCAAATCGACGTCGTGCAGCGCGATGGCCTTGTCCTTCATGCCCGTTCACCCGATCTGTTGGAGACTTGTCCGAAAGTCGCTGTTTAGTCCGGCATAGATGGGAAGCCTATCGATGAAGCGCCAATCAGGCCCGTTCATGACGATCATTTTTGCGTGTGCGGCGGCCCTTGCCGCCATGATCGCCCCTGCCTCCGCCCCCCTGGCGCAACAGGAAACCTTGCGCCTCGTCGCCCTGGGCGACAGCCTGACGGCGGGTTACGGCCTGCCGCAGGAAGCCGCCTTCCCGGCGGTGCTGGAGCGCGCCCTCAAGGCCAAGGGCTACCGCGTCGAGATCGCCAATGCGGGCGTCTCGGGCGACACCTCCACCGGAGGGCTCGACCGGCTCGACTGGTCGGTGCCCGACGGAACGGACGGGGTGATCGTGGAGCTCGGCGCCAACGACATGCTGCGCGGCCTCGATCCTGCCATCACGCGCAGGAACATCGAGACCATCGTGGAACGCCTGAAAGCCCGGAACATCCCCGTGATGCTCGCCGGCATGTACGCCTCGCGAAACCTGGGCGCGGATTACATCGAGAAGTTCGATACCATCTATTCCGACATTGCGAAGAAGCACGACCTTGTGCTCTATCCCTTCTTCCTCGACGGGATTGCCGGCGAGCGATCCCTCAACCTGCCCGACGGCCTCCACCCGACGGCGAAGGGAGTGGAGATCGTCGTCGAGCGCATCCTGCCCAGCGTCGAGACCTTTCTTTCCCGCCTGACGCAGCGCTGATCCCCTTCGGCGCCTTTCTGAAAATCCATATTGAGCCGCGGCGCGCGATCGCCGCGAGGAGCCTTGAAGATGCAATATCGCCGGCTTGGCCGCACCGACCTCGACGTCAGCCTGATCTGCCTCGGCACCATGACCTGGGGCCAGCAGAACACCGAGGCCGAAGGCCATGAGCAGATGGATTACGCCCTCGACCATGGCATCAATTTCTTCGACACCGCGGAACTCTATTCCATTCCTCCACGGCCTGAGACGCAGGGCTCCACGGAGCGGATCATCGGCTCCTGGTTCAAGTCCCGCGGCACCCGCGACAAGGTGATTCTGGCCTCCAAGGTGGTGGGCCGCTCGGAGAACACCTGGTTCCGCGACGACGGCTCTCCGGCCGAACTCTCGCGCCAGCAGATCGAGGAGGCCGTGAACAAGAGCCTCAAGCGGCTTCAGACGGACTACATCGACCTCTACCAGATCCACTGGCCCGACCGGCCGGTGCCCTGGGGCGCGAACCCGACCATCTACAGGCATCTCGAGGGCGACTCGCACCCGATCGCCGAGACGGTGGAGATCATGACGGATCTGGTGAAGGCCGGAAAGATCCGGCATTTCGGGCTCTCCAACGAGAGCGCCTGGGGCACCATGACCTATCTCAAGCATGCGGAGGTCAAGGGCCTGGCGCGGGTGCAGTCCGTTCAGAACGCCTACAACCTGCTCAACCGCACCTACGAGGTGGCGCTGGCCGAGGTGAGCATGCGCGAGCAGGTAAGCCTGCTCGCCTATTCGCCGCTGGCCCAGGGCTATCTGACGGGCAAGTATCTCGACGGGGCCCGGCCGGCCGGCGCACGCACCACGCTCTTCAACCGCGGCCAGCGCTACGAGAACCCGACGGCGGAGGCGGCGATCCGCAAATACATCGCGCTTGCCAGGGAATTCGGCCTCGATCCGGCCCAGATGGCGCTGGCCTTCGTCAATTCGCGGCCCTTCGTGACCTCCAACATCATCGGCGCGACGTCGATGGCGCAGCTGAAGACGGACATCGCATCGGTCGAGGTGACCATCACGCCGGAACTGGAGAAGCGGATCGACGCCATCCACGTCGAGCATTGCAATCCCTGTCCGTGACGCCATTCTCCGTCATCACCGGCCTTGTGCCGGTGATGACGTGGGTCGTTCCAGCCGGAACAAAGCAGGCCGTCCGTCGTCTGTATCGTCAAGAATGAGTAAAGCCCGGGAGGCGCCGCATGCCACGTCTTTTCACCGGCATCGAGATTCCCCCCGAAATCGGGCTCGCCCTTTCCGCGTATCGCGGCGGGCTGCCGGGCGCACGCTGGATCGATCCCGAAAATTATCACATCACCCTGCGCTTCATCGGCGACATCGATGAGCGCATGGCGGACGACGTGTGCTCGATTCTTGGCGATTCCCGTTGGCGGGAGCCCATCGCCATCGCCATCGACGGGCTCGACACCTTCGGAGGCGGCAAGCCCCGTGCGGTGTTCGCCCGCGCCGCGGGAAACGGCGAGCTCGCCGATCTCCAGGCAGAGCAGGAGCGCATGATGCGCCAGATCGGCCTGCCTCCAGAGACGCGCAAGTTCATCCCGCACGTGACGCTGGCGCGGCTGAAGAACGTCTCTCCCATCGATGTGGCGGATTACATGGCGACCCGGGGCCATTTTCCGAAGCTCACCTTCAGCGTCGACCGCTTCGTGCTCTACTCGTCGCGCGCCTCCGTGGGCGGCGGACCTTACGTGATCGAAGCGGCCTACCCCTTAAGCTGACTCGACGGCCGAGCTTCCGGCGGCTACGTCAGTGAGTCATGGCCCTACTGATTTTCCTTACCCACCCCGAGGTGGTGATCGACCCGCTCGTGCCCGTGCCGCAATGGCCGCTGAACGACACGGGGCGCGGGCGCATGGAAAGTTTCGCCGATGCGCTCTCAGGGGTTCGCCTTTCCTCGATCCATGCCAGCGCCGAGCAGAAGGCGATGGACGGAGCCGCCATCGTGGCGGAGCGTTTCGGCCTGTCCTACCGGGTCCACGAGGATCTGGGCGAGAACGACCGCTCTGCCACGGGCTATATCGCGCCGCCGGAATTCTGGGACGTCGTGAGCGAGTTCTTCGGTCGGCCGCACGAGAGCATCCGCGGCTGGGAGCGCGCCATCGACGCGCAGGAGCGCATCGTGAAGGCCGTGAGACGGATCGCGGCGGAGGAGACCCGCGACACCCTCGTCGTGTCCCATGGCGGCGTCGGCTGCCTGCTCATGGCGCACCTGCAGGGAGTCGAGATCGGCCGGGAAAGCCGGCCGCAGCATCCCGGCGGCGGCTGCTTCCTTGTGATGGACCGGGAGACCTTCTCTCTCCGGCAGGACTGGCTGAGCATCGAGGAAGCCGCCTTTCCTCATGAGCAACCTGACTGACCATGGGGCTTGAAACATCGCCCGAGCGCCTCATCACTAAACGGGTCTATCTCGGAGATGACGCAGCCCATGCCCCGCTTGACCGATTCCGAACGCCAGGACCTTCTCCCCGCCCTCGACGGCTGGGCTCTCGTGGAGGGCCGGGATGCCATCCATAAGCGCTTCGTGTTCGACGATTTCAACGCGGCCTTCGGCTGGATGACGCGCGTCGCCCTGGCGGCCGAGCCCATGAACCACCACCCGGAATGGTTCAACGTCTACAACAAGGTGGATGTGACGCTCTCCACCCACGACGCCGGGGGCCTCACCCGCCGCGACATCGAACTGGCGCAGCGCATGAATCAGCTGGCCGCCGGGCTGGTGAAGAGCTGAACCATGGAGGACCCGGATGTCCTCACGGGCGGCTGCGCCTGCGGCCAGCTCACCTTTCGGGTGCGCGGGGCCCCGAAGCGCGTGGGCCTGTGCCATTGCATGACCTGCCGCAAGACGAGCGGCAGTGTCTTCAATGCCTTTGCGATCTTTCCCGCCGACCGGGTGACGGTCTCGGGCGCGAACCGGAACTGGGAGGCCGCTCCCGGGAGCCAGCGCCGCTTCTGCCCGCAATGCGGGTCACAGGTGTTCCATTGGGAAGACGGCGACGAGATCGAGATCAAGCTCGGCGCCTTCGACCGTGCGGATCTTTTCACGCCCACCTACGAGGCCTGGACCAAGCGCCGTGAGAGCTGGCTCAGCACCCCTGACCTGATCGGCTACCCTGAGAACCGGGATGAAGCGGCATCGTGAGCGGCTTCCGCTGTGCGCGAGACAGGGGCGCAGGCCGCGTCGTGAGCCTGCCCGGCGGCTTGCAATCCCGTTCTCGTCCTGACACAGCAATCCGGTCACCGGGAGGGCGAATTCTTGTCTGACGCATCGAGCAAGCCGGCCGAGAGCCCGAGATTTCCAGCAGCGCTCCTGCAGGACCGTGTCCTCTCGGCCTTGCGCGAAGCAGGCGCCGACGAGGCATCCGCGTCCGCCACGACCCGCGCGCTGATGCATGCCTCACTCCTTGGCATCGACAGCCATGGCGTCCGGCTCACATCCTTCTATGCCGAGGGCCTCAGAAGCGGTCAGATCAACGGCGCTCCCGCCCTCAAGCTCCGTCGCACGGCCGCCGCGAGCGCCATGCTGGATGCCGACCACGGTCTCGGCCATGCGGCCGCCTATGCCGGCGTGGAGGAGGCTTGCCGGCTCGCCAAGGAGAGCGGGGTCGGCGCGGTCGGCATTGCCCGTTCGACCCATTACGGAGCGGCGGGAGCCTATGCCCTGGCAGGGGCCGAGGCGGGATGCATCGCGATCTCGACGACGAATGCGGATTCCCTCGTGGCGCTTCATGGCGGGGCATCGCGCTTTCACGGTACGAACCCCATCGCGGCGGCGGCGCCGGTGCGCGATTCGAAGCCGTGGCTTCTGGACATGGCGAGTTCGGCAATCCCCTATAACCGGGTGCTGCTCTACCGCTCGCTCCAGCGGGAACTCCCCCCTGAGGTCACGGCCGATATCCACGGAGAGCCGACCCGCGACCCGCACCGGGCGGAGATCCTGACGCCTCTCGGAGGCTCGGATTTCGGCTTCAAGGGCGCGGGCCTGGCCGGCCTTGTGACGATCCTCTCGGCCATCCTGACGGGCGCGACGCCCGATCATCTCGTCACGCCCATGGGCGACGGACATGCGGGGCCTCACGATATCGGCCATTTCTGCCTCGCCATCGATCCGGGGCGTTTCGTGGGACGCGACGCCTATGACGCGCTCATGGCGCAGTATCTCGCGGGCCTGCGCGCCTCTCCGGCAAGGGCCGGTGAGCCGGTTCTTGCCCCGGGGGATCGTGAATGGCGGACGCTGGAGGAGCGCAGCCGCATCGGAATTCCGGTCGATCCCGATACGGCGCGCTTTCTCGAGCTTGTCTGAAACGGCCTATTTCGGCTGCATGCGCAGCGCGCCGTCGAGGCGGATCGCCTCCCCGTTGAGCATGTCGTTGGCGATGATGCTTTGGACGAGCTGCGCATATTCCTCGGGCCGACCGAGGCGCGAAGGGAACGGCACGTTGGCCTCCAGCGCCCTGCGGTAATCCTCCGCGATGCCCTCGAACAACGGCGTGTGGAACAGGCCCGGCATGATCGTCATCACGCGGATGCCGAAGCCGGAGAGGTCGCGCGCCACCGGCAGCGTCAGCGCCAGCACGCCGCCTTTGGAGGCGGAATAGGCGGATTGCCCGATCTGGCCGTCCTGCGCCGCGACCGAAGAGGTGTTGACGATCACGCCACGTCCGCCGTCGGGCGTGACGGGCTCGAGGGCCGCCATGGCGGCGGCGCATTTCGAGATCATCGCATAGGTGCCGATGAGGTTGATCTCCACCGTCCTGCGGAAGCTCGCGAGATCGTGCGGGAACAGCTCGCCTGTCTCGCGTTTTTTCGTGACGGTCCGGCGGCCCGGCGCGACCCCGGCGCAATTGACGAGAATGCGCTCGACGCCGTTCTTTTCGCGCGCCTTCACCAGGCCTGCGTCGATGGAGGCCTCGTCCGTGACATCCACCTGGCAGAACAGGGCGCCCATGTCGCGGGCAACCGCTTCGCCGCGCTCCGCGTTCATATCGAAGATGGCGACCTTGACTCCGTGCGATGCGAGCATGCGCGCAGTGGCCTCGCCGAGCCCCGAAGCGCCTCCGGTGACGATGGCTGCCATCAATTTGTCGAGCTTCATCGGTTTTCTCCTCTTTCGAGGATGCTTCTATGCCATCCTCGCGCAGGCGAATACCTAGACCAACGAGGAGCAGGAGAGCATGAGCGAGCCTTTCATCAAGCCTTTCACCAAGGCCGAGATGGACGCCATGCGCGCGGCGAACCGCGACGAGGAGGGCCTGAAGCGCCGCTTCTGGGACAAGCTCAAGCGCGTCGCGGGCAAGATCCCCTTCGCGGAGGATCTGGTGGCTGCCTTCTACTGCGCCACCGATCCGAAGACGCCGAGCCGCGTGAAGCTGATTCTTCTGGGCGCCATCGCCTATTTCGTCATGCCGCTCGATGCGGTGAGCGACCTTTTGCCCCTCATCGGCTTCGCGGACGACGCCGCGGTGCTGGCTGCGGCAATTACGCAGGTCGCAAGCTCCATTACGGAAGAGCACCGGGCTAAGGCACGGAAATCCCTAGGGGAAGTGACCTCGAAACCCGATTAGGCGCCGGATCCGGTAAGAATCCATTCAGAACAAAGAATTTAGACTTATTGCAACATTATAATTTTTCGCGTACAACACTCTCGTTCATCAGAAGTCATTTTCAATCCTCCCTTTGCAACAAGAAAACTTTTGAGAACCTTAAACTTACCAGGTCGCTTCCGCGGCCTTTTATTTTGACTTTCGCAACACTGCCACGTTTCGACGCATCGCCAGGGATCGAGGGTTACGGCTAGGGATGGTGAAGAGTTCTTAACCATCCGCTCGTATTGTCCGCTCTCATGATTACGCCATCTCTCCAGCGCGGCATTGCCGCGGGTATCCTTTCCGCTGTCCTCGTTATCGGAACCGGGCCTGCAGCTCTGGCTCAGTCCCAGCGTGCCACGGGGCAGAAGCCTGCCGCCAAGCCCACGGCGGCTGCGAAGCCCGGCGCGGCCACGGCCGCTGCCGCCGCCAAGCCTGCCCAGGCGGCAACCGGCCCGGGCGGCGCGTCCCTCGTGAGCTCCCATGGCGATTGGGGCGTCTATACGGCCCAGACCGGCCGCTCGAAGATCTGCTATGCCTTGAGCCAGCCTCAGGAGCGCCTCCCGAAGAACCTGAACCGGGATCCGGCCTATCTCTTCGTGTCCTTCCGCCCGGCGGAGAACGTGAGGAACGAGGTCGCCCTCGTGCTCGGCTTCCCGGCCAAGGAAAACGGCCCGGCTTCGGCCTCGATCGGCAGCGCGTCCTACGAACTCGTCACCAAGGCGTCCAATGCCTGGCTGAAGAACCCTGCCGAGGAAGGCCAGGCCATTGCGATGATGGCGAAGGGGCAGGCCATGCTGGTGAAGACGCAATCCGCCCGCGGATCGAGCCTGACGGACCGCTATTCCCTGAGCGGTTTCACCAAGGCCGTGGAGCAGGCCCGCAGGGAATGCGGCGTCTAACCGCCGGATCTTGCAAATCGCTCCCTGAATGAGCATTTCCGGGCCTCGCGCCCGGAATTTTGCTTCATGGAGCTCACGGTTTCGGCGCAATCGTGTTATACGACACAGCCATTCCCAACAACGAGGCTCGAGATTTCCCATGGCGACGGCGCTCGACATCGCCAAGCGTAACCCCAATGCGGCTCCCCTGGCCGTGAGCGATGCCGCGCGCGCGGCGGGGCAGACCGCTTTGTCCATCGAAAAGACGGCCGAGATGAGCGTGGCGGCGGGAGCCGCTCCCGGCGGCGCGTCGCTCATCGGCCTCACCCGCGACCAGCTGAAGGATTCGCTGGCGGCGATCGGCGTGCCCGAGCGCGAGCTGAAGATGCGCGTGGCGCAGCTCTGGCACTGGATCTATCTCCGCGGGGCGAGAGACTTCTCCGAGATGACCAACGTGGGCAAGGAGCTGCGCGCCAAGCTCGCGGCCGCCTACACGCTGGCCCGCCCGCAGGTGGTCTCCGAGCAGGTGTCGAAGGACGGCACCCGCAAGTGGCTGATCCGCATGCCCTCCACGGGCCCCCTCGACAAGGGCGCGGAGATCGAGTGCGTCTACATTCCGGAAGTCGACCGCGGCACGTTGTGCGTGTCGAGCCAGGTCGGCTGCACGCTCACCTGCTCCTTCTGCCACACGGGCACCCAGCGCCTCGTGCGCAACCTGACCTCCGCGGAGATCGTGGCGCAGCTCATCGTCGCGCGCGATGCCATCGGCGACTGGCCCGACGCCACGCCGCCGGAAGGCGCCTTCGTGCCCACCGACGGCGGACGCTTCGTGTCCAACATCGTGTTCATGGGCATGGGCGAGCCGCTCTACAACACGGATAACGTGATCGCCGCGATAGGCGTGATGTCGGACAACGAGGGCCTCGGCCTCTCTCGCCGCCGCATCACGGTCTCCACCTCCGGCGTCGTGCCGCAGATGGAACGCCTCGGCGCCGAAGCGAACACCATGCTGGCGATCTCGCTCCACGCCGTGCGCGACGAGTTGCGCGACGTACTGGTGCCGATCAACCGCAAATACGACATCAAGCAGCTTCTCGACGCCTGCCGCGCCTATCCCGGCCTGTCGAACGCCCGCCGCATCACGTTCGAGTACGTGATGCTCAAAGGCGTGAACGATTCGGACGCCGACGCGCGCGAACTCGTGCGGCTCTTGAAGGGCATCCCGGCGAAGATCAACCTGATCCCGTTCAACCCCTGGCCCGGCTCGAAATACGAGTGCTCGGACTGGGAGCGGATCGAACGCTTCTCCGAGATCGTGTTCCGCGCGGGCTACGCCTCGCCGGTGCGCACCCCGCGCGGCCGCGACATCCTCGCCGCCTGCGGCCAGCTCAAGAGCGAGACCGAGAAGCTGCGCGCCCGCGCCCGCATGATGGCCGAACAGGGCATCGGGGCCGAGGGCGTCTATGCGGTGGGGAACGGGGAGTAGATCCTCGTCCGGAATGCGGCTGCATTCGGCGCCCCGAAAACTGCACCAGATTGAGCTTCCCTGATACGCCTCATGCGATAACGCTTCCATCGCATGAGGGCTTTCGACTTGAAACGCCGGATCCTGGGAGCTGCAGCCTCGGCGGCCGCCTCTCCTTTCCCGATGATGTTCTTCCTGACCTGGGCCGATCTCATCGTGCAGGGGGATGGCAGGCCCATTTGGGAACGCGGCGGCTTCGTCAACATCCCGGTCTTCGGAATTCTCGCCCTCTTGCTGCTCTGGGCGCCATCTGCCGCTCTATCTACTGGCGCATCGCCATCGGGCGGACACCTCGAAACGGCCATGCTATAGAGGCGCAATGATCCGCTGGCTGCTCCTCGTCCCCTTCGCGCTTCTCATCGCCATCGGCATGAGCAGCCTGTTCTTCCTCGTCGCCTCGATGGTCGACCCGCTCATGGCGACGCTGACGGGGGAGACCCTGTTCGTCGGGTTCTGGAACCTGGTGGACGCGGTGTTTTCCAGCGACGATCCCGGCCCCATCGTGGCCGAGGCCATGCTCACGGTCGGGCGCATCGTGTTCACGCTGCTCGTGCTGCCTCCCCTGGTGATCGCCGTGACCGGCGAGGCGCTGAAGATGCGCAGCCTCTTCTGGTACACCCTCGCCACCGGCGTTCTCACCGCCTCCGTGCCGTGGATCCTGCGCGGCGCGGCGCGCGTCGCCAACCCCGCCGAGCTGCATGTAAGCGCGATCCTCGGCCTCACCGGCGCGGTGGCGGGCCTCGTCTACTGGGCCATCGCGGGCCGAGACGCGGGAGGACGCGCCCCTCCTCCGCCTACCGCGCAGACGCCGTCAGGATCTTGAGCGCGAAGGCGCCGAAGAGGCCCGCAAACGAATAATCGATGCCCCGCATCACCTTCGGATGGTTGCGCAGCAGCGCGACGACCTTCTCCGCAGCCAGGATCATCGCGGCGCCCATAGGGGCCGTGAGCGCGATGAAATAGAGCCCGAGGAACAGGAGCTTGTCGGCGGCGTACGGATCGCCCGCATCGACGAATTGCGGCAGAAAGGTCACGAAGAACAACACCACCTTCGGGTTGGTGAGATTGATGCCCACGCCCATGAGGAAGGTCTTCCAGAACGAAACCTCGACGCGGCCCTCCTCCTTCACGTGCAGCGCCGAGCCGTGGCGCACCGCGTCCACGGCGAGCCACAGCAGGTAGAGCGCGCCCACGACCTTGAGAACCGTGAAGGCCGTCACCGAGGCCGCCAGCAGCGCGGAGAGGCCGAGCGCAGCGAGCAGCGTATGGACGCAGCAGCCAGCCATCGCCCCCAGCATCGAGGCCATGCCGGCCTTCCGCCCGCCCGCCATGGTCTTGGCGAGGAACAGGCTCATGTCCGGCCCCGGCGTGATGAACAGAACGAAGCAGGCGAATGAATAGGCGAGCAGGGTGCTCAAGTTCGGCAGGAAGGTCATGGACTTAGGCCCCGTTCAAAGGCTGCCGGATCATGCCTCAACCCGGCATCTTCGGCCAGAGAAAAACGCCTTGTGCAAACGCCATGCTTGATCCATCTCTTGAACCCGGCAACGGTGCCGCAACATTCGATCGTGAGAGGACAGACATGACGGCTTCGCCCCTGTGGACACGAATCAGGGTCGCTTTGACTGGACTGGCTCTCGCCCTCGGCCTCTCCGCCTGTGGAATCAACAACGTGCCGACCCTCGAGGAGCAGGCCAAGGCCGCCTGGAGCGAGGTGCAGAACCAGTATCAGCGCCGGGCCGATCTGATCCCCAACCTCGTCGAGACCGTGAAGGGCTTCGCCCAGCAGGAGCGAGAGGTGCTCACCCAGGTCACGGAGGCCCGTGCCCGGGCCACGCAGATCCGGGTCGATGCCTCCACCGTCACGGATCCGGAAAAATTCCGCCAGTTCCAGGAAGCGCAGAATCAGCTTTCCGGCGCCCTCGGCCGGCTGCTCGCAACCGTGGAGCGCTATCCGGAGCTGAAGTCCAACGCCAATTTCCTGGCCCTGCAATCGCAGCTGGAGGGCACGGAGAACCGCATCGCCGTGGCGCGCCGCGACTACATCGCGGCGGTGCAGGCCTACAACACGGAGCTGCGCACCATTCCAGGCCGCTGGATCGCATCCGTCGTCTACCCGGACGCCAAACCTATGGAGACCTTCACGGCCACGGCGGGCTCCGAGCGGCCGCCCGAGGTGAAATTCTAAGCAGATGACGAGCCCGAGCGCCTCCTGCTCCCTCCTGGGAGGACGGGTGCGGCTGCACCATGCCGCCGCGCTTCTTGCGGCGCTCTTCGCACTGTTCACGCTCGATGCCTTCGCCCAGTCCTTCCCGCCGCTCACCGGCCGGGTTGTCGATGCGGCGAACCTCCTGAAGCCGGAGGAGCGAGCCTCCCTCGAGGCGAAGCTGAAAGCCCACGAGGACAGGACCTCCGATCAGGTGGTGGTGGCCACCATCCGCTCGCTCGAGGGCACGAGCATCGAGGATTACGCCAACCGTCTCTTCCGGGCATGGCAGCTCGGTCAGAAGAAGAACGACAACGGCGTGCTGCTTCTCGTCGCGCCCGCCGAGCGCAAGGTGCGCATCGAAGTGGGCTATGGCCTGGAGGGCGCGCTCACCGATGCACTCTCGAAGGTCATCATCGCCACCGCGATCGCTCCGCAATTCCAGCAGGGCGACTTCGCTGGCGGCATCGATGCGGGCGTCGATGCGATTCTCGCGGTCCTGACCGGCGATGCGGAGGAATGGCAGCGCCGGGCCAGCGTGCGCGAGGATCAGACCTCGAGCCTCGACACCCTCATCACCTTCATGATCATCGCCTTCATCCTCTTCCAGATTGTCCGCGCCATGCGCGGCGGAGGCGGCAGGCCGGGCGTCCATCGCCGCCGCCGCGGCTCGGGCCCCTTGATCATCCCCATGGGAGGCGGCTGGTCGGGAGGCCGCGGCTGGTCCGGCGGCGGAGGTTTTTCGGGCGGGGGCGGCTCGTCAGGCGGCGGCGGAGCCTCGGGGAGCTGGTAGATGATATCCGAACATGACCAACGCCGGATCTCTCAGGCCATCCACGAGGCCGAGAAGGGCACCGCGGGCGAGATCGTGGTGGTGGTGGCGCGCCAGGCCAGCGCCTACAGGGCGATCCCCGCCCTCCTGGGACTCTTCATGGCGCTCCTCGTGCCGTGGCCGCTGATCTGGTTCACCGGCCTCGGACCGTCACGGATCTTCCTGATCCAGCTGATCGTGGCGTGCTGCCTGAATGCGGTATTCGCCTGGCCTCCGGTGCATCTGGCATTGATCCCCCGCACGATCAAACGGGCGCGGGCGCATGAGGCGGCCGTCCGGGAATTCGCGAGCCACGGATTGTCGCGCACGCAGGGGCGGACCGGCGTGCTGATCTATGTGGCGGCGGCGGAGCACTATGCCGAAGTGATCGCCGATATCGGCATCGCGGATCGCGCCGGCCCCGCCGCGTGGCAGGAGATCATCGCGGATCTGATCGAGGCGATCCGCCAGGACAAGCCGGGCGATGGGCTCGTCCAGGCCGTACGGCGCGCCGGCGCCATTCTCGCCGAGCACGCGCCGCCGGGAGCACGGGACGCGAACGAGCTGCCGAACAAGGTGGTTCTCCTCTAAAGTATCGTGCGGAAAACCGGACCCGCTCTTCCGCACGATGCGCTAGAGAT
Organism: Microvirga sp.; assembly: GCA_031181145.1. Lineage (GTDB taxonomy): Bacteria > Pseudomonadota > Alphaproteobacteria > Rhizobiales > Beijerinckiaceae > Microvirga. The sequence continues at coordinate 44,220 of JAPSLB010000016.1, forward strand.
CAGAGGCCCGGGCTCTTCGCGGCCCCCAGGATCACGCTGGGCTTGTCGTCCTCCTCGGCCTGCAGGAGCACCACATAGCCGTCCGCGCCGCTGCGGGCGATCGCGGCAGGCACTTCGAAGCGGGCGGGGCCGCCACGCCATTCTCCGATGCGCTTCAAGCCCCGCACCACATTGGCATAGGTGACCGTCCTGCCCTTGTTCTCACCCCGCTCGATGGGCACAGTCTGCGATCGCAGGACGGGCAGCACCCAGACCTCGGCATCCCGGTGCTGGATCTCCCCCATCTCCGTAATGGAGACGGTGACCGTGCCGTTCTGCTCGGTGATGGCGACATCGACCGGAAGGGTCGAGCGGCCCTTCCCGGTCATCTGGATCGCTTTTTCGATCTGCGCCCGGTCGGACCCGATGCAGGATTTCTTCCCGTTCACGATCATCTGCGGCGTGAACACCTGACGATCGCTGCGGGCGTGGGCATACTCCTTCTGCCGATGCGTGAACTCGGCATGGGCGAGCGTGTCCTTCCAGCCGAGATAATCCCAGTAGTTCACCGGGAAGGAGAGCGCCACGATGTCGGGCTTCTTGGAATATTCCACCAGCAGCGCATCCGCCGGCGGGCAGTTCGAGCAGCCCTGGCTGGTGAACAGCTCCACGACGGCGCGCGGAGGCTCCGCGAAAGCAGGCTGCAGAAGGGCGGCCAGACCGGTGGCCGCCAGCAAGAGTTTCAATCGAGACGCCATGATGCCTGCCATGAAACACCAGGGCCGGCTCAATGGGAACTCACTTTACCTTGAACATGGGGCTCGGATTTGGCGGGAACCCGCCAGCGGCGGTGCATCCAGAGCCATTGCTCCGGGTATTCCCGGACCCAGGATTCCACCACCGAGGTCATGGCCTGCATCGCGCCCTGGACGTTCACCTGACCGTCGGGGTCGCGCGGCAGGTCGAGGGGCGGCGTGAGCTGAAGGCGGAACCGGTTCCCGGCCAAACGGATGACGCGCACCCCGTGGACGGGGCAGTCGAAGCGGCGGGCGAACTTGCCGAGGATCGGGTTCACCAAGGCCGGGCGGCCCAGGAAGTTAACGATCACGCCCCGGGTGAAGTGCTGGTCGATGAGCATGCCCAGATGGCCGCCCTTCTCCAGCGCCCCGTGCATGGCGAAGGCCGCGCCCTGGCGAGCGGCCTCCAGGTTGCCCATGGTTTCGCTGCGGACCTCGTGAATGACCCGGGCGATGGCCGGGTCGTTGGGTGCGCGGAACACCGCCGTGGTGTCGAGCCCGAAACGGGCCGCGCAAATGGCGGGCAGCTCCCAGTTGGCGAGATGGGCGGAAAAGACGATGCCCGGCCTCCCGTCGTCCCGCAAGCTGAGGAAGTGCTCGATCCCGTCGACCTCCGTGCGGCCCGGCACGGGGCTGTCCGGGTCGAAGTCGAACAACTGGCCCAGATGGGGGTATTCCCCGCCCGTCCGGCCGAGATTCTCCCAGGCGGCGCGCGCCAGGGCCTTCACCTCGGCTTCGGACTTCTCGGGGTAAGCGGCCCGGATATTGGCCAGGGCCGTCCGGTGTGCCTTCAGAAGCGGGCCGATCGTGCGGGCAAGGGCGGCGCCCACCGCGCCGGAGCGCTCCGGGCCGATGGCGCGCGAGAAGGCGAACACGCTGCGCACGACGCCCACCATCACCGTCTCCATGAGACGCGAGAGAAGGCTGCGGGGGCGGTGGCTCTGCTGCACGATGGGAACATCCGGTCGGAAAAGGAAAAAGGCTCCGCGTGTTTTTCGCGAGGAGCCCGTTTCGTCAAGATCTATGGGCGCGAGGCCGCCCGTTCCAGAGGCTCGGGCCTGGGTCAGAAGGTCACGATGACCTTGCCGAAGACCTTGCGGCCTTCGAGGCGCTCCAGGCCTTCCCGGAACTCGTCGAGGGGGAATACCGAATCGATCACCGGGGCCATGCCGGCCGCCATCTTGTCCAGGGACTGGCCGATATTCTCGATCCGGCAGCCGAAGGAGCCGAAGATCCGGTACTGCTGCTGGAAGAGCTGCATCAGGTTCATGGTGGTGGACACGCCCGAGGTCGAGCCACAGGTGACGAGGCGTCCGCCCCGCTTGAGGCAGAGCAAACTCCCGTTCCAGGTCTCCGCCCCCACATGCTCGAATACCACGTCGACGCCCTTGCGTTTGGTGAGCCGGCGCACCTCGCCCTCGAAGCGTTCCTTGCGGTAGTTGATCACGTAGTCGGCGCCGAGCGCCTTTGCCTTCTCGCCCTTCTCGTCGTCGCCCACCGTCGTGTAGACCGTGCAGCCGATGGCCTTCGCCATCTTGATCGCCGCCGAGCCGATGCCGGAGCCGCCCGCATGCACCAGGATCGACTCGCCGGGCTCGAGCTTCGCGTTGTCGAACAGCATGTGCTGGACCGTGCCGAAGCCAATGGGCGCGCAGGCCGCCTGCTCGAAGGTGACGCCCTTCGGCACCGGAATCACGAGACGCTCGGGGCGGTTGATGAGTTCGCGGGCGAAGCCGTCGATATGGAAGCCCATGATCCCGGCGACGTTCTCGCAGAGATTGTCGCGGCCCTCCCGGCAGGCATTGCAGTGACCGCAGGTCTCGGCGCCGTACATGGTGACCGGATCGCCCACCTTGAAGCGCGTCACGCCCTCGCCCAAGGCTGCGATCTCGCCCGAGGCCTCGACGCCGACGGCCTGCGGCATCTTGCGCTTGGCGAAGGCCATGCCGCGGAAGCCCCAGACATCGAGATAGTTGAGCCCGAGCGCCCTGATCCGGACCTGCACCTCGCCTGCGGCGGGAGGCGGCGGGGCATCCATCTCGGTGATGCGAATGTCACGGTCGCCGAAGAGCTGAAGGGAGCGCATGCGTCAAATCCTATTCGGCGTCATCTCCGGACGTGTTCCGGGGATCCACGTCTTTCGATCAAGGGAAGGCGTGGATGACCGGGACAAGCCCGGCCATGACGGGGAAACTTGAAACGGCGGCTTAAAGGGCGAGCGGTGGAATGGCAAGGTCCAGCCATTCCCGAGATGGATCGGTGGCTCTTCTCCATGCCGTGCTCCATGTCATGACCAAGCCCGTCCCGGCCATCCCGGTGAGGAAAGGCGCTGCGCCTCCCGCAAGCGGGATCACCGGCACAAGGCCGGTGATGACGAGCGGAGGGTGACGGAAGGCCTGCGATGCGAAGCGAAGAACCGGCGTGTTCTGGATCCCATCCTTCGCCGGGACGATGCTCTGGGACTACCGGTGAACACCCAGCATCGCGGTGAGCCCACCGTCGATGGGCAGCACCGCGCCGGTGATATAGGCGGCAGGCTCGCTCATGAGAAAGGCGGCGAGGCCCGCGATCTCGTCCGGCTTCGCGAAGCGTCCGGCCGGGATCTGCTTCTCCATGGTCTCGCGATAGGCCGCGTAGGGCGCCATCATGTCCGTGTCGATGAAGCCCGGCGCGATCACGTTGACGGTCACATTCCGCTTGGCGGTCTCGACGGACAGCGTGCGGCAATAGGCGATCAGTGCCCCCTTGGAGGCCGCATAGGCCGCGTTGCCGGGATTGCCCTGGAGCGCGGCGACGGAGCCGATGGCGACGATGCGGCCTGCCTTGCCACGGATCATGCCGCGCATGAGCGACTTCGCGATACGCGTCAGCGACCAGAAGTTCACCTGCATGGCGGCTTCGGCCTTGTCCTGCTGCATCATGGCGGCAAGCGCATCGTAGGGCTGGCCTGCATTATGCACGAAGCCGAAGAAGCTCTCGCCCTCCAGCATCTCGCAGAAGGTTTCCAGCGCCGCCTTGTCGGCAAGATCGACCTCATGCGCCTTGATGGAGCGGCCGGGATTTTTCAGCATCAGCTCGTCAGCGAGAGCCTTCGCGGCATCGCCGGAGGAACGATAGGTGAAATCCACGTCGTGGCCGGCCGCCGCGAGCGCCCGCACGATGGCTGCGCCGACGCCTTTGCCGCCGCCGGTGACGAGAACGCGCGTCATGGCCTCATGCTCCCTTGGGCTCGGCCCCGAAGACGAGGCAGGTGTTCTGGCCGCCGAAGCCGAAGGAATTCGAGAGCACGTATTTCACATTCGCATCGCGCGCGACATTCGGCACCACGTCGAGCGGGATCGCGGGATCGGGCACCTGGTAATTGATCGTCGGCGGAATACGGCCCGTCGCGATGGTGAGGAGGGACATCACCGCCTCCACGGCACCTGCGGCGGTGAGCGTGTGGCCGATCATCGATTTGTTCGACGAAATGGGCAGGCTTCCCATGCGCTCGCCGAACACGGCGGTGCAGCTCATGGCCTCCATCTTGTCGTTTTCAGGCGTCGAGGTGCCGTGTGCGTTGATGTAGTCGATCTCGTCAGGCGAGAGGCCCGCATCGCCGAGCGCCTGACGAATCGCGGCGATCGCCGGAGAACCGTCCGGCGAGGAGCGCGTGCGGTGGAAATTGTCACCTTTCTCGCCGCAGCCGAGCACGAAGCCGAGGATCTTCGCGCCGCGCGCCATCGCGGTTTCGGCGTTCTCGAGGACGAGCGCGGCGCCGCCCTCCCCCATCACGAAACCATCGCGGTTTTTCGAGAACGGCTTCGATGCGCCTTCCGGGTTCTCGTTCTGCGTCGAGAGCGCCGAGAGCAGAGAGAAGCGAATCAGCGATTCCGGATTCACGGAGCCGTCGGTGCCGATGCAGAGCGCCGCATCCGTTTCGCCGCGCCGGATCGCCTCGACGCCCAGTTGGATCGCGGTCGCGCCCGAGGAGCAGGCGGTGGAGAGCGAAATCGGCGAGCCCTTCGTGCCGAACGTGTCGGCGACCCGGTCAGCCACCGTGCCGAAAATGAAAAGATCGTGCCAAGCCTTGAAGCGGCCCGTGGCCGCGGCCTTGAGAAGATCCGTGTAGGTGACGTCCCCCGTCTGGCCGGAAGCCTCCGCAAGCGCCTGGCGCTGCGGCCATTCCATCTCGACCGGCGGCACGGCGATGAAGAGCGCGCCCGGGAAATCGCGCGATGCCAGTCCCGACTGGCCGACGGCCTCTTCGGCCGCAAGCACGGCGAGACGCTCGGAGAGCATCGGTGCGCAGAAAGGCTCCACGTCGATGAAGTCGATCGTGCCTGCGATCGTGGTCCTCAGGCTTTCCGTGGGGAAACGGTTGATGCGGTGAATGCCGGATTGTCCCGCGGTCAGCGCGGTCCAGGTGGCGTCCTTGCCCTGGCCGAGGGAGGTGACCGCGCCCATGCCGGTGACGGCGACGAGCGGACGGCCCTGATTGTCGCGAAGCGCCATGCCGTTCTCCTCTCAAGCCTTGGTGAGCCGCAAGGCGCCTTCGCCGCGCCAGTGACCGATCGACGTCACGAGTGCGTCGGACGCCTTGCCGTTCGCGATGAGGCCTGCCGCGAGCGCCACGCCGGCGGGCGCCTGCGCTTCCATGGCGTGGCCGATGACGTCCCCGGTCGCATGAACCGCGGCCCCCGGAGCGATGTCCTTCAAGGCGGCCCGCTCTTCGTCCGTGATGCCTTTCACTCCGGTCGCCCCCGAGATCACCACGTCGGGCCTCGCCTGGAGGCGGTTTGAAAGGCCATGGAGCGCCTGCTCGATGCCGCCGGGCTGGCGGCGGGAGCGGTCGGAGACGGCGCCCGCGAGGACCGCGAGCGGCTTTGCGCCGCGCGCCGCCGCATGTTCGCGGGACTCGAGCACCAGGAAACAGGCGGCCGAGCCGAGAATCATGCCGCCGCCGTCGGCGGTCCGGCTCCAGACCGGCTGGTACGGCTTCTTCCAGAGGAAGCCGCCCATCTCGTAGATCAGCAGCACGTCGGGCCGTTCGGCATTGTAGGCGCCGCCCACCAGGAAGATGTCGTCCTGGCCCGCGGCGATGCGCTCCTTGGCGATGCGGATCGCGTCGACGCCGCTCGATTCCTCGCCCATGAAGGTGCGCGATCCGCCCGTGACGCCGTGCACGATGGAGATGTTGCCCGCCAGCAGATTGGAGAGCTGCGCCAGGAACAGCGTGGGGCGTAGGTCGCCCATCAGGCGCTCGTTGAGGAACACGCCCGGGTTCTCGGCGGCACGAAGGCCCGTGAGGATCTGTCCGTCGACCGCGTAGTCGCGTTCGCCGCCGCCCGCCGACACGATGAGTTGCATGCGGCCCTTGAGCTCCGCATCCTCCTTCGCCCCGGCCGAATCGAGGGCCAGGCCTGCGGCATAGCAGCCGAGCCTCTGCCAAGCTTCCATCTGCCGCTGGTCGGACTTCTTCGGGATCTGACGGTCCCATTCCAGGGTCGTCGCAGGGTGGACCGGAAAGGGCGCGAAGGTCTCGTCGTTCGTGCTCGGTGTGCCCGAGAGCGCGGCCAGATGGACGTCCAGCCCCTCTCCCGCGCAGGAGACGATGCCAATTCCGGTGATAACGACGTCACGCATCCGCTGCCTCCCGTATCAGGCCGATGCGCTTGGCCTGGGCCCGCATCTGACCGTCCATGCCCTCCGGGAAGGGCATGATCCTGAACCGCAGCTCAGCATCGCAGATCGGCTTGCCCTCGGCCAGGATCTTGGCCTTGGTCACCGCATAGCCCGAGCCTTCGTGCTCCAGCTGTGCCTGGACGGTGAGCACCGCGCCCGGCCCCACGAAGGTGCGGAAGCGCGCCTTGTCCACAGCCATGAGGAACGGCATGTGGGTGAAGCCCATGAGGCCGAGCACGAGATAGCCGGAAGCCTGGGCCATGGTCTCGGTGAGAAGGACGCCGGGCACGAGGGGATGGCCGGGGAAGTGCCCCTCGAAGACGGGGCTTTCCTGCGGAACGGTGGAGGTGGCCTCGATCCGCTTCGCGTCGCGGTCGAGGGACACCACCCGGTCGATCATTTCAAAATATTCGAGGCGCATCCCGGTCCTGGTCTCTCTCGCTCCCGGCGGCGGCACAGGAAGAGGAATCCATGAGGCGGGGCTCTTGAATGGATCGCCTCTCCGGACGGGCCCAGGGAGGGCCAGCCCACCGGAATGGAAGTCTTAAGGTATTCTTCAAGCCTGCTTGGAGGCCACCAGCGCGTCGATGCGCGCCACGAGGTTCTTGAGAACGAAATATTCCTCGGCCGGAGCCTTGCCCTCGTTCACTTCCTGGGTCCACTGCTCGAGGGGCAGCTTGATTCCGAAGGCCTTGTCGATCGCGAACGCGATATCGAGGAAGGCGAGGGAGTCGATGCCCAGGTCCTCGATGGCGTGGCTCTCGGGCGTGATCTGCTCGCGCGGGATGTCGGCGGTCTCTGAAATGATGCCGGCGACGGTCTCGAAGGTGGACGACATGACGCCGCTCTCCTGAAGTGATTGGTTCCTCACGATGCCGCCGCCGGGCCCCATCGGGTCCAGATCCAGCCGCTCTTCTCGTCAAGGAGGGTTGTATTGGAACGCTCCCCTTACACGACGGGGACCTCAGCGGCAACCGATTGGTTGCGTTTCGCTCCTTCCGGAACGCCGCACCGGGACCGAACCTGCGGCAAAGGCAAGCCGACATCCGATTGATTATTCCGCTCCCTTCGTCAATAAGGGCCCACCCGACGCCACAAAGGCTCCCGATTTCGCTTCAAGAATACACTTTGAAACTGGATTAACGTGCTCAACAGGTTCCGCAGACCTGCCGTCCGTCGCGCACGACGCATGGCCCGCATCGCCCGGTGGGACAAACCCGTTCAGGGCACGTTCGGCCGCCTGGCGGCTTGGCTCAACATGCTGCTCGTCGACCATGGGGTCTTCCGCCTCGTCTACCTGAACAAGCACCGGGTGACGGACCGGCTGTGGCGCACGGCCCAGCCCGCCCCGCACCAGATCGAGGCGCTCAAGAGAGAAGGGGTGCGGACCATCGTCAACCTGCGCGGCGGGCATGAGCACGGCTCCTGGCAGCTCCAGAAGGAGGCCTGCGAGCGCCTCGGCATCAATCTGGTGGAGTTCGTCATCCGCTCCCGCGGCGCCCCTGACCGGAAAACCCTGCTCCAGGCCAAGGACTTCTTCGAAAACATCGAATATCCGGCCGTGATGCACTGCAAGTCCGGCGCGGACCGGGCGGGCTTCATGGCGGCGCTCTATCTCATCCTGCACGAGGGCCGCAGCGTGGACGAGGCCCAGCGGCAACTCCACATGCGCTATGGCCACTTCCGGTTCTCGAAGACCGGCATCCTCGATGCCTTCTTCGACGCGTACCGCCGGGACGGCGAGGCCAAGGGCATGCCGTTCCTGACCTGGCTGGAGACCGTCTACGACGCCAAAACCCTGGAGCGGGAGTTCCGCCCCGGCTTCTGGTCTCACCTGCTCGTGGACAAGATCATGCGGCGGGAATAGCCGCCCCCAGTGTCAGCGCCGGCTTCGGGCCGGGGATCAGGAATTCGCCGCCCAGCTCGGCTCCAGATCGTCCGAGAGCTGCAGCCGGTGCAGGCGGGCATAGGTGCCCTTCTTGGCCATGAGCGCCTCGTGTGGCCCCATTTCGATGACGCGCCCCGCCTCCATCACCACGATCTTGTCCGCATTGCGCACCGTCGAGAGGCGATGGGCGATGACAAGGGTCGTGCGGCCCTTCATGAGCTTGCCGATGGCGGCCTGCACCAGGCGCTCGGATTCCGAATCGAGCGCGCTCGTGGCCTCGTCCAGCAGCAGGATCGGCGCGTTCTTCAGGAAGGCGCGGGCCAGGGACACGCGCTGGCGCTCGCCGCCCGAAAGCCGCCCGCCGCCGGGGCCGACCATGGTGTCGTAGCCTGCCGGCTGCCTCATGATGAAGTCGTGCGCCGCCGCGGCCTTGGCGGCTTCGACGATCTCCTCCTCCGAGGCGCCGGGTCGGCCGAAGGCGATGTTGGCGCGAATCGTGTCGTCGAAGAGCACCACGTCCTGGCTCACCACGGCGATAGACTGGCGCAGGCTCGCCAGCGTCACGTCGCGGATGTCCTGACCGTCGATGAGGATCGCGCCGCCGGTCACGTCGTAAAGGCGCGGCACGAGGGAGAGCAGGGTCGACTTGCCGGAGCCGGAGCGGCCCACGAGCGCCGTGGTGGCGCCCGCCTCCGCCACGAAGTCCACGTGGTCGACGGCCGCCGAGTCGCCGTTATAGGAGAAGGACAGGTCGGAGAAGCGGACCTCGCCGCCTCTCAGGGCGAGCGGCTTGGCATCGGGCTTGTCCTGGATCTGAGGCGCCTCGTCCATGACGGCGAAGGTTCGCTGCAGGGCGGCCGCCGCTTCCTGCACGATGGCGTTGAGGTTACCCAATGCCCGGATCGGCTGAGCCGCCAGGAGAAGCGCGCTGACGAAGCCGGTGAAGTCGCCGACCGTGCTGCTGTTGGAGAGAATGCGCTGGCCGATCAGCACGAGCACCGCCGCCACTGCGGCGCCGCCGCCGACCTCGAGCAGCGGATCGAGGCGCCCGCGGGCATTAGCGCCCTTCATCCGGAGGCGGCGAATCTCGTCGAAGGTGCTGGCCGCCTTGTTCTTGAGGTAGCCCTCCAGCCGGTAGGTCTTGGCGAACCGGGTGCCGGCGAGGCTTTCCGTGATGAGCCCCGCCATCTGCCCGGTCTGCTCCTGGGTGGAGGTGGCGACGCGGCGCAGCTTGCGACCGATCTTCTCCACCGGATAGATGAAGAAGGGCATGGTGATGCCGGCCACGAGCGTCATCATCGGGTCGATCCAGACCATCGCGCCGACCAGCGCGATCACCGTGGAGATCTCGCGCAGGAACACGGTGGAGAGGCGGGTCAGCGCTTCCTTGATGAACATGAAGTCGGTCGTGAAGCGCTGGGTGAGCGCCGCCGGGCTCTCGCGTCCGATCTGGGCGAGGTCTGCCTCGATCATGTGGCCGTAGAGCCTGGTCTGCATGTCCGCCTCGATGCGCGTCACCACCCTGTTGGTGAGGATGGTGAGCGCGAGCAGGGAGAAGCCCTTCACGGACGTGACCGCGATCACGAAGAGCGGCGCGAGGTAGATCGCCGTGACGTCCTTCGTGTCGAAGGCATCGAAGGCCGCCTTGATGAGCACCGGGTAGAGCCCCGTCGCGCCCGAAACCAGGACGACGAACACGAGCACGGCCACCAGCGTCTTGGAATGCGGACGCATCCAGTCGCGCCAGAGGCGCTTGACCAGGGGAAGGGTATTGCCGCGGAGAGGGCTTTTGCGGGCCATGGCAGTGCTTGGGACTCTTGTGATGACGCCCGCGAGTTAGCACGCGAAGCCCATCACCGGCAAACCCTTCCGCCGTACCGGCGCTCCCTTGCCGCGCCCGCCGGGTTCGGCCTTGCTCTCGACAGCCCCGCCATTCTGTGGCTGAGTTCGTGCTTCTGGAGAGGACAAAAGCCGTGCCCTTCGAAACCTGGCTCGCCTTTACCGCAGCCGCCGCCGTGCTGCTCGTCATTCCGGGTCCGACCATTCTGCTGGTCGTGTCCTACGCGCTCGGACAGGGCTGGCGCACCGCCCTTCCCATGGCCGCCGGAGTCGCGCTCGGCGACTTTACGGCCATGACGCTGTCCCTGCTGGGCCTCGGGGCCCTGATGGCCGCCTCGGCGACGGTGTTCACGCTCCTCAAATGGGCGGGAGCCGCCTATCTCGTCTGGCTCGGCGTCAAGCTCTGGCGCGCGGGCGCAAGCCTCGATGTCGCACCCCGCAAGGATGCGGCCTCGTCCCTCAGAATGCTCGGTCACGCCTGGCTCGTGACAGCCCTCAATCCGAAGAGCCTCGTGTTCTTCGTGGCCTTCCTGCCGCAGTTCATCGACCCGAAGCTCGCCTTCCTGCCGCAGGTGAGCCTGTGCGCCGCAACCTTCCTGATCCTGGCCTTTGCGAATGCCTTCGCCTACGCGCTCGTCGCCGCCAGGGCGAGACGGGCCGTACGCGATCCGCGCACCATCGGCCTCGTCAACAAGGCCGGCGGCAGCCTGCTGATCGGCGCCGGCTTCGCCACCGCCGTCTTGAAGGCGGGACAACCCTAAAGCGCAGCCTCACACCGCCCGCAGGTACCGCATGGGCCTGCCGGGCGCGATCATCCCGGCGGCGGCGATGATGCCCTGCGCGTCGATGCCGAAATGGCGGTAGAGCTCCTTGATCGTGCCTGTCTGGCCGAAATGCTCCACGCCGAGCGAGCGGGTGCGATGCCCCATGACGGAGCCCATCCAGGCGAGCGCCGCCGGATGCCCGTCGATCACCGTCACCAGACCGCAATGGGGCGGCACATCGGCGAGAAGCCGCTCCACGTGCGACCTCGCATGGACGAGGCCGCGCTCGCGGGCGCGCTGCGCCGCCGTCCAGCCCGCATTGAGCCGGTCCGCCGAGGTGATGGCGAGCAACCCGATATCGCGCCGATCCTCGGCCATGAGACCGACCGCTTGAATCGCCTCCGGCGCGACCGCACCCGTATAGGCCACCACCACCTGGGCGTTCGGCCCCGGCTTCCTGAGCCAATAGGCGCCGGCCATGATGTCGTCGGCCAGGGCCTGCGTCATCTCGCGCCGCGGCTGCTCGAGGCTGCGGGTGGACAGGCGCAGGTAAACCGAGCCACCGGTCTCGTCGCGCAGCCACGTGGTCTCGTTCGGCTCGCTCTCTCCGTTGCGCTGCATGTAATCGAAGGCCCAGCGCATGATGACGGCGAGCTCATCGACGAAGGCAGGTTCGAAGGAGGCCAGGCCGTCCTGCGCCATGCCCACGAGCGGCGTGCCGATGGATTGATGCGCGCCGCCCTCCGGCGCCAGCGTCACTCCCGAGGGCGTCGCCACCAGCATGAAGCGGGCATCCTGGTAGCAGGCGTAGTTCAGCGCGTCCGCGCCGCGATAGATGAACGGATCGTAGAGCGTGCCGATGGGCAGGACGCGCTCGCCGAAAAGCGAATGCGAGAGGCCCAAAGCGGAGAGCAGGATGAAGAGATTCATCTCCGCGATGCCGAGCTCGAGATGCTGGCCCTTCGGTGAGAATTCCCAGTTGTAGGTCGAGGGAATCCGCTCCTTCTTGAACGTGTCGGCCAGGCTGTTGCGCGCGAAGAGCCCGCGCCGGTTCACCCAGGCGCCGAGATTGGTCGAGACCGTCACGTCCGGCGCGGTGGTGACGATGCGGTCGGCGAGCGCGTGATCGGACCGCGCCAGCTCGTTGAGGATGAGCCCGAAGCCCTGCTGCGTCGACATGGACGGGCTGGCCGGGAACGAGAGCTTGTCCGGCACCGGCACCTGCGGGGAGGAATAACGCCGCCGCCCCTTCTGCATGAAGGGCGCCCTCTTGAGAAAATCCTCGAGTTCGGCCTGCGGGACCCTCACACCTTCGAACTTGTCCCATTCGTGGCCCGGGCGCACGCCCTGGGCCGCGCGCCAGGCGTCCATCTGAGCAGGGGTCATCAGGCCCGAATGATTGTCCTTGTGCCCGGCGAGCGGCAGGCCGAAGCCCTTGATGGTATAGGCGATGAAGCACACCGGCCGGTCGTGCTTCCTTGCCTCCTCGAAGGCATCCAGCAGGCTCGGCAGGTCGTGCCCGCCGAGATTGGACATGAGACGCGCCAGTTCCTCGTCCGAGCGCTTCTCGATGAGACGGGTGACGGGGCCCTGGTCGCCGAGATCGTCGAGGAGGCGCCTGCGCCACGCGGCACCGCCCTGGAAGGTCAGCGCGGAATAGAGCTGATTGGGGCAGGAGTCGATCCAGTTCTTGAGCCTGTCGCCGCCGGGCTCCGTGAAGGCTTCGCGCATCAGCGACCCGTATTTGAGGATCACCACTTCCCAGCCGAAATTGCGGAACAGCGCCTCGAAGCGCTCCCACAATCCTTCGCGGATCACCGCGTCCAGGCTCTGGCGGTTGTAGTCGACGATCCACCACGTGTTGCGCACGCCGTGCTTCCAGCCTTCGAGCAGCGCCTCGAAGATGTTGCCCTCGTCCATCTCCGCATCGCCCACGAGCGAGATCATGCGACCTTCGGGCCTGTCCTTCGCCCAGCCGTGGGCTTTCACGTAATCCTGCACGAGGCTCGCGAAGAGCGTCTGCGCGACGCCTAAACCCACCGAGCCCGTGGAGAAATCCACGTCATCACCGTCCTTGGTGCGGGAGGGATAGGACTGCGCGCCCTTGTAGCCGCGGAAGTTCTCGAGCTTCTCGCGGGCCTGGTTCCCGAAGAGATACTGGATTGCGTGGAAGATGGGACTCGCATGGGGCTTGACCGCCACCCGGTCCTCGGGCCTCAAGCTCGAGAAATAGAGCGCCGTCAGGATCGTGGAGAGGGAGGCCGAGGACGCCTGGTGCCCGCCGATCTTCAACCCGTCCTCGTTGGGGCGCAGGTGATTGGCGTTGTGGATCGTCCAGGTCGAAAGCCAGAGCACCTTGCGCTCGAGCTCGGACAGACAGGCAAGATGCCGCGCGTCGGCCATGAAATCCTCCTGGGCGATGCCCTCATTCTAGGACCCTGTCTCAAGCCTTTCGAGGCTGGCCAGGGCCGCTTCCGGTTTTTTCGCCGTGCAAGTGTTAGCAGAGGGCATTTGCGCATGCCAACGGATCGGCCTCATGCGTCCTCCGAGTCCTCTTCCGCGAAATCCCCGCTCAGCCGAAGGCCGTCGATCCAGGTTTCGCCCTTGCGCTTGACGACCCGCCGAGGCGAGACGCCGCCATGGCGCGCGATCGCTTCGGCCAGAGGCTCAGAATGGGTCACGAGCCAGACCTGCGTGCGCTTCGAAGCCGCCACAATCATGCGCGCAAGCGGTTCGAGGAGATCCGGGTGCAGGCTCGTCTCCGGCTCGTTCAATGCGATGAAGGGCGCAAGCCGGTAGGAAAGCAGCGCCCCGGCGAGCGCCAGGAAGTGGAGCGTGCCGTCCGACAGCTCGGAAGGCTGGAAGACGCGCTTGGGATAATCGGGAAAGATCACCCCGAAGTCAGCGAAACGGTCAGGCTCGGGAATGACGAGCCGTGCACCCGGAAACGCATCGTCAAAGGCCTGGTCGAGTTCAAGAGTGTCTTCACGGATATGGGCAAGCGTGGCGAAGACTGCTGCCAAGTTCGACCCGTCCGAGGCGAGCGTCGGAGAGGTCACCGCGAGGCAGGGGCGGCGGAGAGAGGATCCGGCATCGGTGCGGAAATCGTGGAAGAACCTCCATTCCAGCATGGTGCGGCGGGCCAGATGGAGATCCGGAAACGCGGCAGCGTCCTGCAGAGAGTTCAATGCTGTCTCCGAGGGAAGGATCTCGCTTCCCAAAGGACGCTTCAGCCCTTCCTCATCGAGGCAATGACCGCGCGGACCTTGGCGATCGAGAAGTCTTTTCGCACGCTGGCGCGCCTCGTAGACGAGTGTCTCCGCTTTGATTTGCGGCTCCAGCCTGAAACCTGCACCGAGAACCGTGCCGCCGGCCGCCTGAACCAGACCTGTCTCGATCGTGTAATCGAGATTGTAGTCGCCGCCGGCTCCCGCGGACAGACGAACGCCCAGCTTGACCCGGACGGGCTCCTTGGCACCGCGCTGGCCCGCCCAATAGACGGAATCGAAGCCACCTTCCGCCGCGAGATCGTGGGTGAACGTGCCTGCGGCCGCCGATTGCAGAAGCTGGAGCGAGCGGTAGAGATTTGTCTTCCCCGTCCCGTTCGCGCCCACGAAGACGGATAGGGGCTCGACGGGGAAGCGGATATGCCGAAGAGAGCGGTATCCTGCGGCAAAGACTTCTTTGATGACGAGCATGGGCTGGACGATTTGGACAGGCCGGGATTGGGCCATGACCATACCCGCTCCGGACGCGGGCCGCAAAAACGAAAAGCCCGCCTTGGCGGCGGGCCTTCGTAAGTCTCTCAGAAACCGAGAGATTTGGAGCGGGCGAAGGGATTCGAACCCTCGACCCCAACCTTGGCAAGGTTGTGCTCTACCCCTGAGCTACACCCGCGCTCCGCGATGCGCAAGGCATCGTTGCGAGGCCGCTGATTTGCCCCAAAACAATTCAATTGGCAAGGGGTTTCCGCCAATCTTTTTGACGTGGCGCTTGAGCCCGCCCGGCAGGGCCGTTAGAAGCCGGGGACACATCGGCGTTTCAAGAAGGTTCCCCCCCTTGGCCCACCTCTCCCCCAAAGAGCTCCTGGAGCGCCTGGATGCCCTGGGCATCCGGTCCGAAACGATCGAGCACGAGCCCGTCTTCACTGTAGCCGAATCGAAGCCCATCAAGGCGAAGATCCCGGGTGCGCATTCCAAGAACCTGTTCGTGAAGGACAAGAAGGGGCGCTTCTTCCTGATCTCCGCCAAGGATGAAACGCCCATCGACCTCAAGCGCACTCATGAGGCCATCGGGGCGTCCGGCCGCCTCTCCTTCGGGTCCGCCGAGCAGCTGCGTGCGATGCTCGGCGTGGAGCCGGGCTCGGTCACGGCCTTTGCGGTGGCGAACGACACGGAAGGCAAGGTGACCATGGTGCTCGACGCCAACCTGATGGAACACGAGCGGGTGAATTTTCACCCCCTGGTGAATTCCATGACCACCGGCGTGTCGCGGGAGGACCTGGTGACGTTTCTGCGCTCCACCGGCCACGATCCGCTGATCCTGAAGCTGCCGGAACCGCCTGCGGAATTGCCAGACAACGGTTAAGCTCCCATTTAGGGAAAAACCTTCCTCCCACGATCACCCTCGAGGATCGCATGTTGACCGATAACCCCTCCCCCGGAATGCCGTCCGACGATCTCGTGAAGGACACCACCACCGCCGATTTCCGCCAGGACGTTCTGGCCGAATCCATGAACCAGCCGGTTCTGGTCGATTTCTGGGCCCCCTGGTGCGGCCCCTGCAAGCAGCTCACCCCCGTCCTGGAGAAAGTGGTGCGCGCAGCGGGCGGCAAGGTGAAACTCGTGAAGATGAACATCGACGAGCATCCGCAGATCGCGGGCCAGCTCGGCGTGCAGTCGATTCCCGCCGTCTTCGCGTTCCAGCGGGGGCAGCCGGTGGACGGTTTCATGGGCGCTCTGCCGGAGAGCCAGCTGAAGGGCTTCATCGAGCGCCTCGTCGGCCCCCTGGGCCCTGGCGCGACCGAGGAGCTGCTCGCGCAGGCGGATCAGCTCGTCGCCGCCGGCGACGTGGGAGGCGCAGCCGAACTCTACGCGGCCGTTCTCTCCCAGGAGCCCGAGAATACCGCGGCGATCGCCGCACTGGTGAAGCTCCACGTGGAGGTGGGCGATCTCGAGGGAGCGAAGCGCTTCCTCGCCATGGCGCCCGCCGCCAAGGCCAACGACCCGGCGATCGCCGGCGCGCGCGCGGCCCTGGAACTCGCCGAGCAGGCAGGCTCGCTCGGCGATACGGCCGAGCTTCAGCGCAGGATCGATGCCGATCCGCTCGATCATCAGGCACGGTTCGATCTGGCGATCGCCCTCAACGCTCGCGGAAAGCGCGAGGAAGCGGTCAATCACCTCCTTGAAATCGTTCGCCGCGACCGCAATTGGAACGACGATGGCGCGCGCAAGCAGCTCGTCCAGTTCTTCGAGGCCTGGGGTCCGATGGACGAGATGACCATCGCGGGACGGCGGAAGCTTTCCTCGCTCCTGTTTGCCTGACGCCTCTCGACGTCAACAGGGAGAGATCGGCATGGGGATGAACGCGGTATACCGGGGGCCGGAAGATTGCCCATCGGTCATCCCGATCTTTCCCCTGCCCGGCGCGCTGCTGCTGCCACGGGGGCAGATGCCGCTCAACATCTTCGAGCCGCGCTATATTTCCATGGTGGACGAGGCGCTCAAGACCGACCGCGTCGTCGGCATGATCCAGCCGGATGCGGACAGCGATCCCCATTCCATCATCCCGAAACTCTATTCCGTCGGCTGCGCCGGCCGCATCACGCAATTCGCCGAGACGGGCGACGGGCGCTATCTCATCACCCTTATCGGAATCGCGCGTTTCCGCGTGGAGGAGGAGCTGCCGCCCATCGATCTCTTCCGCCGTTGCCGTGTGAGCTTCGAGCCTTACGCGAACGACTTCACCGCCCGCGCGGGCGAGAACGAAGTGAACCGGGAAGGCGTCGTGAAGGCGTTGCGCGACTTCGTCGACGCGGCCCATGTGAAGGTGGATTGGCGTGGCATCGAGGAAGCGCCCAACGAGGCGCTGGTGAACGCATTGTGCATGATGAGTCCCTTCGGCGTACGTGAGAAGCAGGCGCTCCTCGAAGCGCCGAATCTGAAGACCCGGGCGGAAGTACTCATCGCGCTCACCGAGATCGAGCTCGCCCGCGGCGGCGTCAGCTCCGACTCGACGCTGCAATAGGATTGGACATGTCTGCGGAAACGAACGCTTCACAACAGCCCGATGCTCTCCAGCCCGTCGAGGCGACCCGCATCGACCCGAAACTCCTCGAACTCCTCGTCTGTCCGCTCACCAAGGAAACCCTGGAATACGACGCCGCGCGCCAGGAGCTCATCAGCCGCCGTGCGAAGCTCGCCTATCCGATCCGCGACGGAATCCCGATCATGCTGCCGGAAGAGGCGCGGCAACTGACGGAGTGAGAGACGGCTCGTCCCGAAACCACCCGTCATGGCTAGGCCTGCCCCGGCCATCCCTTTGGAAAGAGCGATGCGATCAAGCCCTTCGTGCAATCGCCTCCGCCAGCGCCAGCGTTCTTTGTGCCATCTCTGCGTGGAGGCGCTCGACCATGCGGCCGTTATGGCTGACCGCCCCCTTGCCTGCATTCTCCGGAAGCTCGAAGAGGGCGACGATGTCGCGCGCCCTTTCGATATCGTCTCGGGAGGGCGCGAAAATCTCGTTTGCCACCGCGATCTGGCCCGGGTGAATCAGCGTCTTGCCGTCGAAACCGCAATCGCGACCCTCGACGCATTCCGCCCGAAAGCCAGACTCATCCGACAGGTCGTTGTAGACGCCGTCGAGAATGTCGATGCCATGGGCACGCGCCGCCGCGAGCGCCGTCATGAGCCAGGACATCATCGCCGCGCGTCCCGGAGCGAGGCGCGCGCGCGTATCCTTGGCGAGATCGTTCGTGCCCATGACGAAGCAGTCCAGGCGCGAGGCGCCGTCCTGCGCCACGGCGGCGATGTCTTTCGCCTGCAGGATCGCGAGCGGAGTCTCGATCATCGCCCAGACGCGAACCGTTTCCGGCGCGCCGAGCGCGCGCAGGCGCCGGCCTGCCTCGAGCACGTCCTCGGACGTGGAGACCTTGGGCAGAAGAATCGCAGCCGGCGCCGCCGCGGCAGCGGCCGCCAGATCCGCCTCTCCCCAGGCCGTGCCGAGCCCGTTGATGCGGATCACGAGCTCCCGCAGGCCGTAGCCGCCCGCCTTCACGGCCGCGCAAACCGCATCACGGGCCTGCGTCTTCATCTCGGGCACGACCGCATCCTCCAGGTCAAGGATCACGGCGTCGGTCGGAAGGGTTTTCGCCTTCTCCACGGCGCGGGCATTGGAGCCCGGCAGATAGAGTGCGCTGCGGCGGGGGCGAATCGCGATCATGATGGCTCCTCGGTGGCTCGACCGGTTTTAATGACGCGCGAGACATCGCGCAAAGGAGAAGCAGACCATGTGGGTTGCGGGCGTGGACGGCTGCCGGGCCGGGTGGATCGCGGCTTTCATGAAAGTGGGCGATCCCGCCTCCGCCCGAATCGCGGTCGCGCCGGATCTCGCGGCCATCGCCGACGCGCCGGAGCGTCCGGCGATCGTCGCCGTCGACATCCCCATAGGCCTGCCCGAACGGACGGAAGGCTCCGGCCGCATGCCCGAACAGCTCGTCCGACCGCTTCTCGGACAGCGGCAATCCTCCGTCTTCGCCATTCCTTCGCGGCGGGCAGTGTATGCAGCCGATTACGGCGAGGCCTGCACCCTGGCGCTCGCCACCTCTGACCCGCCGAGAAAGGTGTCGCGGCAGGGTTTCGGCCTCTTTCCGAAGATCCGGGAAGTCGACGCGCTGCTGCGGGCGTGTCCTGGGCTGGTGGAGAGGATCGTCGAGGTGCATCCCGAGCTCGCCTTCTGGGCGCTGAACGGCGGAAAGGCCCTTGGGGAGCCCAAGAAGGTGAAGGGCGTTTCCTTCGAGCCCGGCATGCGCCTGCGCCGGACGCTTCTGAGGCGGTCGGGGCTCCTGGCGGAAGCACTCGTCGCCTCTTCTCCACCCCCGGGTGCCGCGGCCGACGACCTGCTCGATGCGCTGGCGGGGTTGACCGTGGCCCTCGATCTCGCGACAGGTGGAGGACAATCCTTCCCCGATCCGCCCGGCCGCGACGCCTACGGCCTGCCGGTCGCCATCTGGACCCTCGGAAGCCCGCCATGACGATCACCCGCGCCGACATCGAAGAAGCCCATGCCCGCATCGCTCCCCATATCCGCCGCACGCCGGCGCTGAATCTCCAGGAGGCCTTTGGCCACCCGGGGCCGGTAAGCCTGAAGCTGGAATTCCTGCAGCACGCGGGCTCCTTCAAGTCCCGCGGCGCCTTCAACACGCTCCTGTCGAACCCCGTCCCGGCGGCGGGCGTCGCGGCAGCCTCCGGCGGCAACCACGGAGCAGCGGTGGCCTATGCGGCCCGCCGCCTCGGCGTGAGGGCCCGCATCTTCGTTCCCGAGATTTCCAGCCCGGCGAAGATCGCCGTCATCCGCTCCCACGGCGCGGAGGTGGAGATCGGCGGCGCGCGCTACGCGGACGCGCAGGACGCCTGCGATGCTTACGTGGCCGAAAGCGGCGCGCTGCGCATCCATCCCTTCGCGGCAGAGAGCACCATCGCCGGCCAGGGGACGGTGGGGCTCGAATGGGAGCAGGATGCTCCTGCCCTCGACACGGTTCTCGTGGCGGTGGGCGGCGGCGGGCTCATCAGCGGCATCGCGAGCTGGTGGGCGGGCCGCCGCGTCAAAGTGG
This sequence comes from Microvirga sp., assembly GCA_031181145.1. GTDB lineage: Bacteria > Pseudomonadota > Alphaproteobacteria > Rhizobiales > Beijerinckiaceae > Microvirga. The sequence continues at coordinate 63,981 of JAPSLB010000016.1, forward strand.
TGGGCGTGGAGCCGGAGGGCTCGCGCGCCCTGCATGCGGCGCTGCAGGCCGGGAAACCTGTCGATGTGGAGGTTGATTCGGTGGCGGCGGATTCCCTCGGAGCCCGCAACACGGGCGATCTCGTTCACGCCATCTGCAGCCGGACGGTCGACCATGTGGCCCTCGTCACCGATGCGTCCATCCGGGAGGCGCAGGCGGCGCTCTGGCGCGACTACCGCATCGCGTCGGAGCCCGGCGGAGCGGCCGCACTGGCGGCCCTGATCTCGAGGGCTTATAAACCGGAACCCGGCGAGAGAATCGGTGTGCTCCTGTGCGGAGCCAATGTCGAACTCACCAAGCTCGCAGAACTGACCCGTTGACAGCGAAGGATCCCCCCATGTTTCCCCAGCGCCTGACCGATGGCTACCGCTCTTTCCTCGGCGAACGCTTTCCGCGCGAGAAGGACCGCTTCGAGGCTCTCGCGGAGAAAGGCCAGTCGCCGGAGGTGATGGTGATCGGCTGCTGCGACAGCCGCGTCTCGCCGGAGGTGATCTTCGATGCGAGCCCGGGCGAGCTGTTCGTGGTGCGCAACGTGGCCAACCTCGTTCCGCCCTTCGAGACCGGCGGCGATTATCACGGCACTTCGGCGGCGCTCGAATTCGCCGTGCAGGCTCTGCGCGTGAAGCACATCGTGGTGCTGGGCCATGCCCGCTGCGGCGGCGTGCGCGCCTTCGCGGACGAGACTGCCCCTCTCTCGCCGGGTGATTTCATCGGCCGCTGGATGAGCCTGATCAAACCCGCGGGCGAGCGCCTCGGACCGCACAACGGCAATCTGGAGGAGTACCTGCCGCGCCTCGAGCTGGCTGCCATCGAGAACAGCCTGAAGAACCTGATGACCTTCCCGTGCGTGCGCATCCTGGTGGAGCGCGGCAAGCTGCATCTGCACGGCGCCTATTTCGGGGTTGCGACCGGCGTGCTGCTGGTGCGCGATCCGGAGACCGGGGAGTTCAAGCCCGCCGTGGAGGACGTGGCCCAGCGCATCTCGATGTTCTCCGCCCGCGATGCGGGACCGCTGTAGGACAAAGGATTCAACACCGCGTGACGGGAAGGCGTCGCGGCGCCGCAAGCGGAACCACTGGCCTCACATAGGGTTCACCCGCAACACGGATATCGTGTTGGGAGTCGATCCGTGTTGTGTCGCGGCAAGGCTCATTCCGGCACTTGTGCCATCGCTGTCGCCAGTCTCGTCTGCGGTCTGCACGCCGCATCGTTGCCACTGGTCGCGCAGCCTTTGCCCCAATCTGCGGATCAACCGGCAACCGATTCGGGTGCCAGCTTCGACGAGCGGTTCTCTCCTCAGCTCAGAGCTCGGCCGGTTTTCACGCATCCGGAAATCCAGGAGCTGCTTGCATCGCTGCCGCCGCCGGCGGATTCCGCCGAAACCCTGGCGGCCGAGGCGGGGCCGGAGCCTCAGCCTGCGGAAAACACTGCCTCCGTAGCGGTCCGGGAACCGGCTCCCGAAGCCGCCGCTCCTGTTCCGAATGAGGAGATGCCGTTGCCGGAGTTTCCGCCGCCGCCCGCTCCTGCCGAGGTCGTTCTTCCGTCCGCCGAAGAGCTCGCGAAAGAGCTCGCGGCCGCAATCCCGCCCCCGCCTTCGCCGCCGCCCGCGAGCCCATCGGAGTCCCGTCGCCAGACGGAAGCGTCGAGGTCAGCCACGTCGGAGACAAGGACCGAGAGGAAGCCGACCCCGAACAGGCGCGCGGAGCGGAGAGCCGCCACCGCGAAGAAGCCGGCGACGGCTCAGAACAATCCGGCCGTCACCGGCGCGATTCCCACGTGCCCGGTGGGAACGAGCTGCGTCTCGCAGCAGCAGACCTTCGCGATCTTCTTCGGCTTCATCGCCGGCGCCCTTCTCGGAGGTCCGATCGGCGCCATCGCCGGCGGGGCGGCAGGAGCCATCATGACGTCCGGTGCCCCGCCGAGGACAGGCACGGATCCCGCGCCAAAGCGATAGGAGGGATGCGGCATCCTGCTCCCGCATCAGCGCAACGAAAAGGCGGCCGAGGGACGCCTTTCATACGAGATCGACGCCGATGAGAATCAGGCAGCCTGCTTCTTTGCCTTCAGCAGGCCGCGATTGGCCATGGCTTCGGCGATCTGCACGGCGTTCAGGGCCGCGCCCTTGCGGAGATTGTCGGAGACGCACCAGAAGGCGAGGCCGTTCTCGACCGTGATGTCCTCGCGGATGCGGGAGATGTAGGTGGCGTCCTCGCCCGCCGCCTCGTGGGGCGTGATGTAGCCGCCGGGCTCGCGCTTATCGACCACCATGATGCCGGGAGCGGCGCGCAGGATCTCGCGGGCCTCGTCCGCCGTGATCGGCTTCTCGAATTCCACGTTCACCGCTTCCGAGTGGCTGATGAAGACCGGCACGCGCACGCAAGTCGCGGTGAGCTTGATCTTCGGGTCGAGAATCTTCTTGGTCTCGGCCGTCATCTTCCACTCTTCCTTCGTGTACCCGTCCTCCATGAACACGTCGATGTGCGGGATCAGGTTGAAGGCGATGCGCTTGGGGAACTTCTTCTCCTGCACGTCCTGCAGCGAGTAGAGCGCCTTGGTCTGGCGGTCGAGCTCGTCCATGCCGTCCTTGCCCGCGCCGGAGACGGACTGGTAGGTGGCGACGACCACGCGCTTGATGGTGGCGCGGTCATGCAGGGGCTTCAGCGCCACGACGAGCTGCGCGGTGGAGCAGTTGGGATTCGCGACGATGCCCTTCTTGATGTCGCGCAGGGCTTCGGCGTTCACCTCCGGCACCACCAGCGGCACCTCCGGGTCGTAGCGCCAGGCGGAGGAGTTGTCGATCACCACCGCGCCCTGCGCCGCGATCTTGGGCGACCATTCCTTGGACACCTCGCCGCCGGCGGACATGAGGCAGAGATCGACATCCGAGAAATCATAAGTGTCGAGCGCCTTCGTCTTCAGGGTCTTGTCGCCGTAGGACACTTCCGTTCCCTGGCTGCGGCGCGAGGCCAGGGCCACCACCTCGTCGGCCGGGAAAGCTCGCTCCGCGAGGATGCTCAGCATCTCGCGGCCCACATTGCCGGTCGCACCCACGACGGCGATCTTGTAACCCATTGGACTTCTCCTGTTATCGCTCTCCCCGGAACTTTGAAGAACCCTCTTCGGGTGTCGCCTCTCGCCCCGACGGGAGAGAGGACCGGGGACGACGAGGCTTATTCGGCCGTCGTTTTCACGGCCGTCGTGGCGGTTTTCGTTTTGCTCGTCGTGAGGGTGAGCAGCGCCATTGCCTTCGTCCATTCGCAAGCCCGATCCAGGCTTCGGTAACCTCACCAACACACCAAAGGCCCGCTTTCGTCAAGCGTTCTCTGCAGGAACGCGACGGTGGGCGGCCAGCCCGGGCGGCAATCTTTCGTTTACCTTGCTTAGCAAAACCTTTCGAGATGCCTGGTCTGATACGCTAGAACATGCTGAGGCAATCCAGCCGAGGAGTGCGTGAAGCGCGATGGCACGGGCCGGTTATCCCGCCTGGGACGAGGACGAGGCGTTCTGCGACGAGCGTCCGGTCCGTCGCGTGCGCAGGAGACGGCGCTCCTGGCTGCGCATGGCCGTCATGTCCTCCCTGATGATCGCGGGACTGGTCCACCTCGCGCAGCAGAGGAGCGATGGATCCCACGTCGCGGCCCGCGACGGCGTTCCCTCGCCCGTTCTGGTCGCGCCCGCGCCCGCCTGGACGCCGGTCGTTTCGGCTCCGGCGCTCTACGCCGTCGAGAACGCCCCTGGCCCTCCCGCCATCGAGGCGCGGCAGCACACGAGCGGGGCGCGCGAGGATGTATTGACCATGGGCCGTTTCGGGGGGCCCCGTTATGCAAGGCTCACCCTGGCCCAAGGCTCGCCGGAACCGGTCCGCAGCTTCTTCGTCGACATCGCCCGTCGCGCCGCCCAGGCCGGGCTTGCGGTGTCGCGAAATTCACAGAGCCGGGTGATCGCAACGAAGTTCGGGCCCGTCGAGGCCGCTTCCGTCACCCTCGTGGGCCCTCGCGAGCAGGAATGCGAGGCCTTCCGCTTCTCCGACGGCGCTTCCGGCTTCGGCCTCCTGGGATGGATGTGCGAGGAGGACGTCACCGTCCCGGACGATGCAAAGCTCGCCTGCTTCATCGACGGAATCGCGCTCTCCGGCGCGGGCAGCCCTTCCCTGAAAGCCGTGTTCGCGCGCGCCGAGCGCAACCGGACGGAGGCCTGCGCCGCCGCCCGCACCGTCTCCGTCGGCGTCAGGCTCCCTCACCGACCCTGATCGCCACCCGGTGCATGACATTGCAGCCATAGCCGTTCGGGTTCCAGTTGACCGCCCGGAACGGCTGGGCGCGGCCCTGCGAGTCGGTCGCGCGGGCGACGATCTCGTAATAGCCGTCTCCGGGCAGTGCCATATCCGCCGTCCAGCGCACCCAGTCGTAGCGGTTGCGCGGCGGCGTCATCCGGGCGGGCACCCAGGTGGCGCCGCCATCGATGGAGCAATCCACCCGCGCCACCGCATCGTCCCCGGCCCAGGCGGCGCCCCGGACCACGATGCTGCGCGTGCCCGCCGGAAGGCGCGAGCCATCGGCCGGAGCCGTGACGATGCTGCGAACGGGCATGGATTCCAGAATCCGCGTCTCCACCTGCTGCGCATCCGAACCCGGCGGAAGGGGATGGAGCGGAACACGATAGGACAGACCCGTCATGCCCGGGCCGTCATGTTCCCGGTCGCGGATCCAGATCCGCGTCAGCCATTTCTGGCTGAGCGACCCCGGCCAGCCGGGCACGACGAGGCGCAGGGGACCGCCGTGGACGAACGGCAGGGGCTCGCCGTTCATGCCCCAGACGAGCAGGGTGTGCTCCTCCAGCGCCTTCGCCATCGGCATGCCACGCGACATGGCCTGCCTGTCGAAGCTCCCGGTCTTGTCCGGATCGGCCCCGAAATGGCCGGTGAACCGCGCCGTGTCCTTATGGCCCGCCGCCCGCAGGACGTCGCATAGGGAGACGCCCGTCCATTCGGCGCAGCCGGCGCCGCCATTGGTCCAGGCGTTGCCCTCGGCCTGCGGCTCGAAGAAGGCGCGCCCGTTGCCGCCGCATTCGAGCACCATGCGGAACGTCTTGATGGGAAAGCGGCCCTTCAACTCGGCGAGCGACAGGTCGAGCGGATGTTCCACCTCTCCGTCGACGGTGAAGCGCCAGGTGTCCGGATCCTCGATCCGCTCGGGAAGAAGGCCGTTGTTGCGGATGAAGAAGCGCGAGATCGGCGTCGTCTCGTCGTCGAGCAGGGATTCCGGCGTCTCGGCGACGAAGGGCGTTTCGCCCAGCACCGTGAGGCGATCCTTCCCGAACAGCTCAAGCGCGTTCATCCGATCCTGCATGCGGTTTGCCTCTCACTCTTTGGCGATCCTCCCGGTTCGAAGGAACCAATTTAGCCAGGTCGCCTTGTTCTGACAGCCTTTGAAAGTCACGACGGCGCAGCACGTTCGCTGGCGCCGATTCTGGAGATTTGCAAGATGCGCCGCCTCATTCTTCTCGGTCTGGCCTCGCTTGCGACGCTCGCGGCCGTCTCGGCCGCGAGCGAAGCGCAGGCTCAGGATCGCCCGCTCGTCTTCCGCGTGCAACCCCGCAGCTTCCTCGATCCAGGCCGCGTCGCGCCGGTGGGCTCGCTCAACCGCTACGCCACCCAGGGGCAGCTCTCGTACCTCACGAACCCGCCCTGGGGCCACCAGCGCGACCGCTTCGGCGAAGGCGTGCTGCCCGATCCCATCGGCGGACCTTTCGTGGGCGCGCGCAACCCCTTCCCGACCTTCGGCGTGCCGGTGGACGTGGAGGCGACGGGCTCGATCCGGTAAGGACCCGTTTCGGCAAAAAGCCCCGGCCTGACCGGGGCTTTTCGATGTCCGAATCCCTTGCGACGGAGGCTCAGGATTGGGCCTCCAGCTCCCTGACGATGGCGTCGCCCATATCCTGGGTGCCGACCGCGTTCGTGCCGGGAGCCGCGATGTCCTTGGTGCGCATGCCCGAAGCCAGGACGTCGGCGATGGCCTTTTCCAGACGATCCGCCTCCTCGACGAGACCGAAGGAATAGCGCAGGGCCATGCCGAAGGAGCCGATCATGGCGATCGGGTTGGCGAGGCTCTTGCCCGCGATGTCGGGGGCCGAGCCGTGCACCGGCTCGTAGAGCGCCTTGCGCTTGCCCGTCTTCGGGTCCTCCGCGCCGAGGGAGGCGGAGGGCAGCATGCCGAGCGAGCCGGTGAGCATGGCGGCGATGTCGGAGAGGATGTCGCCGAACAGGTTGTCCGTGACGATGACGTCGAACTGCTTGGGATTGCGCACGAGCTGCATGGCGCAGTTGTCGGCGAGCACGTGCTCGAGCTCCACGCCGGCGTATTCCGCCTTGCCGATGCGCGAGACCACCTGACGCCACAGGACGCCGGTCTTCATCACGTTCATCTTCTCGGAGGACGACACCTTGTTCCGGCGCTTCCGGGCGAGGTCGAAGGCGACGCGGGCGATGCGCTCGATCTCGCCCGTGGTGTAGACCTGCGTGTCGACGGCGCGCTGCTGGCCGTTCTCCAGCGTCACCAGTTCCTTCGGCTCGCCGAAATAGACGCCGCCGGTGAGCTCGCGCACGATCACGATGTCGAGGCCCTCCACGATCTCGCGCTTGAGCGAGGAGGCGTCGGCGAGCGCCGGGTAGCAGATGGCCGGACGAAGATTGGCGAAGAGACCCAGATCCTTGCGCAGGCGCAGAAGACCGGCCTCCGGGCGGACGTCGTAGGGAACGCCGTCCCATTTCGGGCCGCCCACCGCACCGAAGATCACCGCGTCGGCGGCTTGGGCGCGGCCCATGGCCTCTTCGGAGATGGCCTTGCCATGGGCGTCATAGGCCGAGCCGCCGACGAGATCCGTCTCGGTCTCGAAGCCGACGCCGCGCTTGCGGAACCAGCCCACGATCTTCTCAACCTCGCGCATGACCTCCGGACCGATGCCGTCGCCGGGGAGAAGGAGAAGTTTGTGCGTTGCCATGATGGGGTGTCCCTGCTCGATCTGCCTCGTCACCCCCGGGCTTGTCCCGGGGATCCACGCCCTTGTCGCTCTGCGTTTCGAAGACGTGGATAACCGGATCAAGTCCGGCCATGACGGCAGGGTTTATGCGCCCTACCCTTGCCTTGGCAAGCATTTCCGCCTTGGCCGTTAGGCGAAGGGCGCCAAGGCTCGGCCCTCATTCCCCTTCCGGCCGCCGGTCGCGTGGCGTGCGCACCACCGTCACCGAGCAGGGAGCCTCCGCCACGACCCGGGACGAGACGCTGCCGAGATAACGCCGGAAGGCCGAGGAGGCCCGCGCGCCGATGACGATGTGGTCCACGTTGTTGTGGCGCGCGTAATCGACGAGTGCGGCGGCCGGATCGGTCGCCTCCAGAACACTGTAGGTGATCCGCTCCTTCGGGATCTCGAGTCCCGCGCCCCAGTGCCTGAGCTGGATCAGACGCTGGACGTGGAGGCTGCGCCCCTCCTCGTCTTCCAGGACGTCCACGGCGAGGCGCGAGAGCCTGAGAACGTTCACGCAGGCCACGCGCGCTTCCGTCTCCATGGACAGGATGCGCCCGAGAAGAACGCGCTGAGCCTCGTTCAAATCCTCGCCACCCGGCGAGAGATCGATGGCGACGAGAATGATCGGCGCCTGCGAGAGCTGGCGCACGATGTTGGGGGTCTCGAGCGGTTGCGCCTTGCGCGCCTTCCACCAACGACGGAAGGTCTTCATGCCGCTGTCGCGCTCCAGTCTCCCGGCGCGCCCGGTGAGCGTGACCTGGTCCGGATTTTCGAGATCGAGCGCGAGCTGCGCCGCCGTCGCGTAGCGGTCGTTCGGATCCACCTCCAGGCAGCGCAGGATGATCTCCTGCAGCCAAGGCGGGCATTCGGGGTTCAGGGCCCGCGGCGGTACGGGATCGCGCCAAAGGCGGCGGCGGATCTGGCCGCCTTTCGGCGTGCCGAAGGGCCGTTCGCCGGTGATGAAGAAGTACAGCATCGCGCCGAGCGCGAAGAGATCGCTGCGCGGGTCGGCGCGATCTTCCAGCACCTGCTCCGGAGCCATGTACGGCGTGGTGCCGAGAGGTTCGCGGAACTCCTCCGCCAGGAGATCGGGCAATTGCTCGTGCCGTGCGAAGCCGAAATCGATGAGCACAGCCTCGCCTGTTTCACGGAACATGACATTGCTGGGCTTCACGTCGAGATGGATGACTTTCTCGAGGTGCAGGTCGTGCAGGGCGCGCGCGACCTTTGCGCCGATCCGGGCCACCTCGTCCCAGGGCAGCGGGGTGTCGGCGAGGCGCGCCTTCAGAGATTCTCCCGGGATGCGCTCCATCGCGACGTAGGGCTGAGGATCGAGCGGCCCCGCGGCGATGAAGCGTGGCACGTGAGGCCCGGAGAGGCGCGGCATGATCATCTGCTCGGTCTCGAAGCAGACGATGGGGATCGGATCGTCGCTGTCGATGAGCATGGGGAATTTCATGACCAGCGGCGTTGGGTCGTCCTCTCGCTCCGCCGACCAGATCTGGGCCATGCCGCCGGTGCCCAAATGCTCCTTGAGCGTGAACCCGTCGATCACCATGCCCGTCTCGAGGCGAAGGCGCATGCTCAGCGACCTTCCTCGAGACGCTGGGCGAGCCTCTCCGGCAGGCCCGCCTCGCGCACCTTCCGTGCAGCGGCGGCCGTATCGTAGGGGACGCGGAAATAGCGCAGGCTCTGGCGCACCGTATCGAACACCGCGTAGTTCGCGGCCGGAACGCCGTCGCGCGGTTGCCCCACCGCGCCGATCACGGCGAGCCAGGAACGTGTGGCGAGGAGCGGGATCTCGTTGTCGCCGACGGGCGAGAAGGATCCGACCTTCGCGGTCGTGCTCATGTGGTAGAGCATGGGCACATGCACATGCCCGCAGAAGGTGATGTGGGCATCCACCCGGCTGAAATGCCGGGCCGCCTCCAGTGTGTCGGTGATGTAGTTCCAGCTGCGCGGCGCATAGCCATTGGCGTGGACGTAGACTACGTTCCCCTCCTCGTGGAGCAGGGGAAGGTCCGCCAGGAACGCGCGCTGCTCCATTCCCAGCTGGCCGCGTGTCCAGTGGAGCGATTCCCGCGCCAGGCTGTTCATGTCCTCGTCGGAACCGTCGATGGCAGCATCGTGATTGCCGAGAAGCGCGATCGCGCCATCGCTCACGAGCATCCTGACCGTATCGACCACCCAGGCCGGATCGGCTCCGTAGCCGACGTAGTCGCCGAGCAGGACGAAGCGGTCAACCGGGAGCGAGCGCGCATGGGTGAGACAGGCCGAGAAGGCCTCGCGGTTGCCATGGATGTCGGTCAAGAGCGCGATGAGCATGCGCGCACTAAACTCCTAACCATTCCTTAACGCAACCTCGGCGGGGTGACCCGGGTCTGGTTTCCCCTTCAAGCCGCTTTCCTGGTAAACAGCAGCGCGACGCCGAAGCCGATCATGGTGGCGCCCGAGAGGCGGTTCAGCCAGCCGAACACGTTCCCGTTGCGGGAGAGCCGGTTGAGACGGTGGCCGAGCACCGAATAAAGGAAGACCGCGACCACTTCGAGCGCAAGGAAGACCGCGCCCAGAACCGCGAAGCTGAGCCAATAGGCGCCGGGTTCGACGAATTGCGGAAGGAAGGCGGTGAAGATCAGGATCGCCTTGGGATTGCCGATGGCGGTCCAGAATTCCTGGAGGACGAGGACTTTCAAGGATCGCCGCCTCCCTGCGGCCTCCGGCGCGTCGATGGCGACGCCTCCCCGGAGAATCCTGATGCCGAGCCAGATCAGATAGGCCGCTCCCGCGAACTTGAGGACCACGAAGGCCGCCTCGGAGGCGGCCAGCACGGCTCCGACCCCGAGCGCCGTCAGGACGATCATGGCGGCGAAGGCCGCGAGGCGGCCGGACGAGGCCATCACGGCGGTGCGGACCCCCTCCTGCAAGCCATAAGTCAGGGACAGCAGGTTGTTGGGCCCGAACGCCATGTTGAGCGCGAAGCACGCGGGAACGAACAGGAGCAGCGCACCCAGCGTCACGGCCGTCTATCCCCGCAAGGCCTCCAGCACCTTGCCGCCGGGACGCCCGCGCGGCTCCAGGCCGATGCGGCGCTCCACGTCCTTGATGGCCTCGCGGGTCTTGGAGCCGATCTTGCCGTCCACCTCGCCGATGTCGTAGCCGCGCGAGAGCAGCAGAGTCTGGAGTTCGCGGCGCTGCGCGCGGGAGAGCGGCGGATCGTCCGTCGGCCAGGCGGCCTGGATGCCGGGCAGGCCCTTCAGGCGGTCGCCGAGCAGCGCGATGGCGAGGCCATACGATTCGGCGGCGTTGTAGGAATAGACCGCGTCGAAATTCTTGGTGACGAGGAAGGCAGGACCGCTCACGCCCGCCGGGATGATGATGCCGGCGTGATAATTGCCCGAGAGCGGACGCCCGTCGACGCGGGTCACGCCCATGGCCGCCCAGGAGGACAGGGGACGCTTGCTCTTGCGGCCGGCCAGCTTAGGGTTGAAGTTTCGGGGCAGGCGCACCTCATAGCCCCAGGGCAGACCCTTCACCCAGCCTGCCCTCTTGAGGAAATTGGCGGTGGAGTGGACCGCATCCGGCACGGAACCCATGATGTCGCGCCTCCCGTCGCCGTCACCGTCGACGGCCAGCCGCTGGAAGGTGGAGGGCATGAACTGCGTGTGGCCGAAGGCGCCGGCCCAGGAGCCGCGCAGATTCGCAGGGTTGATGTCCCCGTCCTGCACGATCTTGAGCGTCGCCATCAGCTCGCCTTTGAAATACTCGTTGCGGCGCGGCGCATAGCAGACGAGGGTCGTGAGCGACTGCACGAGAGGCCGCCCGCCGATATCTTTGCCGAAATTGGATTCCACCCCCCACACGCCCGCGATCACATGGCGGTCGACGCCGAAGCGGGCCTCGGCCGAAGCCAAGGCCTGCCCCCATTGGCGCATGGCGGCCCTGCCGTCCTGCACGCGCTCGTCGTCCACGAGGGCCGCGAGATAATCCCAGATCGGAGTCTTGAACTCCGGCTGGTTCTTCATGAGGTCGAGGATCGACAGGTCCGGCTCGATGCCGCGGGTGGCGGCGTCGAAGGCCTGCCCCGAGATGCCCTTGGCGGCGGCTTGGCTGCGCAGGGACGACAGGCAGGAGCGGAAATCGGCCTGGGCCGAGGCTGACGTGGCGCCCAGGGAGAGAGCGCCGACGATCGCGGGAAGAAGGATGCGTTTCATGCCCGCGACCTTGCAGGCAATTTGGTTAAACTTATGGAAACGGGGCCGCGGCGCCCGGTCGCCGTCCCCACACTCTTCCTCGTCATCCCCGGCCTTGTGCCGGGGATCTCGATAGGCCGGGGCCAGCGCTCCCCCGATCGGGATGGCCGGATCAAATCCGGCCATGACGTGGCTGGGCGCCATGCGAAGGCCGGAGAGCGGGTCTCAGGCCCAGGTCCGCTCGGAGAGCTTCTTCTCGAAGCTGTCGATGGCGGAGGCCTTCTCCATGGTCAGGCCGATGCCGTCGAGACCGTTGAGCATGCAGTGCTTCTTGAACGGATCGATGTCGAAGGCGATCCTGCCGCCGTCCGGGCCGCGGATTTCCTGGGCTTCGAGATCGACGGTGAGCGTGGCATTGGCACCGCGGCTGGCGTCGTCGAAGAGCTTCTCGAGGTCCTCGGGGCTCACCTTGATCGGCAGAATGCCGTTCTGGAAGCAGTTGTTGTAGAAGATGTCGGCGAAGCTCGTGGAAATCACGCAACGGATGCCGAAATCGAGCAGCGCCCAGGGAGCATGCTCGCGCGACGAGCCGCAGCCGAAATTGTCGCCCGCGATCAGGATCTTGGCATTTCTGTAGGCAGGCTGGTTCAGCACGAAATCCGGGTTCTCCGAACCGTCCTCGCGATAGCGCATCTCCGAAAACAGACCCTTGCCGAGACCCGTGCGTTTGATGGTCTTCAGGTACTGCTTGGGGATGATCATATCGGTGTCGATATTGATGATCCGCAGCGGCGCCGCGACGCTTTCCAGCACGGTGAACTTTTCCATGGTCTCCCCTCCTCGGCCCGATGCCGGTTGTCTCTGGCTGCCTCTTATCAAAGCCGCAGGGAGAGCACTAGACCCATGGTGGTCGCGGCCCGCTGAAGCGCCCCCCTAAGCCCGGAAGACCTCCGTCGCGCTCAGGATTTCCTCCCGAAACCATCGATGCGCCGGGTTCCTGTCGTGGCGCTTGTGCCAGTAAAGCTTGATATCGTGAGCCTTCACCGGAACCGGCAGGTCGTAGATGGCGAGATCGAGGCTTGAGGCCACGGCGCGGGCGAATTGGATAGGGACGGCCGCGATCAGACGGCCTTGAGCCACGGCGAGCGCCACACTTTGGAAATGGGGAAGCATCAGCACCACCCGTCTGCTGCGGCCGGCCGTCGCCAGGCTCGCGTCCACGACGCCGGGCATGCCGTCGACGGAACGGATGGCATGGGGCAATTCGCAGAAGAGATCGAGGGGAAACTCGCCCGCGCGCCATGGCCGTTTCGCGATGGCCGGATGGCTTCTCGCGATGATGATGGCCAGGGGCGCGATGAACAAGGTCTCCGTCGAGATCCAGTCCGGCATGTCGAAAGAGGGCTCCATGGCGACATCGACGGCATCCTCCTGAAGGAGGCGGGCGAAATCGCCGCGGGCGATGTCCACGAGCCTCAGCTTGACGTGAGGCGCCCTGACGGCAAGCCGCTCGCTGAGGCTAGGCATGAGCAGGGTCGAGAAGAAGTCGGCCCCGATCAGGGTGAAGAGTCGATCGGTCGTGCCGGGATCGAAGCGCTTGTCTCCGGCCAGGGCGGTCTCGATTTGAGCCAGAGCCTCCCGGACGGCCTCGTCCAGGCCCTCGGCGCGCGGGGTGGGCACCATGTCGTTGCCGCGCCGGACGAACAGTTGATCGTCCAGGAGGTGCCGAAGCCGGTTCAGGGCGGCGCTCACCGCGGGCTGACTGAGGCCGATGATCTCGCCGGCCCGGGTGACGCTTCGCTCGCGCATGAGAGCATTGAAGACCCGCAGCAGGTTGAGATCGAAGGCGGCGAAATTCATGCTGTTGATAGGCCCCATACGATCATTCGATTTCCATTTTCCGGTCGGTTGCCGCAAAGACAAGAGGCGAGTTCGAGGAAAGCTCGAGGCGATCCTTGGGAGCTTGGCGATGAAAGCATTCATTTTGAGACAGGCGACGACCCCGTTCGGAGCCACTTCCCTGAAGACCAGGCAATATCTGTCGGCCGTGTTGGAGGATGCCCCCATCAGTGAGCATGCCTGGCTCAAGGCGGCAGCTGCCCCCCATCCGTCGCCCGCTCAAGCCCTCGGCTTCCGCACCGCGTTCAGGACGGCTCTGTCGGGGATGCGCCGTGATCTGTCGATCCTGTTCGACAATGCTCCTATCCCGGAGCATGCCTGGCTGAGAACGGCGGATACGCCGGTTCAGAAGATGCCCTCGCTCATGGGGGCTTTGAAAGGAGGCACCTCACTGAAACCGAGGAGCATGCATTTCACGCTTTCCATCGGCTTCCTCCTTCTGCTCTGATCTTCGACGGGCTCCCAAGATCCGGCGGCGGATTCTTCCAGCCCTTCGGCGCCTCCTTGAAATGCCGTTGCAGCGAGAGCCGGTCGCACAGGATCCCTGGCATCCAGGGGCGCTGTTGCGGCCTGATCGGCGTCGCCAACCCTGCCGCCCAACAACCTGCCGGAAGGTTGCCTGTTCTCCGCATGGCCTCCGAAGGGCTCCTCGGGCTTGGGTCACGAAGCCAGCGCCTCGATGGCTTCCATGTCCTCGTCCGAGAGGCCGAAGTGATGGCCGATCTCGTGCACCAGCACGTGAGTGACGAGAGCCCCCAGGCTCTCCTCGTGCTCGGCCCAGTAATCGAGGATCGGGCGGCGATAGAGCCAGACCATGTTCGGGAACTGGCCCGTCTGCATCGTCGCGCCCCCTTGCGCGAGGCCGATGCCGCGAAAGAGGCCCAAGAGATCGAAGGGCGTCTCGCAGCCCATCTCCGCCATGGTCTCGTCGTCCGGAAAATCCTCGACGCGGATGACGACGCCGTGGCAGAGCGCACGGAACTCCTCCGGCAGGCGCGCATAGGCCGCCTCGGCGAGCGCTTCGAAATCCGCGAGGGAGGGAGCGTGAAGGGAGGCCCAGTCGATCATGGTTCAGAGAATGCCGAGCTGGACCAGCAACCACAAGCCGAGCAGGACGACGCCGACCAGCGACAGCGTGCGCCCGATGCGCCGCCCCCAGAGCTCAATAGGGTCCGTGCCGCCACCTTCGGCGGCCCCCATGGCATCGCGGCCGCTGAAGTGGTCCTGCGCCTGGCGGCTCATGCGGGCGAGCGCCGAGGAGCCTACCGATTCCGTGTCGCGCCGCACGCCCTCCAGGGCTTCGCGGGCTTCGCGTTCGCGCTCCTGCTCATTCATGAACGGCTCCTCAGGGGTTCGTCTTCTCCAGACCATAAGCGCTCCCGCGGGCTGACGCCAACGGAACGCCTTGCGAGCCATTCCGTTGATACCTCCGACTCGAGCATTTTTCGGCGAAGCGGATCCGGCTCGCCGCCGAAAATGCGGCAAACCAAGGAAAAGGGCTGTTTCTCACGCAAGCGGGAACAACTCTAGGCAACTCGAAGCGAGGCAACAATGCGTAAGATTCTCGGTATCCTGGCCGTGGCCGGGCTGACGGCTCTCGGCGCGGGCACCGCGTCGGCTCAGAGCGTAGGCGTCCATGTGGGCCCGTCGGGCGTTCATCTCGTTCAGGAAAGACCCCGCCCAGTTTATCAGGAGCGCATCGTCGAGCGCCGCGTCGTCCGCCCCGCCCGTACCCGCACCGTGTGCCGCACGGAATATCGTGAGCGCGTGCGCCCGAACGGCGTCGTGGTGCGCCGTCCGGTCGAGATCTGTCGCCGCGTCGTGGCGAGCCGCCGGATCTATACCGACTAAGCGCCCGGATCGCCGGACGTGAGAAAGGCGGCGGGTCGCGGGGCCCGCCGCCTTTCTTTGTCTGAAGGGATGGATCAGCCGAAGGTGCGGATGTCCACGAACCGGCCCGCGAGCGCCGCCGCCGCCGCCATGGCGGGGGAGACGAGGTGCGTGCGGCCCTTGAAGCCCTGACGGCCCTCGAAGTTTCGGTTGGACGTGGAGGCGCAGCGCTCACCGGGAGCAAGCCGATCCGCGTTCATGGCCAGGCACATGGAGCAGCCGGGCTCGCGCCAGTCGAAGCCCGCTTCCTTGAAGATCTTGTCGAGGCCCTCGGCCTCCGCCTGCATCTTCACGATGCCGGAGCCGGGCACGATCATGGCATTGACGCGCTCGTGCACCTTCTTGCCTTCGACGACCTTCGCGACCGCGCGCAGATCCTCGATCCGGCCGTTGGTGCAGGAGCCGATGAACACACGGTCGAGCTCGATATCGGTGATCTTCGTGCCGGGCGCGAGGCCCATATATTCGAGCGCGCGCCATTTGGAGCGGCGCTTGTTCTCGTCCTGAATGTCGTCCGGGTTCGGCACCACGCCGGCGACGGAGATCACGTCCTCAGGACTCGTGCCCCAGGTGACGATGGGCGGGAGATTGGCGGCGTCGAGCCTGATCTCCGTATCGAAGAACGCGCCCTCGTCCGTACGCAGGGAATCCCAGTAGCGCACCGCGGCGTCCCAGGCCTCGCCCTTCGGCGCCTTGGGACGGTCCTTCAGGTAGGCATAGGTCTTCTCGTCGGGCGCCACCATGCCGGCGCGGGCACCGCCCTCGATGGACATGTTGCAGATGGTCATGCGGCCTTCCATCGACAGCGAACGGATGGCCTCGCCCGCGTATTCGATCACGTGGCCCGTGCCGCCGGCGGTGCCGATCTCGCCGATGATGGCGAGGATGATGTCCTTCGCGGTGACGCCGGGGGGCAGCTGCCCGTCCACGGTCACGCGCATGTTCTTGGCCTTCTTCTGGATCAGGGTCTGGGTCGCGAGCACGTGCTCGACCTCGGAGGTGCCGATGCCGTGGGCGAGCGACCCGAAGGCGCCGTGGGTCGAGGTGTGGCTGTCGCCGCAGACGATGGTCATGCCCGGCAGGGTGAAGCCCTGCTCGGGGCCCACCACGTGGACGATGCCCTGACGGGTGTCGAGTTCGTTGTAGTACTCGACGCCGAATTCCTTGGCGTTCTGGGCGAGCGTGGCCACCTGGGTGGCGGATTCGGGATCCTCGATGCCGTGGGAGCGATCGGAGGTGGGCACGTTGTGGTCGACCACGGCGAGGGTCTTCTGCGGCTGGCGTACCCTGCGGCCTGCAGAGCGCAGCCCCTCGAAGGCTTGCGGGCTCGTGACTTCATGGACGAGGTGGCGGTCGATGTAGAGAAGGCACGTCCCGTCATCCTGCTGATCGACGACGTGGTCGTCCCAGATCTTGTCATAGAGGGTGCGGGCTTTGGCCATAGGTATCTTCCAACGCTGAAAAGGATCTTCGGTCGTTTTAACGGCACCCGCCCGGGAGGAGAAGGCGCTCCGAACGCGTGCCGCCTTGAAAGTATCGCATAGCCGATTGGCCGAACCGCGCAATAAAATTCTTGGACATGCGGCCATCGGCAGCGCTCGCCGCCATAGCAAAAAGCGCGGCTCAGGGCCGCGCTTTCTCGAAGCACACTGAACGGAAGCCTTACTTACTCGGCGGCTGCCGGAGCCCCGGTCTTCTTCTCGGTGCGCTCGGCGATACGAGCCGACTTGCCGCGACGGTCGCGCAGATAGTAGAGCTTGGCGCGACGGACGGCGCCGCGGCGCACGACCTTGATGGACTCGATGTTCGGCGAGTAGACCGGGAACACGCGCTCCACGCCCTCGCCGTAGGAAATCTTGCGGACCGTGAAGCTCTCCTGGAGGCCGCCGCCGGAACGGGCGATGCAGACGCCTTCATAGGCCTGCACGCGGCTGCGCTCGCCTTCCTTCACCTTCACGTTGACGATCACGGTATCGCCGGGCTGGAAGTCGGGAATGGTCTTGCCGAGCTTGGCGATCTGCTCCTGCTCGAGCTGCTGAATGATGTTCATGGTCTTACTCCTGCCGTTGCACGGTCCTGGGGTTCGCCCCCAAGCCAGCGGGATTTCGGCATCCTGTTTTAAGTTGAGGCGGGCGCTATACAGGAGTTTTGGCAGATTGTCGAGCGGGATGCGGCAGCCCTTGCCGCGGTCCCTCAGCGGCGGACGGCCGGGGCAGTATCCGCAAAGAGATAGCGCTCGAACCAGCCCGGGAACGCCCGCACCAGCTCCTTTGGCCCCTCAAGGCCCAAGCCCATGCGCCGGGCTTCGGCGAAGCCCACGTCCCCGCGCCACCATGCAACCAGGGCAGGCAGGCGCGCCCGCACGCGGATCGGCTCCGGAAACCCGGGATTCTGCGCGCACAGGGACACCTCTCCGGCCTTCATCAGCAGAAAGCGAGGCTTATGCTGCCCGTTGATCTCGAAGCGGACAACGAGTGGCTCCTTGGGCAGGGCCTCGGGGCGAACGCGCCTTTGCATATCGACCAGCAGAGGCTCCCAATCCAGATCCTCGGCTTGCGCCTGCCTCGGCAGCCATCGCTGGCCCCAGATTCCCAAGGCGCTTACCAATCCTGCGAGTTCCCGGCCAGCCTCGGTGAGCCCGTATTCGGGCCCGTGCTCCCCCTCCATGCGCTCGAGGGTTCCGATACGGACCAGCGCCTGCAGGCGCTCGGAGAGCATGGTGCGGGAGATGCGTGGAATGCCACGGCGTATGTCGTTGAAGCGCCGGCTGCCGCAGAGAAGCTCGCGCACGATGAGCAGAGTCCAGCGCCCGCCGATGGCGTCAAGGGCACGTGCAACGGAACAGTACTGACCATGGCCGGACATGCTCGAGCGCTAGCACGTCCCTGGGCGGGCGGGAAGTCCGGATTTTGGACCGGACAGGAGGGCCGCGCAGGCTTAGTCAAAGCGATGAAGCCTGCAAGGGAAGCGCCATGACCAGGAACGAGACGCGACAGAGCATCCTTGCCCGCATCGGCAGCACGTCACTGCTGACGCTGAGCAGAATCGTGCCCCCGCACGGAGCCCGCATCCTGCTGAAGCAGGAGAACGAGAATCCCACGGGCAGCATGAAGGACCGCATGGCGCTTGCCATGGTCGAAGCGGCGGAGGCGGACGGGCGTCTCGCACCGGGGGGTTCCGTGGTCGAGTACACCGGCGGCAGCACGGGCGTATCCCTGTCTCTTGTCTGCGCGGTGAAGAACCATCCCCTGCACATCGTCACATCGGATGCCTTCGCCCGGGAAAAGCTCGATCACATGAGGATCCTGGGAGCGAAGCTCCAGGTCATCCCGAGCGATTCCGGCCGCATGACGGAGAAGCTCACCAGGGACATGATCGAGGCGGCCCGCATCGTGGCGGACAACACCGGAGCCTTCTGGACCGATCAGATGAGGAACCGGGACCAGCTCGCGGCCTATCATGCGATGGCCGATGAAATCTGGACGCAGACCGGCGGCAGGATCGATGGATTCGTCCAGAGCGTGGGCACCGCAGCGTCCCTTCGCGGCATCGCCGAGGGTCTGCGGAGGCGTGACGATCGCATCCGCCTCGTGGCCGTTGAACCCGCCGAATCCGCCGTGCTGTCGGGCGGTCCCTCGGGCGCGCACAGGATCGACGGAATCGGCGCAGGCTACGTGGTTCCCCTCTGGCGGGAGGACATCGCCGACGAGATCGAACAAGTCTCGACGGAAGAAGCAACGGCCATGGCCTTTCGGCTGGCCCGAGAGGAAGGTCTCTTTGCCGGAACGTCGACAGGGGCCAACATCGTCGCAGCCTTGCGTCTGGCCGAACGCCTGGGGCCCGGTGCCACCATCGTCACCGTGATGTGCGATACGGGGATGAAGTATCTGAAGACCTTCGGCGCGAAGCTGGAAGGGAGCTCCGATCACTGAGGAAGTGCCCCCTATCGCTCCAGCAGATCCGGCCTTCTCTCCCGGGTGATGCGCTCGGATTCCTCGCGCCGCCAGCGCTCGATGGCGGCGTGGTTGCCGGAGAGCAGCACGTCGGGAATGGCCCGGCCCTCCCATTCGCGCGGGCGCGTATAGTGCGGGTATTCGAGGCGGTTCGTCTCGAAGCTCTCCTCGGTGCCGGAGGCTTCCTTGCCCATGACGCCGGGGAGCAGGCGCACGCAGGAATCGATCACGATCATCGCCGCCATCTCGCCGCCCGAGAGCACGTAGTCGCCGATGGAGACTTCCTCCAATCCGCGCGCCTCGATCACCCGCTCGTCCACGCCTTCGAAGCGGCCGCAGACGATGACCACGCCGGGACCGGCCGCGAGCTCGCGCACATATGATTGCGTGAGCGGCTTGCCGCGCGGACTCATGAGGAGCTTCGGGCGCGGGTCGTGCGCAGGCACGGCGGCGTCGATGGCGGCGCCCAGGACATCGCAGCGGATGACCATGCCTGGTCCACCGCCTGCGGGCGTGTCGTCCACCGCGCGATGCCGGCCGAGACCGTGATCCCGGATGCTCCTCGCCGTCAGGGACCAGAGGCCGCGCGCGAGCGCGTCCCCGGACAGGGACAGGCCCAGGGGCCCCGGAAACATCTCAGGGTAGAGCGTGAGGATGGTGGCCGCGAAACTCACGCACGATCCTCGCCGGGCTCGGGCTTGCCGATTTCAAAGAAGTCGTCGGGAAGCGCGGCGATCACGCGGTTCCCGGCAATGTCCACCACCGGCACGAAGGCCTTCGTGAAGGGCAGGAGCGCGGTCGGTCCCTTCTGCG
>JAPSLB010000069.1 GCA_031181145.1 Microvirga sp.
TGGTGGGCCCGGCAGGACTCGAACCTGCAACCAGACCGTTATGAGCGGCCGGCTCTAACCATTGAGCTACAGGCCCTTCCAAGGAAGGCCCGATATCATCTAGCTGAGGGAAAGCGGTTCGTCACCCCCCCTGTTTAGCACGGCCCCTGTACCCCGGGTCAGGCGCGCCAGGCGGGAGCGCCTGTTGCCCGCCTGATGCTAGGGCCGGTAGACCTCGACCTCCTCCTCGAACCCTTCCACGGCATGAGCCCCCAACGGGTGGGGATTGCCCCACAGATGCTCCACGAAAGGCTTCGACATGAGCAGCGGCTCGCCGAGACGCTTATTGAGATCGGCGATGCGGCTTGCGAGGTTCACGTCCCGGCCGATCACCGTGAAGTCCAGCCGCTGGCCCGAGCCCACATTGCCGTAGGCCGCGTCGCCGTGATGCAGGGCGAAACCCACATTGATCTGCACCGGAAATCGCCCCTCGTTGTTCGCGGCTTCGATGCGCCGCAACGCCTTCGTGGCTGCGGTCAGCGCCGATTGCGCGGCGCCGCCCGTGTCGTCGCCGCGATCGCGCACGATGGCGAGAAGCCCGTCGCCCAGATACTTCAGCACCTCGCCTCCCTCGTTTTCGATGGGAGGCACCAGACAGTCGAAATAATTGTTCAGCAACTCCACCGCGCTCTCGGGGCTCAGGGAGGAGGAGATGCGCGTGTATTCGCGCATGTCGGCGAAGAGGATCGCGGAGCGGATGCGCGTCACCTGCCCGCGCTGGATGGCGCCCGAGAGAATGGCCTTGTGGGGATCGTCTCCCACATAGATGCGCAGCACTTCGTCGAGCCTGTTGCTGGTGGCGCGAAGCTCCGTGACCAGCGAGAAGGACGGGATGACGAGGCGCAGGATCGTCAGCCCCCGCCGGCCGAACCCGTCGGGCGAGCGGGTCGCGAAAGAGATGGCGTTCTCCGCCCCGTTGGTGAAGCGGATCGGGATCGTGAGGTAATGGCGATACCCCGCCTGCTTCAGCTCGGGAACGATCGGAAAGAGATCGTCGGGCGTGTCCGCGAGATCGAGGGCGAGCCACTCGCCCGTGCGGTTCACGTAGGCGAAGGGACTTGTCTGATAGATGGCCTCGCGCCGGTCCCCATGCGGGAGGTAACGGACGATCGTTCCCTCCTCCCGGGTCCAGAAACGCCCGATTCCGGCATATTCGGAATGAAGCGCCTCGATAGCCGACACGGCCCGATCGATCGGCAGCCCGAGATCGATAAGCTGGTTGAGGAAGCCGGTCAGGACCTCGTTCGAATCCTCCGTCCGGGCAGCCGTGGTCACGAGCCAGTCCCGCAGCGCGATGACCCGCGGGAGCGTTTCCGCGTCGAGGCTGCGGGCCAGGGACAGAAGGTCGCCCGGAAGGGCTGCCAGGGGAGAAAGAGACATCATATGGCCAAGGTGTGTTGTCCCCACGGCCCCTTCAAGGGACGGGGAGGCATGACTTGAGAAAAGATGCTATGCGCCCCAAAAGGGCAATCATTTTGACAGATCGCCCCCGCCATCCTAGAGCCGGACCATGCCAAGCATCGATACGCTTTTCGTCACCAAGATCTACCGGGCCGAACTGACCGGCGAGAAGGCCCTGCGCCGCAACGCCGAACTCGAGGGGGCCTGCCTGTCCATCGCCGAGGACGACGAAGCCGGCCAGCGCTGGTGCGCCAAGAACGGCTATCCGGGCTACACCTCCTACGCCTCGCTCAACGACCTGCCCTGGCGGGTGCCGGTGTTCGGCGATCTGCTGAAAGAGATCGACAGGCACGTGGCCGCCTTCGCCAAGGAACTCGAATACGACCTTCAGGGCCGTAAGCTGGTGATGGACAGCCTGTGGATCAATATCCTGCCGCCTGGCGGCATCCACACCTCCCATATCCACCCGCATTCGGTGATCAGCGGCACCTATTACGTGACGATTCCCGAAGGCGCCAGCGCGCTCAAGCTCGAGGATCCTCGACTCGGCTTCATGATGGCGGCCCCGCCGCGGAAGGCCAAGGCCAAGCCCGAGAATCGGCAGTTCGCCTACATGAAGCCCGCGCCCGGCACGGTGCTGCTCTGGGAGAGCTGGCTGCGCCATGAGGTGCCCCTGAACGAGGCGGACAGCGAGCGCATCAGCATCAGCTTCAACTATGCCTGGCAGTAAGGTCCGCGTTACGAACGGTCATTCGCTTGGTCGGTGACGCACCGTTATTCTACCTCGTCATGGCCACGCCCGCCGTGGCCATCCACGCCTTCGCCCCACAACGTCAAAAGGCGGTTCCCGAAACAAGTCCGGCGGTGACGACCGAAAGGCCCAGCCGCACAGACAGCGCCTTTCAAACCTCGGCCCACATCCGGTACAGGTTGGCGCTGCTCTTAGCGAGCAGGTCGAATTCCGGCGTCTTCCCGGCCTGAGCGAAGAGGTTGCGCCGCGCGGTTTCGAGATCGAACAGGAGTTCCCGTCTGGCGCTGTCGCGCACATAGCTCTGGGCCCAGCCCATCGCCACGAGACGTTCGCCGCGTGTGACCGGCGCGACCCGGTGCAGGCTCGCGGAATCGTAGGCCACCAGATGCCCTACCGGAAGCTTGATCTCCTCCTCGCCGGAAACGGACTCGATGACGAGTTCACCGCCGTCGTAAGATCCGGGATCGGCGAGGAAGAGCGTGAAGGACACATCCGTGCGTACGCCGTTCATCAGCGGATTGTCCACGTGGGAGCCGTAGTGCTTGCCTTCCGTGTAGCGGCTGAAGAGGAGCGGCGTCAGCGTCTTGGGCCGCGCGGCGAGATTGAAGACCTCATTCGACTGAATGGCGTTCGCCACCCGCTCCCGCAGGAGCGTGAGAGCGGCCCCTTCGCGCGCCTGCTCGTTGTCCTTCACGAGCTTGGCGCTCCACCCCGCCGTCGCGCGTCCGTCTTCGAACCGCATGGAGCCGAGCGTGGCGCGGATCTCGTCTATCTCGCCGGGAGACAGGATATCCGCAATGGTGATCAGCATCGTCGAACAGACCTTCAGCCTTGCCTTCCGCCCTCTTAAAATATTGCTAAGCATTTGTAAAAACTATCAATTCTTAAAATTTCCAAACTGACCGCCGGTCGGCCTCGACCCACCCGGAGGGGAATGATGAAGAAGCGCAGGATTTGGGCGGGCTTGAGCACCGCGGTGCTTGTTGCGGCTCCGGTTGCCTCGCAGGCCGCCGGCGTGACCGCCTCTTCTCTGGCCGCGATCGAGGCCAAGGTGCATCAACACCTGCTGCATCTCGCCAAGCCCATCAGGGTCACCCCGCACCGGCGGCGGCCGGCGGCGAGGGCGAGGGTGGTGAAGGCGGAGGCGCCGCGAAGCTCGCTCCCTCTCTCCATCTTTATCGTGGCATCGAGATGATCCGGGGACACCTGCTGGTCGGCAACGAGCTGATCGAGACGGGTCGCTGGGCCGATGCCCTTCCTCACTTCCTGCACCCGGAAGAGGAGATCTATGCAAGCCTCCGCGATGATCTGAAGGCCTTCAACATCGCGCCCTTCCAGGCAGCCTTGAAGTCGCTGTCGCAGACCGTGAAGGCGAAGAACAAGGATGCCTATGCCCGCGCCCGTGCGGTCCTCGACGAGCGGCTGGCCGCTGCCGAAACGGCCGTTCGCGCGAAGGAGGCGCAGGAGCTCTCCTTCACGCTCGAAGCGGCGCTCGAAGTGCTGCAGCAGGCAGCCGATGAATACGAAAAGGCCATCGAGAAGAACCGCATCGCCAATGTGGTGGAATATCAGGATGCGCGCGGCTTCGTGTTCGAGGCGGATCGTCTCGTCAGTACGGTGATGCAGGAGGCCGGTGCGAAAAACGCCGAGGCCGCGAAGGCTCTCAAGGCGAGCCTCGACGACCTGAAGGCCGTGTTCCCCGCCGTGACGCCGCCCAAGCAGCCGGTGAAGGATGCCGGCGAGTTCCTGAGCAGCGTCGCCACGTTCGAGCTTCAGCTCGGAAACTTCCAGTAACGCTCACGATGCGCAAGGGCCCGCACCGTCTGCGGCGGGTGGTGCCCGCCCTGTTGATCGCCATGCTGGCCGGGGGAGCTGCGGACAAGCCCGCCCCCGACGATGTCAAGCGATGGCGGCAGGCCTTCACGCGTCCGAACCATGTCCCCGCGCCGGCCGGCAACTCGACGACGATCGAGAAGGTGCAGCTCGGCGCGGCCCTTTTCGAGGATACGCGCCTGTCGGGCTCCGGCACGGTTTCGTGCTCCGGCTGCCACCAGGCCGAGCTGTCGTTCTCGGACGGCATCGACCGTCATCCCGGTCTGGACGGCGAGCCTCTCGACCGGCGCACGCCCCCGCTCTGGAACATGGCCTGGGGACTCTCCTGGTTCTGGGACGGCCGCTCGGCGAGCCTGGAGGCGCAGGCCGCGATTCCCATCGAGGACAAGCGTGAAATGGGAGGCGATCTCAAGCGCGCCATCGAGGCCCTCGCCGCCGACCCGCTGATGCGGGAATCCTTTGCGGCGGCCTTTCCCGAAGATCCCGCCGTCACGCGAGACAACCTCATGAAGGCCCTCGCCGCATTCGAGCGCACCTTGGTGTCGCCGCAGACGCGCTTCGATCGCTGGGTGAAGGGGGACGACGAGGCTCTCGATCAGGACGAGCTCGCCGGTCTGTCCCTCTTCGCCGGCAAGGCGGGCTGCGTTGCCTGTCACCAGGGCTGGCGCTTCACCGACGAGGCCTTTCACGACATCGGCCTGCACAGCGAGGACAAGGGGCGCGGACCCATCCTCGGCGTGAAGGCCGCGGATCATGCGTTCAAGACCCCGAGCCTGTGCGAGCGCGTGTGGAGCGCGCCCTACATGCACGACGGTTCGCTCGCCGCCTTTGAGGACGTGGTGGATCATTACGCGAACGGCATCGTGGATCGCCCCACCCTCTCAGCCGATCTGCCGCGATCCATCGAGCTCAGCAAGACCGAACGCGCGCAGCTCGTCGCCTTCCTCAACACGCTTTCGAGCGACGATCCCCCGCGCCCTGCGAGCCTGCCGCCGAGGACCATCACCTGGGGGGCGACGGTGAGCCAGAAGGACAGGCGCTTCTCGCCCGGCGCGATTCTGCTGAAAGCGGGCGAGGCCCTGCGAATCCTCAACGACGACACGCGCACGCACAATGTGCGCGTGGGATGGCCCGAACACGAGCTTCAACTCAGACGGCCAGAATCCCGGCGACACGGTGACCCTCGCCTTCGACCGGTCGGGTCATTACGACATCATCTGCGGCATTCATCCCGAGATGCGCCTGAGCGTGGACGTGACCTCAGCCATCAATCGCCAGAGCATCGCGCCCTGAGAAATCTGATCCCTTTTTGGCTCATCTAATGCGTCGCTGAAATACGGAGCATCGCGCCGACCCGCCGGCCGAAAGAATCAACGCCTCGTTTCCGGCGACGCGGCTTCCCGTTCTGAGGTAAAAGAGGGTCATGCTCACCGATGACGATACTCTCTTTGCCGCCCTGATAGCCCGCGACCCATCCTATGAGGGTTTCGCCTATGTGGGCGTGATGACCACCGGCATCTTCTGCCGCCTCACCTGCCCGGCCCGCAAGCCGAAACGCAGCAACGTGGTCTTCTTTGGAAGCTGCAGGGACGCTCAGGAGGCAGGCTTCCGCCCCTGCCTGCGCTGCAGGCCCTTGGATCGGCGGCCGACGAGCGGCGCCCTGGAAGCCCTGCGCGAGAGAATCAGGGCCGAACCCGAGCGGAGATGGAGCAGCGGGGACGTGCGAGCGCTCGGTTATGATCCCTCCACGGTCCGCCGCGCCTTTCAGCGCGAATACGGCGTCACCTTCGCCCAATATGCCCGGTCCCAGCGCCTGGGATTTGCCGTGGGACGCTTGCAACAGGGAGGTTCCGTCATGGATGCGCAGCTCGATGCCGGATACGAATCCGGAAGCGGTTTCCGGGAGGCGATCACCAAGCTTGTCGGCGATGCGCCTGCGCGTGCAACGGTGCGGCCCATTCTGGCAGCGCAGTGGCTGGACACGCCCATCGGCGCCATGCTGGCCATCGGAGACGATAGGGGCGTGCATCTTCTCGAGTTCGCGGACCGCACGGCGCTTCCCGGCGAAATCGCGCGGCTCAGGACCCGTGTCGGTGCGATCTGCTTTGGAGAGAGCCCCATCCTGGAGAAACTGTCGTCCCAGGTCGCGCACTACTTCTCAGGCCGGTCGGCGTCCTTCGACGTGCCGGTCGTGCAGAGGGGGAGCGCATTTGAGGCGAACGTATGGGAGGCTCTGCGACGGATCCCGCCGGGCGGCACGCGCAGCTATGGCGAGATTGCCCGCCTGATCGGACGCCCTGATGCGCCTCGCGCCGTGGCGCGGGCCAATGGAGCCAATCAGGTCGCCATCGTCGTTCCCTGCCACCGCGTGATCGGCGCCGACGGGTCTCTCACGGGCTACGGCGGAAAGCTCTGGCGCAAGAAATGGCTGCTCGAACACGAGCGCCGCATGGCCGGTCACGCCATGACGCCTCCTCGAAGATCAGGACAGGCGGAGCTTGCTTTCTAGAGGCCCGCGCCTCAGGCGCGGGCTTTCTCGATCTTCGGCAGGAAGTATGTGAGAAGCCCGATGGCCGGCAGGAACGACACGACCTTGTAGACCGTCTCGATGCTGGTCAGGTCGGCGAGTTCCCCGAGCACCGCGGCGCCCAGGCCGCCCATCCCGAAGGACAGGCCGAAGAACAGGCCCGCGATCATTCCCACGCGGCCCGGCACCAGCTCCGTCGCGTAGACGAGAATGGCCGAGAAGGCGGAGGCCAGGACGAGGCCGATGACGACGCTCAGAACCGTCGTCCAGAACAGGCTGGCATAAGGCAGCAGCAGCGTGAACGGCAACACGCCGAGGATCGAGATCCAGATCACATAGCGACGTCCGATCCTGTCGCCGATGGGACCGCCGATCACCGTGCCGGCCGCCACGGCGCCGAGGAACACGAAGAGATGGATCTGCGCAGCCTGCACCGATATCTGGAACTTGGAGATGAGATAGAAGGTGAAATAGCTGGAAATACTGGCCGTGTAGAAGTTCTTCGAGAACACGAGCAGCATCAGGATCGTGATGGACACGGCGACGCGCTTTCTCGACAGCGTCGATACGGTCGTCGCCGCGCGCGGCTTGGCCTTCAGGTCCACGAGCTTCGCCTGATACCAGCGTCCCACGTTGAACAGGATCACCATGGCGAGCAGCGCCACCGCCGAGAACCAGGCGATGCTCGCCTGGCCGAAAGGCACGACGATGAAGGCGGCGAGCAGCGGCCCGAGGGCGGAGCCCGCATTGCCGCCGACCTGGAACACCGATTGCGCCAGGCCGTGCTGCCCGCCCGAGGCCATGCGGGCCACGCGGGAGGATTCCGGGTGGAACACGGAGGAGCCCATGCCCACCAGGGCCGCGCCGAGGAGCAGCAGCGGATAGGAGCCCGCGCGCGACAGCGTGAGCAGGCCGACGAGCGTGAAGCCCATGCCGACGACCAGCGAGAAGGGCTGCGGCTTCTTGTCGGTATAGATGCCCACCAGCGGCTGCAGCAGGGAGGCGGTGAGCTGGAAGGTGAGCGTGAGCAGGCCGATCTGACCGAAATCGAGATGGAAATTCGCCTTGAGGATCGGGTAGATCGCCGGCAGCAGGGACTGGATCAGGTCGTTGAGGAGATGGGAGACGCTGATCGCCACCAGGATTGGAATGGTCACCCGTTCCACGGAGGCTCGAACCGGAGCGGTGAAGGCAGGCGACTTGGTGTCCATGGGCGTTCTTGCGGTTAGGCCGAGCGGCGCCCGGCCCTGTGAGGCGTTTCCAAGTCGGCTATATACCAGATTGCTCCGTCATGATCCCATCAGATCCTGCAAGGCAGGGTTGTTACCTCGGCAATGGCGCAGATCTACTTCTCGTCCCATTCATAGACCCGCTCCGGGCCATCCGCGTAAGGTTCCGTCTCCTCCTCGACCTCGTGGAAGGTGATCTTGACCAGCGGCACCACGCTTTCGTCCCCCTGCTGAGTCCGCTCGAACCGCAGGACGTCGTAATAGACGCAGCGCGACCGGCCCGGATAGGCGCGGCAGACCGCCGGGCGCCCGTGATAGATCGAGCAACCGCGGGACTTCTGGTCCAGGAACATGCAGGTGCGTTCGAAGATCTTGTCCTTGACCCTCTTGAGAACGCGCTCGCCCTCGAAATCCGTCGTGTAGCGCTCGCGGGCCTCATCGACGGAAACGCCGAAATACTTCGCCAGCCGCGTGATGTCGCGCTTCGTGACCACCACGCGCTCATAG
The DNA here is from genome assembly GCA_031181145.1 of Microvirga sp. Taxonomy (GTDB): domain Bacteria; phylum Pseudomonadota; class Alphaproteobacteria; order Rhizobiales; family Beijerinckiaceae; genus Microvirga. Next base: position 8,288 of record JAPSLB010000069.1, read on the forward strand.
ATCGAGCAGCAGAAGGCCGGGCACTTGTTGCAGTCGAAATAGACTCGGGGCTGGTCGTCCTTGATCACGCGTTCGGACATGAATGCTCCTGCTATGCGCCAGGCCGGGATGGATGAGCGATGATATCTATAGGAGTCGCACCGCCATTCCAGCACCTTTCCTGCGCCGAAGCTCGTACCTAACATCATTCGGTGGCCGCAGCGAGAAGCGACCGTACGGCCAAGGTCGCGAAGATCGTCGCGCCATGGGGATCCTCGTCCTTGGGCATCCCGCGAAGGATGGAAGAAGCCGGAGCGAATTCCGCGTCACAAGTTCTTCCCAATTGAAAACTAGTCAGACCGGACGAGCGGTGCGCGGATCAACGGGCCCGGGAAACAATTGGCGAGCGATAAGGGGCATTCTTCATGTCACAGGCGTCGGCTTACGAGCAGCTCATGCTCGAACTGGTGAACTCCGCGCGGGCGAAGGCAGGCGTGCAGCCTCTGGCCTTCAACGGCTCCCTCAACAAGTCTGCAGATTCCCACACGAACTGGATGATCGCGAACGACACGTTCTCCCACACGGGCGCGAATGGCTCGTCGCCGACCGCCCGCATGAAGAGCGCAGGCTATGTCTTCAGCGGTTCCTGGTCATCGGCCGAGAACATCGCCTGGGCCAGCACCCGCAGCCCCGCGGGACACCAGGACGAAGTGCAGCTTCTGCACACCAATCTCATGAACAGCCCGGACCACAAGGCCAATATCCTGAACGGCACGTTCCGCGAGGTCGGAATCGGCTTCAACACGGGCGATTATCGGGGTTGGAACGGCGCCTTCGTCACCGAGAACTTCGCACGATCCGGCACGAAGGCGTTTCTCACCGGTATCACCATGGACGACAAGGACGGCGACCGGTTCTACGATGTGGGCGAGGCGCTGGGGAACGTAACGGTCAGCGCGGTGAGCTCCACCGGCGCGCGCTACACCACGACCTCGGGAAGCGCGGGCGGCTACAGCCTGGCGCTGGCGGCCGGCACCTACAAGGTCACTTACTCGGGAGGCGGCACCGTTCCGGTCACGAAGCAGGTGACGATCGGCGCCAGCAATGTGAAGCTCGACCTCATCGATCCGGCCATGATCAAGACGATCGCCGGCTCGACCGGCGCGAACACACTCTACGGCTCGTCGGGCATGGACCTGATCAAGGCCGGTGCGGGAGCCGACAAGCTCTATGGCAGAGCCGGCAACGACACCCTGCGCGGCGATACCGGAAACGACACGCTTTATGGAGAACGCGGCAGGGATATGCTCGACGGCGGCGCTGGAAACGACCTCCTCAGCGGCGGCGCCGACGCAGATGTCTTCCGTTTCGCGGGAAAATGGGGATCCGACAAGATCGTCGACTTCCAGGACGGCGTCGATCGCATCGATCTGCGCGGCAACTCCCTGAACCTCGGCGCCTTGTCGATTGCGCAGATCAACGCCGATAGCGACGGGAGGACGGACGACGTGCTCATCAGGGCCAACGGCCAATCGATCACGCTGCTGAACATGCAGAAAGCCATGATGGGCGCCGCGGATTTCCTGTTCTGAATCCTGGCTCGGCGAGCTCTCCCCCTCACAATGCCGTGTAGGTGCAGCCGAGGGGGAACGCCCCGCGCTTCGGGCGCTTATCTGTCCGCACACGGAACGGACACCTGACCACGCATGCGGACATTCGATCTCCTCCGGACGGGGGCTTTTCTCCTCGCCTTGGCTTGGCCGTTGAGTCTTGCTGCTCAGCCGTCGCAAGAGCCCCAGGAGGTCCCAGGGATCATGACGGCGACTGTCGAGCGCGCGAGGAAGCTGGAGAACCTTCGCTCCCTCATCGTGTCGCAGCATGGGGACATCGTGGCAGAGCAGGCCTTCAGCGGCGCCAGCCTCGAGCGTCCCACCAACATCAAGTCCGCATCCAAAACCATCCTCTCCGCGCTCGTCGGCATCGCCATCGAGCGCGGCATCTTCAAGGGCGTCGATCAGCCGGTAGCGGAGCTTCTCGGCTCGAGCGTGCCGCAGGACGCCGACGAGCGCGTCCGGCGGATCACCATCGACCATCTTCTGTCCATGCGCGCCGGGCTTGAACGAACCTCCGGGCGCAACTACGGCGCATGGGTCAGCAGCATCAATTGGGTTCGCTACGTTCTGACGAGACCCTTCGTGGACGAGCCGGGCGGGCGCATGCTCTACTCCACGGGCAGCACGCATCTGCTCTCGGCTGCTCTCGCGAAAGCCTCGAAGCGCAGCACCCTGGAGCTGGCGCGCGAATGGCTCGGCGAGCCTCTCGAAGTGATGGTGCCGCCGTGGACCCGCGATCCGCAGGGCATCTATCTCGGCGGCAACGAGATGGCGCTGTCACCGCGTGCCCTGCTACGGTTCGGCGAGACCTATCGTCAGGGCGGCACCATCGAAGGCAAGCGCATTCTGCCGGAAAGCTGGGTCAAGGAATCATGGCAGCCTCGCACGTCCTCCCCGTTCACCGGGGACCGCTACGGCTATGGCTGGTACATGCGCGAGATGCGCGGGCACACGGTCTATTATGCCTGGGGCTTCGGCGGACAGATGCTCTACGTGGTGCCGAGCCTCGGCATGACGGCCGTCATGACCTCGGACCCCACGGAGCCTTCGCGGGAGGACAACTACATCGGTCAGCTCCACGCCCTCGTGGCGGACGCGATCATTCCCGCCCTCGAAGCCAGGCAGCACGAACCCCCGACCACGGGCAGCACCGCGCCAGCCCCGTGATCATCCGATCAGCCATTTCAGCGCGAGCGGCAGCAGCAGGGCCGTCACCAGGGCGTTGAGCCCCATGGCGATGCCTGCGAAGGTGCCTGCGAGCGAGTTCACCTGAAAGGCCCGTGCCGTGCCGATGCCGTGAGAGGCCAGCCCGACGGCGAAACCGCGGGCCCGCCAGTCCTTCATGCGCAGCGCATTCATGAGAGGCGTCACCATGACGGAGCCGATGACGCCGGTGAGCATGATGAGAATCGCCGTCAACGCGGGATCGCCGCCCAGCGTTTCCGTGATGCCCATGCCGACCGGCGCCGTCACGGATTTCGGCGCGAGCGAGACGAGAATGGAGCGGGGCATGCCGAACATTTGCGCAAGGGCCACGGCCGAGACGATGGCCGTGAGGGAACCCACGATCAGCGCCGCCGCCATCGGTACGATGGCGCGCAGCACGATGCGGCGGTTCTCGTAGAGCGGAATGGCGAGCGCGACGGTGGCGGGACCGAGCAGGAAATGCACGAACTTCGCGCCTTCGAAATAGACCGGGTACGATGTGCCCGTCATTCCGAGCACGAGCGCAACCGTGGCGACGGACATCAGAACCGGATTGCAGAGAGGGTGACGGCCAAAGGCCTGCGAGATGCGGTCGGCGATCACATAGGCGCCCAGCGTGACGACGAGCCAGAGCAGCGGCGTCTGCGACAGATAGACCCAGAGGGAGAAGGCCTGATCGGTCATGGTTCCTCCCCCGCCGTGGTCTTGCTGGCGGCATCCATCGACGAGCCGCTCAGACGCGACACGACGACGAAGGTCACCACCGTGACGACGAGCGTGATGAAGGTGGAGACGACCAGGGCCACGACGAGACCGGCGCCGTGCGCCGCCAGCACATCGAGCCGCTGAACGACACCGACGCTCGCAGGGATGAACAGGAGCGAGAGATGTGCAAGCAGACCCTTGCCCGTCGCTTCGAGCGCCCGTCCGAATTCGGGCACCGTTTTCCCGATCCGGCTGCGCAGGCTCAAAAAGGCCAGCAGGATCAGCATCCCGAGAACAGGCCCGGGCACCGGCCAGCCGAATCCTCGCGCGATCACCTCGCCGATGAGCTGGCACAGAAGAATTACGGTCAAACTGACGATCATGGGCAACCCTCAGCGGCAATGCGCGAATGAAGCGACGACAGGTCGTCCTGTATACATTCCGCAGCAGAGCCTGGCAGGCCTTTCGATCCGGTTGCCCGATGAGCGGGGCTCCTCAATCTGTTTTCCCCAAGCTCGGCTATGCTACCGGCCCGGTCGATGAAACATGGCGGCGCTCGTTCTGTGGCGTCATGCCGGGCTTCGCGACAGATACGGCATGAACGACACGTCCCTTCTCCTGCGTCTGGTGGTGGCTTTGGCCATCGGGCTTCTCTTCGGTCTAGAGCGCGGCTGGCGCCAGCGCGAGGAGGCCGAGGGCGAACGCGCGGCGGGTCTGCGGACCTATACGCTGACCGCCCTGCTCGGCGCCTTGTCGGCCCTCCTCTCGACCTATACGAGTCCCGTCTTCCTGGGCCTGTCGTTCTTGGTCTTCGCGCTGGCGTTTGGCGCCTTCGCCTGGCTTGAGGCGGCAACCGTGGCCCTGGCGCGCATGGTGCGGGAGCACCCGGCGGCGAGTTCCTGCTGGCCGGTGGCATTCTCCTATAGGGCATGGTCATGGCCGCACGCGTGCTGATCGTTGCGAGCGCCCTGAACCAGCTGCCATCGCGGCGGGCGGCCTCGCATTCGCGTTCAGAGGATAGGCAGGCGCATACGAAAAAGGCGGGCCTCAAAGCCCGCCTTTTCATTTCGCTTAGTTGTCGAGGAAGCTCCGGAGCTTGCGCGACCGCGAGGGGTGCTTCAGCTTGCGCAGGGCCTTCGCCTCGATCTGACGGATACGCTCGCGGGTCACCGAAAACTGCTGGCCGACCTCTTCGAGGGTGTGGTCCGTGTTCATGCCGATGCCGAAGCGCATGCGCAGCACGCGCTCCTCGCGCGGTGTGAGAGATGCGAGAACACGGGTGGTGGTCTCGCGCAGGTTCGACTGGATCGCCGCGTCGATGGGCAAGATCGCGTTCTTGTCCTCGATGAAGTCGCCGAGGTGCGAATCCTCCTCGTCGCCGATCGGCGTCTCGAGGGAGATCGGCTCCTTGGCGATTTTCAGGACCTTGCGGACCTTCTCCAGCGGCATGGCGAGCTTCTCGGCCAGCTCCTCCGGAGTCGGCTCGCGGCCGATCTCGTGGAGCATCTGGCGCGAGGTGCGGACGATCTTGTTGATCGTCTCGATCATGTGCACCGGGATGCGGATCGTGCGGGCCTGATCTGCGATGGAACGCGTGATCGCCTGCCTGATCCACCAGGTCGCATAGGTCGAGAACTTGTAGCCGCGACGGTACTCGAACTTATCGACCGCCTTCATGAGGCCGATATTGCCCTCCTGGATCAGGTCCAGGAATTGGAGGCCGCGGTTCGTGTACTTCTTGGCGATGGAGATCACGAGGCGCAGGTTCGCCTCGATCATTTCCTTCTTCGCCTGACGGGCCTCGCGCTCGCCCTTCTGCACCATCATGACGATGCGGCGGAACTCCTGGATCTCCAGGCCGGTCTCGCTCGCCAGGTTGTGGATCTGCTCGCGCAGGTCGTGGATACCGTCCTTGGCGTTGGCGACGAAGTCCTTCCAGCCCCTGCCGCCGAGTTTAGAGACGCGCAGCACCCATTTCGGGTCGAGTTCCCAGCCCTGGTAGTGCTTGAGGAACTCCTCGCGGGCGACGCCGTGGCTCTCGGCCAGGCGCATCAGGCGGCCCTCGTGGGAGATGAGACGCTTGTTGATGTCGTAGAGCTGCTCGACCAGCGCTTCGATGCGGTTGTTGTTCAGCGACAGCGACTTCACCGCAGCAACGATATCCGCTTTCAGCTCGCGGTACTTGCGCTCCTGAGCCGGGGTCAGCTGCTTGTTCTGCATGCGCTGTTCCACATGCTCGACCTGCAGGCGGCGCAGCTTCTTGTAGTTGTCGGCGATGGAGTCGAAGGTCTCGAGAACGCGCGGCTTCAGCTCGGCCTCCATGGCCGAGAGCGACACGTTGTTCTCCATGTCGTCGTCGTCCATCTCGCCTTCCGGCGGCGTGGCCTCGTCGCCCTCGGGCGTCTCGTCCTCGGCCTCGTCGCCCACCGCGTCGACCTTGGGCGCGCCCTTGCCGTCGGGGCCGGCGTAAGTCGCCTCGAGATCAATGATGTCGCGCAGGAGCACCCGGCCCTCGACGAGCTCGTCGCGCCAGATGATGATGGCCTGGAACGTCAGCGGGCTTTCGCAGAGGCCTGCGATCATCGCCTCGCGGCCGGCCTCGATGCGCTTGGCGATTGCGATCTCGCCCTCGCGGGAGAGAAGCTCCACCGAGCCCATCTCGCGCAGATACATGCGCACCGGATCGTCCGTGCGGTCGGTCGGTTCCTTGGCCGTCGTCTCGCGGACCGCAACGGCGCGGGTCTGAGACGCCTCGACGAGGTCGCCGCCGTCGACTTCCTCCTCGTCGGCGTCGGCCTGAGCGCCCTCCTCCGTCTCCTCCGACTCGACGACGTTGATGCCCATCTCGGAAAGCTGGCCGAGCACGTCCTCGATCTGCTCCGAGGAGAACTCCTCCGGAGGCAGAACCTCGTTCAATTCGTCATACGTGACGTACCCGCGTTTCTTCGCGAGCTTGATCATCCGTTTAACGGCGGCATCGCTCAGGTCGAGCAGAGGCCCGTCGCTCGTTTGCTCCGGAGCTGTCGTCTCGCCTTCGTCCCGTTCGGTTGCCTTCGTCGCCATGCTTC
>JAPSLB010000017.1 GCA_031181145.1 Microvirga sp.
GCCCCTATGACAGGGGCGATTTCGGCTTCAACGCATCGCCCTATACCCTCATGAGCTTCAACAAGCTGCCCGCCAACCACTCGTTCTATGGCGGCTACGGCTTCCTCAAGACGCCGAGCGCGATCGATATCGCGGCCCTCCAGGCGCTCTACGGCCCCAACAAGCAGACGGCGACCGGCAACAACGTCTATTCACTTCCGACTGCCAACGTCAAAGGCACCGGCTGGACGACGATCTGGGACGCCGGCGGCATCGATACCATCTCGGGAGCGAAATCGACGCTGCCGGTCAGCATCAATCTGAATCATGCGTCCCTGAAGGCCGGGGACCCCAACGCCGCCGGGTATTTCTCGCGGCAGTTCAATGTCTATGGCGGCTTCACCATCGCCAAGGGCACCGTCATCGAGAACGCCATCGGCGGGAAAGGCAACGATCTCATCGTCGGCAACGCCAGCGCCAACGTGATCAACGGAGGCCCCGGCAACGATACGCTGAAGGGACTCGGCGGAAAGGACGTGTTTCTCTTCAAGTCGACACCGAACAGCAAGACCAACTGCGACAAGATCCTCGATTACGACGTGGCGAGCGACACGATCCACCTGGCGAAGGCCTATTTCAGCAAGATCGCGACCAAGAGCGGAACCCTGAAGAGCAGCGAGTTCTGGAAGGGCAAGAAGGCTCACGACAGCAACGATCGCATCATCTACGATCCCGGTACCGGAGCCCTCTATTACGATCCCGACGGCACCGGATCCGCCGCCGCCATCAAATTCGCGGCGATCGGCAAGAACCTGAAGATGAGTGCGGCCGAGTTCGTCATCGTCTGATCGGCATCCCGGCACGAGGCCGTCTCCGCATACCGGAGGTGGCCCGGGCATTCGCCGTCCAGACCCGGACTGGCGACGGACCGAAGAGATCAGATCGTTCGACGCAGGCGGCCTCCCGAGCCCGCCCGGGAGGTTCCTCGGTCGGTGCCGCCGCGAAAGGCTGGTCGATCACGCGCAACGGGGCCGATGGAGGATTGCCCGGCACCGCCGGGCGGCCCGGCCCAGGCTAGAGCATCGGACGTGAAAAGTGGAATCCGCTTTTGGGATCCGATCCGATGCTCCCTTCTTGAATGAGCGCATCGCCCGCTGCGGAAAAGCGGCCCCGCTTTTCCGCACGATGCGCTATCGCGCCCGTTCGATGGCGCGCTTGATCACCTGCTGCACTTCCCTGTTCGACAGGAAGAGATCGTGGTTGATGATGCCGCCGCCGAATTCGGACGCATCGGCCACGCGCACACCCAAAGCCTCCAGACGCCCACGATCGGCGGCGCCCGCACGGACGATGCCGCCTGCGAGACGGCTCGACACGGCGAGCGCGCGATCGTTGGTGGAGCTGATCACGGTGATCTTCTTCGCATCCGGGCCCAGCCGCTCCAGGCCGCGGGCGAAGAGGTCGATGTCGATGTCGGGAGCCGCCAGCACGATGGCGCCGATGCGCTCCATGACGCTCTCGCCGCCATCCGCGCGGAGCATCCGCAGAGCCTCCAGGGTCAGCAGGGTGCCCATGCTGTGCGCGACGATGTGGATGCGGCCGCCGCTCGGTGTTTTCGCGATGGCCTCGAGAACGTCCTCCAGCGCATCGCGCGACCACATCGCGCTCTCGCGGTCGGCCACATAGCTGAAGGTCGAGGCGGCTGAAGGCCACGTGAAGAGGCCCGTGGCGCCCGGGAACTTGATGCCTTCCGACAGATCGACGGTGGACGCAGCCGCCGTCTCGAAACTTTCGCGATATCCGTGAATATAGAGCAGAAGGTCGCGTCCGAAGGCGGCCTGAGCAAAGGCCTGCGCCGCATTGGTACGGTTGAGGGATTCAACCTTCGCGATGGTCCATCCCGATCCGCCGATCAGGGAGTTCGAAGGCGGGCTCAGGCGCGCTTCCGCATAGATGAGATCGGGCGAGCGCTCGCTGGTGAACCAGGGCTCCTTCGGCGGATCGCCCGCGGGCAGACGGGTGGTCGCGACAAGCAGTTTCGGATCCTTCGACAGTCCCGGAAGAGGCGCGGAAAGCGGGCTCGTCAGGACATTGTCGCCGCCGATGCACCCGGACAGGGTCATGGCGGCAAGGCAGACGACGGCGAGGCGAGAGATGGAGAGCTGCATGAGGCCGGACGATCAAACCTGAGGGAGTGTCGGTGCTGTGTTGCCCCCGATCATGGCATGCGCAAGGCAGAGCCGGGCGTTCCACCCATTCCTTCCCGATCACGGTAAACCATTGGTGAACGGGAGGGACGACGCGGCGCATTGAAGGCCCTCGGCGAGCCTTGTTACGGTGGCGCCATGACTCTCCTCTTCCGTGTTTTCCTCATCATCGTCGGACTTTTCATCTTTCCCCTCGGAGCCCATGCCGTCTGGTGGGTCATGCGCGAAGATGTCGCGCCGAACTGGCGCTCCGCCGACTGGTCGAGCGCGAAGCTGCTGCCGCACCCGTCCGAAGCGCCCCAGGCCATCGTCGCGGTCTATGCGGCGCGGGTGGGCCGCTGGCGCGGCATCTTCGCTCATCATACCTGGATCGTCGTGAAGGAGGCGGGCGCGAGCCAGTATACGCGCTACGACAAAGTCGGCTGGGGCAGTCCCGTGCGCACCAATGGATGGGCGCCCGACGGGCGCTGGTTCGGCAATGCGCCGCATCCGGTGACGATCATCGAGGGAGAGGCCGCACAGCGCCTCATCCCGCAGGTCCGCAAGGCCGTCGCGAGCTATCCCTACAACGCCTATGGGGCCTACAATGCCTGGCCCGGCCCCAACTCCAACACCTTCGTGGCCCATGTGCTGCGCGCGGTGCCCGAGCTCGATGCGGCTCTGCCGCCGACGGCACTCGGCAAGGATTGGCGGCCACTGCAGGACATCGTCGGCCTCACGCCGAGCCGCACCGGAATCCAGATCTCGCTCGCAGGCTATGCGGGCCTGGCGCTGGGCTGGGTCGAGGGCATCGAGATCGACTTCATGGGCCTCGTCGCCGGAATCGACTTCCGCCGTCCGGCCCTCAAGATTCCTGCCTGGGGACGGATCGGCATGGACCCGATCACCTGGTGAGAGCGGCCGGAGAACCGGGCCGCGCGTCGTGCGAAACCGGGCCGGCGCCGAGCGATGCTCCGTCTGTAAGAGGAAGCACAGGATAACCCCCGGAACCAGTTTCCACTTCCGGGGCCGATGCTCTAAAGCTAATCGCATGACCGGGGGATCTCACAAGAAGACGGATGTGACGGCCGAAGCCGTCGCGCGCGGCGACCGCGCGGCGCTGGCGCGCGCCATCACGCTCATGGAATCACGCAGACCCGATCACCGCGAGGCCGCGCGCGCCCTGCTGCAGGAGTTGATGCCTCGCACCGGGAAAGCCGTGCGCATCGGCATCACGGGCGTGCCGGGGGTCGGCAAGTCCACCGCCATCGATTCCCTCGGCAGCATGCTGACGGAGCGAGGCCACCGGGTTGCCGTACTGGCCGTGGATCCCAGCTCGACCCGGACAGGCGGCGCGATCCTCGGCGACAAGACCCGCATGGCGCGACTCGCCACGGACCCCAACGCGTTCATTCGCCCCTCCCCCACCTCCGGGACGCTCGGTGGCGTCGCCGCGAAGACCCGGGAGGCGATGCTCTTGTGCGAGGCCGCGGGCTTTGACGTGGTCCTGGTGGAGACGGTGGGGGTGGGACAGTCGGAAACGGCCGTGGCCGACCTGACGGATTTCTTCCTCGTCCTCATGCTTCCCGGCGCCGGCGACGAGTTGCAGGGCATCAAGAAGGGCATTCTGGAGCTTGCCGACCTGATCGCCGTCAACAAGGCGGACGATGCGGGCCCGAAGGCCAAGACAGCCGCCGCCGAGTACAAGGCCGCCCTTCACATCCTGGCCCCCGCCTCCTCGGCGTGGACGCCGCCGGTGCTGACGATCTCAGGGCTGACCGGCCAAGGCCTCGACGAGCTCTGGTCGAAGGTTCTGGACCACCGCAAGCGCCTGGAGGCGACCGGCGAACTCGCGGCGAAAAGGCGCACGCAGGACACGAAATGGATGTGGACCCTGGTCCATGAGCGTCTGCACGAGCGGCTCACCCAGGACCCGGCGCTGAAAAAGCGCGTGCCGGACATCGAAAGAGCCATCGCCGAAGGCACCTTGTCCCCCGATGCCGGCGCAAGCGAGATCGTGACGCTGCTGGGACTTTAGGGGCGGATGCCCCGTTCAACCGGTGCTCCGTGAGGAGCCGGAGGATCGCGTCCTCATCTCTTCGTCGTCCCCGACCTTGCGCCGGGGCACGATAGGTCGAGGCGCTGCGCCTGTCCGTTCCGGATGGCCGGGACGAGCCCCGGCCATGACGAGAAGGGACTTATCCCAGCAAGGCGGGAGAAAGGCGGATGCCTCCGACCTCGATGCCGTTCCAGTTCTTGACGACCGGCTGCGCCATTTTCCCGACAGCGGCACGCTCCTCGTCGCCGAGGGGAAGGAAGCGCAGGATCAGTCCGGCCATGATGGCCTCCGCCGCCCGTGCATTCCCGTCATCGGCCTTGAGCGCGATCCCGTAGCCGGGTCCCGGGAGCGCGGCGCAGTAGACTCCTTCCGCCCCCACCTTGACGAAGGCGCGCTCCTTGAGGAGCTCCATGAGCTTGGTGTCGAAGCGGCCCGTGCCGGCCACCATGAAGGGGTGAGCGGCCACGGCCTTGCGAATCCGCTCGGCGGCGGCCTTCCCCTCGTTCGAGAGGCCCGCCCCGGTACCGAATTTCGCGAAGCCGAAAGCCAGCGACGGCAGCGGGATGGCGTAGGTCGGGATGGAGCAGCCATCGATTCCGCTGTTCTCCATCGTGTGGCAGGCGCCCGTCGCATCCTCCAGGGCGTCGCTCACCATGCGCTGCACCGGGTGGTTCGGGCTCACATAGCCCTTCGGGTCTTCCCCGACCCCGCAAGCCAGGCAGATGAAACCCGCGTGCTTGCCCGAGCAGTTGTTGTGCAGGGCGCTCGGAGCTCCTCCCTCCGCCGCCAGAGCGCGGTTGGCAGCCTCGCCCATGGGCCAGTGGGCGCCACATTCGAGGCAGCTCACGTCCTGGCCGGCCTTGGCCAGCATCGATTGGGCCACCCGCACATGCTCCGGCTCGCCCGAATGGGAGGCGCAGGCGAGCGCGATTTCTTCGTCGGTCAGGCCGTATTTGTCCGCAACCCCGCTCTCGAGCAGAGGCAAGGCCTGCAAAGCCTTCACCGCGGAGCGCGGGAAGACGCGCCGGTCCACGTCGCCGATCGACAGGACGGTCGAACCGTCCGCGTCGACGACGGAGACGCTGGCCCGGTGCCGCGACTCGACGAGCGGTCCCCGCGTGACCTCGACTAAGAAAGGGTTATCCATAAATGCCCCGTTATCAAAACGGCGGTCTTTTGGGCGCGCTTTGCCCAGATGTCAAAGGGAGTTTTGTTGCATAAAGGGCTCCGGCGCCTTTCATCCCGGCTTGCGGCCAAGTCTGGAGCGCCCTAAACCCTCGCTCTCATGACAAAGGAGAGATCCTGATGCGCATTGCGATGATCGGGTCGGGTTATGTCGGTCTGGTGTCCGGGGCCTGCTTCGCGGATTTCGGCCACGAGGTGTGCTGCGTCGACAAGGACCCGAGCAAGATCGAGGCCCTCAACCGCGGCGAGATCCCCATCTTCGAGCCGGGCCTGGCCGAGCTCGTCGCCAAGAACGCGCGCGAAGGACGCCTGACCTTCACCACCACCCTGCCCGAAGCGGTCCGGACCGCCGAAGCCGTGTTCATCGCGGTCGGAACCCCCTCCCGCCGTGGGGACGGCCACGCGGACCTTTCCTATGTGTACCAGGCCGCCCGCGACATCGCGGGGGCCATGGACGGCTATACGGTGGTGGTCACGAAATCGACCGTGCCCGTGGGCACCGGCGACGAGGTGGAGCGCATCATCCGCGAAACCCGTCCGGATGCGGAGTTCGCGGTCGTGTCCAACCCGGAATTCCTGCGCGAAGGCGCGGCGATCGCCGACTTCAAGCGCCCCGACCGCATCGTCATCGGCACGGACGAACCGCGGGCACAGAGCATCATGAACGAGATTTACCGCCCGCTCTATCTCAACCAGTCGCCGATCCTGGCCATGTCCCGGCGGACCGCCGAGCTGACCAAGTACGCGGCCAATGCGTTCCTGGCGACCAAGATCACGTTCATCAACGAGATCGCGGATCTCTGCGAGCATGTGGGGGCGAACGTGCAGGACGTCGCCCGGGGCATCGGGCTCGACAATCGCATCGGCTCCAAGTTCCTCCATGCGGGACCGGGCTATGGCGGCTCGTGCTTCCCGAAGGATACCCTGGCCCTGATCAAGACCGCGCAGGATTTCGAGGCGCCCATGCGCCTGGTGGAGACGGTCGCCGCCGTCAACAGCCAGCGCAAGCGCGCAATGGGCCGGAAAGTCATCGCGGCCTGCGGCGGCTCGGTGCGCGGCAAGACGATCGCGATACTGGGCCTGACCTTCAAACCCAATACGGACGACATGCGCGAGGCCCCCTCGATCGACATCATCACGGCCCTGCAGGATGCGGGCGCCCAGGTGCGGGCCTATGATCCGGAAGGCATGCAGGCGGCCAGCGCCATGCTGACGGGTGTCGAATATGCCCGCGATGCCTACGATTGCGCGCGCGGCGCGCACGCCATCGTGATCGTCACCGAGTGGGATATGTTCCGGGCGCTCGATCTCAAACGCCTGAAGGCGGCCCTTGCCGAACCCGTGGTGGTGGACCTGCGCAACGTCTACCGCCCCGAGGAAATGCACCGTAACGGCTTCACCTATGTGAGCATCGGACGGCCCTGACATTTCGAGCGGGCGGGATATTCACGCGGACACGGTCCCGTGCCATACCTTCCCTAGAGCATCGGACCTGAGAGGGGAGCCCACTTTTAGGGTCGATCCGATGCTCCACTCCTTGAATCGCGCATCGTTCGAGGCGGACCCGAAGGGCCATGTCGGCGCAAGCCGGGTCCACTTTTCCGCACGATGCGCTAGACACGTGACTTGAAGCCGACGCCTTTTGGAGCGCCCCATGCAGACCTTCTTCGTCGAGATCAAATGCAAGCTCGGCAAGACCTACGCGGTCGCCAACGCCCTCGCCGACCGGGAGATCGCGTCCGAGATCTACTCGACCGCCGGCAATTACGACATTCTCGCCAAGTTCCACGTGGACGACGACGTCGATATCGGCCACTTCATCGCCGAGAACGTGCAGGTGATCCCCGAGATCGCCGACACGCACACGATCATCACCTTCAAGGCGTTCTGATCAGCGGGTAACGGCGCTCGTTTCCGTTACCTCGACCGCCGGGCGCGTGATCTCGGCGATATATGGGCCGATGCCCTCGTAGCGATCCAGGCGGCGCACGATCTTCGAATCGATCTTGTTGTAGAGTTCGGCGACCGTGACGGGGCGGCGCTTGCGGCCCTTGCCTTCCATGAACAGGCCCGCATTCGCCCTCGCCGCCTTCGGGAAGAGCTTGGACGCCTTCATGTTCGGATCCTGGTCCAGCACCTCCAGGAAGCGCACGGCGCTCCGCGCCCCGAGGAAATGCGCCAGATAGAGCTCGGCCTCGGCGAGTTCGCGTTCGCCCTGGGCGATCAGGGCGCGCTCCACATCCTTGATGAGCTCGCCCGCCATGAGGGCCGAGAAATAGGGATCGGTGCGCAGGCCCATGATCCACTCACGGTCCTTGTCGCTCACCACGGGATCGCCATTGACGATGCGGACGGCCTCGGCCGCGGCGGTGAAGCCGTAATCGGCCGCGTGCATGGAGACGATCTCGAGCCAGGTGCTGTCGATGAACTGGAACAGCCCTTCGGCGGAGGAGGTCGGAGCCTTGGCGTCGGGCGAGAGGCTCGATTCCACGTCGGCGAGGGTCATCATGTAGACCGGATCCACACCTGTGACCTGCGCAGCCTTGAGGATGGAATGGACCAGCCAGCGGGGGATATTGCGCCCGTTGAAGGGGATGATCTCGTCCGGATTGCCGGCGGCATCCGGGGAAAGCTCCTCTTGCTTGGGCTTCGTCTGGCGCTTCTTGGACAGCGAGAACGCGCCGTCGAGGATCGCCTTGAACAGCCCCGGCTGCTTGCCGAGTTCGGGCGTATAGGCCACTGAGGCCACCACGGGATTGGCCGCAACCAGCGGCTTCACGGGGGAGGAGTGGTTGTAATCCGCCATGGCGGTCGGCAGGGTGGCGACGGCGGCAGGTCCCGCCGTCACCCCCTGGAACCCGACCATCAGGCCCAGAGCAAGGGCCACACGAAGCGTTCGGCGGCAACCGCCTTGGCGCGGCTCCGCAACAGGTTGCGGCACGGCGCATAGCAGCGTTCTTGCATTACCCGGCATCACACTTGTTCCCGCAGGGTCCGGCTTGGATGCCGAACCACCCCTTGTGTCATTCTGGGACAAGAGTTGACGGGTAGATGTGTCGAGAATCGGTCAGCTTGGCCATAAGAAGCCAATCTTATGGGTAACAGGGGCGTCTTTTCCCCGGGAAAGGATCCCTGGACGGGGTCTTCAGGAGGAGGACTGGGCGACGAGCTGCGCGTTCGTACGCTCGAGGCGTTGGGCCAATTCGCGCATGACCGCCAGGGACATCTGGGGGAACTGGGCCAGCAATTCGAGGAAAACGCGCTTGTCGATCCGGAGCGCGGTGGTCGGTTCCGCGGCCATGATCGTCGCGGAGCGGGGTGTATCGGAGAGGATGCCCATCTCGCCGACGAGGGCATTGCCGGAGAGTTCCGCGACCTGGATCTCTCCTCTGGGCGTGTTGAGGAGCACGCTGGCTCGTCCGTCGAGGAGCACATAGGCGGCGTCGGAGGGATCGCCCTGGGAGAAGAAGCGCTGACCGGCGGCAAACTGCACCCGCTCGCTGGTGAATGCCAGAAGCTTCAGACGGGCCGGATCGACATCCCGGAACATCGGAACCTGCCTCAGGGACTGAACCTCCGTCTCAAGGGTCATGCCACCTCTCCTGCTATGTTCTGGGCATTCTCCGCCCCAGGACCGTGCGCCCGCCGATGCGGATCCGCTGTTTGCTCTGTGACGATACGTCCGTCGCTGAAACGCATCTGAACATCGAAAGCCGCACTCTGTCGATCATTGGACAGTACCATGAACAGGCTTTGTTGTTCGAAATGCTCGAGAAGCGCCTGAAGGATTCTTCCGGCGCGCTCCTCGTCGAAGGGAGCCAGGGCTCCATCGATGATGAGAATGTCAGGACGCTTCACCAGGCAGCGCACCAGGTTGACGCTTGCGCGCTCCTGCGGCGACAGAAGCCGCCCCGCCGCGCCCACCTCGTGATCGAGGCCGATGCGCTCGACGTCCTCCAGCAGATCGAGTTCCCGAACGACCGCCGCGATGGCTTCCGCAACCCGGTGGCGGGCATCGGCCACCTGGTAATTGACCCGGCCGAACAGAAGATTGTCCCGCAAGGGGGCCGCCATGCAGATTCCATCGGGATCGTAGAACTCCACTCCGGTCGCATCCGCCTTTTCGAGAGTGTCACGTACGAAGCTGCGGGCCTCGACGATCTGTTCCTTCAGGCTGTCGTCGAGCAGGCCGAGACGATGCCTTGCCTCGATATAGGCAAGCGGCAGGGCCAGAAGCCGGGTCCGCTCTTCCCGTCTCAGGTCATGCCCGCCCCTCGCCCGGCGGCGCAGGATAGCCTGGAATTCGGGCAGCTCCTCCGCGCCGATGAAGGAGAATTGCGCAAAGAGCGAGTGACCGGGCGGCAGCCCCTGGAAGATTTCCGTCATGGTCTCGGCAATCTGCAGACCCATCCTGACGAGCCGGTCCGTGAGCCCTGCCCTGTCGATGGCGCTGCGGAACAGCGGATTGTCCGCCAGATTGCGCCCCGAGAATTCATCGGAGACGGGAACGCCGAACAGCAGGTTCTCGGCGATCGAGGCCTGGTCGTTGTAGCGGTCGATGTCGAAAGGCTCGACGAGATCCGCCATGCCGTTCGACTTGAAGGTCTCCCGCAGGCGGTTCCGGGCTTCGACCAGACGCTCCGCGAGAGCGGCATGCCGTTCCGGATCGATCCGCCCGGCGAGCCCGAACAGGTAGATGGATTCCCCCATCCCGATCTGCTCCAGCAACCCGACCAGCACACGGTCGAGATCCTGCTCGTCCTTCAGTCCCAGTCGCGTCAAGTCGATCCAGGCATCGGCGATGCTCTCGAAGGGATTGCCGGTTCTCGCGGCCTCCGCGATCCGCTGCGCGATCTCGCGCTTGTCCGCTTCGGCCGTGGCCGTGGGCTTGAAGCGCAGCCCATAGACGAGATTGTCGCGGATACTGCCGGGAAAGATGATGGGATCGACGCCCGCATAAGCGATTCTGCGCCCCGCGACGGATAAGGGGAGCTGCGTCAGATCACGCTCCCCGATGGAGATGCGCCCCGCAAATCCCCTGACCCGCCGGGCGAGGACGCGTGCCAACATGCTTGCCGCGGGGCTGCCGTTGGACAGCAGCGCCACCGTGGCCGGGAGCTCCAGCGAGAAGGACGCATTCTCGACGATCATGTCGCCGTGAGGACCGGGAAGGCCGAGCCCTTCCGCCACGAGGGGGCCGGCGAGCGGCTCGTCCTCCGCGTCCGCCCCGGCCTCGATCGTCGGCCCCAGCCGATCTTCCGCGAAATGCTGGGTCACCTGCTCGTACTTCACCTGCACGTCGAGGCGCTGCTGATCCCAATCGATCAACTCCTTCAAGGGAGGCGGCAACTCACGATAGGCGCTGATGACCGCGACCAGCTGACCGATGTCGAGCGTGCCGCGCAGAGCGAAGTAGCCGCCGACGGCATAGAACAGGAAGGGCGTGACCTGCGACAGGAAATTGTTGAGGAATTTGACCGCGAACTTTCTGTTGTAGATCTTCAGGCGAATCGAGAAGAGCGCGAAGAGACGGCTGCCGATCTCCGCTCTTTCCCAGGCATAGGCATTGTGAACATGCACGACCTCGATGCCGTCGAGCACCTCGCCGATGCGTCCCGCGAGTTCGCGCGAGGCCAGTTGGCGCTCCTTGCCGAGGCGCAGAAGCTCTCGCCGCAGGCGGGGAATGACCGTGAACTGAACCGCGATCACCGCAAGCGCCATCAGGCCGAGCCACACGTTCTGCACCATGATGAAGAACAGGGCCGTGAGAGCCTGCATGCCAAGCAGGACCGGCGTGATGAAGGCATCGCCGATGAAGCCGCCGATGGGCTCGACCTCGTCCTTGATGATCGTGGCCGTCTCGGAGGATTTGACGGTGCGCAGGGCTTCCGGCGTGAACCGCAGCACCATCGCAAAGAGGTCGAACCGCATGCGCCGGAGCATCCGCTCCCCGAGGACGCCCTTGGCGAGGTTGATCCAGTATTTGAAGCCGTTGTTGACGACGACGAAGAACAGGAACAGGAACGAAAGCCCGATTAGAAGACCGACGCGGCCGACCTCGAAGCCGTCAAAGAGCCGAATCGATCCGCCCCCGAGCCATTGCGGCCAGTCGAAATGCAATTGCAGGAAGGGTGCCGTAACGTTCCCGTCCTTGAACGCCTCCCCCTGGATGGCCTCGTTCACTATCCGGCGAGGCAGGTCCAGAGAGATGAAATAAAAAGGTTGAGACAGAAGCACGACGAAGCATATGAATAGCTGGTCGCGCTTGGAATGGGTCCAGATATACCGAAAGAGGCTCTTTTCCATTGCCGTAGAGTTATAACCTTCAGAGCTGAAGAGAACCTCTTCCCGATCTCCGATCATGCCTTATGTGATCAGGGGGGCCTTGAGAAGAGGTAGAGACGGAGGATGCGTCGTCAACCGGCGTGCCTTCCTGCCAAGGGGCGTCCGGATGGCGGATTTGGTGACCAATGAGAGCGGGGATCCCGAATCGCCCATCCTCCGGAGTCCCCCGGCCCGGGGTGCCCGGGTTCTGATCTACAGCCACGATACCTTCGGTCTCGGGCATCTGCGCCGGTCGCGGGCGATCGCCAACGCCATCGTCGGCGACTGGCCCGACGCCTCGGTCGTGATCATCTCGGGCTCGCCGGTGATCGGGAATTTCGAGTTCGGCAGCGGTGTCGACTACATCCGCATTCCCGGCGTCACCAAACTGCCGGACGGCGACTATCGCAGCCTCAACCTCAACGTGAACCTGGACGAGGCCGTGGGTCTGCGGCAGGCGCTCATCCTCCAGACCGCGAAAGCCTTCCAGCCGGACGTGTTCATCGTGGACAAGGAGCCCACCGGCTTTCGGGGCGAGGTGGTGCCCGCGCTCGACTATCTGCAGGCAGTCGGCTGCCGCCTCGTGCTCGGCATTCGCGACGTGATGGACGAACCGACGCTTCTCGTTCCCGAATGGGAGCGGAAGGAGGCGAAGCAGGCGCTCGTCCGCTATTACGACGAGATCTGGGTCTACGGCCTGAAGGACGTGTATCAGCCCCTCGAGGCCCTCGACCTGCCGGAGGAGGTGAACAGGCGCATCACCTATACCGGCTATCTGCGCCGCGAGGAGCCGCCCACCCCGTCGCTGACGAAGTACCCGAAGATCACCAAGCAGCCCTTCATTCTCGTGACCACCGGCGGCGGCGGGGACGGCGACGATCTCATCGACTGGGTGATCTCGGCCTACGAATCGGACCCCGGCCTGGAGCAACCCGCCCTCATCCTCTTCGGCCCCTTCATCGACCGCGACAAGCGCCGCGCCTTCGTGGAGCGCATCGCCAAGCAGCCGAAGCTCGATGTCATGTCCTTCGACAACAAGATCGAACGGCTCATGAAGAAGGCGGACGCCATCGTGGCCATGGGCGGCTACAACACGTTCTGCGAGGCGCTGTCCTTCGACAAGCGGACGCTCATCGTGCCGCGCACCCGGCCGCGCCTCGAACAATACATTCGAGCGGTCGAAACCGAACGCCTCGGCCTCGTGCGCATGCTGAGCGATTACAACGAGCCGCGCAGGCCGGAGCGGATGGCGCAGGCCCTGCGCAACCTCTGTTCCCAGCCGCGTCCCTCCGAAGTCACCATACCGGGTCTCCTCGACGGACTTGACCGGGTGCAGGAGCGGCTTAAGGCTCTCCTCGAGCCGACCCTCCTGCTGAAGCCCGCCTATCACCAGGCGGCCGAGTAAAACGTTCTGATGCTGCCCTCACCTGAAGCCCGGCGGATCGCCATCATTGTGAAAGGCTATCCGCGGCTGTCCGAGACCTTCATCGCCCAGGAGATCCTGGCGCTCGAGGAGCGTGGGCTCGATCTCGAGATCTGGTCTCTCCGTCACCCGACGGAGCGGGCCGTCCATCCCATGAACAAGAAGATCAAGGCGCGGGTGACCTATCTGCCGGAATATCTCTACGAGGAGCCCCTGCGCGTTCTCAGGGGCGCCGCCTGGAGCCTCCGGCAAAAGGGATTCGGCGCGGCGTTCAAAGCCTTCTGGCGCGATCTGAAACGGGACTTCACGTCCAACCGGGTTCGGCGTCTGGGGCAAGCATTCGTCATGGCGCGGGAACTGCCCGCCGACGTGAGGCACCTTCACGTTCACTATCTTCACACGCCCGCCTCCGTCGTACGCTATGCGGCGCTCCTCACCGGTCGCACCTGGACCTTTTCGGCCCATGCGAAGGACATTTGGACGACGCCCGACTGGGAAAAGCGCGAAAAGATGCAGGAGGCCTCGTGGGGCGTGACCTGCACTGCCCAAGGCGCACAGAACCTGCAGGCGCTGTCGGCGTCCGATCGTGTTTCGCTCGTCTATCACGGCCTCGATCTTTCGCGTTTCCCTGCGCCTCCGGAGAACCGTCCCGCGCGCAACGGCGCCAACCCGATGGATCCGGTGCGGATCGTCTCGGTCGGACGTGCGGTGGCCAAGAAGGGCTATGCCGACCTCATCCAGGCGCTTGCCGCTCTGCCGGGGGACCTGCAATGGCGCTTCGCGCATGTGGGCGGCGGCGAGCTTCTGGCCGGCCTCAAGAAACAGGCGCAGCAGGCGGGCATCGCCGACAAGGTCGCCTTTCTGGGCGCGAAGGCGCAGCCCGAGGTCATCGCATTGCTGCGCGAGGCGGATCTCTTCGTGCTGCCCTCCAAGAAGGCGGCCTCCGGCGACCGCGACGGATTGCCGAATGTGATCATGGAGGCGGCAAGCCAGGGACTCGCCATCGTCGCGACGAACTTCGCAGGCATTCCTGAATTCATCCGCAGCGACGCGGAGGGACAGCTCGTTCCGCCCGGTGACTGGGAGGCGCTGTCGAACGCGCTCAACCTTCTGGCCCGGGAGCCCGAGCGGCGAAAGGTTCTGGGCGACGCCGCCTACCGCCGCCTTCGTCAGGACTTTTCGATGGAAGGCGGCATCGACGCTCTGGAAACTCGTTTCCGCGCGCTTGTCGGCGACCCATTGGAAGAGCGGAGTCCGTGTGAGCGCCCGTAAGCCTGCCGCGTTCTATGCCCCGCTGAAAAGCCCGAACCATCCCCTCCCCTCGGGCGACCGCACCATGGCGCGTCTCCTGATCAAGACCCTCGACAGGGCAGGCTTCCCGCCCCAGCTCGCGAGCGAGCTGCGCACGCTCGACAAGGCCGGCGACAGGCACGTGCAGGATGGCCTGAAGCAGCAATCCTTGGCGGAAGCCGCCCGCCTCATCGCGCATTTCCAGGCCCTGCCGCAGGAAGACCGGCCGGGGCTGTGGTTCACCTATCACGTCTACTACAAGGCGCCGGATTGGATCGGACCGCGGGTCAGCAAGGCCCTGAACATTCCCTACGTGATCGCCGAAGGCTCGCGGGCCGGCAAGCGCGCAGGAGGCCCCTGGGCTCTGGGCCATGAAGGTGCGGAGACGGCGCTTGACCTCGCCGACGCCGTTTTCGTGATGACGGCCAAGGACCGAATCGCGCTGGAGCGCTCACGTCCGCCGCACCAGGCATTGATCGATTTACCTCCCTTCATGGATGTCGAGGAATGGCCCGAACCGGCATCCCTGCGAGGTTCCGGCGAGCCGCGGCTCCTGACGGTCGCCATGATGCGCGACGGCGACAAGCTCGCCTCCTACCGCATCCTTGCGAACGCTCTCGCGGCGATGGCCCATCGCCCTTGGTCGCTCGACATCGTCGGAGACGGCGAGGCACGCCCTGAGATCGAGCGGCTCTTCGGTCCGCTCGCGCAGCGCGTGCGATTCCATGGGCGGATCGAGAGCAGGAGCGATCTCGCGGCCCTTTATCGACAGGCGGACCTGTTCGTGTGGCCGGCGGTGAACGAGGCTTATGGAATGGCGCTTCTTGAGGCGCAGCTCTTCGGCTGTCCCGTCGTGGCAGGCGATTTCGGCGGCGTCGCGAGCGTGGTGAAGGACGGCGAGACGGGATTGTTGACCGTACCGGGCAATACCGCTGCATTCTCCGACGGCATGGCCTATTTGCTTGACCATCCCGCGCGGCTTCGGGCACTCGGCACTCGTGCGCGGCACTTCGTCGGCGAGGAGCGCAACCTCGATCAGGCCGCCAAGCGCCTGCGCGAGGCGCTGTCCTCGCTCGCACCACCGGGAGGAGCATGAGCGTGCGTGTCCTGATCGTCGTCACTCATCTGCTGGGAGCAGGCCATCTCACGCGGTCGGCTGCGCTCGCGCGCGCCTTCGCGCAGGCGGGCCACGCGACGACATTGGTTTCGGGCGGAAGCTCGGCCCAGCCGGCCCCTCTCGACGGCATCGCCTTCGTGCAGCTGCCGCCGGTTCGCATCCTCGGCACCGATTTCAAGACCTTGCTCGACGAGGATGGCGCACCCGTCCACAATTTCCGGCTGGCCGAACGGCGCATCCTTCTTCTCGACACGCTGAGGACATTCCGGCCCGACATCGTCATCACCGAGCTCTTTCCCTTCGGGCGCCGTGTCCTCGCAGGCGAGTTCATGACTCTCCTGAAGGATGCGCGGAGCCTGGACCCGCGCCCTCGCATTCTCTGCTCGATCCGGGACATCCTCGCCGCTCCCTCGAAACCGGAGCGCATCGAGGAGACGCATGCGCGCATCCTCGAAAACTACGATGCCGTGCTCGTTCATGGCGACCCGCAGGTCGTGCCGCTGGAGGCCACATGGCCGGTGGACGAGCGCATCCGTCCGCTGATCCGCTATACCGGCTATGTGGACGAGAACCCGGAACCCCTCGAGCAGGAAGGCCGCGAGGGCATCCTCGTGTCCGGAGGATCGAGCGCGGCAAGCCTGCCGCTGTATCGCGCGGCCGTCGCTGCCGCGCGGGAGATCGCGGACAGGCCCTGGCGCATCCTGATCGGGCGGGGCGTTTCGGAGGCCGATTTCGCGGCGCTTCGCGACGGCGCCCCCCCTCACGTCACGGTCGAGCGGGCGAGGCCGGATTTCCGCAGGCTTCTGGCGCGGGCCGAGTTGTCCATCAGCCAGGCCGGCTACAACACGGCGGTCGATCTCCTGCGCAGCCGCGCCAAGGCGGTGCTCGTGCCCTTCGAGGCGGGACACGAAACCGAGCAGCGCCTGCGGGCGGAACGCCTCGAGGCGCTTGGCCTCGCCGAGATCGTGCCGGAGGCCGACCTCACCCCCCAGCGCCTTGCCGAGGCCGTGCGGCACGGCCTGTCGCGTCAGGGATCGCCGCCTCCCCTTGTCGCCCTCGGGGGCGCGCGCGAGAGCGTCGCCGTCGCGGAGAGCCTGGGGCTTGCCCGCCCTGCCCTCCACGGCCGCATCGACTGGTCGCCCGTGGATCAGGCGCTCGACCGCGCTGGAGACCGCGGCGGCGCCATCCGGTTCTGGTGGCGCGACGACGATGCGGTGGCGGACACGCCCCAGCTCGACCGCCTTCTGGCCCTGAGCCGCCGCGTCCAGGCCGGCGTCGCCCTGGCCGTCATCCCGCGCGAGCTCGAACCCTCGCTCGGAGATCGCCTGCGGAGCGACGGTTCAGCCTTCGCCCTGGTTCATGGCTGGGCGCATGCGAACCATGCGCCCGCAGGCGAGAAGAAGGCCGAGTTCGGTTCTCACCGGCCCCTCGACACCATGGCCGCAGAGGCGGAGCAGGCCCTGCAGATCGCGCGCGGCAAACTCGGCCGCAGGCTCCTGCCTGTCTTCGTGCCGCCCTGGAACCGGGTTTCGCCCGAGCTGGCGCAGCGGCTGCCGCAGGCCGGTTTCACGGGCCTCTCCGCCTTCAACGATCGGAAGGCCGTCTCGCCCGCCGAAGGGCTGCTGCAGGTCAACGCTCATGTCGATCCGATCGACTGGCACGGCACGCGAAGTCTGGTCGATCCGGAACAGATCATCGCAAGTCTCGCGGCCGCCATCGACCGCAGGGCCTTGGACGAGACCGACAGGGAGGAACCCATCGGGCTCCTGACGCATCATCTGATTCATGACGACGTCATCTGGACGTTTTGCGAGAAGCTCATGGTGCACCTCGCGGCCAGGCAGATCCCCATCCTCCGTCCGGACGAGGTGTTTTCGATGAGAAACAGGATCACAGCCTTGGCTTGATGCGTTATGATGTGTGCCTGCTGGAGGAGCCTATGGAAGCGCCGCTCCTGTCGATCCGTCAGCTGACGGTCGACTTCCATACCGATACCGGAGATTTCCGGGCGGTGGACGGCCTGACCTTCGATATCCCGAAGGGAAGGACGGTGGCGCTCGTGGGCGAATCCGGGTCGGGCAAATCGGTGACGGCCCAGTCCATTCTCCAGATCCTGCCCAAGAGGGCCCGGATCTCCGGCGGCTCGATCCTCTTCAACGATCCCAACCTCCCGGCCCCCGTCGACATCGCCTCCCTCAAACCGGAGGGCGAGGCCATGCACCAGCTGCGCGGCGGGCGCATCGCCATGATCTTCCAGGAGCCGATGACCTCGCTCTCGCCGCTGCACACCATCGGCGATCAGATCTCCGAGGCGCTTCTGATCCATGCGGATGTGAGCAAGGCGAAGGCCATGCAGCGCACCATGGAGGTGCTGGCCCGTGCCGGATTTCCCGATCCGAAGCGGGCCTTGCGCAATTATCCGTTCGAATTGTCCGGAGGTCTTCGCCAGCGCGCCATGATCGCCATGGCGCTGATCACGCGCCCGGTCCTTCTGATCGCGGACGAGCCGACGACGGCGCTCGACGTGACCACCCAGGCCCAGATCCTCGACCTCATCAAGGAGCTCCAGGCGGAAACCGGGATGTCGGTGCTGCTGATCACGCACGATCTCGGCGTCGTGGCGAACATCGCCGACGAGGTGGTCGTGATGTACCGCGGCCGGATCATGGAGGCGGGCTCCCGCGAGCAGATCTTCCGCAACGCCCAGCATCCCTATCTCCAGGCGCTCATTCGCGCGGTACCACGCTTCGCCATGGCCGAGAACGAGCGCCTGACCCCGATCCGCGAGGTGAAGAGCGCGGCGCTCGCGCACGCCCATGCGCCCGAGAGGCCGCAGCCTCAGGGTCCGATTCTGAAGGCCGAAGGCTTGACGAAGTGCTTCACGCTCCGCTCCGGCCGCTTCTTCGGCAAGCCGCGCAACGTCCGCGCCGTGAACGGCGTCGATCTCTCGCTGCCGGTCGGCCGGACGCTCGGCCTCGTCGGAGAATCCGGCTGCGGCAAGACCACCGTGTCCAAGATGATCATGCGCGCGCTCAAGCCCGATGCCGGGCAGGTCCTGTTCGACGACGGAACCGGCCCGAAGGACGTTTACCGCCTCGAGGGCAAGGAGCTGACCGCCTATCGCCGCTCCGTGCAGTTCATCTTTCAGGACCCGTTCTCGTCGCTCAATCCGCGCATGACGGTCTACGAGATCCTGACCGAGCCTCTTCGCATCCACGACATCGGCACGCCGGATGAGCGCTACGAGCGCGTGAAGCAGCTGCTCGACATGGTGGGCCTCGATCAGCGCTCCCTGCGCCGCTACCCGCATTCCTTCTCCGGCGGCCAGCGTCAGCGCCTGGGCATCGCGAGGGCCTTGGCGCTCGAGCCGCGGGTGCTCCTGTGCGACGAGCCGGTTTCCGCGCTCGACGTCTCGGTGCAGGCGCAGGTGCTGAACCTGTTGAAGGATCTGCAGTCAGCCCTTGGGCTTTCCTATATTTTCGTATCCCATAATCTCGCGGTGGTGGATTACATCGCCGACACCATCGCGGTGATGTGCCGAGGCTATATCGTCGAGGAGGCACCGAAATCCACACTCTTCCGCAACCCGGTTCATCCCTACACGCAGGCGCTTCTCGCGGCGGTGCCGGATCCGGATCTCGACCGGCCCCTCGATTTCGCGAATCTGCGGGCCGACCGCTTCTCCGATCCCGCCGGGTGGCCGGAACCCTTCCGGATTCCGGACGGGGAATTCGGCACGATGAAGGAGATCGAGCCGGGCCACAAAATCCGGGTCGGACGCCCCGCGGCGCAGGAGGCTGCGTGATGGCCGTTCGATTGCGGATGACTCCCCTCGTTCTCGCTCTGGCGTGCAGACTCCTGGCCTTGCCGGCCGGAGCGCAGGAGCTGCAGGAAACGCCATTCTTCAAGGGCGGCGGGAAGAATCTGCCTCCGGTCGCCGAGCGGGTTCCCTCGACACCGCTCGTGGTCGAGGCCGCAGGGCAGCCCGGCGGGGAGGTCGTGACGCTCGTGCCGCGCGCCCGCGACATCCGCTACATCTCCACCTTTTCCTACACCCGTCTCGTCGGCTACGACAGGCACCTGCAGCTTCAGCCCGATCTGCTCGAGACATTCGACAACCAGGGCGACATGGTTTTCACCTTCACCCTGCGCGCCGGTCACCGCTGGTCCGACGGCACGCCCTTCACGGTGGAAGACTTCCGCTACTACTGGGAGGACATCGCGCTCAACAAGGAGCTCTCACCCGCAGGCCCTCCCGAATTCATGCTGGTGGACGGCAAACCTCCCCGCTTCGAAGTGCTGGACGAGCGTACGGTCCGCTACAGCTGGGACAAGCCCAATCCGCGCTTCCTTCCGCAACTTGCGGGTCCCATCGACCCCGCGATCTACAGGGCTTCCAAATACCTCAAGCAGTTCCATGCCAGGTATGCCGATCAGGCGTCGCTGGAAGAGAAGGCCAAGCGGCAGAAACTGAAATCCTGGGCCGCCCTTCACAACCGCGTGGACGACATGAAGGAGCAGACGAACCCCGACCTTCCGACCCTCATGCCCTGGCGCGTCACGAATTCGGCCCCTGCCAGCCGCTTCGTCTTCGAGCGCAACCCTTTCTATCACCGCATCGACAAACAGGGGCATCAGCTGCCCTATCTCGACCGGATCATCATGGACGTCTCCTCCGCCGGGCTCTTCGCAGCCAAGGCCAATGCGGGCGAGACGGATCTCCTGTTCCGGGGCCTCTCCATGGGCGATATCCCGGTGCTCAAGGAAGGCGAGAAGATGCAGGGCTACAAGACGCTGATCTGGCCCTATGCGCGCGGTACGGAGCTGGCGCTCTACCCCAATCTCAACACCGTGGACCCCGTCTGGCGCCAGCTCAACCGGGACGTCCGCTTCCGCCGCGCCCTTTCGCTCGGCATCGACCGCAAGACCCTGAACAACGCCCTGCTCTTCGGTCTCGGCACGCAAGGCAACAACACGGTGGTGCCTGAGAGCCCTCTCTTCTCGCCGGAGCTGCGCACGCTGAACGCGGAGTACGATCCGGACCGGGCCTCCCGGCTCCTCGACGAGATCGGCCTGACGAAGCGCAATGGCGCGGGCTTCCGTCTGCTGCCGGACGGGCGCGAGCTGGAAATCATCGTCGAGACGGATGGCGAGAGCAGCCTCGTGGTGGACGGGCTCACCCTCATCGGCGAGTTCTGGCGCGAGATCGGCGTGCGGCTCTTCGTGAAGCCGCAGGACCGCACGGTCCTGCGCAACCGCTCCTTCGCGGGATTGACGGTGATGGTCGCGGCTCCCGGATTCGACAACGCCATTCCCACCGCCATCATGCCGCCGACGGAACTCGCACCCATGCGGCAGGACAATTACGCCTGGCCGAAATGGGGCCAGTATGTCG
The DNA here is from genome assembly GCA_031181145.1 of Microvirga sp. Taxonomy (GTDB): domain Bacteria; phylum Pseudomonadota; class Alphaproteobacteria; order Rhizobiales; family Beijerinckiaceae; genus Microvirga. The sequence goes on from JAPSLB010000017.1 coordinate 20,959, forward strand.
AGACGAAAGGCATGAACGGGGACGCCATCGATCTTCCCGAAGCGAAGCGGCTGTCCGAGCTCTACGACACCTGGATGTCGACGGGCGACAAGGCGCTCCAGGCCCAGGTCTGGCGCGAGATGCTCCGCAACCATGCGGAGAACCAATGGGTGATCGGTACGGTGGCCGGCGCCCTGCAACCCATCGTGGTCCGCAACGGCCTGCAGGGACTGCCCGCAAAGGCCCTCTACAGCTGGGAGCCGACGGCTATGCTCGGCGTCTATCGGGTGGACGAGATCCACTGGAACAAGGCCGTCGGCAAAGAGGCCAGCCGATGATCCTCTTTCTGTTGCGTCGCCTTGCCACCATGGCCGTCACGCTCGCCATCATCTCGGCCCTCGTGTTCTTCATCATCAAGCTGCCGCCGGGCGACTTCCTCACCAACCTGATCCACGAATTGCGGGCACAGAACGACAGCGCCGCCATCGCCAAGGCGGAGTTCCTGATCAAGCAATATGGCCTCGACCGCCCGGCCTGGCAGCAATACCTGATCTGGATCGGCGCAATGCCTGGGCCCAACGGCTTCTCGGGCCTTCTCCAGGGCGATTGGGGCTGGTCCTTCGAGTACGACAAGCCCGTCGCGGACGTGGTGGGCGATGCCCTGTGGCTGACGCTCCTCGTGAACCTCGCGGCGGTGCTCTTCATCCACCTGGTCGCGATCCCGATCGCGATCTATTCCGCCACGCGGCAATATTCTCTGGGCGATTATCTGGCGACCTTCATCGGCTATATCGGGCTCGCCACCCCGAGCTTCCTGCTCGCCCTCATCCTGCTCTATTACATGAACCGCTGGTTCGGCGTCTCCATCGGCGGGCTCTATGATGCGAGATTCGCGGGGGAACCCTGGACCTGGGAGAAGATCAAGTCGCTTCTGTCGCATCTCATCGTGCCCACCGTCGTGATCGGTCTTGCGGGCACCGCCTCGATGATCCGGCGCATGCGCGCGAACCTGCTCGACGAACTCGGCAAGCAATACTACGTGACGGCTAAGGCCAAGGGGCTCGGGCCGACGAAGGCACTTCTGAAATACCCCTTCCGCATGTCGCTCAATCCCTTCGTGGCCGATATCGGAAACCTGCTGCCGCACCTGGTGTCCGGCTCGGTGCTGGTGTCGCTGGTGCTGAGCCTGCCCACCGTGGGCCCCATCCTGCTGAGCGCGCTCAAGAACCAGGATCAGTTCCTGGCGGGCTTCATTCTGATGTTCGTGGCGGTTCTCACCGTGGTCGGCATGCTGATCTCGGACATTCTCCTGGCCTGGATCGATCCGCGCATCCGGATGGGAGGCGGGCGATGAACACGCTGCCCACGCGCGCGCGCCATTATGTCGATCCGTCGCCCTTCGATCCCGGCGCCACGGAGCCCATCGGAACCGAGAACGAGAGCTTCTACCGCGCCTCGTCCTGGCAGCTCATGTGGTGGAAGTTCCGCCGCCACAAGGTGGCCGTGGCGGCCGCCTTCGTGCTGCTCGTCTTCTATCTCGTCGTGCCCTTCGTCGAGGTGATCGCGCCCTACAACCAGACCAAGCGCCACGGCGATTTCCTCTATGCGCCGCCACAGGGCATTCACCTGATGCACGAAGGGCGTTTCGTCGGCCCCTTCGTATATCCATACACATACAGTTTCGACCTTGAGACCTTCCGGCGCGTCTACACGGTCGATACGTCCCGGCCGCAGCCGCTCCGGTTCTTCTGCCGGGGCGATTCCTATGAATTCTGGGGCGTCTTCGAGGCGAACGTGCATCTCGTCTGCCCGCCCGAGAACGGCACGATGTTCATTCTCGGCACCGACCGGCTGGGGCGGGATCTCTTCTCGCGCATCGTCTACGGCGCGCGCATCTCCCTCACCATCGGGCTCATCGGCATCGCGGTATCCTTCACCCTCGGTCTCCTCTTCGGCGGGCTCGCAGGCTATCTGGGCGGCTGGGTTGATCACGTGATCCAGCGCATGATCGAGATCCTGCGCTCCCTGCCCGAGCTGCCGTTATGGCTGGCGCTCTCGGCGGCGCTGCCGCCGAACTGGAGTCCGATCCTCGTCTTCTTCGGCATCACGATCATCTTGGGCCTTCTCGACTGGCCGGGCTTAGCGCGTGCCGTGCGCTCGAAGCTGCTCGCCTTGCGCGAGGAGGATTTCGTGAAGGCCGCCGAGATGATGGGCGCGTCCAAGAAGCGCGTCATCGCGCGCCATCTCATCCCGAACTTCATGAGCCACCTGATCGCGTCCGCGACGCTCTCGATCCCGTCCATGATCCTGGGCGAGACCGCCCTCTCCTTCCTGGGACTGGGCTTGCGTCCGCCGGTCACAAGTTGGGGCGTGCTGCTCAACGAGGCGCAGAACCTCGCCGCCGTGCAGCTCCATCCGTGGCTGCTCTTTCCCATGGTGCCGGTGATCGTGGTGGTGCTCGCCTTCAACTTCATGGGCGACGGCCTGCGCGATGCGGCCGATCCGTATCACTAGTCCGCCACGGAGCCCCTGAGGACAGGCCCAATAAAAAAGGCGCCTCGCGGCGCCTTTTCCTTCTTAGCGACGGCGGGGGCTCTTTTCGAGCCATGCCACCTGGGCTCCGTCGCGCCGTCCCTCAGGGGAACGGGCGGCGGGGCGCCCCTGCTGCTGAGAGCGCTGGCCCTGAGCAGGCTTCTGGCCCTGCGCGGGACGCTGCTGTTGGTGGCCCTGCGCGGGACGCTGCTGGCCGGCAGCCGGATGACCGGCCTGCGGCTGGCCGCCTGCAGGCTTGCCGCCACGACGGCGGCGCTTGGGGCCCTTGTCGGCATTCGGGTCCGAACTGCGCGGCTGGCCGTGGCCCTGATGCCCGCGGGCATGCGGGGCCGGACGCCCGCGCTGCGGCTCGCCGCGACGCTCGGCGCTCTCCGAGGGAGCCGCAGCGGCAGGCAGCCCTTCCGGCAACGGCATGACCGGAACCTTCAGGCGCGTCAGCTTCTCGATGTCCTTCAGGAAGGCCTTCTCCTCGTCGTTGCAGAACGAGATCGCAAGGCCCGAAGCCCCGGCGCGCGCGGTGCGGCCGATGCGGTGGACGTAGGATTCCGGCACGTTCGGCAGGTCGTAGTTGACGACGTGCGTCACGCCCTCGACGTCGATGCCGCGCGCGGCGATGTCGGTGGCGACCAGCACCCGGCACGAGCCGTCACGGAAGGCCGCCAGGGCGCGCTCGCGCTGCGGCTGCGACTTGTTGCCGTGAATGGCCGCCCCCACGATGCCGGCCTTGTCGAGGCCGCGCACGACCTTGTCGGCGCCGTGCTTGGTGCGGGTGAAGACGAGCACGCGGTCGATCGCCGGATCGCGCAGGAGCGTTTCGAGCAGAACCTGCTTGCGGTTCGTCGGCACGAAGATGACGCTCTGCTCCACGCGCTCGGCGGTGGTGGCGACGGGGGTCACCGCCACATGGGCCGGATCGCGCAGGAAGGAATCGGCGAGCGTCGAGATGGTCTTCGGCATGGTGGCCGAGAAGAACAGGCTCTGACGATCCTTCGGCAGAAGGGTCACGATGCGCTTGAGCGCATGGATGAAGCCGAGATCGAGCATCTGGTCGGCCTCGTCGAGGACGAGGATTTCGATGTCGCGTAGGCTCAAGGACTTGCGGTCCACCAGATCGAGCAGGCGGCCGGGCGTGGCCACGAGCACGTCGACGCCGTGGGCGAGCGCCTTCTCCTGGCGGGAGATGGTGACGCCGCCGAACACCACCTCGGTGGCGAGACGCAGGTTGCGGCCATAGGCCTTGAAGCTGTCGGCGATCTGGCCGGCAAGCTCGCGGGTCGGGCTGAGCACGAGCACGCGGGCGCTCTTGTGCTTGCGCGGCTTCGGATCGTTCGACAGGCGGTGGAGGATCGGCAGCGCGAAAGCCGCCGTCTTGCCGGTGCCGGTCTGGGCGATGCCGCAGACGTCGCGGCCTTCCATCGCATAGGGAATGGTCTGGGCCTGGATGGGCGTGGGCTTCTCGTAGCCCTCGGCCGACAAGGCCTTCAGGATCGGCTGGGCCAATCCGAAATCGGTGAAGAGTGTCAAGGTGATATCGTCTTTCGAACGGATGCGGTGAGCCGCAAAGCAGGTTCGGCTTGGATAAGCAAAGGCGCTTCAGGGCTCTCAAGGCGACGGCCCGCGTGATGGGGCCATCGTATGGGTCAAGCGATTGAAGAAGGGGACCGGGCTTTCACCGCTGGGGCGAATTTCCGTCACGCAGTCCCGCTCAAGCGGCTCGTGGTCGAGCGCTGACGCCGTATTGCTCATATGAGGGCTAAAGTCGTATCCGTCAACCTCTGGGCCTGACATAACAGGCCGAGGCAGCATAAGAAAGCATTCATGTCCACTTCCGCCCGCATGCCCTGGGGCTTCGTCTCGGCAATGTCCCTGACGCAGCTCATCTCCTTCGGCACGATCTTCTATGCCTTCGCGCTTTTCGTCGAGCCCATGGGACAGGAGCTCGGGTGGAGCAAGTCCGAACTGATGGCCGCCTATTCCCTGGCGCTCGGCACCTCCGCGCTTTGCGCCGTGCCGGTCGGGCGGCTCATCGATCTGGGCTATGGCCGTGCGGTGATGACCGGCGGCTCCGCCTTGGCGGCCCTGCTCCTGGCGGTCTGGTCGCAGGTCGAGAGCTATCCGGCCTTCGTTCTCATCTGGGCGGCCATGGGGCTCTCCATGAGCAGCGTGTTCTACGAACCGGGCTTTGCCGTCCTGGCCCGCAGGCTCGGCTTTCTCACCCGTCGGGGCATCACCTTCATGACCCTGGTCGGCGGCTTCGCCAGCACCGTCTTCATCCCGCTCACCCACCTGCTCATCGAACATCTGGGATGGCGCAGCGCCCTCCTCGTCCTCGCCGGGTTCAACCTTCTTGTCTGCGTCCCCGTCCATGCCGCCGCGATACCCCCGGCCCTGAAGAGCGTCCCTCGCCCGGCGGACGAACCGCCGCGCACCCTCCCGTCCAGCGCCCGCTCAGTCCTGCTCATGGCCTCTTTCTGGTGCTTCGTGGCGTCCTCGGTTCTCCAGGGCCTGATCGGGGCGGGGCTGCCGATTCACCTGATCCCGCTGCTCACCGAGAAGGGCTACAGCCTCGAGATGGCCGTCGTCGCCTTCTCCATCATCGGCCCGGCCCAGGTGGCGGGGCGGATGGCCATGGCGATGGGAGAGCGCGCCTTCGGGATGAAGGGAACAGGCACCGTGACCTTGAGCCTGGGCGTCCTCGCCTTCGGGCTTCTGCCCTTCCTTTCGCCCGGATCCTGGCTGGTTGCCGCCTTCGCGGCGCTCTTCGGCGCCTCGAACGGCATGATGACCATCGTGCGCGCCCTGCTGCCTCCCGAGCTGTTCGGCCGCGAGAATTACGGCGTCATTCAGGGAATGATCGCCATGCCGGTCCGCCTGACCACGGCGAGCGCTCCCTTCCTGTTCGGTGCCCTCTGGGCCTGGTGGGGCAGCTATACGGCGGTCGTGATCCTCTGCTTGAGCTTTTCGGTGGCTTCGCTCGGCTCCTTTCTGGTTGTCCTGTTGTTGCAAAAGGGGCGTGAAAAGCCTGAAAATTAACTTGCGTTAGACGGCTAAAGAACTCATTTGCTCACAGACTGAAATGGCTAGGTTTAGAGAAAGACGCGTTCCGTGACGGCAGTAACTGATCTTCTCATCGTTGGCGGCGGCATCAATGGTGCGGGCATCGCCCGCGATGCGGTGGGCCGGGGTCTCTCCGTAGTGCTTTGCGAGCAGGGCGATCTGGCAGGCTACACCTCGTCCGCCTCGACGAAGTTGATCCACGGCGGTCTGCGCTATCTGGAATATTACGAGTTCCGTCTGGTCCGCGAGGCCCTGTTCGAGCGCGAGCGCCTGCTGAATTCCGCGCCCCACATCATCTGGCCTCTGCGCTTCATCCTGCCCCACGAGAAGGGCATCCGCCCGGCCTGGTTCGTGCGCCTGGGCCTCTTTCTCTACGACCACCTCGCTCCGCGCAGGAAGCTGCCGGGCACGGAGACCATCAAGCTCACGACGCATCCCGCCGGCCAGGGCCTGAAGCCCGGCTTCGACACGGCCTTCGTCTATTCCGATTGCTGGGTCGAGGACAGCCGCATGGTGGCGCTGAGCGCCCTCGACGCCTTCGAGAAGGGCGCGGACATCCGCGTGCGCACCAAGCTCACCTCCGCCCGCCGCGAGGGCGATCTGTGGGTGGCGACCCTTCAGGACGTGGAAACCGGCGCCGCTCAGGAGGTGCGCGCCAAGGTCATCGTCAATGCGGGCGGCCCCTTCGTGGCCGACGTTCTCAACAGCAAGCTCGGTCTCAACACCACCAAGAACGTGCGCCTCGTGAAGGGCAGCCACATCGTGGTTCCCAAGCTCTTCGACACGAAGGAAGCCTTCATCCTGCAGAACACCGACAAGCGCATCGTGTTCGCGATCCCCTACCAGGAGAAGTTCACTCTCATCGGCACCACGGACATCCCGGTGGAATCGGTTCCGGACAAGAAGGTCGAGATCAGCCCCGAGGAGGTCCAGTACCTGTGCAACGTGGTGAACCATTTCTTCAAGAAGCAGGTCACCCCCGCCGAGGTCGTGTGGAGCTACTCGGGCGTGCGGCCGCTCTTCGACGACGGCTCCTCCAACGCCTCCGCCGTGACCCGCGACTACGTGTTCGACATGGACGCGCCGCAGGGACAGGCGCCGGTCCTGTCGATCTTCGGCGGCAAGATCACCACCTTCCGCAAGCTCGCCGAGCACGCGCTCGACGAGCTGAAGACCGTCTTCCCGGACATGAAGCCGTCCTGGACCGAAACCGCGAAGATGCCCGGCGGCGACATCATCGACGCCGATTTCGACACCTTCTTCGCGAGCGTGCGTCAGCGCTGGCCCTTCCTGCCCGAGCAGGTGGCGCATCGCCTCGCCCGGGCCTACGGCACGCGCATTGCCGAATTGCTCGGAGAGGCCAAGTCCATGGCCGATCTCGGCGAGGATTTCGGCGCCGGCCTGACGGCGGCGGAAGTCGACTACCTCATGCGCCGCGAATGGGCGCGCAGCGCCGAGGACATCCTGTGGCGCCGCTCCAAGCTCGGCCTGCACGTGCCGGCTGGTGCTCCGGCCAAGATTGATGCCTATATTGCCAGGCAGACAGCAGCATCCATCGCGGCTCAATAGCACCCGGAAGGCTTGTCCATGGCCCAGTATATCGGCGCAATCGACCAAGGCACGACCAGTTCGCGCTTCATCGTTTTCGACAAGGCGGGCACCATCGTGTCGGTCGGCCAGAAAGAGCACGAGCAGATCTATCCCAAGCCCGGCCATGTGGAGCACGATCCGCTCGAAATCTGGCGCAACACCGAGACCGTGATCCAGGAGGCGCTGGCGAAGAAGGGGCTCAAGTCCCGGGATCTCGCCGCCATCGGCATCACCAACCAGCGCGAGACCACGCTGATCTGGGACAGGCGCACCGGCAAGCCGCTGCACAATGCCCTCGTGTGGCAGGATACGCGCGTGGACCCTATCGTCGAGGAATTCGCGAAGGACGGCGGACATGATCGCCTGCGGTCCAAGACCGGACTGCCGCTCGCGAGCTATTTCTCGGGGCTGAAGCTCCGGTGGCTTCTCGACAATGTTCCCGGCGCGCGGGAGAAGGCCCAGGCCGGGGACGTGCTGTTCGGCAATATCGACACCTGGCTCGTCTGGAACCTGACGGGCGGGGCGAACGACGGCTGCCACATCACCGATGTGACCAATGCCAGCCGCACGCAGCTCATGAACCTGGGCACCCTCGACTGGGACGAGGACATCCTGTCCCTGTTCGACATTCCGAGGGCCTGCCTGCCGACGATCAAGTCCTCCAGCGAGGTCTACGGCGCCGCCAGGGACAACCTGGCCGGCGTGCCCATCGCGGGCATCCTCGGCGACCAGCAGGCGGCGCTCGTCGGCCAGGCCTGTTTCCAGGCGGGCGAAGCCAAGAACACCTACGGCACCGGCTGCTTCATGCTCATGAATACCGGCGAGACCCCCTATCCGTCGAAATGCGGCCTGCTGACCACGATGGGCTACAAGTTCGGGAACGAGAAGCCCGTCTATGTGCTCGAAGGCTCCATCGCGATCGCGGGTGCGCTGGTGCAGTGGCTGCGCGACAATCTCGGAATCATCCAGGCGAGCCACGAGATCGAGGCCCTGGCGGGAAGCGTGGAGGACAATGGCGGGGTCACCGTCGTGCCCGCCTTCTCGGGCCTCTACGCTCCGCATTGGAACTCCCATGCCCGCGGCCTCATCGGCGGCCTGACGCGCTACGCCACCAAGGCCCATATCGCCCGCGCCGCCCTGGAGGCCACCGCGTTCCAGACCCGCGAGGTGCTGGAGGCGATGACGAAGGATACCGGCATTGCGGTGAAGGAGCTGCGCACGGACGGCGGCATGGTGGTGAATGAGCTGCTCATGCAGTTCCAGGCCGACATCCTCGATGTCCCCGTCGTCCGCCCGAAGGTCATCGAGACGACCGCCCTGGGCGCCGCCTACGCGGCAGGCCTCGCCGTCGGCTTCTGGGCCGGCAAGGACGAGCTCGTGCGCAACTGGTCCATCGACAAGCGCTGGACGCCCGCGATGGAGGCCCCGCGCCGCAGCCGCCTGAACGCGGAATGGGACAAGGCCGTCGCACGCTCTCTCGATTGGGCCGACTGAACACGGAAAGGAAGCGGCCCGGAGGCCGCTCCCGTTCCCATGTGTCAGGCCCTGTGTCAGGCGTTCAGAGCCGCGCGGATCTTTTCGGCGTGCCCGGCCAGCACGTCGTTGGCCTCCATGTGGCCTGTATGCGGCTTCAAGGGAACACCCTCGAAGCGCGGGATGACATGGACGTGCAGGTGAAACACCACCTGCCCGCCTGCGCTCTCGTTGAATTGTTGGATCGTCAGCCCGTCGGCAGCAAAGGCCTCCTTCGCCGCCCGTGCCACGACCTGGACGGCCTTGGCGAGTTCCGCGAGATCCTCGGGCTCCGCGTCAAGAATGTTGCGGGCCTTCGCCTTGGGGATCACCAGCACATGCCCCTCGCCCCGAGGCATGATATCCATGAAGGCCAGCACGCCCTCGGTCTCGTAGACCTTGTGGCACGGCAGCTCGCCTCTCAGGATCTTCGCGAACACGTTGTTGTCGTCGTAGGTCATCCTGCCCTCTCATCGTTCCGCCAGGTGTGTCTCATACACCGGGCCCGCCGTGCAATCACTCCCATCGGACAGATTGAAATCCGCCGGATCGCCGAACTGCGTCGAAGAAAGCCTTCGAGGCGCAATCACAGGTTTGAGTCAATCAGGGCTTGGGAGAGAAATCTCAGAGTCAAACCAGAACGGATTCATAGTCACCTGAAAACGTCTGCAGAATATTGGAGGTGCATCGCCCCTGATGTCAGGGCCAGCTCGACAATCCGGAAACTTATCGATTCATATTCTAGACTCAATCAACATCAAATACTCATACGGTAATCGCATTAACTTCTTAAATAGAATTTCCATCACTCTTCAGCGTTCCAACTTGTCGCACCCCTCACCACCAAGGGTACAAACAACAGAGCGCAATCATTATTTAAGCGTGGCAATCAAAACGGAAAACCTTCTTCGAGCGCACTGCTTTTTTTCATAAAAATTTTTTGCAAAGGTTCCACCTTCCTCCTCGGAACCATCGAATTAGCGAACGGTTGTTCAACCACGAACATCATTGGTCAAGGAGGCTCAAGATGGCGCCAAGTGGTTCGACTTCGAAGCGCGGTTTCGCATCCATGGATTCAGACCGTCAGCGTGAAATCGCAAGTAAAGGCGGCAAAAGCGTTCCTGCAGAGAAGCGCTCCTTCTCGCAAGACCGCGAGCTTGCCTCTGAGGCCGGCCGCAAAGGCGGTCAGGCATCCGGCAATACCCGCGGCAATCAGGAATAGCGACAGTAAATTCCACACCAAAAGGGGCCGCCAAGCGGCCCCTTTATTTTTGCCTCTCCAGGAAGCGATGAAGTCAAAGGCCGAAATGCCGTCCGGGCTTGTTGGTGGCTTCGACGATGGCCTCCACCTGCCGGCTCTCGATCCCGGCCGCAGCCCTGAACTCGCTCAGGTTCGGCACTGGAAAGACGATGATCCCAAGGTCGATATGCCGTGCGAGTTCTCCGACCAGAGAAGACAAGAGCTCCTGCGGCGAGATGCCCAAGAGAGCCGACGCCTCCCTGGCCACCTCCGAACCGGGTTGCCGCGAGGCTCCGATCAGGCTCAGGAGGCAATACTCATCGAGAGTGCCGCAGCGTGCCCCGAGCGGGCGGTGATCGAAGGCCCTTCCCCGCTGGCGTGTCATGGCGAAGGCAAGCAGCAGAGCATCCGACACGATGCCCTTGGCGGCTCCCGGCTGCGCATAAGGTGCAAGCCCTCGCTCAGGCCCATCGAGAAGGGCAAGGTCAAAATGATCGTCCAGGCTGCCGATGGACCGGAAGACGTCGATCACAGGCACGGCGCTGGGATGAAAGAGAAAGGCGATGGAATTGCGCCCAGTCGGATTTGCGAATGGTTCGGTCATCAAACAAACGAGCCTGAAATAGTAGTGAACTCTAAAGATGACGCAAAACACCCGGAGGCAGCCCCCGGGACCAAGACTGCACGACGAGGTGCCGCCGCAGCAGGAGGGGGCATGTCACCTCGTCCTGTTGGTGATCCTGCACGATCCCGCTCAACATCCAGGCAACGTTCGGCTTCTCCCGGGAGGAGGAACTCGAAGCGAGCCGAGAGAACTCGTCGGGAAGCTCTTCCTGGCACAAGGCCGCATCCAACTCGTTGGTCGCCGTCATCGTCGTCTCCGCATCTGTCACCGCTGGGCAACGTGCCCGGAACGGCCCGGTTCCTCCCGCCGTGGAAAGTTCAACCTCAGGGAGGCTCCAATTCTTCCGAAAAATTTTCGGAACATCCGCCCGGATTCGGCGTTGTGTCAGCAACCGGTTCGAATGCCCCCTCGAACTGGCACCTTTCAAGGCGCAGTCACATCGTGACTGCGCCTTTTGTTTCGCGTCCCTCCACCACGGAAACGGCGCCCCGGTAGGCCGGGGCGCCGCGCATCGGCAAAGGCCGTCGGCAGACGCTACTGCTGGGTCGTGTTACCGCCCGCACCGGTCGTGCCCGTGGTAGAGCCGTTGTCGTTGCCGACATCGGTCTTGAAGGCCGGGGCAGCCTGAAGTTCGGCCTTGGTCATCCGAAGGATCACGCGATCCGGCTCATTGGACGAAGCCGTGTTGCTGCCCGCGGACGCATTGTTGGTGGCCATGTTCGAATTCGGCGCGCCGCCGGCATTGCCCTGGCCGGCCGTGCTGGTTGTCGCCGTCGAACCGGTGGTCGCTACATTGCCGCCGCTGCCGCTGCCGCTGTTGTTGTCCATGGCGTCCGCCTGCTGACTGTTGGCGAATTCAAGGGAGCCGAACGGAACGGCCACATCCTTTTCACCGATACCCAGGAAGCCGCCGACGCCCACAACGACGGCCATGACCTGACCGCTGCGGTCCATGACCACATCATTGATGTCACCGATCGACTCGTTGTTGGCGCTGACGACGCGGGTCCCGATCAGATCGGACGCCATCACCTGGTTCGGCTGCATCTGGGTCATGAACTGCCCCTGCGGGCCGCCGCTCTGATTCATCGCCGCCGAACCGCCCGAGGGGCTGGTCGTGGCCGGGGCGCCGGTTGCTCCAGGCTGCATCGCCGGCGATCCCGAGGTCGCCGTGCCGGATCCCGAAGCCGTCGGCCGGTCCGTCGGCGCCGAGGGCGATGTCTGGGCGAAAGCGGGCGCAGCCGCGAAAGCCGTCAGGACGAGGCAAGCTGCCATATGCTTCTTCAGCATCGTGATATTCTCCTGAATGTTCATTGAATCGCGATATGCGCCAAAGTGCGCGAGGGGAGAACGCGCCATCCCAGGCACACGTTCCAGGCGGATATGTATCCCTGCCCCGATCAGCTGAAATCTACTTACAGGCAGGAAGATGAATACTTATTCATCTGGCAGCCATGAAGGACCGCCATACAATCCCAAGTCAAAGCCTCCGATTTCTATTTGAAGTGAACTGAACATCCGCAATCCACTTCATCCTCGAAGCGCTCAGGACAAGGGCCGATCCAGCGAGGCAAGGCAAAGGCTCGGCATTCTGTTCGCACTGGCGCTCGCCAGAGGGCTCACGTCGCCCATGCAGCCGATGGGTGTCTGGCGCTTCGGCTTGCGGGGCTCGTCACGGCCTTCCCGCGCCGCGGGCGGACGCTGGTGAACAGGAACGCGGAACTCGTCCTTCGTCGCCAGAATGGGGATCTCGGTGTTCTTCGAAACCGTCGTCATGCCCGATCGCGGATCGGAGCGGTAGAGCACCTCGCCGTCATTGCCCCGCAGGATCACGGTCGCATGGGTCAGCCCGACGATCTCCACGATGGACACGCTCGTCCTATCCTCCGCCTCGCGGGCAGCCATCAGCCGGTCGCCTTTGGGCGCTGCGCGCTCCTCGATCAGCGCCGCCCTCAGCAGGGACGATCTGAGGGAATCGATCCCGGAATCCGCGAAGGCGATGCCGCCGGCCAACAGGGCGGCTCCGGTCACTACGCCTAATCTCGTGGAGGTGAGGAGCATTCCTGTCTCCCTGCTGCTTAGCTCAACCATTCGAGAAAACAACGCGACCTTAACTTTGATGTTCCGGGGGATTTCCGAGAGGATAGTCAAAGAAAAAAGCGGGAACCTTTATTTTGCAAGGAGCGTTCTTAAAGCACCGGCCTCCTGGTCCTCCCCGCATTCCCCTTGTGCATTGGCCGGCACCTTTAGACGGGCTTCGACGCCCGTCTTTTTTTATTCCGATTACAACATGGCAAAAGAAAAGCCCGGCTCGGGAGCCGGGCAAATACTTAGCAGCAAGTGCGTGCGTATCAGGCCGTCGCGGCGCGGGGCTCCCGGCGCTTTGCGCTCTGCTGGAAGAACAGCGCCTGGCTGATCACGGCCGATACATTCGCCGGCTGGAACGGCTTGGCGATGAGGAAGGCCGGCTCAGGCCGCTCGCCGGTCAGGAACCGCTCCGGATAGGCCGTGATGAAGATCACCGGCACCTCGAAGGATTTCAGGAGATCGTTGACCGCATCGAGGCCCGAGCTGCCGTCGGCTAGCTGGATGTCCGCGAGGATCAGGCCGGGCTGCTTGGTGGAGGCGAGCTTGACGGCTTCGGTGCGCGTCCGGGCCACCCCGGTCACGTTGTGCCCAAGTCCCTCCACCAGGGCCTCGAGATCCATGGCGATCAGCGGCTCGTCCTCGATGATGAGAATATCCGTGGCCATATCCGCGGCGAGTTCACGGCCGGCCTCGTCGACGAGTTCGCGCACCGTCTTCGTATCCACGTCCAGGATCTGACCAACCTCCTCCTCGCCGAAACCCTCCAGGCACGACAGGAGGAACGCCTGACGGGGCAGCGGAGTAATCTGTCCCAGACGGACCTCCGCCGGAAGATCGCGTTGGATCTGCTCGCTGCGTCCGTTTACGGAAAGCGAGTTCCAGATGCGTGTGAAGACTTGGAAGAGTTCAACCTTGACGTTACCGGAAGGCCCAATGGTCTCAGGCTCGCTCACCAGCGTCTCAAGGGTCGCGGCCACATAGGCGTCGCCAGCCATCTGGCTGCCTGTGAGAGCGCGTGCATAACGGCGAAGATACGGTAAGTGCTGGACGACAAGCTGAGCTGTCGACATTCGCTTCCCCTTATTCAGTGCTTTTGCCTCGTTGTACCAGTGGTCCTTTCAACGTGGCAAAGCTGGAAAAGTTCCACGCCTGGAACTGTATTCAACAACAAGCGTTATTGCTCGAAAACGAGTATAGAGCTACTGCCAAGGCTGGTCATCCCTTAATAATGTCCGGGGATGTCAAGGGGAATCAGATGACAAGCGATAAGGGGAACAAGCTGGCTCGGGCGCTCCCGAGGACATCTGCGGACGACAAGCTTGGAACCAACGGAAGACTCGACAGCAGCAGCCAGAAACGCATCGGTGACCAGCTGCGCGCCATGTACGACGAATTGATGCAGCAGCCGGTCCCGGATCGCTTCAAGGAATTGCTGGATCAACTGGAAAAGAAAAGGGACGGGTCGCGATGACCGACCAGCCTGACCTGAGGGAGGCTCTGCTCGCCGCGGTACCCAGTCTACGCGCCTTTGCCATCTCGCTTTCAGGTCAGGTCGACAAGGCGGACGACCTTGTTCAGGACACTCTCCTCCGCGCTCTTGCCAACCTTCATCGTTTCGAGCGCGGCACCAATCTCAATGCCTGGCTTTTCACGATTTTGCGCAATCTCTTTCACTCCGAACACCGCAAGCGCCGGCGTGAGGTCGAAGACCCGGACGGCGCCTATGCCGGACGCTTGAGGATCCAGCCTGAACAGGGATCTCACCTCGATCTCGAGGATTTCCGCATGGCCCTCGCCCGCCTCCCCTCCGATCAGCGGGAAGCCCTTCTTCTGGTCGGCGCCTCGGGATTTTCCTACGAGGAGGCCGCGGGCATCTGCGGATGCGCCGTCGGGACCATCAAGAGCCGCGTCAACCGAGCGCGCCTGCGCCTGGCCGTGCTCCTGAACGTGGACGACATGGATGACCTGGGCCCCGACAGCATGACCCGCGCGGCCCTCCAGGGTTGATCGAGGAACTGCCCCACTTCATGAGAAAACGCCGCCTCGGGAGGCGGCGTTTTCATCGATACAGGAAAGTCACCCATCGCATGGGGCTTTACATAGGGTTTCGTCCGCGCAGAAGGCCGATCACGGCCGAAATGGCGAAGAGCACGATCGCAACGAAGAAGATCAGCTTTGCGATCTCGACGGCGGTCCCGGCGATGCCGCCGAAACCGAACAGAGCCGCGACCAGCGCGATGATGAGAAAAGTGACAGCCCAACCGAGCATGGTGTTACCTCGCTTCAATTAAAGATCAGCTTTCAGCCGATGACCTTCAACCAACGCCAAGCGCAACAGTGAGGTTCCGCCCGAACGGCTCAAGCTTAGGTTTTTAAGAAGCTCGGCATAAGTATTTTCCGGAGCTTCTCCGGGTATGGAACCCAGCTCTTTCAGGTACGTTTTTCAGAACACTTGGGAGAGATGCCAATGACCCGTTCCGTTGCCCTTCGCACATTTATGATTTTCATGTTTCTTACTTTGCTCGCAGGCGTCACGGGCTTGGCGTCGCAGGCCGAGATCGCAGAAGTCGTCTTCCTGATCGGAGCATCCTTGTCCGCGGTGCTGCTGTTCTTCGCACTCACCGTGCAGTCCCCCGCTCCGGTTCCGGCGCGCGTGCGGCGTCGCCGCTGATCGCATCCGGCCCTCTTCAAGAACGAAAGAAAAAGGCGGCTCCCGGAGCCGCCTTTTTCGCTGTCAGGATTCAGTCGGATCGCCGCCGTTCGGGTGAAGGATCGACCCCGTGATATAGGACGCATCCTCGCAGGCCAGGAACAGGTATGAGGGAGCGACCTCGTTGGGCTGGCCCGGGCGCTTGAGCGGCGTATTCGCGCCGAAACTCTTCACCTTCTCGGCCGGGAATGTCGCCGGGATCAGCGGTGTCCAGATCGGTCCGGGCGCGACGCCGTTCACACGGATGCCCTGTTCCGCGAGCTTTTGCGCAAGGGAGCGCGTGAAGGCCACGATGGCGCCCTTCGTGGCGCTGTAGTCGAGGAGTTCCGAGCTGCCGCGATAGGCCGTGACCGAGGTCGTGTTGATGATGGCAGCTCCCTGCTTCAGGTGGGGCATCGCCGCCTGGACCATGTAGAAATAGCCGAAGATGTTGGTCCTGAACGTCCGGTCGATCTGCTCGGGGCTGATCTCGGAAATCTCGCCCTTGGGGTGCTGCTCGGCTGCGTTGTTCACGAGCACATCGAGCTTGCCGAAGCGCTGGATCACCTGATCCACGGCGGACCGGCAGAAGCCGGGATCGCCCACGTCGCCGGCGATGGTCAGGCACGTGCGTCCCTCCCTCTCCACGAGCTGTTTCGTGGCCTGCGCATCCTCGGTCTCGTTGAGGTAAAGGATGGCGACGTCGGCCCCTTCGCGCGCGAAGAGAACGGCAACCGCGCGCCCGATGCCGCTGTCGCCGCCGGTGATGAGCGCCGTCTTGCCCTGAAGCCGGTTGCTCCCGGGGTAGCGCGGTTCGAAATCGGGCCTCGGATTCATCTCGGTCTCATGACCGGGCTGCCGGTCCTGCACCTGCGGCGGAAGCGTCTGCTCTTGTCCGGAGCTCATGGCATCATCCTTTCTGAGAGAACGATGCGGGCTCTCGTCTGGTCCTTGGAAAAGGAGAAGCCCGCGTTGAGGCTCAACGCGGGCTCCTTAAAGCGTGTTCCTGCGCGGTTCTTAAACGTGCGGGGGCTCGGCGGTGCGGGCCGGCGCCATGTTGAGGATGTGGTAGAGGATGATCGCTCCGAACGTCGCCGTGCCGATGCCGTCGAGCGTGAAGCCCGCGACGTTCAGCTTGAAGTTACCCGCCCCAAGGATCAGGGCGACCGCCACGGTGATGAGGTTGCGCGGGTTCGAGAAGTCGACCCGGTTCTCCACCCAGATCCGGCCCGCGGTCGCGGCGATGAGGCCGAACACCACGATCGACAGGCCGCCGAGCACCGGCCCCGGAATGGTGCCGATGAAGGCGCCGAATTTCGGCGACAGGCCGAGCAGCAGCGCGAAGCCCGCGGCGATGACGAAAACCAGCGTCGAATAGATGCGGGTCACCGCCATCACGCCCATGTTCTCGGCGTAGGTGGTCATGCCCGTGCCGCCGGCGGCGCCGGACAGCATCGTGGCCAGGCCGTCGCCCATGAAAGCCCGCCCGAGATAGGGATCGAGGTTGCGGCCCGTCATGGCGCCGATGGCCTTGATGTGCCCGAGGTTCTCGGCCACCAGGATGATGGCCACGGGAGCGATCAGGCTCACCGCCCTCATGTCGAAGACGGGGCTCTGGAAGCTCGGAAGCCCGAACCAGGCCGCCTCTCTGATCGTCGTGAAGTCGATGGGCGTTCCATAGCCCATGAGGTTCGCGAAGACGAAGTAGATCAGGTAGCCGAGAGCGCCGCCGAGGAGCACCGGCAGACGCCGCCACATGCCGGGGGCATAAACGGCCACGATGCCGACCGACAGCACGGTGGCGAGCGCGATCCAGCGGGCGAAGTCGGAGCCGTTCGCATTGTCGGGCGTCACGCCCGATGCGCTGTTGATGGCGATCGGCGCCAGCACGAGGCCGATGGCGGCGACGATGGCGCCGGTGACGACCGGCGGCATGAGACGCTCGATCCAGCGGTGCCCAGCCATCTGAACGACCAGGCCGATGACGAAGTAGAGCGCACCCGCGGCGATGATGCCGCCCAGAGCCAGGGGAATGTTCGGGTTCGGGCTGCCGACCGATGCGCCGGTGGCCACCAGGACCGGGCCGATGAAGGCAAAGCTCGATCCGAGATAGCTCGGCACACGCCCTCCGACCACGAGGAAGAAGATCAGGGTGGCGAGGCCGGAGAACAGAATGGAGACGTTCGGATCGAAACCCATCAGGATGGGTGCCAGCACCGTGGCGCCGAACATGGCAACCACATGCTGCAGGCCCACGACGACCATCTGGCCCGTCGGCAGCCTTTCGTCCGGCATGATGACGCCTTCGGTCTTCAAGGTCCATTTAGGCAGGAAACTGTCGGTCATATGTTATTCCCCCACACAATGCCGCTTGAGGTGGCACCCTAGTGCCAGGGATGGAGGAATGGCTAGCGGCTGAAATGACTTATTAACCGCTGCAAGAGCCCCATTTCTGGACAAGTGCCCGCTCGACAGACACATCATCTCCCCGGACATCATGAGGATCAGCGATGCGCAAGGACCATAACGCACCGGAAGGCACGGTGCACACCCTCCGGATCGACAGCGAGTGCCTCAAGGGCAATCTCCTCGGCGACCCGACCCGCCGGCGGATCGACGTCTATGTGCCGGCAGGGCACGACGGTCGCGGCCTGCCCCTCCTCGTCGACCTCGTCGGCTACACGGCGGGCGGACCTGCGCACACCAACTGGAGGAATTACGGCGAGAACGTTCCGGAACGGCTCGACCGACTGATCGGAGCCGGCGCGATGCCCCCGGTCGTCGTGGCCTTCCCCGATTGCTTCACCCGCCTCGGCGGCAACCAATATGTCGACAGCGCAGCAATGGGCCCCTGGGAGACCTTTCTCATCCGCGAGATGGTGCCCTTCGTGGAGGAGCGCTTCGGGTGCGGCGGCGAGGGGCGCAGGGGAGTGTTCGGCAAGAGCTCGGGCGGCTACGGCTCACTCGTCCATGCCATGCGCCACGGCGGCAAGTTCTGGGCCGCGGCCGCCTCGCATTCGGGCGATGTAGGCTTCGAATATCTCTACCATCTGGGCGAGTTCGCAGGCGCTCTCAGGCACCTGGCCAGCCATGGCATGTCCATCGACACGTTCCTAAGCAAGTTCGAGCAGGGGCCGAAGGCGAAGGAACAGGACTGGCACGTGCTGATGATCCTCGCCCAGGCGGCGAGCTTCGATCCCGACCCGAACCATTTCTGCGGCATCCGGCTGCCTGTCGACCTCCACACCTGCGAAGTGATCGAGGAGCGCTGGGCCAACTGGCTGCGCTGGGACCCGCTGCGCATGGCGGACGATCCCAAGGTGCAGGCCAATCTGAAGAAGCTGAAGGCCTTCTACATCGATTGCGGCGATGTCGATCAGTACAACATGGTCTACGGCTCGCGTCAGCTGCACCGGAAGCTCGAGGCTGCCGGCATCGCGCATACCTATGAGGAATTTCCCGACAATCATTCGTCGGTCGATTACCGCATGGACGTGAGCCTGCCTCTGCTGGCGAGAGCCATCTCCTGACGGGCTCACGCGCCTCCCGGCTCGTCCTCGGTCGGCAGGTCGCAATGATTGTGAATGTGTGTGGCGGCATGGGCGGCATGGCCCATGCCCACCACGATCTGATCGAGCCCCCGGACGATGTCGCCTGCAGCGTAGAGACCCCTCACGGTGGTCTGGCAGTGCTCGTCCACGAGCAGGCTGCCCGATGGATCGTGCTCGGCCCCCAGCGAGAGGGCGAGGTCGGACCGGTACTTGAGGCCCAGGGCCGAATAGAGCACGTCGAAACGATGCTCCTTACCGCCCACGTGAAGCGCGGAAATGCGATCGCTCTCCATGTCGAGGGATTCCACGGGCGCCTCGACGACCTTGATGCCGTGCTCGTCGAGTCGCCCTCTCTGGTCCGGTGTCAGTTCGAGGGTCTGCCCCAGCGTCAGCAGGGTCACGTCGCGCGAATAGGTTCGCGCGATGAACACCGCCTCCCCCAGTCCATGAGACCCATAGGCGATGACGGCGATCTTCTGGTCCCGGGATTCGTAGCCGTCGCAGATGGGGCAATAGCGTACGAGGCCGCGTTGCACGGCATTGGGAACGTCCGGCAGATCGGGCTCGATATCGATGGCGCCCGTGGCAAGAACCACCCGTTTCGCCGAGATCTGGCTGGTGCCGCCGTCATCATTCTCGACGAGGGCGATGAAGCGGTCCGGCTGCTTGCGAAGGCCTGTCACCCGTCCGATCCGGATGCACTTGCCGTACTGCTCCAGATTGGTGCGCGCCCGCGCCAGAAGGTCGGGACCGGAGATGCCGTCGGCGAACATCGGGATGTTGTGGCTGGTCGGGATCCAGGCCGCCCGGGGCGTACCGCTGTCGACGATCAGGAAGCGGCGTTTGAACCGCGCAAGGTAAAGCCCTGTCGTCAGTCCCGCCGGCCCGCCGCCGACGATCAGACAATCGAGAATGTCTCCGCTGGCTCCCATCCGGCCGCGCCCCCTTCCGCTGATCCCTGAGGAAACACAACTCGCGAGAGAGGCAAAAGATCGCCGTTCCGGGCGCATCGATCGTCGAAATGTATTGAGTGTCCGGGAACCGTTGGACACGATAAGGCACAAAGCTGCAGCACTTCAGGAGCCCCTCATGACGGTCACGCTGTCGAACGCCCATCTCAAAGCCCAGATCTCCTCACAAGGCGCGGAACTGATCCGCCTGTGCGATGAGGAGGGCCGGGACCTCTTGTGGGACGGCGATCCGGCGTTCTGGACAGGGCGCTCCCCCCTCCTCTTTCCGATCGTCGGCCGCCTGCGCGGCGATCAAGCGCTTATCGACGGGCGCGTCCATCCCATGAAGCAGCACGGATTCGCCCGCATCTCCATCTTCGAGATCGTCGATGCGTCACCGGAATTCTGCCGGCTCCGCCTGAAGGCGAGCGACGCGACGCGCGAGCAGTTTCCCTTCGATTTCAGACTCGACATGACCTATCGGCTCGACGGAGGAAGACTGGTCCTCCTGGCATCGGTCCTGAACCCTGAGAACCGTCCTCTTCCCGTCTCGTTCGGCTTCCATCCCGCCCTGCGCTGGCCCCTGCCCTATGGCGGCGAGCGGAACGCGCATGAGATCCGCTTCGAGACGGCGGAGCCCGCATCCCTGCACAGGCTGTCAGACGGCCTGATCGGGGACGCATCCCGTCCGACGCCGGTCCAAGGGGATCGCCTGCCCTTGCGCGACGATCTCTTCGAGGATGGTGCGCTCGTCTGGAGCACGCTCGCGAGCCGCACGGTCCGCTATGGCGTTCCGGGCCGCCGCTCCATCACGGTTTCCTTTCCCGGCATGCCGCATCTCGGCCTCTGGACGAAGCCGGGCGCGGGCTATGTCTGCATCGAGCCGTGGCAGGGCTATGCGGACCCGGTCGGGTTCGAAGGCGAATTCAAGGACAAGCCCGGCATCGTGGTGATCCCGCCGGGCGAGAGCCGCGATTTTACCATGGAGATTGCCGTCGACGCTCCGGCCTCTTCTTAGCCGTCGCACCGATCCTCGACACGGTCCCGATCGTCCTCACCCGCGTCTCTGCCCACCTGAACCCCGATGAGTTCGAGCGGGATGCGGCCCGGATTGACGAGGCGGCGCACGGAACCGACCGGGATGTGGATGGCCTCGTTCTCATGAACGAGGCTTACGTTCTCGTTCTCCGTCACCTGAGCGGTGCCCTTCACCACGATCAAGTGCTCGGCGCGGCAATGATGCATCTGAAGCGGGAGATGCCCGCCCGGCTTCACCACGATGCGCCTCACCAGGAAGCGCGAGCCGTCATCGACGCGCTGACACCATCCCCAGGAATGGTGCATGCGGATGTGTTCACTGGCCTCGGGGCGCCGCCCGGCGCGCATGGAGGCCACCAGGTCCTTCACCAGATCGGAACGGCTGCGCGGGACCACGAGCACCGCGTCGGCATGGGCAACGACCACGACGTCATCGATACCGACCACCGCTGTGAGAATGCCGTCGCTGTGAACGAGAGCGTTGCGGGTTTCCATGACCTCGACGTTGCCGCGAAGCGCGTTGCCGGCCATATCGCGCGGCGAAGCATCCCACAGGGCATCCCAGGAGCCGATGTCGGTCCAGGAGAACGAGACGGGCAGGACGCCGGCACGCTCGGTGCGCTCCATGACGGCGTAATCGATCGATGTTCTCGGAGCCTGTCTGAACGCTCTCTCGTCAAGACGGATGAAATCGAGGTCGATGGTGGCGGTTTCGAGAGATTTCCTCGCGACCGATAAAACTTCGGGCTGGAAACGCTCCAGTTCCCCGATCATCACGTCGGCGCGGAACAGAAAGTTGCCGCTGTTCCAGAGGAAGCCTTGCCCGATGAAGCTCTGCGCCATCTCCGCATCCGGCTTCTCGACGAACCGGGCGACGCGGAAGGCACCGGCGTCGTTGATCGGCCCGCCCGGCTGGATGTAGCCATAGCCAGTGGCGGGGGATTGCGGCACGACGCCCAAGATCATGATGTGCCCCGCGCGCGCAAGTTCGAGAGCTGCCTCGCATGACGCTACGAAAGCCGCCGGATCGTCAATCACGTGGTCGGCCGCAACGACGAGCACGACCGTGTCGGAACCCTGGCGCGCGGCATGACAGGCCGCGACCGCAATCGCAGCGGCCGTGTCCTTCCGGACAGGCTCAAGGATGATATCGGCTTCGACCCCGATCTGCGCCAGCTGATCGGCGAGGATGAAACCGACATCGTTGCTGGAGATGATCGTGGGACGCTGGAAAACGCCGGGGGCAATGACGCGCCGAACGGCCATTTGGAAAGTGGAGAGTTCTCCCAGCACGGTGACGAACGGCTTGGGCATGCTGGCACGGGAGGTCGGCCAAAGACGCGTTCCCAAGCCGCCGCAGAGGATTACGGGGAAGACGGTTTTGTCGCCGCCGCTCATGTCAAGCCTCACAACCGCGATGGTATGTTATTTCACACATACCATCTGCAGGCCAGAGACGGTAGAATGAAGGGGTCTTGTCGGGCTGAGATGGTCACGAGGCTGAACCAAGAGCCCTGCTCCACACCGGAAGGCAATTCGGTTCGTGCTGCCAAAGCTATCTGCCTTTTCCGGAAGAGGCTCATGGTATTTGAGATCACGTAGAGGAAATAGTAAGCCAGTTACATCGATCTCCATGCTCGTAGTTCTGAGGCTACCTTATCGGTGCCACATGGATCATTTGCCGCGCTGTTCACGAAGGAGGGCTGGATGCGGACAGGTGATCTGGCTCGTGTGGAGATGACAGCCAGCGGATGCCGATAGGCTCGGGCGCGAACCGATCCCCGAGCCTCAGACGTCCGTTCTGTCGACACGATTGCGAGATCTAGTTTTCGGCGGTGAGGCCTTCGGCCTACCGGAATTCACTTTTGCTGTTCGTCATCATCGTCAGCCCGAGGCTCTTGGCATGGGCGGCAACCCAAAGATCGTTATCGCCGGTGAGTTGCCCCGAAGCGTCCGACCCGCTCGGATGGCGCCTGAGGACTTGGATCACGGGCTTAGAGCCACTGATGATGTGTTCTCATCCAATACAAGTTACCATCGCTCGGTGGTTGGAGGATGGCTACAATCAACGGTGAGTTTGCGGCACGAGAGATTGCGAGCGGCACCTTCACGATAATCAGGGGATAGCTGCCCTATGCCATTCCTTGCAAAGAATAAGGGACTCTAATGATCCCTCCAGCTTTCATTGGTGTCTCGGTCTTCTTTACGGGTATAGAGAATCTCCGGTTTCAGGCCTTATCCTTGAGTTCCATTCTGGAACGGCTATCCCTCTGTGGGCCTCCGCAACACTCGAGCCATATGCGACTGCACCTCAATTCGACGCATCTTCGCGAGGTTGGGGTCTCGACTGGATCTACCCTTCGATCGTCTACCGGAGGGAAGATCAAATGCTCATTCCCTGGTTTACTATAGTACTGAACGCACTCAAGACCATGTTGCTACCGAGAACGTGGGATAAGGCTAACCTCCCGAGCCTTGCCTCGTCTTTCCGATGCTTGCGATATGACGTTTAAAGGCCGAGTGATCAACGGCGAAGTTTCCAGTCACTCTCTTGCCTGGAGGCACATCCGATACCACGACCGACCCAATCGTAACTAATGCCCCAGCGCCAATAGAAACGCCGTTCGATACTGTTGCATTTGGACCGATGTAAGCCTTTTCCCCAAGGGTTACGCGACCACTTAGCATCGAACAGGCTGTCATCTTCACGCCACGCCCGAGCACGCAGTCGTGAGCGATGTGTACAAGGTTATCAAATGAGCAGAAGTCGCCTATTTCCGTCCATGTCGGGAAGGTACTCCGCGCAACTGTAACCCCCGCGAGAAACACACATCCTCGTCCAACTCTTACTCCACCAACCTGATCAAGAAGTTGAGGCACGCCATCAATCTCGGCCATTTCATAAGCCGAGGATCCAATAACGGTATTGGGTCCTACGATTGTCCCCTCGCCTAGAAACACTCGTTCCATGATCGAGGCATGGGGACCGATTACACAACCTGGGCCAATGGTGACGTCACTTTCGGCGACGTAAGCTGTGGGATGAATTTGAGCAGAAGGATCGATACGCGATGGGAACGACTCCCAATAATGATCTTTCGTTCTCGCAAGGTGCCTGTGGAGCTTGTAAGCCGCTTCAAGCGGCTTGCTGCTTATGGCACAACCGAGATGGCTCGGAATCTGCTCAAGCAGATTCGGTGGACAGATGACGCCGGCCACCCCATCGATGTCCCTCATCAGTTCAGGAAGAAATTTCGAGCTTCCAACCGGCACCAGCTTGTTGGACAGACGCGTGGGGATCTTGCCGACACCGTAAAAGGAGCAATCGCGCACGATACAATCGAAATTATCGCTAAAGGAACTGAGCTTGGTAGTCGACTGCTTAAACATGCATCCCCCTTTGCGATCAGCTTACAATCACTGCCCAATATGCGGATGGCTTGAGCTAGCCCAAAATGGAACGGTGTCAAGACTCTCCTTACGGCACAAGACGGAGCGAATTTACATCCCTTTCTCAGGATCTTCCGAATTCCACCTAAATAGCGTCCGGGCAGACCTGATCAACGTTCACGCCCCTTCTCCTTGCCGCTCAAGCATGCCGATTTCTGAGATCCTACCCAGTAAACGACGCACCTAGGGAGCCACGTTTATGCTCCCTGGCTTAGAGGAAGGGGCGTTACTCGCCCCTATGTATGAGCCCCAACTCACGCTCCATCGTCTGACGCTGAGACACGATTGTTCTCTGCTTGAGTTCGAACAAGGAAATTGGAGCCTCGCTCCAAGGATCCGCATCGACAAGGACCACACGCGGAAGAGCTTCGGTACTTGAGAATTTCTCCCACACCACCTCGTTGGGACCAAGGTGGGTAATTTCGTCGATTCCGGCCTCCTCTGCCCCATCCTTCCCGATAGTAATCAGGCGCTGGCCCCGATAGACCCACCGCACCGTTTCATTGAGGAGGATACTCGTTATAGCAGCAAACCTTGCCCCATCTTCCTGTGCACCCCAGATCCCCTCATCATGCCAAAGTCCAACCTGATGCTTCTGCACAGTCAGCTTTCGAAGGAACGCCTGCACCTCACCGGAGAGTATGTTATAGATGCTTGAATCGACGCGCAGAACAAAGGTAACAGATTGTCCAGCTTCGGCATGGAGATCGGCCAGATCGGCGGCCGCCGACAAGTTGCCACTCACCAGATAGACGATCGCCAATTCATTGGGACCAAGCCTTCCGCAACGCAATGGAACGATCTTGACGTCATTGTCAGCGAGCTGGCCAAGCCCTCCGCGCAGCGCCGAGTATGTGAACTTTGACCTGTCCTCAGGCTGCGGAATTGCAAAGAAGTCACCAAGCGGATGCCACGCCCCTTCCTCTCGGGGGCAATCGAGGTATCGGAGGATCTCCCACCCGATCCGCTCCGATGCGCGTCCATTGCCGAACAGGCCTTCAGGGCGTGCACCACTTGGCTTGAATTCAGTGATCGCCTGAAGTAGCTCCTCGCCACTTCCCGGGACGACCTTCGCCCATCCAGCCTCGACGATTTCATTCCATCCAGAGTTAGGCAACGGGATAATTCCGGGCTTGCCCGCGAAGAATGCTTCCCTCGCTAGCCCCCCGGAATCCGTGATGCAGACCTTGCAATCCATAAGAACGGACAGAATATCGAAATAGCTAAGAGGGTCTATGATCTTCAGCGAACCCGAAGGGTGCCATTCCCATTGGGCGAGAAGATTGCGCACCCTTGGATGGATAGGCAGAAGCACAGGCAACGGTGCTCTATCGAGTGCCGAAAGCAGATCCAGAAGTCTTGATTTCTCTGTAGTATTTTCCGCTCGGTGCAGTGTGGCCAGCGCGTACGCTTCAGGGGCCAAGCCTAGATCCTTTACCGAGATTGTGTCGACGCGCTTGAGTTCGGACTGC
This sequence comes from Microvirga sp., assembly GCA_031181145.1. GTDB lineage: Bacteria > Pseudomonadota > Alphaproteobacteria > Rhizobiales > Beijerinckiaceae > Microvirga. The sequence continues at coordinate 46,753 of JAPSLB010000017.1, forward strand.
GCCCAGCAGAAGAGGTCGTACATGGGATCGCCGGCCCACACCACTCGCTCAGAAGCGAAGCCCTCCCGAAGCAGGTATTGCTGAGCTTTCTCAGTCGATGTCAGACAGAGCCAAGCCAGTTCATCCGTTACAATTCGATTAACTTCCTCGGGGGCTCGGAACCTACGAAAATTCCGCTCCCCCGCTTCGACATGAAAGAGAGGAATATGGAGATGCGCTGCTGTCAGCGCCGCAGCAACGGTCGAATTGGTATCGCCATAAACTAAGACGCCGTCGGGGCTCTGCTCCTCAAAAATGGCTCGAAGCAGTGGCAACATGGCGCCGATCTGGTCGATAACCGGCCCGGACCCGATCTTTAGATTGTACTCGGGACTCGGCAGCCCAAGCTGCTGAAAAAAAACGTCACTCAATTGGTGGTCATAATGCTGACCTGTATGGACGAGACAATTGCTAAGCAGCTTATCAAGCCCGACTTGCGCCCACTGTTTCGCAACAATTGCAGCTTTCACAAACTGAGGTCTGTTGCCTACAACGGTTATGATTTTTTTCATATAATGAACCTTAGTGGACTTGGACAGGGCCCTGCTGTATAGCCGCACGATATAACCTTTAATAACCCTAAGATCAAAGGGATCAGCATGCCCAATCGCCTCGCCCGTTTATATAGAGATCTCAGTCGCCCCAATCGGAAAACGGTTGTGTTCTCACTTGTCGCGAACGCAGGAACCGTCGACGGGCGGGTGATGAAGCAGGCGGCAACACTCCATGATTCCGGCTACGATGTATGGTTGTATGGACTGCTGGCACCTGCTTCTGCGGCGTCGGAGCAAGTCCATGGCATCAATGTACGCCGAATTCCCTATTTCGAATCGAAAAAAGTTTCAACGAAATTAAAAGCCACTGCACTGAGTGTCTTTGGGCGCAATCAGGATACAATAGATCAGGCGGACAAGGCCCTCAGGGAAGCAATTATCCGCAAACAAGAACTGGTCGTCTGGCTAAATGATCATCGTGAGCGAGTTTATTACGAGGCCGCAACTAAGACCGCTGGCCACTTTCTAAAGAAAGAGTACAAAGAAAAAAAAGAAGCACTCAAGAGTCTAGTTTCAGAGATTGACAATGCAAATGACAATTTTTTTTATTACCGCTACTATCAATTTGCTGAAAACCTAATCGGTCATGAGTTCGAAACTCTGCCGGATATAATCCACGCCCATGACCTGATGGCTCTGCCCGGCGCCGTCGCCCTATCCAAACTCACAGGCGCAAAAGTTATTTTCGACGCCCACGAGATCGAGACAGAGCGCACCCCACCGCTGCCGGCAGAAAGGAAAAAGTTCATAAAAGAGCTAGAAGAGGATCTCTTCCGGCACATTGACGACATGGTCGTCTGCTGTGACAGCGCCGCAGACTTTTACTTCACCATTTTCAAGAAGAAGCGCCCAATCGTGGTCATGAATGCGCCTGATCATCGCTTCCTCACCAACAAAGCGCCACCCGGCCAGGACATCCGGAGCCAAAGCGGCCTTAGTGCCGAGACACCGCTCTTGGTGTACACAGGGGCAGTTGGCATGGAGGCACGAGGCGTCGACAAGATCGTGCAGTCTCTACGATATCTCCCCGGCTATCACCTTGCCATTCAAGGTCCAAGAAAGGACAAGTTCGACAATTGGCTTCGAGCGATCGCTGATGAAGAAGGCTGTCTTGATCGCGTGCATTTCCTTCGATCTGTTCCCCAAGACATTCTAGTCGACACGTTGCGAACTGGAGATGTTGGTGTCTGCGCATTCCAAGACGTTTCGCTGAACCATCGATATGCTCTACCAAACAAATTGTTCGAGATGGCTTTTGCAGATTTGCCTCTTTGCCTTTCGAACTTGGTCGAGATGAGCAAGTTCATTCAACGCGTAGGCAATGGTGTTTGTATGGATGAGACGAACCCAAGTGCCATCGCCGAAGCAATTAGGCAGGTTTATGAGAACAGAGATCGTTATACCCTGTCGCCCAGCGGTAAAGAGGTGCTAAGCCGGGAGTATTCCTGGGCAACTCAAGCCCGCCGCTTGCAAGAAATGTATGCGAAGCTGGAACGCCCTACCGCGTTTCCCAAACTCATGCGCTGAAGTGCTTTCGCGGAGCGAGATGAGGCTTCACAATCGGGCGCAGACAAGAAGTCAGTAGCATGCCATGGCTTTCACCATGGCATCAAGAAACCTCACTAACTTGGGGTGCTCGGATTCGGTTTAGCCTGCCCAACCATCCTGCCTGACACTGTCTGGCGCCCTCTCAGGCGCTCCAATTGTACTGACCTGGCAGACCCCGTGGTTTCCCGCGATTTAGGCTTACTTAGAAAGCTTCCTGGAGAGGAATCGCACCGTAGAACGTACTGCAGCTGCCATCCCATCGTTCTTGTTCACGTACTTGAATTTCGTGATGTTTTCAAGAAAGGCGGGAGGCAGGGCAGAACGCCAGCCTAGTCCCGATCTCAGATTTGCTTGATGCTCTAGCAAGAGTTGAACGATCCGAGCATCAACCGGTTTCGGCGCCTGCATTATGTCCCGATAGTGGCTCATGAGGAGCGGTATCACAGCCTCCGCACTATGCGTCTGCCCAAACCACTTTTGGCCCGCACGCGCAACCTGCTCCCGTACCTCCCGCTGAGTGATGTGTTGGCGGAGGACATTAGCGATGGTCTCTGGATCCGCGTTCGCCAGGGGCAGCGGTTCTGCCCCCAAAGTATGAATCAGGTCGGGCCGAATATATGAAATGACTGCACGCCCTAATGCAAAGCCTTCGACAGCTAAAACTCCGTACCAACCGATCCGCAGTTGATCTACTAGGATATCAGCGTCCGAAATCGCGCTGAGCGCCTCTGCGTTGGAGCGCCCTTCTATCAGCCTGAACTCGAATGCATGCCCCTCGCGCTTTAACTGATCAACTGCGGCCAGCACAAAATCCGTTCCTTTTACGCCTCGACGAGACGGCGCATGCAGCACGACAGGATTTTCGCCTCTCAGGGGCCTAGCCTCGACTGCCTCTGGAAGCTGAACGCACCGAGGAATGACGATACTTCCTGGCACGTAACTTTGGAGTTCTGGATCAGTTACGAAGACACGATCGGCGATTGCTGAAATATAGTTAATGTAGGCCTCCTGCGAGGACTCATTGAACTTCTTGAATAAACGGTCTGGATCCTCATCAGCATAGTGGAATCTGTTTGTCGCCCGGAATAGCGACGGCTTTCTAACTTCGCTTCCACGGAAGTGGAAACACACCCGCTTGCCTGCTGCTTTGAGGAGCATCAAATCCAATAGTGCAGGAAAGTAGAATTCATTGGGATTCCAATAGAAGAAGGGCCTCATATGTAAATGGAAAACATCATAATTATCAATTATTTCTGCCAAATATCGGCCTATGGACACCCAGTCGGCCAAAGAACAATTCACAGAGTCATCCGCATCGTAGGAAAAATGATTGTCTCCGATGATGACGCTTCGTGCATCGACGCCATATTGTCGCAGCCCTTTAGCCAGTGCCGCAGGCTGACCCGCCGATCCGGTTATGCCTTGAAAAACTCGCAACCCGACCACTTTGGGCATCCACCTGTTCTGACGCCGAGGGCGTTTAAAGAAGAGTTACTTGTTTAGCAACACATCGCGAAGGATCCCCAAAAGGGACCAGATCCGCAAGGGCATACCCCCAGCCTCAATCATGCCCAACCGGGCGGGCAGGTTTGCAAGACGCCCCCCATCTGAACCGGTATTGTGGCATGATTCATAGTCGTGATAAGCGTCCGGCTCAACTTAAGGCAGAGGATTAATGAACAGACGAGACCGCGCCCTGTTTATGGCCACTGTAGCCAACAACAAGCTGAACGTGGCGCTCCACACAGTTGCTGGAATTGCCTTGATCGGATCCTCGGTCGGTTTCTCGGCAATGATAGCGCTGTACTTCGGCTTCGATGTCCTTGGAATAAATGACCGCCCAGGCTTTAGCGGCCTTGCGGAGAACAAAATCTACGCCATCTCTGCGGCCATTGTGTTCGCATTAATCTCGCTCGCGGCACGCGCCGGGCAGACACTTATCGAAGCCAGGGTCACAGTGGAACGGGAGCGATGGTTCGCGGAGGAGCTGAGGGCCTCGCCCGCGGCCAAATTGGTCCGGGGGAATATCGCACGTGCCTCGAACTATTACGGGCGGCTCTCCAACGTCAGCATGCGGACGATCAGTATCGTTTGCGTCCTTGCTCTCAGCCTCATCGGTCTCATCATTCATCTCCCGCCACATTACGGTACGATAGGCATCGGAGTAGTTCTTGCCTGCTTTGTCGGGCTCTATGGCATGATGAAAACCCTTACAGGCAGGGTTACGGACGCAACGAATGGGTTGTTCCAGCATGCAAAAGAAGCAGGCGCTTGGAAGATCAACGGACAAACCAAGCGAACTAAAGAGGTCGATCTTTATTATAAATCATATCAAAACCGCTTAATACTGTCATCTTCCTTTAGCTTCGCACCTCTTTTCTTTGCGCTTGCGTTCTCAATATTTATTTTGATAATGCATGAATCAAAGGCAATTGACGTTGATTTCGGGGAAGTCTTTATCGTTTTTGCCCTGCTGCGGGCATACCTTGCTTTGGTCAGCAGCTTCTTTACGGGTTTGCTTCAGAGCGCGGCGTTCCTGCCTGCAGTGAAGCCGTACGCGGCCTTTATTCCGGGGCTCTCTCTCCTGCCGGAGGACCAGAGTGTGGCGGACGCAAAATATCTGGCCGAAGAGCCTGTCCTGGAGGAGGACTCGATAGGAGGGATCTGAAAAGACCTTGGCCGCATCCTTCTACATGCCCCTAAAAGGGGAGCAACGCCGCTCCAGCGCGCTCTCCCCTTCTCATTGCCCCCGCCCAACCCCGGACCCAGGGCTTCGTCCCCGCGCAGTTAACAAGAATATTGACCATCGGCCCCATTCATGGGAAACGCCTGCCCCATTACAGGGATACATTAAGATGTTACAACGGAATACGATATCTGATGCCGCCGCCCGCCTGAAGGCGGCGATGCATGACCGCACCGCAGTCATCGGTATTGTAGGCTTGGGCTATGTTGGTATCCCCCTGGCTCTGACTGCCGCAAAGGCGGGCTTCACCGTCATTGGCTTTGATATCGATGCCCCACGTGTCGATCAGATCAATCAGGGCAGGAGCTTCATCAAGCACATCTCCTCCGAGATCATTTCGGAGGCCGTCGACAGCGGCAAATTCCAGGCGACGGCGGATTTCGCCCGTCTGAACGAACCCGACGCCATTCTGATCTGCGTCCCCACTCCTCTCACAAAGCACCGCGAGCCGGACCTGTCGTATGTGGAGAACACGGCCCGCGCCATTGCGCCGCGCCTGCGCAAAGGGCAGCTCATTGTCCTGGAGTCGACCACCTATCCGGGCACCACGGACGAGGTGCTCAAGCCCATTTTCGAGGCGACGGGCCTGAAAAGCGGCGAGGACTTCTTCCTCGCCTTCTCGCCGGAGCGCGAGGATCCCGGCAATCCGGACTTCGGCACCTCGACGATTCCGAAGGTGGTTGGCGGTGACGGCCCGGAGGCCTTGGCCGTGGCGGACGCTCTCTATGGCCAGCTTGTGGTGAAGACCGTGCCGGTCTCCTCTGCAGCCACGGCTGAGGCCGTGAAGCTGACGGAAAACATCTTCCGGGCGGTCAACATCGCCCTCGTGAACGAGCTGAAGGTGGTTTTTGCCGCCATGGGCATTGACGTATGGGAGGTGATCGACGCCGCCAAGACCAAGCCCTTCGGATTCATGCCCTTCTACCCGGGGCCCGGCCTCGGCGGGCACTGTATCCCCATCGACCCCTTCTATCTCACCTGGAAGGCGCGGGAATACGATATCGCGACCCGGTTCATCGAGCTGGCGGGGCAAATCAACACCCGCATGCCCTATTACGTGGTGAACAAGCTCGCGGAAGCGGTCGACCGGAGCGGCAAAGCATTCACGGGATCCAAGATCCTGATGCTCGGCATTGCCTATAAGAAGAACGTGGACGACATGCGCGAAAGCCCGTCCTTGAAGCTCATCGAGCTGATCGAGGCTCGCGGCGCCCATGTGGATTATTTCGATCCTTACATCCCGGTGATCCCAACGACCCGCGAACATGCAGAACTCGCCGGCCGCCGCTCGGTCGCTCTCGATGCGAAGACGCTCGCCGCGTATGACGCAGTCCTCATTGCCACCGATCACGACAACGTCGACTACAAGCTCGTGGTGGAACACGCCAAGGTCGTCGTCGACACACGGAATGCCTGTGCCAAGGCAGGTATTCCGGAGGGTCAGGTCATCAAAGCCTGATCTGAGATCACCTCATAGCAATGGATAGATAAGGGCAAATAATCATGGCAAGTGATGTGCGGGTGGCGGTTGCAGGCTGCGGCTACTGGGGCAAGAACCTCGTCCGTAACTTCGCCGAGCTCGGTGCCTTGGAAGCCCTGATCGACGCTCACCAGCCGACCGTCGAGGGGCTGATCGCCAAGCACGGCGGCCGGGCCCTTAGCTTTGAGGAGGCCCTGGTTGACAAAAATATCCATGCCGTTGCCATAGCGGCTCCCGCCGCCCTACATTACTCCCTGGCAAAGCGGGCACTGGACGCTGGCAAGCACGTCTTCGTGGAGAAGCCCCTGTCCCTGGAGGTGGCTGAAGCCAAGGATCTGTGCTCCCTCGCCGAACGACTCGACCGGCGGCTCATGGTCGGCCACCTGCTCCAGTATCATCCGGTCTTCCTCGAACTGAAGAGGCTGGTGCGCGAGGGCAAGCTCGGTCGCCTGCAATATGTTTATTCGAACCGTCTGAACCTCGGAAAAATCCGCCGCGAGGAGGACATCCTGTGGTCCTTCGCGCCGCACGACCTTTCTATGATCCTGTCCTTGATCGGCAGTGAGCCGGATAAGGTGGAAGCCGTCGGCGGATATTACCTCCATGATGCGATTGCGGACGTGACCACCACCCATCTGAGCTTCCCGGGCGGCGAGCGGGCGCACGTGTTCGTATCCTGGCTTCATCCCTTCAAGGAGCAGAAGCTCGTGGTCGTCGGCTCCGAAGCCATGGCCGTCTTCGACGATGGAGAGGTGTGGGACCGCAAGCTCCTTCTCTACCCGCACAAGGTGGAGTGGAAAGACAACGTGCCCGTGCCCGTGAAGGCTGATGCCGTTCCTGTTTCCGTTCCCCAGAACGAGCCTCTGAAGCAGGAGTGCCAACACTTCATCGACTGCGTGCGCAGCGGCGCGACCCCGCGCACGGACGGCCGCGAGGGTCTGCGCGTGCTGTCTGTTCTAGCCCGTGCCGCCGAGTCCCTGCGCCAAGGCCGCTCGAACGGCGCGGCGTCTCTGGTCTCTGCTCCGTCCATCAACGTCAACCCACGCGTTGCCAAGGATTATCCTGGCGTCGTGATTCATGAATCGGCCTACGTCGATCCAGGCGTTGAGATCGGTGAAGGGAGCAGGATCTGGCACTTCAGCCATATTCTCGGGGATGTGACGCTGGGGAAGAACGTCAATGTCGGCCAGAACGTCATGATCGGGCCGAAGGTGACGGTTGGCAACAATGTCAAGATCCAGAACAACGTCTCCGTTTATGAAGGCGTGACCCTCGAGGACGGCGTCTTCTGCGGCCCCTCCTGCGTGTTCACCAACGTGAACAACCCGCGCTCGGAGGTTACCCGCAAGTCGGAATACAGACCCACTCTGGTCAAGCGCGGCGCCTCCATTGGCGCGAACGCGACGATTGTATGCGGTCATACCCTTGGCGAATACTCGTTCATCGCTGCCGGCGCCGTGGTCGCAAAGGATGTTCCTGCCTTTGCTCTCATGGCTGGCGTCCCTGCCAAGCGCATCGGCTGGATGAGCCATGCGGGCGTCAAGCTCGGCCCCGATCTAGTCTGCCCTGAAACCGGTCGTCGCTATCGCGAGGTCGGCCCCAACCAACTTGAGGAGATTGCGTGATGACGGACCCGATTGCCTTCATCGACCTCGCTGCCCAGCGCAAGCGCCTCGGCTCCGCCGTCGACGAAGCCGTTCTGCGCGTAATCAACCATGGTGGCTACATCATGGGACCAGAAGTGAAGACCCTCGAAGCGGATCTTGCCGCCTTCACCGGTGCCAAGCATGTCGTCTCCTGCGCCAACGGCACCGATGCTCTCGGCTTCGTGTTGATGGCCAAGGGCGTGAAGCCGGGCGATGCCGTGCTCTGCCCCACCTTCACATTCGCTGCAACTGCGGAAGTGGTTGCCTGGACAGGCGCGACGCCGATCTTCGTCGATGTCCGTGAAGACACATTCAACATGGACGTCGCCAGCCTTGAAGCAGGCATCAGCACGGCGAAGAGCCTCGGCCTGAATCCCGTCGGCGTGATCCCTGTCGATCTCTTCGGCCTCCCAGCCGACTACGATGCTATCGAAAGCGTCTGCCACCGCGAGGGTATGTGGGTCCTCTGCGATGCGGCTCAAAGCTTCGGCGCCACTTACAAGGGCCGCAAGGTCGGCTCGATTGGCCTCGCCACCTCCACCAGCTTCTTCCCCGCGAAACCTCTTGGCTGCTACGGCGATGGCGGAGCTGTGTTCACGAATGATGACGAATTGGCTGCCGTGATGCGCTCGATCCGTGTTCACGGCCAGGGTTCGGACAAGTACGACAACGTTCGCATTGGCATGAACGGCCGGCTGGATACGATGCAGGCCGCCATCCTCATCGAGAAGCTGAAGATCTTCCCGAGCGAAGTCGAAGCTCGTGATCGGATTGCAAAGCGCTACAATGACAGTCTGCGCAGCGTTGCGATCGTGCCGGATACTCCTGAAGGCTACACCTCGGTGTGGGCGCAATACACCCTGCGCCTGAAAGGCTTCAACCGGGAGAAGTTCCAGGCCGACCTGAAGGCCGTTGGCGTGCCCACGATGGTCTATTATCCGAAGCCGCTTCACCAGCAGACGGCCTACAAGAGCTACCCAGTAGCCGGAAATGGCCTGCCGGTGGCCGAGCGGCTTGCTTCGGAAGTGGTGAGCCTGCCCATGCACCCTTACCTCGACGAGGCCACTCAGGACCGGATCATTGAGGCAGTCTGCAGCGCTCTGGCGCAGAGGACTGCTGCCGCGTGAAAGCCGGTCGTCACCTCCTTTACCTGGCGCTTGAGACTCCACGGCAGGGCGAGGCGGCGCACACGCATATCCACGAGATCGTCAAGGGGCTTCGGTCCCTTGGCTGGCAGGTGAGCCTGCTCGCTGCCGACCGCGGCGGCGCCAGTTCAGGAGCCGGCTATTTCAAGCGGCTCCTGGATTACATGCGTGTGCAGTGGAGTATGGTTCGCCGGCTTCGCAGCGCAGACGCAGTCTATATGCGGTCTCACTTCGCCGCTCTGCCGGCCTCGCTCATTGCATGGGCAGCCGGTGTTCCGGTTTTTCAGGAGATCAACGGTCGACCGGATGACATCTTTGTCACGTATCCGTGGCTCGGCCGGCTTGGAGCCCTGGTACACTGGGCTTATCGGATCCAAATGCAGCTGGCCTCCCATGTCTTCGTCGTTACCGAAGGCTTACGTCGTTGGGCGGCCAGCGAAACTGGTCACGACCGCATCAGCATCGTGACCAATGCCGCCAATACCAATCTCTTCACTCCGGAAGGCCCCCGACCGTCGGTGCAGGATCCCTATGTCGTGTTCGTCGGCTCCCTGACAGGGTGGCATGGCATCGGCACGATGATCCGCGCCACACGCCTGCCCACTTGGCCGAAGGGTGTGAAGCTGATCATCATCGGCGATGGAGTTGAGCGCGAGCAGCTGCAAAGCCTTCCCCCGTCTGAAACGATTTCCTGGCTGGGGCGCCTCCCACAGGTCGAGGCAGCAAGTTATGTCCGCGGCGCGATGGCGGCACTGAGCATCACGGAAGATACGACAAACCATCTGACAACCGGGGTCGCCCCGCTGAAATTCTTCGAAGCGATGGCCAGCGGCGTACCCGTGATCGTGAGCGATATCCCCTTCCAGGCGGATTTGGTCCGCACTCACGATGTCGGGTGGGCGATTCCGATGGCCGATGCCGAGGCGCTGGCCAGAACCGTTGCGGAGATTGCCTCACAGCCTGATCTCGCCCGCGACCGGGGCCGGAACGGCGTGGCCTATATTCGCCAGCATGGGTCGTGGGCCAACCGCGCCGAGGCGATCAGTGCCATTATAGGACCCATTGTCGATGGTTCGGCCGAGACGGCGGGACGTCATGCGTGAGACCATCGCCATCCTGTCATTCTCGCGGATCGCGCGGGATCAGCGGGTGCTTCGCCAATGCGACCTGGCGGCGAGGATGGAGCTGCGTCCCAAGGTCATCGGTTATGCTGCACCTGGCGAGACCATCGGGCATGATTTCGCATCATGGCCCCTTCCCTCACCGACCCTCGGTCATCGCATCGGGACGCTGGTGCGTCAACTTCCTGCTCATCTTGGCAAGACGGCAGCCATGGCAGGCTTCTGGTCATCGCCACGATATCGCTGGGCTCTCAAGCAGCTGAGAGAAGTTCACCCCCGGTTGGTGATTGCGAATGATTGGCCTGCGCTCGTCGTCGCTGCCCGTTGGAAGGCGAAGTCCGGTGGCCTGATCCATTACGACTCGCATGAATTTGCAACTCTTGAATTCGATGAGCGGCCCTGGTGGCGCTTCGTCTACAAGCCCTTCGTGTCTCAGCTGGAGAAGGCGGTCATCGGCGCCGCGGACAGCATCAGCACGATCAGTACCGGGCTGGCGCAGGAACTGCAGCGTCAATACGGCCTCGATACGCAACCGGCTGTCGTCCGCAGCATCCCGAACAAGCACGCTCTGCCTCCCGTTTCGGAAACGCTATGGCCTCTACGTCTGCTCTTCCACGGACAGATCCTGCCGGGACGGGGTCTTGAAAGCCTGATCGACAGCATCCCCCTGTGGCATTCGGCCCATCGTCTTATAATCCGCGGAGACGGAAACCGGACCTATCTTGAAGAACTACGCCGTCGTGCCGCAAACGTGAGCACGAATGGCCAAGTGCAGTTCGAGCCCGCCGTTCCTCCTGAAGAGGTGATTCCGGCCGCGGCACGAAGCGCCGACGTCGGCGTATTCTTCACGCCGCTTCAGACTGTACAGCACCAATTCACTTTGCCGAACAAGCTCTTCGAATATATCGGCGCGGGTCTTGCCGTCGCCGTATCCCCTGGTTTCGACCTCCGGCGCCTGGTCCTGGAGCACGGTATCGGAGTCGTCAGTGCAGATGCAGGATCTGAGGCGATTGCCGCCGCTATCAATGAGCTGACGCCTCAAGCTGTCGATGCCTTTCGTATGAAAGCTCGCGAAGCATCGCAGATCCTGTGCTGGGAGCAGGAGCGCAATCGCCTGCATTCGTGCATCGAGACGTTGCTGACCCGTTCGAGCGCATGACGTCGTGGCAAGGCTTGATGCGCCGACGCTCAGGCAACCGTGATGCGAAAACGGTCGGCCCAGATGCCGAGGTTCACGATCCGCCAGAGTGCCGGCCCCAGGGCATCGCGCCCTTTGAGAAAGTCGTCAAGCATGCGACGTACCCCGGCGCCGTTGAGAAGGCTTGGGCAGGTCTCCAGCGTCTTCGCGACACCGTCTTCGATAAGAGGCCGCAAGGGACCCTTGAGCCAATTGGCTTCCGGCGTTGCAAATCCGAGTTTGTCGCGCCTGTCGCGCACCGACGGCGGCAGCACATCCGACAAAGCCTGCCGCAAAACTTTCTTCGTTTCCGCACCGGCGAGCTTGTGCTCGGCCTCCAGTCCAAGAGCGAACTCGACAATCCGATGATCCAGAAAGGGGACACGCGCCTCGATGCTGTGGGCCATGCTGTTGCGATCCTCCCATTGCAGCAGCATAGGAAGATTGGAGGCATAGGTCATCACATCGCAGAGCGACGCGACATCCGTCGGCGAGGGCAGTCCAAGAGATTCGGCCGCAGTTCGCAGCGGTGACGGCTGGCGCCCTATCGCATTCATAATGTCCGTGTCGAGCCATCTGTGTTTCAGGCGACCGCTGTGAACCTTGAACACCACATCCGAGAGTGCCCGTGGCGCCAGTGCATAGGCGACCTGCGCGAGCTGCGATGCAACGGCACGCCCTTGCTCCCGCCGGCGGGCCATGACCGTGGACAGGAATGCTCCCAATCGGATCTGACGCACGAAGTGCGCGAGGTGGTATGGATAGCAAAAGTGATACCCGGCCAAGATTTCATCCGAGCCCTGCCCATCCAGCATGACCTTGATTCCGGCGCGCTGCGCTTGCGCGAACACACACCATTGCGCAATGATCGACGTTGAGGCGAAAGGCTCATCCTGGTGCCAGGTTATGAGGCTGACATGATCGACGACGTCTTCCGGTTTTGGAAAGACGAAGTGCGGAGTCGCACCGGTAGCGCGGACAACCGCATCCATGTACGGCTTCTCGTCCACGGACTTATCGTCGAAGCATGCGGAGACCGTATGCAATCCTTGGTGTTCTTCCGGCAAAAAGCGGGACATCAGTCCAACGATCGCGGACGAGTCCAGGCCTCCCGAGAGGCACGCCCCGACTGGAACGTCTGCTCGCAGATGCAAACGGATGGACTGCTCCATCAACTCGCGGAACGTCTCGGCAGCCTCTTTGCTGCTCATCGAGGACGCCGATGCTCTGCCAATATCATGCCAACGATGCACATTGACACGAACGCGACCGCTGTCTTGCGCGTCCACCACAGCCCATTCGCCACCTCGCAGCTGACGGATGCCGGCATACATAGTTTCGGCCGTGTGATTGCTGATCCCGCCGACAAGGAAGTCGTGCACACGAGGCAGGTTCATCCGGCGCTCGCCGCCCGGTAAATCGAGAAGCTGCTTGATTTCGGATGCGAAGGCGACACCGCCGTCCCCTTCTACCCAGTACAGAGGTTTGATACCGAACCTGTCTCGCACAGCGAAGAGACGCTTTTCCTGGTCATCCCAAATGACGAAGGCAAACATCCCCACAAAGCGCTGAAGCGCGTGTTCCCCCCAACGTCGCCATGCAGCGAGCAGCACTTCGGTATCGGTATGGGTATGGAATGAATCGCCGAGAGCGATCAGTTCCTCGCGGAGCTCGCGATAATTATAGATCTCTCCGTTATAGCTCAGCATGAACCGTCCGCTTGGATCGGAGAAGGGTTGCCGTCCAGCCTCGCTCGTATCGATGATCGCAAGCCGCCGATGACCAAGAGCAACGGGCCCCGCAGGCGAGGACCGCGTCTCCCAGCCTTCCCCGTCCGGACCGCGATGGGCTACGATCGAGATCCGCTCGCGCTCAGGTACGAAGCCTATGGAGGCGAAAATTCCGCACATTCGAAACCTTCAGTTCTCTATTCTGTATGCATGAGCTGAAATCTAAGCGTCAGCAACCCAGCAATCCGCGGTGCACGCCCTAGCCGCGCCTCATGACTTTCAACAATCGCAATCCAACGAAGCGGGCCGTCCGCAGAATGCCCTCCTCGGAGGCTTTTTCACGCAGGAAGCGAACCCTTTCGGCAAAGACCGGACCGACGAGAGAGTTCAGCCGGATCCCCGTCTTGAAATTGATCTGTGCCAAGTGGCGCCCATATCGCGCTTCAAATTCAATCTCATCGAGCCGTTGGGCCATGGCCGCACTGTCCCTTGCGGCAGGTATCACCGGCCTCACCTCGGCCAGGAGATCCCGATAAACACTCTGGATTTTTCTTTCCTGCGCTTCCCATGAATACTCTTCAATCAATTCATCCGTGATGTTTGAACGGAGGCGCTCAAGGCTACCCAGAGCCTGTTTGATGGCGGCCGTGCAGGAACCAACATCCTGTGCGACAAACGTTGTGCCGATGTTGTTGCTCTCGACGAATTGCTTCATCGCGGCCACGTCGCTTACGACAATCGGCAGTCTCGCATGAAGATACTCGAACATCTTGTTCGGCATCGCCACTTCCCCGTTGGGATAGTGAACCAGACCATGAATTCCGATATCCGCGGTGCGGATGAACGTCGTGACCTGATGGCTCGGTACATATGGAAGGAGATGGACCCGATGACCAAATCCGGCCTTCGAGGCCCTCGCTTTGAGTCCTTCGACATATGATCCCTGGCTGACAAAGCAGAGATGCACCCCATCCAATTTCGTGACAGCGTCGAGGATGGTTTCGCAGCCCCGCAGCCGCGTGGCGCGACCGACGTAAACAACAAGGGAATCGGTTGGCCCAAGCCCTAACGTTGACCGGATTTCCGGACCGGTCCCGTCAAACGGACCCTTGTTGGGGGCATTATAGGTCACGGTCGGACGCGACGACAAGGAATAGCGCCTCTCGAGCTCGTCGGCCAAGGGTTCGCTTACTGTAAAGAGATAATCAGCCGCATTGAGGTATTCACGCTCGTACCCAAGGCATGTTGGCATGTAGTTCGCGGCTTCGCCAGTAAGTCCGGCCACGAACTCGTGCACGTCATGGACCCAGGGTACCGCGCGGCCACTCATCGTCATGGCTTGGGCCGCTGCCGCTCCGAGCTTAAGGCCGATCATGTCATGAGAATGCAATAGGTCCGGACCGAGGCTCACGATCTCCGGGATCAGTGCCTGCAAATGACCGCCTACCAGCAGACGGAGATCTCGTGCTGAAGCGCCCCCCCACAGGCCGTACCTCATCAATTCGGTCGCGAAGTGGGGAAGAAGAACAACCGGAACTCCTTCGATTTCTCGTCTCACCACGTCAGGTGCAAAGGCGACCCCAACGATGGTTGCCCTATAACCAGCATTCATGGCCGCCTGAGCCGTCTTGATGACCCGACTGTCTCCCTCGATCGCATTCATTACGATCGATACGACATGAGGTTGGCGCGACACGGCAATTCTCCGGATGTTCATTGCGGCCTGATAGCGAGGATTGCCTTGAAATGAAATGAAAATTTCGCCGCTTGAGGCAGCCTAAGCTGCGCCAGCCCGCCCATTTCGCCGGATTATATCAATACATAGGCAAGTCGCCAAATCCCGATCCTTGCTTAGAGTCTGCCCGAGAACGACTGAGTGGTCGCCGACGACGTGCTTCCAAGAGGGTGCTGAAGTCTGACCCAGGGCCACGACGTGGACTCCGACTACTCGGCGGCAGTATAGCCACTGACAGGCTGGGTTGTGAGCCCGCCTTGATCGACGCCGAATGGGCGCCCAATCGAGCCGCTCCGGCTCGAGTCCCACGCCTGAGGACCGGCATGGCCCCGCCCGCTTGCGTGATCCTGAACGGGATCTTCTACATGGTAAGCCGTGGGACCGCGTGGCGGCTCTTGCCCTTTGATCCCTGCCCAAGAGCGCCGTTTTCTGGTGGTTCAGCTTATGGTGTGAAATCGGCCTGATCGAGACGATCAACCACCTGCTTGCCATGGCCATTGCGAGCAGGTCGGACGGGAGGCGCCCTTCCACCTCGGTCGTGATCGACAGCCAGGTGGCGGCGATCGCACGCCGAGATTCCTTGAATCATCATGACCGAGTGATTACAGACATAATGTTCGCACAGGGTATAGAGATATGATTCCTAGCGCCAGTTTGGGTGGCTCCGAGAACCACGAGCCCGCCCACATCGTCTCCTTGGTCATGAATGGCGTTATCGGCGATAGCCGGCTGATCAAAACGGCCAAAGCGGCCGAGTCCGCCGGATATAGGGCGACAATCGTTGGCATAGGAAGCGACACCAAACCCACGCGGATTGAAGTGGAAGGGGTCCAAGTCATCCTCGTTCCCAGCGGGGTCTTGGACCTGAAGAAGGAAAAACTCTGGCCCGCGGACAAGGAGAAGCGTCAGTTATGGCTTCTCGTAGAGAGCACCCTCAAGGCAATGGCTCCAGTCGTGGAGGAGTTGAATCCTTCCCTCATTCATTCTCACGACATGCTAGGTCTGCGGCTAGGCGCCGCGATCGCCCGAAAGTTGGCAGCTAAGGGCAAGTTTGTCCCCTGGATTCATGATTTGCATGAATTCGTCGTTGGACTAACCACTGTTCCCGAGACCTACCGCCTCTCAAGCATCGAATATGAAAGACGATATCTCCGGCAAGCCGACCACCTTGTCACCGTGAGCGGGCGGTTGGCTCAAGAGGTCCAAGCAATCTACCGTCTACGGAAGCCTCCCACCGTTGTCTACAATACGCCCGAGGCTCGGGATGAGGACGATGCGACGAAGCCTGATGTGAGATCCTCGCTTGGGCTTTCTCCCGACATCCCGCTGGTGGTCTACATCGGGGTGGCCAAGAAAGAGAGGGGATGCGAAACGATCGTCTCGGCTGTATCGAGCCTACCGGGCGTTCATCTCTGCTTCGTCAGCGACAGCAAATACGTCTCGTCTCTGCGGAATATGGCGGACACACTGGGCATGGGTGACCGTTTCCATTCGCTCCCCTACGTTCCTGGTGCGGAGGTGACATCCTTTATCCGTACGGCAGACATCGGCACTCACGGTCTTATTCATTACCCGAATGGTGAAGTGGCGATGCCGAATAAAATGTTCGAGTACCTCCATGCTGGCCTGCCTGTCGTGGTCAGCGATGTCGCCGAGATGAAACGCTTCGTCGACACCTACGGGATCGGAGCCGTCTTCGAGGCCGAAAACAGCATCTCTTGCGCAAACGCGATAAGCTCGGTTCTGCGGGAAAAGGCAAAGTACACAGCCAACATCACGCCATCTCTCAAGAGTGAATATTCATGGCAGAGACAGGCCGAAAAGCTCAAGGCAATTTACGATGAGCTTCTCGGCCTTACATCGAAGTCCCGGGTTCTCCTGATCTCGAGAACGCCGGCGAATCTGTCAGAGCTTAGAAGCGCTCTGTCGGAACGGGGGCTCATGGCTGATGTTGCAGTTATCAATGCCGAGGCCCCTGAAGACGAATGCGATTTCTATTGTGATCCTACAGCATCGGGTGATCGAGCTGGACTTCTCTCCCGGCTCGCCGCGAAATATGACTCATTCGTGATCCATGGGGATGTCAGCTGGCCGAGCGCTCTTGATCGAATTGCTTTGCTAGCGGCCGGCAAGGCAGTTATCGGGCTCGGAACTATGGAAGAGTTTCCCGCGGGAACTGCAGGCATTTCGCTTTCAAACGCGGCATCAATCGATGAATTAGTCAGACATTGCCGGACGCCCGTCACAGGATCGAGCGCCCTTCTGTTGCAGCAGATCGAGCGACGTCAGCTGGAGCATGACGAAACAATAACAGATATGATCGTCAGCCGTGGACGACTTGAAGCGCAGCTTTCGATGAAGCAGAGCAAACCTGCTGTCCCGGCACAGATCCAGCCCAAGATGCACAAGAAGCTATTTTCGATGGTGAGATCTCGTGCTCGGCGCTATCCGCCTTTGGTCAGCTTCGTTGCCGCCATGCGCAGGAAGTTGCCCGGTCCCTTCTCCCGATAGAGCTGGTAGAGTCGCTTCCAATAACGTAGCGTCAGTCGGCTCGGCCTGGCTTCCGATGAGGCCTGAACCTGAGCATTCGCGCGAAGACTCAAGCCGATCCGTTCCTGCCTCTCATTAACTTCCATATATGCGCGCAAGTCTATCCCCGAAGGGCGGGAAAGGACGCGCTCGTAGAGTGCGGCGCAGGACTGAGCCACCAAGCGAGCGTCATGGTTTTCCCGACAAAACGCATGCCCTCTTTCGGCGACTTCGGCCCGAAGACGAGACGAAGTGATGAGGTTCCGCAGAACGGAGGCGATCGTCTGGGGGTTGGCGACCATGACTGGTGGAGCGTCTCCGAAGGTGGGCAGGAGATCGTCGCGGATATAGGAGACTACCGCCTTTCCGAGCGCCATTCCCTCCGTTGCAAGAACACCGTACCAGCCGATACGGAGCTGATCGACGATGATGTCACAGCTCTCGTAGATATTCCGCACCTCGTTCTGAGGCATGTTTTCGACAAGTTGGAAGTCAAACTGAAGGCCTTCAGCCCTGAGGGTCTGGACCGCAGATAGAATGTGACGTGTACCCTTGACTCCCTGACGGCTGGGAGCATGTACGATCAGCGGGCGCTCTCGTTGCGGAAGCCCGACATGGCTCCAGTCGGCCATGTCGATGGCGCGGGGAATGATTTTTGCTTCAGGCACATAGGAGAGGAGCTCAGGGTCAGTAACAGCTATCTCGTCAGCGATGGACCGGCAAAGATCGATGTAGAGGCGCTGGCCAGCCTCTGGAAACCGCGCGACGAGCCCGTCAGGATCATCGGCGACGTAGTTGTAGGGGCTTGCAGCTTGAAAAACACTCGGCAATCGAACTTCGCTGCCGCGAAAATGGATCACGATTCTCTTCCCGGCAGCCTTCAGCGCCAAGAGATCCGTGCCCATTGGGAAGACCGGAAGGCGTTTGGTGTAGAATGGCGTGATCGCGTGAATATGGATGATATCGAAGTCGGCTCCGACATCAGCCAGGACTCGACGCATCGTCGTCCGTGACGCATCAGGGAAATGGAAGTCGGCCGGATATCCGAAGCGGTTATGGCCGACAATCACATTGGCGGCATCGACACCGATCTCCCGTAAACCGCGTGCGATGAGACCCGGCTGACCGGCAGACGCCTGAAAGCCGTGCAGCACCTTGTAGGAGAGCGCACTCATTGCTACGCGCTCCTCAGAATCTCTAGGATCCTCTTGGCGGTGTCACCCGTGCCATATTCCCGGATCTCACGTCGAGGGCGGTACTCGTCCTGGCTCCACAACCGATTCCATCCATTGTCGATCGTCTCGACCCACTCGGTTTCGGAACGCAGGGTGACGCAGGGAACCTTGTGGAAATACGCTTCCTTTTGAACGCCGCCGGAATCCGTTGCTACGATATTTGCGTTGCTAAGCAGTACATGCATATCGAAGTAGCCGACCGGGTCGATGAGTTTCAGACGATCTGCCGCTACGGAAATCCCGGCGCGGGCCAAGGCTTGGCGTGTGCGCGGATGAAGCGGCAGCACGAGCGGAATATCGCCCGACAAGTGCGCAAGGAAGTCGATCGCTTTCCGAAGAGCCTCAGGACTGTCCGTGTTTTCAGCACGGTGCAATGTCGCAACGCCATAACTCTTCGGCTGCAGGGACAGTTCTTCCAGAATACGGGAGTGCTTCACCGCAATAGGAGTCAGCTTCAAGGTCGCATCGTACATCAGGTCCCCGACTTGATGAACCCCGGCGCTGATGCCCTCGTTCCGGAGATTCTCGACGGCTGCCGAAGTGGGGCATAGAAGGACCGAGCTGATGTGATCCACGAGCACCCGGTTGATTTCCTCGGGCATATTGCGATTGAACGAGCGAAGCCCTGCCTCGACGTGAATGACCGGGATGTGCAGCTTTACTGCGGCAAGCCCGCCAGCCAGCGTGGAATTGGTGTCGCCGTAAACAAGGACGGCATCAGGTCGGTCTCCCATCAGGATGGCCTCAATGGCCTCCGTCATGCGGCCGGTCATCTGCCCGTGCGGCCCCCCGTGGATATCGAGCTGGTATGCCGGCTTTGGTAGCCCCAGTTCGCGAAAGAACACGCCCGACATGTTCTCGTCGAAGTGCTGGCCGGTGTGGATGCACATTTCCTCCACCAGGTCTGAATTGGCAAACTCGAATGATAGGGGGGCAGCCTTGATGAATTGAGGTCTGGCGCCAATGATTGTTGCAATTTTCTTCATGATTACCCGTGCCGCTCGATCCGGGTCCCATCCGAATCGCTCTAGTCTGTCAATACCCTACCCAATTTTTCTGATTACTCTTGGGAATGATCCACATGCCTGCGCCTTCCTTAGTGCCTTGAGACGGCCGCGACAACACAAAGACGCGCCATCTTGCCGCCGCTGTGACCTTAAGTTGCGGCATTGGGGCGTTTCAAGCCCCACAGCACAGCCGTTTATCCTTCGTTCCCGTTGCAGGAGTGAGACAAGCATCCGGTTCGAGATGTCCCTGACAATGGCTATGGTAATGCTGAATTCGGGTGCTGGACGATGCCGCAGTTGCACCGGCTGTATCCGCCTTGGTCATAGCGGGGGCTCCAGCATTCTTCCCGGGCCATCTGGCAAGCGGGGCTTCCCCGGTATCTTGGCTAGCCTATTCAGGGCACTTTCAGGATACACCAGGAAGGTTCAGGTCATCTCGGCACGCTTGTCCTGGATCTGCCCCTCCGCCACAGCGAGGAGATATTGACCATATGTGCTTTTCGAAAGGGAATGACCAATATTCATGAGTTGTTCGCGCTCTATCCATCCAAGGTTGAAGGCGATCTCTTCCGGGCAGGAAATCTTGAAACCCTGACGCTGCTCAAGCGCCCGCACGAAGCCCGCTGCTTCAACAAGAGCATCCGGCGTACCGGTATCCAGCCACGCATAACCACGCCCCATCTTCTCGACATGCAACTGCCCCCTTTCGAGATAGGCCCGATTGACATCAGTAATCTCTAATTCGCCTCGTGCCGAGGGTTTAAGCCCGGCGGCAATATCAATCACCTGAGCATCGTAGAAGTAGAGGCCGGTCACGGCCCAATTCGATTGAGGCTGTCTTGGCTTCTCCTCAATCGAGATCGCCTTGCCCATTGCATCGAATTCGACCACGCCGTACCGTTCCGGATCACGAACGCGATAGGCAAAGATGCATGCCCCTTGGGGCTGGCGAGTTCCGGAATGCATCAGTTCCGGCAAACCGTGGCCGTAAAAGAGGTTGTCTCCAAGAATGAGCGCCGAGGCGTCCCCATCCACAAACTCTGCCCCGATGACATAGGCTTGGGCGAGACCTTCGGGCTTGGGCTGCTCCGCGTAGGACAAGCGAATTCCCCACTGCTGTCCTGTGCCCAAAAGCTGCTTAAATCGGGGCAGCTCGTCGGGGGTCGTGATGATGAGAATGTCCCGCACGCCTGCCAGCATGAGCGTCGCAAGCGGATAGTAGATCATCGGCTTGTCATAGACCGGCAGAAGCTGCTTGGACGTCGCATAGGTCATTGGATAAAGCCGAGTGCCGCTCCCGCCAGCCAGAATGATACCTTTCAAAGCGGAACTCCTTTACGGCTCGCATTTACGTAAGCAGCCTCAGAGCCGATGCGGCCAGTCAGAAATGCCAGCGCCTCACGCGATGAGAAGAACGGCTTTCGAAGCTGCATCATCTGCACCTGCTTCGGGCTAATCGAAATATGCCGGCAGCTCTGCCAACCGCAGGAGTTTTCGGTCCTTTTCTGAAAGGATCGCGTCAGAATGCGGTATAGGCCATTCGATACCGAGATCAGGGTCATCGAAAGCGACACCATGATCGTGAGCGGCGGAGTAGTAATTTGTGACCTTGTAGAGAACTTCGGTATTGGGCTCCAAGGAACAGAAGCCATGAGCAAAACCAACTGGCACCAGCAACTGATGCCAGTTGGAAGCAGAGAGCTCGACGGCAACGTGACGGCCAAATGTCGGCGAGGAGCGACGAAGATCGACCGCCACATCAAGGATGCTTCCCCTCGCAACTCGCACGAGCTTACTCTGGCCGAATGGCGGGCCTTGAAAATGAAGCCCCCGGATCGTGCCGGCTTCTATCGTTAGAGAATGATTGTCCTGAACGAACTCAACATCCAGGGCAGCTTCTTCGAACATGCGCCGATTGTAGACCTCGGAGAAAAATCCGCGTTCGTCGTCGACGCGCCGCGGCGTCAAGATCTTTACGTCCGGGATTGCTGCCGGTTGAATGTCCAACATCCTTAGATCCTCGTTCTCGCGTATGACGATTTCCGCGGGAGGCGGCCACTTGCATGTCCTCTCAAGCCGTCAGGCCCAGCCGCTCACCATGGTAGCCACCCGAGCGAACCTGCTCCCACCATGTCCGGTTTGCCAGATACCACTGCACTGTCTTGCGCAGACCGCTCTCGAACGTCTCGATAGGAGTCCAGCCAAGGTCCCGCTTGATCTTTGATGCATCCACTGCATAACGCAGGTCGTGCCCCGGACGATCGGCCACGAAAGTGATCAGCCCCTCCCTGGAACCGATCCGAGCGTCGGGAGCCATCTCGTCCACCAATCCGCAGATAGCCTTGACCACGTCGATGTTCCGGCGCTCGCTCCAACCGCCGATATTGTAGCTCTCGCCAACCCTGCCCTTTTCGGCGACGAGGATGAGCGCCTCTGCGTGATCGTCCACGTAGAGCCAGTCGCGCACGTTCTCGCCCCTGCCGTAGACAGGCAACGGCTTGCCCTCCAACGCATTCAGGATCATTAGGGGGATCAACTTTTCCGGGAAGTGATAGGGTCCGTAATTGTTGGAGCAGTTCGTCACGATGACGGGCAGACCATAGGTGTGGTGCCAAGCCCGGACAAAGTGATCGGATGCCGCCTTCGAAGCGGCATACGGGGAATTCGGCCGGTAAGGATATTCCTCGTGGAAAAAGCCCTCTTCGCCGAGCGAGCCGAAGACCTCGTCGGTCGAGACGTGATGGAAGCGGAAATCCTTGCGCCGCTGCCCGCTCAAGGTTCGCCAGTAGCGCAGCGCCTCCTGCAGCAGCGCGAAAGTGCCGACAACATTGGTCTGGACGAATTCCCCTGGTCCGTCGATGGAACGGTCCACATGGCTTTCTGCCGCCAGATGCATGATCACATCCGGCTGAAAGCGCGCGATGATCGCCCGCATTCGGATCGCATCAGCGACATCGGTCCGCTCGAAGCCATAGCGAGGATTGCCGGAGACGGAAGCCAAGGCGTCGAGGTTACCCGCATAGGTCAGCTTGTCCACCACCAGTGCCTGATGAGGAGTCGCGCCGATCAGGCGGCGAACGACTGCCGAACCGATGAATCCGGCCCCACCCGTCACCAGAAAGCGTTTTGTCATTTCGGCTTACCTTCTGTCGGTGATGTCGAGATCCTCGAAGCAAAATCGAAAAATTGGAGGACCAGAGGATTGCAGGAGGCAAGGAGCACCCTGATCCGAAATCATCGCCTAGACTACCTGCCCGGAAGTCGCCACCAAGTTCAGACTTGCGCTGCGATCCCTATTATACGTTGAATCTATGGCCTGAATGAAATCTTGCCACGTGAGAACCTTATGAATACGGAAAACCTTGTTGAGAGTTTCCCATCCTCGAACAGACGGCGGATCTATCATTCAGCCGGCGAGCTTCGCGTTCAGCCAGGCGGTGCAGCACGCCTCAACCGTTATATCGCAAACCGACACTATATTGCAATAGGGTAACATAACTTGCACATAACGGCTGCCTGTGCTCTCAAGCCCGCAGCTGGCTTTCCTCGTCGGAAGCCTGTCAACTCTCCATCTGCTGCGCAGCGACGGAAAGTCCCCAACCGAGAAGATTTTCTGCCCGCGCCGGACTTGCAGCCTCGACGTAGACACGCAGCTCCGGCGCATTTCCCGAAGCACGGAAATGAACGACCTCGCCGTTGTTCGCAGTGACCCTCAGCCCGTCGCACGCATCGAGGCCGGCGACCCCCCCGAGCGAGGCAAATAGCTCGCCGCGGAACGCTATGTCCTGCTGAATCCGAGCGAGAAAGAAGCCGGTCTTCTCACTTGCGACATTCGTCAGGCGATTGCTTGCGGCTGCCATGAAGGAGAACTCAGCCGCGATCTGGGCAAGAGGCTGCCCACGAGCCGCTACTTCGTTCAGCGTGCAGAGGATCGGCAGCATGGCATCTCGTGTGGGAAGCGCCGCGAGGCGGCGCCCTTCCCGCTCAACGTCAGTCCCGAGCAGGACGCCGCCATTGGCCTCGAAGCCGACGACGACCCGGGCACCGGACCGCATCGCCTCGGCCATTCCCTTGATAACGTAGGGTGATCCGACCTTCGTGCGGATGACCGACCTGAAGGTTCCAGACGCCTCCAACGCCGAATTGGAGGTGACAGGGGTCACGATGACCTCGGCGCCAAGGCAGCGTGCGGTGACGGCGCCGACGAGGTCGCCACGCAGGAACATGCCCGTTCCGTCTGCGATCAGCGGGCGATCGGCATCGCCGTCAGTCGAGACGATCGCATCGAGAGAGTTCTCGCTGGCCCATTGGCGTGCCAGTGCCTCGTCCTCCGGCCGCAATGCCTCCGTATCGACAGGAATGAAGCTCGTTGCGCGCCCGAGTGGAATGGCACGCGCACCAAGTGCTTCGAGAGTTTCGGTCAGAAGATCACGAGCCGCGGAGGAATGCTGGTAGACGCCGACCGTGAGGCCGCAGAGAGCCCCGGCCCCGAAGAATTCCATGTAACGCACCCTGTAGGCGGTACGCAGGTCCACATCCGGGATTGCGGAGGGCCCCCTCCGAACGGAGTCCGGCATCTCCTGAATGTTCAACGTGGCATGATGCGCGAGGATACGGGCCTCATCCTGTTTGTCGATCTCTCCCTCGGCCCGGTAAAATTTCAAACCATTGCGATCTTCGGGAATATGGCTGCCCGTCACCATGATGGCGGGAATACCACGCCGCAAACCATGAAAGGCCAATGCAGGGGTGGGCAGCATCCCGCAATCCACCGGGATCAATCCGGCATCCTGAAGCGCAGCGCGGCACAGCTGCGCGATGCTGGGGCTGCTGCCGCGCAGATCCTGCCCGACGAGCACCCTTCCCCCCGTCTTGGCCTGAGCACCGTCTTCCTTGAGCATCTCGGCGAAAGCGCGCGTATAGGCATAGGCTGGAACTCCGTTCAGTTCCGTCACGAGTCCTCGCAGCCCACTGGTGCCGAACCTCAGGGAGCTTGCTCGGGTCCTTGCCGCTTGGTTTTCATCTGTCTGGATCATCAGCAGATTAATAGGGTCGTGGCATCAGTGACGTCCAGGGACGAGCCTGGATCCTTCGTGGTACCTCCGGCAGGCCACCGCGCCACCACCGAGGCGTCTGGGGTGCGGGATCGCCTTTCCGACCGGATCATCGGGCGCGAAATCTGTCGCAAGGCTCGGCGGCGGCGCGCGCAACGCAGCTCTCGCCCTCTTTGCAGACGCCTTGGATCTATCCGACAAGGTTTTGGGAAAACCAGAACGATTGGCTGGGGCGCCAGGATTCTAAGCTAAGCAGCACCCATCAGCTAAGTCCTTGAAATTGCGAACCTTCCTGCAGCACGGAATATGCGTGTGTAGCACCTTTGTGTGACACCCCGCAAGTCAAGCCGTGGCAGGCCGCCAATCAGACTGATGCCAGGATCGAAACTCTGGCGAGTTCAGCTGGTCTTACCCCTTACCCGCTCCAGCCATGCCACCCAGCCCCTTCGCGCCGGTCAGACCTGATGGTGGTCCAGAGCCTCTCGACGGGCGATTTGAATGGGAGCGCCGTTTCGATATTCAGTCGCCGGAGACGCTTCCTGCGTGCTCATTTTCGGATCAGGGCCATTACGCCTTAGCCAACCCCTTTGGCCACTTTGAATGGAAACCGGGCAGCATCCGATTCCCTACGTGAGGGATTTGGCCAGTCGAACCTGCCCCAAGGCAGAAGGTGCGAAGTAATATTGCTGCAGGTAAGCAAATCTTAACGCTGCGAAAAAGGATCGTTTGCCTATCATTATGAGCAGTAGCAGGATGGTGTTGCTCATCGAGAACCCGATGGGCGACCGCCGGGAGAGTGGTTGCAACACGCTCCCGGGGTCTGACCACAACCGAACTGTTAGGAGTTCTGCCATGGCTGACGCCACCTCTACCCTGATCCGGCTCGTGCCGGAAGTCCCCCAGATCGATGTCTTCATGGCCCGGGCGCATGCCGCCCCGGCAGCCCTGCGCGCCTGATCGCCAGCACCTCACCGACATCCTTCACCACGACGATCTCCCCGCCTGTGGCCTGACCTGAGCGTCCCTGCATGCACCCGCATGCAGCTCTCAGTCTGTTCCCTGATCCGGCATGTCAGCCCGAGAGGCGCATGCGTGGGCGAGCTCGTCTCCACAGGAGACTTCCCATGAGCCAGACCAACTCCCGCCACCACCCGATCGTCCACATCGAGCGCCCCGACCCGAACCTGTCGGTCCGCATCGTCTCGTGCCCGACCTCGCCGCTCGAGGTCATCGCCAGCGCCTGGTCCGAGCTGACGGCCCTGCGCAGCCTGCAGTTGCTCGACGCTTCGTGCAACTACATCATGGTCGGCAAGGACACCATGCAGCGCCTCCTTGCCCGGGTCGGCGAGGCATCAAAACCATGGCCGCGCCTTGGCGACCACCGCTATGACCGCTCCCTCACATGGGCGGATCAGCTCTACATCATCGTGAACCGCACCCGGCACTGGGAAAAGTCCGACGTCGTCGCCTTCCAGGAGGTGCTCAGCGATGAGGTTGAGCGGGTCGAAAGCGCCAAGCTGCACGCGGGCGTCGGGCCACTGCGGCTCCCGGCATCATCGAGCAAGGGCGCTGTGACAGAGATCCTGTTGGCCGATGCCCGCTCGTTGCTGGCGGATGCCGGCTGCCCGGTGCTGACGCCGCGCCGCCGCTCGCTCCAGTGCATGCTCGCCACATCGGCCGAGCTGACGCTGGCCCACTGATCCGCCCGCCTTTCCTGCCCCCACCTGTGGCACACCGGCCTCGTCCTGAGGCCGGCTGCCCTGGGCTGTCCGGAGCATATCCATGTCCAAAAGCGAGACTTCGAAAAGCCGCACCGCAGCCGTCTATCGGGGCACGCCGTCCCGCATCGCCGCCCTGAAGAGGCGGTCCTCTTCCGACGAGATCAGCCTGGACGAGCTTCAGGCCACACAAGTGGCGCCACTCTCCCCTTACCCGCGGCTCGTCGAGCTAGCCCTCAACCCGACTCTGCGGCCTTATGAGGCCCGCCGGGCCGTGGCGGGTGAGATCGCGCGCGGCGTGCCGGCCTTGGCACAGGCCGCCGAGGACTGGGCGCGCGGCCAGGAGGACGGCGAGACGCTCGCGCAGCTGCTCGATGAGCGCTCGGTCGAGAGGAATGCGCCGGGCCTTGCCCGCCTGGCGGAGGATGTCGCCTACCTGACGCTCGCCACGTCCACCGATCGCACGCCCTATGCCGGCAGCGTCGTCGGAAAGCTCGCCCGCCTCGTGGATGCACTCGACGGAGATGCCGTCACGCCGGAGTTGTTCCAGCGGGCCCGGCTCCTCGTGCTGTGCTGGCGCGCCTGGCTGGGTGGCGAGGGACAGACCTCAAGTTTCTTTCCTGCCCATCAGATCGTGCACGATCTTCTCGTCCGCTTCGACACAAGACGTCAGGAGGACGACCCTGACATCGCCGGGGTCCAGTCGGAGGTAGACCCGAACGCTAACTCGCTGGTGTCTGCAGGAGAGGTGCTCACCGAGCCAGTCGGTCCGGGGCTGGTGGTTTTGCCCCGCCTTCCACTGGCCACGAGCCGCGAGGCAAAGCACGCACTCTCGGCGTTTGAGGCGATTGCGGGAAAGCCGCTCCCGCTCCTACCCACTTCCGACCTGGCAGCTGTGCGGCGGCGTCTCGTGCCAAGGTTCCCACATCTCACAGGAGTGATCGA
This sequence comes from Microvirga sp., assembly GCA_031181145.1. GTDB lineage: Bacteria > Pseudomonadota > Alphaproteobacteria > Rhizobiales > Beijerinckiaceae > Microvirga. The sequence continues at coordinate 74,162 of JAPSLB010000017.1, forward strand.
CGAGCTCCTGATGAACGTTACGCTAGGAGGCGTTCTACGCTTCCAATCTCCAATTCTTCTCTTAGGCGATCCCGGCATCGCCAAAACCAGCCTCGCGACCGCCTTCTGCCATGCTCTTGGCGCGCCATGCTGCGTGATCGACGGAGCCTCAGTTTTCGACGGAATGGTTTTTGGCACCTCCCGAAAATGGGGGAACGCAGCCCCTGGCCGCCATTGGGATCTTCTTCTTGAGCATAAGATAGCTAATCCTGGCCTCATCATTGATGAGGTGGATAAAGTCGGCGGCAGCACCCGAAATGGAGACATCCGAGGCGCGCTGTTGGCCCTTTTGGAGCCGCAGCGAGCCGCGAGCTTTCTCGACCCGTTCTTAGAGACGGCTGTCGACCTGTCGGCACTCAATGTTCTTCTGACAGCAAATACCCTGACCCCTTTGAGCAGACCACTCATCGACCGGGTGAGAATCATCAAGGTTCCGGCGCCTGGCCCCGATCATCTTGCGGCATTGGCGTCTTCCCTCGCACGTGATCTGTACCGAACCCGTGCCCTGGATGAGCGATGGGCCGAGCCCCTGACGGGAGAGGAAATCGAACTCTTACACGTCCACTGGGCAGGTGGGTCGATCCGAGCCCTGCGTCGCCTAGTGCAGGTGATACTCGATGCACGGAGTATGTACGCCACGCGGCAATGACCGTCGCCGATGCTATGGGTGATCGGTTCGACAGCCAAGCCCTGCCCCACATGCGGCAGGGCTTGAGCCGCCGTGTTGATAGGCGAGCATCCTCCGTTCCCAGGGCAAAGAAAAACAACGTGAATCTCGTGTCCCTTTCGTCGGCGTGTGGTCATCTCCAGTAACGGGCGCGCTGCCCATTTTTCTGGAGACCGGACATGACCAAGACGCCGACCCGTGACGCGACAGAGCGTGAGGTCTCCCGTACCTCAGACACCAAAGCCCAGTACCGGCGAAAGGGTGCGAAGCTGTTGAAGCGCGCTCGCAGGAAGTCAGGTCAGCCGGGTCTCGACCTGGAGAGCTGCCTTGAGTGGTACTGTGATCGCCACCAGAGATACTATTCAGCGGCGAGCCTACGCTTCCACCGTCAGGCGTGGCTCATCATGATCGACGATGCCCTCCTCGCAGGAGAGATCTCTCAAGCGGAGGCGACCAGGCTCCGGGCCCGCCTTGATGAAAGAGCTCCGCCACCGAAAGGACGCTACGCCGTCAAGAGGACGAGTAGCCTCAAGGTCAAGGACGCCACCCTTGAGGAAATCGGCGCTGTCACCCGATTTCTCCTGGCAAAGCCGAAGACCGACTCACGGGATGAGGCTGCATCATACTTTCTGCTCGTCAATTCGATCTTAGGCCTTCGTCCCGTCGAGTGGTGTGATGCAGTCTTGTATGGCGATATCCTGCATGTCCGCAGCGCCAAAATGACCAACGGAAGGGGTCTAGCCGACGTGCGCCCGATCCGCCTCGTCTTCTGGAGCGAGGATGCACGCCGCCGCCTCGAGTTCCTCCTCGACTACCTGCATGAGTGGGCGGCGGAGTCGAAAGCGGCGTTTCTGGCCGAAATGGATCGTCTGAGGCAGCGGATCGCGCACGCCTGCCGGAAGCTGGGTGTCCGGCGCCTGTGTCTGTACGGCACGCGGCATAGCTGCATCGCATCTCTGCGTCGCGCGGGCGTTGCTCCGGCTGAGATCGCAGCGCAGGTCGGCCATGGCACGACCCGGACGCATACGCGTCACTATGCCCGTGCGCGGTCGGGTCTGTGGATCAGAGCGGTACTCACCAAACCCGCGGATCGGGAGATCGTTGCCAAGGTCAGGGATCACAAGGCATTCTCCTTGGATCACGTGCGCCCACACAGACGGGATGCCTTTGGGCTTGGATGAACACGCAACTGCGGCTCACACGTTGAGCCTGCGGGGCGCTGATCGCTCCGCAGGTTCTGTCAGTTCTGTCAGCTGTCAGCGCCGGGTGGCAGCGGCCTGATGGAGCCGCGGGTTCACGATGATCCGCGTGCGGGGCGCACCTCCTGCAGGCCCGCTCGGGACCGTCTCGGTGCGCACCAGACCGGCCGCTTCCAGCCGCCGAATGGCATCGGCGAGCGTCTTGCTTTGTGACAAGGGGCCTCCAACGCGGCGTTGGATGTCGTCGCGGGGAGAGAAGTGGTCCAGCCCACGACGAACGATGACGTCGACGAGCTCTCGAGCAGCCGCTTCTTCAGCAGGCGGTGTCGCTATGGACAGCACGCCCCGTGCTCCGGTCAGAAAGACCTCGTCCATCAGCGCGATGGCACCTGTGACAGGCTCATGCGCGATTTCACGAAGGGGATCTGACTGAGGAGATGAGGCCCACTCGATCTGGGCAAGCGCATGCGCGATCCGCGTCGCCAATCCACCTGCTTTTGCATAGGCCGAAGCGAGCGCTCCTGTTTCGATCGCGCTTTGTATTTCCCACCGCTTCCGAGCATCGACCAGCGCCATGGCGGCTTGAGGCGTGCACGCCATTTCGACCGGGGCAAGGTTTCGCCCCCAGGTGATGGTACCCAGTGAGGCTCGCATCTTCCTGAACAACACATGGATTTGTTCTGCCGGGATTGCGGACCCGTCCGGGGTTGTCATGTCTGACCGATCAGCCGTAGCCCAAAGGAGGCGCGGCCAAAATCCATCGTCTGCGCCACGTGTCAGGGTCGAGAGTACTTCTGGCTGGACCGTCGAGAGAAGGGTCCATGACAAGTTGGCGGCTTCCAGTCGCTCGCGCGAGACGAGATCAACCGACTCGGCCCGGCCGTCGAGTGCGCTGAGTAGGAGCGCCCGCAGCAGACCAGACCGACTCATCTCCTGATTCAGGCGGGCGAGTTCGTCGCGCCACAGTAGCAGGCCGGACGGCGACTGCGCCGCGCGTTGACGGAGTCCTTCCGGACTTCCTGAGGTGGAGACCAGAGCAGGCGCAGGAGGATCCCGTAAATCGGCTGCCATGACATGCAAGCGCGGCGGCGGCGGAGCGCCAGCAAGAACCGCCCGGTGGACTTCCTGGCTATAAACCTTGTCCCGCACAGCTGCTACCAGACGAGCATCCGCCAGACGCTGACAATGCTCGTGATGCATCTGTCCCTCGTGCGCCTCAATCATGAACAGCGCTCTGACAAAAGCGTCGCATGTTGGGGATTTGAGTGCGCCCGGCGGTCCGACTAGGATCCCTCCGAGCAAGCCAGGCTCGACCCATCCGCTGGTCACCCGGATGCGACGCGCGCAGCCGAAGATAGTCGCTGTCGAGACGAGGAGCGCAAGCAGCGCATAAACCATAGGAGCGCCGAGGGCGGCCACGATGCTCTGCAAGAGATTGCTGGTTCCCGAGCCGAGGTCCTTCAGCGGTATCATCTGACCACAGAGGCGCCGTGGCTCAAGGAAGGAGACATCGGGATCCTCCCATGTGCATGCTGGCAATGGCTGCCCATAAGCATCGGACATGGCCGATGCTTGCATTGGAGCAGCCGGGCTCCTGCTCTGCGGAGCAGCCCGCAGAGGTGCGTCGGAGGCGCTTATCCCGGCGAGGTTTGGCACGAATGCTTCGTGGCTTTCGTTGTCGTCGGAGGGAAGTGCCTCCCCCTTCTTCAGCCACTCGTCGAGCCACTCTAGGTGGATGTTATCGTCATCGAGCGGTTGTGTGCTCATGTTTTCCTCAGAATGGCCGGCTCGCTCCCTGCGCGGCACAAGGGAACGGCTCGGCAGACGCCGCTTGATCGATCTGAGAAAAGGGTAATGCAGGCAGACGCTTACCTGAAGAGCGGTCGGCTCTGTTTAGCCGAGCAGCACGAGAGATGTCCCTGATGGCAGGAGGATTGAGGCAGAGCGGGGATGATTTGTGCAGGATTCGTAGGAATAGTGCTGATAGCAGCCCTTCGGACTGAGTTCTCAAACCAAAAGATCACGAAATCGTGAACCTAATCCTGGCGTCGACTTGACCTCTCACCCTTCAGTCAAGATGCCGATCCAGGGTCTTGTCATTGGCTTGAAGGAGTGTCCTTTTTCCGAAATTTACATCGATCACAGCGCCTATCACTTCATAGACATAACCCGATGAATAACTTTAATCGATCTGCCAGTAGTACTTCTCTCCCGGATCACCAAGCGGATCATAAAGCTCGTCGTTCTCCGGATCAGGAAAGAGCTTGTTCTCCGCCAGCTGCATTTCGATCCCATCGGGCTCGACACTAGCAACAAGTCTGTCCAGCCTTGCCTGAACCCATTCGACCATGCGCCGATATGCGCTGCCGGGTCTTTGCTCTGCAATAGGCCGATTGTACGCCAGCCATGTCTGCAAGCGGATAATCTCTCGATGCGTATCAACGAGACTGTCTATAAACGGAGTTCGATCGGCCTCCCTTTTGATCCGGGCTTTGGCCAGCTCTCTTCTCCTACAGTGTTCCTGCCACTTGCGCTCCCGCTCCTCACGCCTCTCCCGCTCGGCCCTGCGGGCAGCGATTAGAATCTCGAAGCCCTGCACGATGGACGGAATGAGCGTCTCCATTGTCTGAGTTTTGCCGTCAGCCCATTTCCGGCGGACACCATCACCATAGCCGTCGATCTGAAGAAACAGCTTCCCTGTTCGAAAGATATCCTTTTCAGGCCAAGCATGTCCCTGAAATGAATAGTCCCATGCAATTTCGCCACGCCAGTACCGCTCCCGCCGCTTCTGTCTCCTTGCCTCTTCGGCTAGTTCAACTTCTGTTGGCTCGTGAGGCACAGTCCGTGTCACCTCTTTGAGGCTGAACTCCGCCTTCTCCTGTCCGCTGACAATCCTCATATGATTGCCGGTTGGCTCGATCTGCAGTCCCCTTTCAGCGAGGGCATATGCCAGCACGTCAAGGAGTGCGATTGCCCTTTCGATCGACGGAATGCCAATCTCGATCCCACATAGCCCTTCGCCGAACGCACGGGCGATCTCACCATCCTGAGCAGAGCGGCTGCGCAAGGTCTTCGCGGTCTGGCGGACGGAAGGGTGAAGGTCACCTACAGTTTTCGGCGGCGCCAGCTCGACGGGCGGGGTGAAGACCTTGCGCTCTGCAGCTCTTCGCTCAGCGCGATCCGCTTTATGGCGCACGACGAGCTCCCTGACCGATTCTGGAAGCTGCGCGAGACCGCCATTGATTTCGATGCGATCCAGGAGTGGGTCATCAACCTACACAAACAGTGCCTGCTTGACCTTCTGCCCGGCCTCGACCTTCGCCCAGTACCCCCGGGGCGGAGTGGGAACGCGATGCCTATCACAGATTTTGGCTAAGCCGACATCGGAGATCTGAAACTCAGCCGCGACTTTGGTCATCGGCTTGCTCCAAACGAGGTCGTAAAGAGCGCGTCGTGTCAGCTGCATCTGAAGGGCCACCCAAATCGTTCACAACCATCGGCTCGCGTGTCCTAGACAAAATAAGCGGTCTCCAGATCTGTGGCAGTCCCTCTCCCGTATGATGGCTGCGCAGATGACTGAGCTTCGGCACCGTCAAGCAGCGCCACTTAACGTTGTATTAATTTGCTTATCAAGTGGAAACGGCTGTTGACGAACTGCTGTCCCTTGTTCGGACCAGATCTGGCACCTGGCTGACGCGCTATCGGACTAAGATCAGGCTCTTTAACCCGTGTACCGCCGAAGTTGTCGGCACTGCCAAACACTCAACGTTGCCCATCAAAGTAACAGCAATCCCCTACGAGCGTGATAGTTGGGACGCGATCCTTCAGGCTGGCTCGATCGGGTTCTGCCTACGGCTGCAACAATGTGCCTCGCCCGTGCCCTACCCTTAGGAGCAGAACAAAGACCTGACACCGAAAAAGATTCCGAGTAGACTGAAGAAACAATAAAAAGCAGCCGCTTCGTGGGGGGCGTTCTGATCTATGATGTTCTTTGCTTCGCGGTTCCTTTGGAACGGCATTGTTCGCGCTGTCGTGTTTTGGGCAGTGATCCTATCAGTCATTTGGGGATTGGGGCAGCTTTGGCCCTGGCTAGACGCAACTTTGATACAAGACACGTTGCGTGAGGCCGCGGCTGGAAACTTAGCCAAAGTTAGCACACAGGAATTCGCCTTCGCCCTTGCCGCTGGGTTGAGCGCCTGTGCCCTAGGCCTCGCGGTTGCTTTTCTTGTGCTTCACGCGCTCTTGGTCCCGCTGTCGCTCTGGTCGATCCGTAAACAGGTCGAGCGCCCCAAAAGCATGGGAGCTTTTGCCGCCACCTACCCTGACACCTATAAGGCATTGACGCGCCATCCCCTGATCGGACACGCGTGGAGGGAGTTCGACGAAACGCTTGTTCCACCCAAGGACGAGAGTGGCGTTTATCGGAATACGGTGCGGCCGCAAGTCTTTATCAATATGAACGCCGCTCGCGAGCGGCTGATCGGCCTCAAGCTCCTCGGCAGCATTCCCGGTTATTTCGTCGGTATCGGGCTTCTGCTGACGTTCATTGGCCTCGTTTTGGCGCTCAACAAGGCCGCAGTCGCCGTCAACAGCGCCGACGCCAACGGGATGCAAACGGCGACACGGGAGCTCTTGCAGGTTGCGACCTTCAAGTTCGCGACCTCTATTGCGGGCCTTGGCGCCTCAATCGCCCTCTCCTTTCTCTTCAAACTCTATACGGTCTGGATTGAGGGCTCGCTCGACAAATTCTGCCACGCCGTGGAAGGGGTGCTCCGATACACAGCCCCGCAATCAATCGCCGCTGAAATGAACGAGACCATGGCGGGGCAGCTGACAGAGCTCAAGCAGATCAACTCGGCGGACTTCTTTGCCCGGATGGGCGAGAACATCTCGCCTCAAATCCAAGCAGCCTTCGCGACAGCCATTGCCCCCGTGACAGCAAGCATCGATCAGGCCGTGGGCCGTCTTGCGGACAATAGCCAGTCGGGCATCTCCGACCTTGTGACAAAGTTTACTGAGAGCGTTCAAGGAGGCGCCGGGGCCGAGCTGCGCGAACTCGCAGGGACGCTCCAGGCGATGCAAGGTGCCCTTTTGGAGGCTCAGCGCGGCATCCACGGCAGCGGCGAGGATTTCGGACGTCGCATGTCCGAAGCGGCAGAAAACTTGAATCGGCTAGTCTCCGAGGCTGGCGATAAGCTGGGAGCCAGCTCCGAGCAAAGCCGAGCCGCGTTTGTCGACGTCGTTGCGGCCCTCCGCGAGACGATGGAGCAGGCCAACCGCAAGATTGATGAGGACCTCGGCCGGGCGGCCGCGGGAGCCTCGGCGCGGGTTGAGGAGGCCATGGGCCGCGTGCTGGAGCGACTGGAAGGACAAGTCTCAGCCTTCAGCAGCGGGCTGGGTGGATTTCAGCAGGATATGGCACGCCAGATCGACGAAACGCGCGAGCGTGTGGCAGCCGCCCAGGCCAGTGCAGCCGAAGCGGTCGGACAAGCCTCGGCGCATGCCGCACAGGCACTGCGGGAAGGCCTTGCCGAGGCCCTGCGGGCAATTAGCGATGAGGTTGAGCGCTTTGCCAACGCCATGCGCTCGACGGAGACGTCACTCGCAGCGCAAGGCAACGCAGTACGCGAAGCTACGACCCAGTCCCGGGCAGCCGCCGATGCGTTCAGTAAGACCGCCCAAGATGTGCGCATTGCGTCCGCGCCACTTGTCCAATCAGGTGAGCGGATCGCAGGCGCGACCGACAAAATGGCAGAGGCCATCGCGCGCTCTGTGGTGGCACTCGATGCAGGCCAAGCCTCCTCGCGGGCGCTCGCTGAAGCTCTGACGCATCACAATGACCAACTCGCCTCAACCTGGGCAAACTATGCCGAGCGGTTTGAGAACGTCGACAAGAGCCTTGCCGAGGCCCTCAAATCCCTTGCGGCCGCAGCTCAAAACCAGAGCCAAATCCTCAGCGAACGGGTGTCCCAGATCGACGAAGGCTTCGCCGCGGCGATCGACAAGCTCAATCCGTTCTTGACTGATTTGAACGATAACGCCGCGGCGCTCGGAGAAGAGGTCGAGAGGCTGCGGATGACACTCATGCCCCAGGCCGCCGAATAACGGGAGGTCAACAGGATGATTGTCGAGGATAACGCCCACGCCACCGACGAGGGAGAAAACTACTTCATCTCCATGACGGATATGATGGTGGGAGTTCTCTTCATCTTCATCATCATGTTGATGGTCTTTGCCCTCGATTTTCGGACCAAAGCCGATGTTCAGGAAGGGGCAATCGAGGAGGCGCAACGTGTCGCGGCAAGGGTCCAGGCGTTGCAGGCGGACGTAAGCCGGGAGATCGCCGCGCTTGACCAGTCGGAAGCTGTGCGCCGGCGGCTTCTCGAGGACATCAAGAAACAGCTTGCGGCAGCCAATATCGATGTTGTGATCAGTCCAAAGAGTGATGTTCTGCGCATCACCGAAAACGCCGTACGTTTCGGAACTGGTCTCGCCGAACTCGACGGCCTGGCACGCACGAACGTTGAGACCATCGCGAGAGTCCTTCAGCAGATCTTAGGTAACTACGTTGCCTGCCGTTTCCGAGAAGGCGGACGAGTGTGCACTGAAACCGATCGACCGGTGATCGAGACAGTTTTCATTGAAGGGCACACCGACGTTCGCGGAGACGATCGGACAAATTGGCAGCTCTCCACTGCACGCGCCGCGAACACCTATCGGGAAATGATCACGAGCGCGCCGGAACTCAGAAATTTTCTCAACCGCGACGGTCAGGAGATCCTATCGGTATCCGGCTATTCGTCCGCTCGGCCGATCGACCAAACCAATACCCCGCAGGCATGGGGCGTAAACCGGCGCATTGATCTGCGGTTCGTGATGGAAAAAGACAACCGGCAGCGCTTTGAGCACCTTC
>JAPSLB010000018.1 GCA_031181145.1 Microvirga sp.
GTCCAAAGCCCGAGCAACCCCCTCCGAGCAACACCCGCCAGCGCCTCCCCGCATCAAAACCCAACACTCAAAACCCAAAGAAAACTCGCAAGCCGCCCCCTCCCCGCACCAGCCAAGGCCAGGCGGCCCGGAGAGGGATCGGTTGCTCACGAGCTGCCCCGATCTGAGGTCATGGGGCGGTCCTAGCCAAGTCGAGAGAACCGAGAACCTGCGAGGCGATAGGCTACCGTCCATGGCTTTCGGTTCAGACTGTTTAGAACCGCATTCGTGACAGGGAATGCCTGGGCCGGCACTCCCTGTCGGCTTCGCATAAGACTAAGGGCCTCTGGGTTTTACGCTGCCTTCGCGGGCTGCACCTTCCCGGCGAAGACGAGTTCCTCGTCCACGTCGCCGATCTTGATCCTCGTTGGCAGACCCATCGTGCTCAACAGGCTCAGGAAGGGCTTCGGCGGGAGTTCCTCGACATTGGCCATTCTCCCGGCATCCCAGTCACCGTTCGCGATCAGGATCGCCGCCGCGGCGGCCGGCACGCCGGCGGTGTAGGATATGGCCTGACTGCCGACTTCCCGATAGGCTTCCTCATGATCTGCCACGTTGTAGATGAAGATCTCGCGTTCCTTGCCATCCTTCACGCCCTTGACCACATCGCCGATGCAGGTCTTGCCGGTGTAATCCGGCGCAAGCGAGGACGGATCGGGTAGAACGGCCTTGACCACCTTGAGCGGAACCACTTCTTGACCTTCCGCCGTTCGGATCGGCTGCTCCGACAGCAGCCCGAGGTTCTTCAGCACCGTGAACACAGTGATGTACCGCTCACCGAAGCCCATCCAGAAGCGGATATTCGGCACGTCAAGGTTCCTCGACAAGGAATGGATCTCGTCATGGCCGGTCATGTAGGTCGTCCGCGTGCCGACAACCGGAAGGTTCCAGTCCTTGCGGATCTCGAACATCCTGTTGGACGTCCACTGCTTGTCTTGCCATGACCAGACCTGACCCGTGAACTCCCGGAAATTGATCTCCGGATCGAAGTTCGTGGCGAACCAGCGCCCATGATCGCCGGCATTGACGTCGACGATGTCGATCGAATCGATCCGGTCGAAATATTCGTCCCTTGCCAGCGCCGCATAGGCATTGACGACGCCCGGATCGAAGCCGGCGCCGAGGACGGCCGTCACGCCCGCCGCAGCGCATTCCTCCCGACGCCTCCACTCGTAGTTTCCATACCACGGCGGCGTCTCGCAGATCTTCAGAGGATCCTCGTGGATCGCCGTATCGATGTAGGCCGCACCTGTCGCGATGCAGGCCGAAAGCACCGACATGTTGATGAAGGCGGAGCCGACATTGACCACGATCTGGCAGCGCGTGCTTTCGATCAATCTCTTCGTCGCCTCCACGTCCAGAGCGTTCAGGGCATGAGACTCGATAACGCCGCCGACCTTCATGCTCTTCTTTTCGCGGACAGAGTCGACGATCGCCCCGCACTTCTCGACGCTGCGCGAAGCGATGTGAATGTCGCCGAGCAGGTCGTTGTGTTGTGCGCATTTGTGGGCCACGACGTGGGCGACGCCGCCTGCCCCGATGATGAGAACATTCTTCTTCATTTCAGCTTGCTGCTCCTTCCTGGGGTCGAGGGGAGAGCCTTATGAAAGGCTCGTGAGGTAATCGTCGAACGTGAACTCGCGGATCGTTTTCACGCTGCCGTCGAGTTCACGCACCGCAATGGATGGCATCCGCACGCCATTGAACCAGTTCTTCTTCACCATGGTGTAGCCGGCGGCATCCTGGATGGAGATGCGGTCACCCGGCTTCAGCTCGCGGTCGAAGTGGAATTCGCCGAAGATATCCCCCGCCAAACAGGATTTTCCGCAAATCATGTACTGATGGCGGCCGGCGTCCGGGGAGACTTTTGCGCTCTGCCGGTAGATCAGGAGATCAAGCATGTGCGCTTCGACGGAACTATCGACAATGGCGAGGTTCTTGCCGTTGAACAGCGTGTCGAGAACCGTCACTTCGAGAGTTGTGCTTTTCGTGATCGCCGCCTCGCCGGGCTCTAGGTAGACCTGCACGCCGTAACGTTCGGCGAAGGATTTCAGGCGCTTGCAGAAATCCTCGAGAGGATAGTTTTCCCCCGTGAAGTGAATGCCGCCGCCAAGGCTGATCCATTCGACCTGTTCGAAAAGGGAACCGAACGTTTCCTCGGCCCGGGTCAGGAGCCGATCGAAGAGACCGAAATCCGCATTCTCGCAGTTGTTGTGGATCATGAACCCGTCGATGCGGCTCACGATCGCCTCGACCTTCGATACATCCCACTCACCGAGACGGCTGTGGGGACGGGCCGGATCTGCAAGGTCGAAGCTCGATGCGCTGACCTGCGGGTTGAGACGCAAGCCGCGGCTCAATGCAGCCGTTTTATCTGCAAAGCGTTCGAATTGGCCAAGCGAGTTGAAAATGATCTTGTCTGCATGGGCGATGACTTCGTCGATCTCATGATCGGCATAGGCGACGCTATAGGCGTGGGTTTCGCCGCCGAACTTGTCGTGGCCCAGCTTCACCTCGAAGAGTGACGAGGACGTGGTGCCATCCATGTATTCGCGCATGAGATCAAAAGCCGACCATGTGGCGAAACATTTCAGAGCAAGCAGTATCTTCGCGCCAGAATTCTCGCGCAATTGCTGGATGATGCGCATGTTGCGGAGCAGAGTGCTCTTGTCGATAAGGTAGTAAGGCGTTTGAAGCATCAATGCGGGCTCCTGTTAACGACGCGTCTGCCGCCAGACTTTGGATGGGCAGGGGCTTGCAAGGCTGGACCGCTATGTACGGGCGTGTGTCGCCTGAGCCGGTCCAGGCGGTTCGTTCAGTCGTTCCGCTTCTGGAAACGAGTATAAAAAATTCCTTCGGTGCCTCGAAACCTCGAGCTGCACTTTGGAAGGTGTATGGCTTTGGAATGTTGCCTGAGAGCGGGCGAACGCGCCTTACATCAGCGCTTTAGCGCTGTTGCCCCGACTCTTCTTCTCTGCACGGAACAGAGCGGCGACGGCCAACTCGGCAAAGCCGAGCTCTCGGCCTTGCATCGCAACGTCGATTGCCTCAACGCACGCGGCAGCGTGCCTGGCAAGAGCATCTTCCGTTTGGGAGGCATTCAGTAAAACTGAGCCCATCCCCAATTGGAAGAGGGTGTCATAAGACATAGCATCCTCCCCAACCAGCAGATGAAGCCTGCATCGGACTGATGCATATACGATATTGCCGGAGAATCAACCCCGTTCGCCCGATGCTCCGTTCCTGCCGCGGGCTTTTCCGCCATATGCCGCCTTCAGGTGAGGAGTTTCGGCGCGATCCGTCCTCTTCAGAAGAGCGGCGGCCTCCGACGCTCCATTGGTGATTGGGTGGCCCTGTACCCGATATGAGCCTCTGCAGCGTCTGCACCTGGGGAGAAGCTCAGAACGGCTTCCATCCTTGCAGCGAACGCGAGATCAGGCGCGCGGTCTGCATCACAACCGGTGCGAGGCGCTCTCGCGCGTTCTCGGCGGTCCAGTCGGCCGTCGATGTGGAAATCCCAACGGCAGCCAAAGGACGGCCGCTGCCGTCGAGAATCGGCGCCGCAAGGGCGATTTCGCCGAGATTGACCTCCTCGTAGACGAGCGCGAAACCATCGTGTCGCGCAGCCGCGAGACGTTGCTCCACCTCCCCTCGATCAATGATCGTATGCGGCGTGCGCGCCCGGAATTCGGTGCAGTCGAGGATGGCCGCGGCTTCCTCCGGCGGCAGCCATGCGAGTTGCGCCCGGCCGCCGGCTGTGCAGAAGGTCGGTAGCCGGCGCCCGATGGTCGACGTTGGATTCATGTACCGTTGGCTCGGCATGCGGATGACCGCGACCACTTCCGGACCATCCAACTCGGCGACGTTCACAGTCTCCCTGCACTCGTCGCGCGCAGATGCGACGAACGGGATGGCGACCTCATAGAGCGGGCTCGCATGGAGATAGTGATACGCGAAGTCGAGCATACGCGCGCGAAGCCGGTAGCGGCGCGTCCTTTCATCCTTTCGGAGATAGCCGAGATGGACCAGCGTGTGCGTGATCCGCTGAGCTGCTCCCATGCTGATGCCGGATCGAACGGCGATTTCGCGCAGACCCAGAGAATCCCACCCGCCACCGAAGGCCGTCAGGACGCCCAAGCCCTTCGCCAGCGAGGCTATGAACTGCGGATCTTCACGTAGGGCGGGCGTTTGGGAAACGTTTTTGGGAGCGCCGTTCTTCTCAACCGGATCTGGCGCTCCAACACGCCTGCGCGATGTCAAGACAACTCTCCTCCAGCGGCGCTTGGCAGGATCCTGCCCTCCGCAGTCCTTGACAAGCTTGGCTATTGTAGATGAGATGATCGCGTTGCGCTACATCTTTATCGCAATGCGGTAACTGACATCGTAATTCAATAATAATACCGTCAGAGATGCGCTTTGAGCCACATACCAGAGAGAGGTCATGAAACAGCAGCTATCTATCCTTGCCGGCGCTTTCGCCGCCGTGCTTCTTGGAGGTCAAGTCTCGGCCGCCGAACTTCGCATCGGCACCGCCGCCGAACCGAGCGCGCTCGACCCGCACTATCATAACCTCACGCCGAACAACACGGTCCGCCGTCACATCTTTGAATCTCTGGTCGATCAGGACGCGAAGCAGCGCCTGATCCCGGCTCTCGCGGAATCCTGGCGGACGATCGACGACAAGACCTGGGAGTTCAAGCTCCGCAAGGGCGTGAAATTCCACGACGGCACGGAGTTCACGGCGCAGGACTTCGTCTACACGGTCTGCCGCATTCCGAACGTTGCCAACAGCCCGTCCTCGTTCACGCTCTATACCAAGGGCATCGACTCCATCGAGGTGCCCGATCCCCACACGCTGATCATCAGGACCGCCGCGCCCTACCCGCTGCTGCCCGTCGAACTGACCACGTTCGGAATCATCTCGGCGAAGGCCGCCGGCGGCGAGACGGTCACCTTCGACAAGGCCGGCTGCAAGGCCGATTCCTGGCCCTCGACCCAGGCCTTCAACGACGGCTCCCTCGCCATCGGCACCGGCCCGTTCAAGCTGGCCGCGTACCGCAAGGGTGAGCGGATCGTGCTTGATCGCAATCCCGACTACTGGGGAGAGAAGCCCGAATGGGACAAGGTGACATTCCGCCCGATCACCAGCGAAGGCCCGCGCGTCGCGGCGCTGCTCGCCGGTGACGTCGATCTGGTCGACGAACCGCCGCTGCAGGATCTCGAGCGGCTGCGCAAGGATCCCAAGATTTCGGTCGTCGAGACCCTGTCGAACCGCATCATCTATCTCGCCCTCGACCAGGCCGAGAAGACGCCGACGATCAAAGGCACCGACGACAGGAACCCGCTGCGCGACATCCGCGTCCGTCAGGCGATGTCTATGGCGATCGACCGCGAGGCCATCGTCAAGCGCATCATGAACGACACCGCGGAACCCGCAGCCCAGCTCCTGGCGCCCGGATTGTTCGGCACCAACCCGGATCTGAAATTCTCCTACGATGCCAAGAGGGCGAAGGAGCTGCTCGCGGAAGCCGGATATCCCAACGGGTTCGAGCTCACTATCGGCACGCCGAACGACCGCTACATCAACGATGAGAAGATCGCTCAGGCGGTCGCCCAGATGTACAGCCGCATCGGCATCAAGACCCAGGTCGATGCCGCGACGGTGAACGTCTTCTTCTCCCGCCGCAACAAGGGCGAGTTCAGCGTCTTCCTCGGGGGCTGGAGCGCCGCCACCGGCGAGGCTTCGTCGCCCCTGAAGTCGCTGGTCGCCACCCGCATCAAGGAAAAAGGCTTCGGGCCGACGAACTACACCGGCTACTCCAATCCGAAGCTCGACGACCTGCTCACGAAGGCGCTTGCCACCGTCGACGACAAGGAGCGTGAGAAGCTCTTGGCGGAAGCCATGAAAACCGCGGTCGACGATGTCGCCCTTGTGCCGCTGCATTACGAGGTCACGTCGTGGGCCATGCGCAAGGGCCTGAGCTACGAGCCGCGCGCAGACCAGTACACCCTGGCTTACGCCGTTCGCTCGGCCAAGTAATCGCCATCGGCCGGGGCGGCATCTGCCGCCCCCGCTCCAATCCTGTCCGCCATGTGGAATTCGAGATGCTGGTTTTCCTGATCCGGCGCATCGCCCAAAGCGCGATCGTGGTCGCCATCATGTCCGTCCTGGTCTTCACCGGCATCTTCGCGATCGGCAACCCGATCGACGTGCTGATCAGCCCGGAGGCCGACGAGGCCGAGCGCGCCGCCGCCATTGCACGCCTCGGGCTCGACCTGCCCATGCACGAGCAGTTCCTGGCCTTCGCCAGGAACGCACTCGCCGGCGACCTCGGCATCTCCTTCGTTCACGGGGTCCCGGCGGTGCAGCTCGTTCTCGAACGCTTCCCGGCGACACTGGAGCTGGCGCTGCTCGCCATGACCATCGCCGTGTTGACCGGTATCCCGCTCGGCGTCTGGGCTGGACTCAGGCCCGATTCCAAGGCTGGCAAGATCATCATGGCGGGTTCGATTCTCGGCTTCAGCCTCCCGACCTTCTGGGTCGGCATGTTGTTGATCATGGCCTTCGCGGTCTCCCTCGGCTGGCTGCCTGCGAGCGGCCGCGGCGAGACGGTGGAGGTGTTGGGGGTTCCCTTCAGCTTCCTGACGGCCAACGGTCTCAAGCATATGATCCTGCCGGCCCTGAACCTTGCCCTGTTCAAGGTGTCCTTGGTCATTCGCCTCGCTCGCGCCGGCACCCGCGAGGTCGCGCTGCAGGACTACGTGCGCTTCGCCCGGGCCAAAGGTCTGTCGCCGGCCCGCATCGTCGGCGTCCATATCCTCAAGAACATCATGATCCCGGTCGTCACCGTGCTCGGCCTCGAATTCGGCTCCGTGATCGCCTTCTCGGTCGTGACCGAGACGGTCTTCGCCTGGCCTGGCATGGGCAAGCTCCTGATCGACAGCATCCTGCTGCTCGACCGGCCCGTCGTGGTGGCCTATCTGCTCGTCACGGTGCTCCTCTTCATCGTCATCAACCTCGTGGTCGACCTGCTCTACTCTCTGCTCGATCCACGCATCCGCCTGGGAGGCGCCAAGGCATGACCGCTGCAAGCCCCGTCGCCGCCGCTCCCAGGGTCCAGACGCCGCTCAAGCGCTTTGTCGTCGAGTTCCTCGACAGCCGAGTGGCCGTGCTCGGCCTCGCCCTGCTGGTGCTGATCGTCTCCTCAGCCCTGTTCGCGCCCCTGATCGCCCCGCAGGATCCCTACGATCTCAGCAAGCTCGACATCATGAACGGGATGCTGCCTCCCGGCAGCGCCGACATGGACGGCAACGTCTTCTGGCTCGGCTCCGACGAGCAGGGTCGCGACCTGATGAGCGCGATCCTCTACGGGCTGCGCACCAGCCTGCTGGTCGGCTTCTCGTCCACCGCCGTGGCACTCGCGATCGGACTCGTGGTGGGCATGATCGCGGCCTATGCAGGCGGCAGCCTCGATGCGGCGATCATGCGGCTGGTGGACATCCAGCTCTCTTTCCCGGCGATCCTCATCGCCCTGATCCTGCTGGCGGTGCTCGGCAAGGGTGTCGACAAGGTAATCATCGCGCTCACCGCCGTGCAATGGGCCTATTATGCCCGCACCGTGCGCAGCGCCGCTCTCGTCGAGCGGCGCAAGGAATACGTGGAGGCCGCCCAGTGCCTCGCTCTGCCGAAGCAGCGCATCGTGCTGCGCCACCTTCTGCCGAACTGCCTGCCGCCGCTGATCGTCGTCGCGACCGTGCAGGTCGCCCATGCGATCACTCTCGAAGCGACGCTCTCGTTTCTCGGCGTGGGCGTGCCGGTCACGGAGCCCTCGCTCGGCATGCTGATTGCCTCGGGCTTCTCCTACATGCTCAGCGGCGAGTTCTGGGTCAGCCTGTTCCCGGGCCTTGCCCTGCTGGTCACCATCGTCAGCATCAACCTCGTCGGGGACCAGATGCGTGACGTCCTCAACCCGCGCCTGCAACATTGAGGAGGCGACCGTGACACGACAGGAACCCGTGCTCGAGGTCGAGGATCTGCGGACCCACTTCTTCACCCGCGGCGGCGTCGCGAAGGCGGTGGACGGCGTGAGCTTCACGCTCCGTCGAGGCGAGATTCTTGGGCTCGTAGGAGAATCCGGCTCCGGCAAGTCGGTGACCGGCATGTCGGTTCTGGGCCTCATCGACGCGCCCGGCCGCATCGTCGGCGGCGCGGTGCGCTATCGCGGAGAGGATCTGGTGACGGCAGGCGAGAAGCGCCTGCGCCAATTGCGCGGCCGCCGCATCGCCATGATCTTTCAAGACCCCATGATGACGCTGAATCCGGTGCTCAGCATCGAGACCCAGATGGTCGAGACTGTGCTCGCCCATGAAAAGGTCTCGCGCAAGGAAGCCCGCGAGCGTTCGCGCGAGGCCTTGGTCCGCGTCGGCATTCCGTCGCCCGACGAGCGGCTCGCCGCCTACCCGCACCAGTTCTCCGGCGGCATGCGCCAGCGCGTGGCCATCGCCATCGCGCTCCTGCATCGGCCCGACGTGATCATCGCCGACGAGCCCACCACTGCGCTCGATGTGACGATCCAGGCGCAGATCCTGTTCGAAATGCAGAAACTGTGCCGGGAGACCGGCACGGCACTCGTCTGGATCACGCACGATCTCGCGGTGGTGTCCGGCCTCGCCGACCGGATCGCCGTGATGTATGCCGGCCGCATCGTCGAGATCGGTACTGCGGTCGAGGTCATCGACGGCGCTCGTCATCCCTATACCCACGGCCTCCTCGGCTCGGTGCCGAGCCGCAACAGGCGCGGCGAACCGCTGGCCCAGATCCCGGGCATGACCCCGTCCCTGCTCAACCTGCCGGAAGGTTGCGCCTTCCGGCCGCGCTGCCCGCGCGCCACCGATGCCTGCCTCGCCCTGCCGCCCCTGTCGGACGGAGGACATGGCTGGCGCTGCTTCAACCCGCAAGGGGCCGCCGCATGACCGCAACCACCTCCCCTTTCGCTGCCGTGCCCTCGCCCGGGTCGGACAGCGCGACGCCCATGCTCGAACTCTCCCATCTGACCAAGCGCTTCACCACCAAGCTGGATTTCGCCGAGCGCCTGGCGAAGCGGCTCGGCGCCAAGGTGCAGGAATTCGACGTCCATGCGGTCGATGACGTGAGCCTGACCATCGCGCCGGGCGAGGTCGTCGGGCTGGTGGGCGAATCCGGCTGCGGCAAGACCACCCTCGGCCGCATGGTGGCGGGCATCACGCCGCCGAGCTCCGGCGAACTCCTCTATCGCGGCAAGTCCATGGCGGCGCTGCCGCACGACGAGGCCAGGCAGGCGAAACTGAAGATCCAGATGGTTTTCCAGGACCCGATGGCTTCGCTCAACCCGCGGCTGCGGGTGTCCGAGATCATCGGTGAGGCGCCGCGCGTGCACGGTATCGTGTCCCGCAATGAGCAGACGGACTACGTCGCCTCGATCATGCGCAAAGTCGGGCTCGATCCGGCCTATGCGGCGCGCTTCCCGCACCAGTTTTCCGGCGGCCAGCGCCAGCGCATCGGGATCGCGCGGGCGCTCGCGGTGCAGCCGGAATTTCTCGTCTGCGACGAATCCGTGGCAGCCCTGGACGTGTCGATCCAGGCGCAGATCATCAATCTCTTCATGGGGCTGCGCCGGGAGTTGGGGCTGACGTATCTTTTCATCAGCCATGATCTCGGGGTGGTCGAACACATCGCCGACCGCGCCGTCATCATGTACCTCGGGCGCGTCGTCGAAGTGGCCCCGAGCGCGGAGCTGTTCACCAAACCGAACCATCCCTACAGCCGCGCCCTCCTCGATGAGGCGCCCCGGGTCGATACCCGCAAGCGCACCTTTGCGCCGATCAGGGGCGAGATTCCGTCGCCTCTCGATCCTCCTGCAGGCTGTGCCTTCCATCCGCGCTGCCCGCTCGCGCTTCCCCGCTGCAGGAGCGAGCGTCCGGCGCTGCGTGAGATCGCGCCCGGACGGCTGTCCGCCTGCCATCTGAACGATATGCAGTGAGCAGATGCTCGCTCCTTTGAAAGCTGGAGACATGATGCCTACTGACGAACTCGTCAGCCTCGACCTCATCCGTGATCTGGTCCGCTTCGACACCACGAGCCGGAACTCCAATCTGGAGCTGATCGGCTATATCCGCGATTATCTCGCGGGCTTAGGGATCGAGAGCACTTTGGTCTTCGACGAGACCGGCCGGAAGGCAAGCCTCTATGCAACGATCGGACCGCAGGATCACGGCGGCATCCTGCTCTCTGGCCATACGGATACGGTTCCGGTCGACGGTCAGGATTGGTCGAGCGATCCGTTCACCCTCAGCCGACGCGGCGACCGGCTCTACGGCCGCGGCACCGCCGACATGAAGAGTTTCGTGGCTATCGCGCTTGCCTTCGCCCCCGCCTTCGCGAAGGCGGATCTGAAGATCCCGATCCACTATGCCTTCTCCTACGACGAGGAGGTCGGCTGCCTCGGGGTCCGTCCGCTCATCGCGCATCTGAACACCCTGCCGGTACGCCCGCGCATGGCGATTATCGGCGAACCGACTGAGATGCAGGTCATCTGCGCGCACAAGGGCAAGCTCGCGACCCGCTGCCGCGTGGAAGGAAAATCCTGCCACTCCTCCCTCGCGCCGCAGGGCGTGAACGCAGTCGAGTATGCGGCGGAGGCGGTCGCCTACTTGCGCGGCATGGCACGGCGCATCGCGGCGGAAGGGCCGTTCGACGAAGGCTTCGACGTTCCCCACACCACAGTACATACGGGCGTGATCCGCGGCGGCACGGCGCTCAACATCGTGCCCTCGGAATGCGAGTTCGACTTCGAGTTCCGCCATCTCCCGGAGCAGGATCCCGCCGTCCTGCTCGCCGAGGTGAAGCGTTTCGCCCATGACGTGCTGGAGCCACAGATGAAGGCCGTCGCGCCGAATGCTGGCTTCTCCTGGCGTGAATTGTCCTCGACCCCCGGCCTCGACGTCGCACCTGAGGACGAGGTGGTGACGCTCGCCAAGGCACTCGCCGGACAGAACGGCCAGTCCAAGGTCGCCTTCGCCACGGAGGCGAGCCTGTTCCAGAAGTCCGGCGGCATCCCGGCCGTGGTCTGCGGACCCGGCAACATCGACCAGGCGCACAAGCCTGACGAGTACATCGAGCTGAGCGAAGTGGCCAAAGGCGAAGCCTTCATGCGCAGCCTGCTCGATAGGATCACGGCTTGATCCTGCCGGCGGTCTGAGCGCGGCATTCATCGATGCATGACCCCTGCGACGGGTTGCGGGCGTCTGCACCGGTGCAGGAGCGGCCAGCCGGCATCGTCGGACACGGAGGCTCCTCTCCGACAAGGATCTGTCGATTCTCTGCGAGATGGTCCAGTCCCGCTCCTTGAAGCGGGACTGGGAGTGCACCTGATTGGAGGAGACGCAGGCAGAGAGCCTTGTCGGGGCTCAGCCAATCCAGCCCATATGGACAGCCAGCCAGGCCACAGGTGCGGCGAACAGGATGCTCAGAGCCGTGCGGATGTACCAGATGATCAGGAGATCGCGGAATTTGAGCGGGATCGATGTCGCGAGCACGCAGGGGATCGAGGCCGAAAGGAACAGCACCTGACTCACTGAGACAACAGCCGCCGTGAAGCGCGCCGCAATCTCCCCCTCCTTCAGGAGGATCGCCGGCAGGAACATTTCCGCAAGTCCTGAAGCCATCGCCTTGGCGACCGCCATGGGCTCGGCGAACTGCGCGACCCAGGTGAAGGGATAGAGCAGCAGGCCGAGTCCGTCGAAGAGCGGTGTGTATTTCGCGGCAAGCAATCCGAGAAGGCCGACCGCCATGATGCTGGGCAGGATCATGGCCGCCATACGCAGCCCGTCGACGAAGTTTTCGCGCAGTGTTACAGGAAGGCTCTTTGCCGCGCTGGCCTGCTCGATGCCCGCCGCTACTGCGGCCTGCAGCCGGCCCTTCCCTGCGGGCAGAGGCTGTTCGTGTACTCTGCTGTGTTCCAAACCTGCGATCGGCCAGAGCCGTGCGGTGATCGCCGAAACGGCAAAGGTGATGATCAGGGTCGCCCAGAAATAAAGATTCCAGGCATTCATCAGCCCAAGCGTTTTTGCGACGATCACCATGAACGTGGCGGAAACAGTCGAGAAGCCCGTGGCGACGATCGCTGCCTCACGGACATTGTATTTTCCCTCGCGGTACACGCGGTCGGTGATCAGCAGAGCCAGCGAATAGCTGCCGACGAAGGAGGCGACAGCATCGATGGCCGACCAGCCGGGCGTGCGCCACACGGGGCGCATGATCGGCTGGACGAGAATACCGGTAAATTCGAGTAGCCCGTATCCGACGAGGAGGCCGAGTGCGAGCGCGCCGATCGGCACGATGAGGCCCACGGACAGGACCAACTTGTCGAACAGGAAGGGCAGCATGTCCGGCGCAAACAGCGCTGCAGGGCCGATCCCGAAAAGATACATGGCCGTCAGCACGACGCCGAGCACGCGCAGGACCGAGAAGATGGCCTGCGCCGTGTCCTTCCGCCATGTGCCCCGAACGAACGGAGCGATCGCGCCATAAAGGATCAGCAGACAGACGAAGGCGATCGCCGCCGGGCGTGCATAGGTCGAGATTGCCGTCGCAGCGTGATCGAGCGGGATCGTGGATTTGCCCGCGATGGTGACCGGCACGAAGAAAACGAAGATGCCGATCAAGCTATAGATGCAGAGCCTGGCCAGCGCACCGTTGCGCGAGCCACGTTCGCTGTAAGTGATGTCCGTCATGAGTTCCTCCCATTCCCTAGGAAGCGGCGGCCGTGAGCGGCCGCCTTATCGTTTCATTCAGCCGAGAATACCCGGCAGGTTGAGGCCGTGCTCTCTGGCACAGTTGATCGCGATGTCGTACCCGGCGTCGGCGTGACGCATCACGCCGGTGGCAGGATCGTTCCACAACACGCGCTCGACGCGCTTGGCGGCTTCGGGCGTTCCGTCGCAGACGACCACCATGCCCGAGTGCTGCGAGAAGCCCATGCCGACGCCTCCGCCGTGGTGCAGCGACACCCAGGTGGCGCCGGAGGCGCAGTTGAGAAGCGCGTTCAGCAGCGGCCAGTCGGACACCGCATCCGACCCGTCCTTCATGGCCTCGGTCTCGCGGTTGGGCGACGAGACGGAGCCACTATCGAGATGATCGCGGCCGATCACGATGGGAGCCTTCAGCTCGCCTTTCGCAACCATCTCGTTGAAGGCGAGGCCGAGACGGTGACGATCGCCGAGGCCGACCCAGCAGATGCGGGCGGGCAGGCCCTGGAACTTGATCCGCTCCTTCGCCATGTCGAGCCAGTTGTGAAGATGCTTGTTGTCCGGCAGCAGCTCCTTCACCTTCGCGTCGGTCTTGTAGATGTCCTCCGGATCGCCCGACAGGGCGGCCCAGCGGAAGGGCCCGATACCCCGGCAGAAGAGCGGACGGATATAGGCCGGCACGAAGCCCGGAAAGTCGAAGGCATCCGCGACCCCTTCCTCAAGGGCCATCTGGCGAATGTTGTTGCCGTAATCGACCGTTGGGACGCCCATCTTGTGGAAAGCGAGCATGGCACGGACGTGTTCGGCCATGGATTGCTTGGCGGCCTTCGCCACTGCCTTCGGGTCGGTCTCACGCCTGGTCTCCCAATCGCCGACACTCCAGCCCTTCGGCAGGTAGCCGTTGACGGGATCGTGCGCGGATGTCTGGTCGGTAACGCAGTCGGGGCGGACGCCGCGCCTGACCATCTCCGGGAGAATCTCGGCAGCATTGCCCAGCAGCGCCACGGAGATCGCCTTCTTCTCCTTGCAGGCCCGGTCGATGATCGTGAGGGCGTCGTCCAGGTCCTTAGCCTGAACGTCCACATAGCCCGTGCGCAGGCGGAACTCGATCCGGCTGGCCTGGCACTCGACGGCAAGGCACGAGGCTCCCGCCATGGTGGCGGCCAGCGGCTGCGCGCCACCCATGCCGCCAAGTCCCGCGGTGAGGATCCAACGGCCCGACAAGTCGCCGTTGTAATGCTGGCGACCCATCTCCACGAAGGTCTCGTAGGTGCCCTGCACGATGCCCTGGCTGCCGATGTAAATCCAGGAGCCGGCCGTCATTTGGCCGTACATCATGAGGCCCTTGCGGTCGAGCTCGTTGAAATGCTCCCAGGTGGCCCAGTGCGGCACGAGATTGGAATTGGCGATCAGAACCCGCGGGGCATCCGCATGCGTACGAAAGACGCCGACGGGCTTGCCGGACTGCACGAGAAGCGTTTCGTCCCCTTCCAGTTTCTTCAGGGCCGCCACGATTCGGTCGAAGCTGTTCCAGTCGCGTGCTGCGCGGCCGATGCCGCCATACACGACGAGTTCACCCGGCTTCTCGGCGACATCGGGATCAAGATTGTTCATGAGCATGCGCAGAGGTGCTTCCGTCAGCCAGCTTTTGGCCGACAGTTCGGTGCCGTGGGCGGCGCGGATCACGCGGGAATTGTCGATACGGGTCATGAAGTGGTCCTTACGTCATAGATCAGCGGGGCAATGCCCTTCAGGTTTCAGTGTGGAGATGGGTGTCTCCTTCTGGGCGTCGTCCTGTCTCGGCTAAACGGCCTCCGTCACGGAAGGCAGGGCTTCGCGGCCTACAGCTTCCACCAGCGCTCCCGAGCGCACGAGCGTCGCGGCCGCAACGATATCGGGGGCGATGTAGCGGTCCTCGTTCAAGGTCGGCACGATTTCCCGGAGGGCCGCACGCGCCGCCTCCAGGCGCGGGCTCGAGGTGAGCGGGGAATGGAAGTCGCAGCCTTGCGCCGCAGCCAGAAGCTCGATGCCGATGACATTCGCCGTGTTCTCGGCCATGGCCAGGAGCCGGCGCGCACCATGGGCCGCCATCGAAACATGATCTTCCTGGTTGGCCGATGTCGGGATGGAGTCGACACTTGCCGGAAATGCCCGTTGCTTGTTCTCGGACACGAGCGCCGCGGCCGTGACCTGCGGGATCATGAAGCCGGAATTCAGGCCGGGCTCCGGGGTCAGGAAAGCGGGCAGACCCGACAGGGTCGGATCAACCAGCATGGCCATGCGACGTTCGGAGAGCGAGCCGATCTCGCACAGAGCCATGGCGATCATGTCGGCGGCGAAGGCGACGGGCTCGGCGTGGAAGTTGCCGCCGGAGACGACCTCGCCCGTTTCTGCGAAAACCAGCGGATTGTCGGAGACGCCGTTGGCCTCGATCGCAAGCGTCGCTCCTGCCTGACGAAGAAGGTCGAGACAGGCGCCCATCACCTGAGGCTGACAGCGCAGGCAGTAAGGATCCTGCACGCGGTCGTCATTGGTGAGGTGGGAAGCCCGGATCGCGCTTTCCGCCATGAGCTCGAGCAGGGAGGCGGCAACCTCGATCTGCCCGCGATGGCCGCGGACGACCTGGATCCGCGGATCGAAGGGCTTGTCCGAGCCCCGCGCGGCATCCGTGGCGAGGGCGCCCGTGACGAGTCCGGCCTGCAGAAGGCGCTCGGCGTGGAACAGCCCCGCCAAGGCCAGAGCTGTCGATGTCTGCGTCCCGTTGAGAAGGGCGAGGCCTTCCTTGGGCCCGAGTTCGAGAGGCGCCAAGCCCGCGCGTTCGAGCGCCTCGTCAGCCGGCGCCTGTTCCCCGTCGAGGAAGAACGCCCCGATGCCCATCATGGCGGCGGTCATATGCGCGAGTGGGGCGAGGTCGCCCGAGGCGCCGACGGAGCCTTGCGCCGGGATCACAGGGACGAGATCGGCCTCGAGGCAGCGGATGAGATGTTCGACGGTCGAGCAGCGCACGCCTGAGGCACCCTGCGCCAGGCTGGCCAGCTTGAGGGCCATCATCAGGCGCACGACCGGAGGCGGGAGAGGCTCACCCACTCCTGCTGCGTGAGAGATCACGATGTTACGCTGAAGCATGACGAGATCGGCATCGCTGATGCGGACATTCGCCAGCTTCCCGAAACCGGTATTGATGCCGTAGACGCTCTCACCCTTGGCGACGATCGCATCGACGGCGGCGGCCCCTTGCGCCACCTTGGCATCCCATCCCTTCTGAAGCGTGAGTGCGGCACCGTGATAGATGTCGCGCCACTGCGCCAGAGTGGCGGCGCCGGGAATGAGCGTCACGGTATGGTTCATTGTCCCCTCCAGACACGGGAGTGCAACGGGTTGAAGCCGATCCGATACACGAGCTCTGCCGGCCGCTCGATGTCCCAGATAGCCAGATCGCACCATTTGCCGGGCTCGAGCGCACCGATTTCCTGCGAGAGGCCGAGCGCCCGCGCCGCTTCGCGCGTCACGCCTGCGATGCACTCGTCGACGGTGAGCCTGAACAGGGTCGCGCCCATGTTCATCGTCAGCAGCAGCGATGTCAGTGGCGACGTCCCGGGGTTGCAGTCGGTCGCAAGCGCCATCCGGGTGCCGTGGATTCGGAACAGTTCGACAGGAGGCATCTGCTTCTCGCGAAGCATGTAGAACGCACCGGGGAGGAGAACGGCCACCGTCCCCGAGCGAGCCATGGCGGCCGCGCCCTCTTCGTCGGTGTATTCGAGATGATCCGCCGACAGGGCGCCGTGCTCGGCCGCCAGTCGGGCCCCGTGCAGGTTGGACAATTGGTCAGCGTGCAGTTTGACCGGGAGATTTACGGCCTTCGCGGCCGCAAACACCCTTGCAATCTGCTCCGGCGTGAACGCTATTCCTTCGCAAAAGCCGTCAACCGCGTCGGCCAGACCCTCCTGCGCGACAGCCGGCAGAAACTCGTCACAGATGCGGTCGATGAACCCATCTTTGTCGCCGTCCGCCTCTGGCGGGAGGGCATGAGCACCCAGGAACGTGCTTGACACGGACACGGGGCGGACGCTCGCCAGCCGTCGTGCAGCCCGGAGCATCCGAACCTCCGTCTCGAGGTCGAGCCCGTAGCCGGACTTCACCTCGACCGTGGTCACACCTTCGGCCAGCAGATGATCGAGGCGCGGCAAGGCCGAAGCGACCAGCGCCTCCTCGGTGGCCGCACGGGTCGCTCGGACCGTCGAGAGAATGCCGCCTCCGGCGCGCGCGATGTCCTCGTAACTTGCGCCCGCCAAGCGCATCTCGAATTCCTGGGCGCGATTGCCCCCGAAGACCAGATGGGTGTGGCAGTCGATCAGGCCGGGAGTGATCCAGCGACCGGCGCAGTCTATTGTCCGCGCGGAATCCCAGGATGAAGGCAGGTCCTCTTGCGGTCCGGCATAGGCGATCCGGCCGTCTTTCGCGCCGATGGCGCCTGCCTCGACGATCCCCAAGCCTTCACGTCCCTCTGCGAGGGTCGCCAGGCGTGCATTCAACCAGACGGTATCGAATTGCATAGTCGGCCTTGATTGCTTGTGATATGTATAGTCATAAGTATGTGATTTTGACTTGTCTATACATTAATCAAAGATCTGATTAGACAAAGGTCGCAAGGCGGGGAAGGATTGACTGTGCAGAAGCCATGCTTGCGAAGAACCCCGCAGAAGTGCTGCCCGGCCCGCAATCGGACATGGCCGGGCCCGAAGGGCGGAACACCGTGCATCTGAACCAGAAAATCCGCAGAGACATCGAGAGCAAGATCATGTCCGGCGAGTGGCCGCCCGGGCACCGTCTGCCCTACGAGCACGAATTGATGGCCGAATACGGCTGCTCGCGCATGACGGTCAGTAAGGTCTTGTCCGGCCTGGCCGTGCAGGGTCTCATCACGCGGCGGCGGCGCGCGGGATCCGTTGTTGCGACCCCTAAGGCCGACCGGGCCGTTCTCCAGATCCAGGACTTCGCGCTTGAAGCGAAGCGGGCGAACAAGTCCTACCGCCATCAGGTTCTGCGCCGCTCTATCGAGCCGATCGATGCCGCCACCGCCTCGCGGATCGGGATGCCTGCCGAAGCGAAGGTGCTCTGCGTGGACACCCTGCATCTGGTGGAGGGGGAGCCGGAGGCCTATGAGGAGCGCATCATCAATCTCGCCGCGGTCCCGGATGCGCGCGGGGAAAAGTTCGGCGAGGATCCTCCCGGAACATGGCTCTTGAACCGGGTGCCCTGGACCGACGCCGAGCACGTGATCAGAGCGGTCAATGCAGACGCCAAGCTCCACAAGCTGCTCCAGGTCGCGACAGGCTCGGCTTGTCTCGTGCTCGAAAGACGGACTTGGCAGGCTGGTGTCTTTCTCACGGAGGCTCGCATTGCCTATCCCGGCGAACGCCACCGACTCATCGGGCGCTTCTCCCCGGCTGGAAGCGGGCAATTTCCGCAGTTGCCCTCCGACGGCGCCAAATAGCGTACAGACGCCGCCACTCCGTTGTCGCGGGAGCCGCTACCGGAAGGTCGATCAGATCGAATTCTGCTAATTGGGTGCAAGCATATGTCGAACGATAGAAACGGAATTGAGCCCGCCGGTCTTCCGGGAGATCAGGGAGAGGACGGCTCGGTCCTTCGCATCAAGGACATCCTCCGTCCATGGGATCCCGCAGCCCAGGGCGGTTCAGCCATTCTCGGCTTCGCCAGCGACGAGGGGGTGCGGCGCAACCACGGCCGGACGGGTGCCGCAGGAGGTCCTGCCGCGATCCGGAATATGCTGAAGCGCCTTCCCGTTCACCGGCAGGTCAGCCTTTACGAGGCCGGTGACGTCGCATGCACCGATGGCGACCTGGGGGGCGCCCAGGGCCGTCTTGCCGAGCAGATCGCAGTGCTCCTCGGGCGTGACGTTCGGCCTGTTGTCCTCGGCGGCGGGCATGAGGTCGCCTATGGCAGCTTTCTCGGCCTGGCCAAGCATCTTGGCGACCAGCTCGCCTCGACCAGCGTGCTCGTCGTCAACTTCGACGCCCATTTCGACCTGCGGCAAGCAGCCCACCCGAATTCAGGGACACCGTTCCGTCAGATTGCGGAGCTGTGCGCTGCGCGGGCTGCCGCATTCCAGTATCTCTGCTTCGGCATAAGCGAGCTTGCCAACACGTCAGCCCTTTTCGAGCGTGCCGGGGCCCTCGGCGTCGAGTACCTTCTAGACGAGGAGATGCGCGCAACGGCCGTCGAGGGCTTGCGGGAAATGCTCCGGAAGAGAATGGCAAGTGTCGACAAGATCTATCTCTCGATCGATCTCGACGTGTTGCCGGCGGGAATGGCGCCTGGCGTATCCGCACCGGCAGCCCGTGGCGTCGCTCTCGAGATCATCGAAGATCTCGTGGACGAGATTGCGTCATCGGGAAAACTTGCTCTCGCTGATATTGCAGAACTCAATCCCCTCCTCGACCGGGACGATCAGACGGCGCGCATTGCGGCCCGTCTCGCCTATCGCCTCGCGGTCGGACCGCAGAGGGCTTGGCGTCATAAGTAAGCCGAAGCCCGTTCTTCATGTGCGATGCGGCGCCGATCGGCAGCGGTGCCGATGATCGAGGCTCCGGCGCGGTTCAGGCCTCGATCGCTAGCAGGCTCGGAAGCGGGTCGGCGGCCTTTACGTTCTTCGTCACGACATATGTGAAATATCGCTCGATCCCGAGATCGAGCCTCAGCAGCTTGTCGATCAGTCTCTGATAGGCATCGATGTCTTCAGAGACGATTCT
This sequence comes from Microvirga sp., assembly GCA_031181145.1. GTDB lineage: Bacteria > Pseudomonadota > Alphaproteobacteria > Rhizobiales > Beijerinckiaceae > Microvirga. The sequence continues at coordinate 19,599 of JAPSLB010000018.1, forward strand.
GAGGATGTAATCGACGCCGCCGCCGGTCGCATCGCAAGAGATGATCGCAGGCTCTTTGAGAATTGCGGCCTCGAAGCGCTGGAAATCCGATTGCTGATGACTCTTGAGCATGATTTCCACGAGCACGGTGGTGCGTCGCGCCAGCTTGTCGGCGTTGATGCGGGCGGTGTAGCCGGTGATCACCCCGCTCTTTTCGAGGCGGCTCAGGCGCTCCCAGCATGCCGTAGGAGACAGATTGACCGCCTCCGCGAGCCGAAGCTTGGTCATCCGCCCATCGCTCTGGAGAGCAGCGAGAATTTTAAGATCGATTTTGTCTAGTTTCATGACTATTCCGCAGCTCCAGCACAATGTAATGATTACTCCATCACAATCGGTTGAGACAATCCTATGCGTGAGCTGCCTCGCTCCCCCGCCGGCCGGGAAGTCCCGCCCTCCTCCCATGAAGCGATCGTCACGGATTGGCGACCCACCCTGACCAAGCGCAAGGGCGTCACGAAGCACAAGCTCCTGACCGAGCGGATCATCGCGGATATTGAGAGCGACATCCTGCCGGCGCACGCCCGAATGCCCACCCATCGCGACCTTGCGCGCCAGCTCGGGGTTTCGGTGCAGACGGTGAGCCTCAGCTACAAGGAGGCCGAGCGGTGCGGCTACCTGCGGGGCGAGGTCGGCCGGGGCACCTTCGTGCGCAGTCGCGTCACGGAGAAGGCGGACCGCTTCATGCTCGACCGGGACCCCGGCGAGACGGTGGATCTCTCGATCATCAGGGCGATCTATACCGAGGCGCATGAAGAAGCCTCCCGCAACGTCATGGAGGAACTCGCCCAGGGCGACAACAGCGCCTTCATGCGCCCGTGCCGGCCGATCGCGGGGCTGGAGCGCCACCGCGTCGCGGCCCAGGGCTGGCTGAGGGGCCTCGGGGCCGACGCCGCGATGGACCGCATCCTGATCACGAACGGGGCGGCCCATGGCCTGTTCCTGGCGGTCGCCGCCATCGTCCGGCCGGGCGAGATCGTCCTCACGGAGAACCTCACCGACCATGGCATCATCGGCCTTTCCAACGTTCTGGGATTCACCCTCCGCGGCCTCCCGACGGACGAGGAGGGCATCCTCGTCGAAGCCTTCGAGGAGGCCTGCGCGGCCGGCGGCGTGTCCGCCCTGGTGCTCGTCCCCTCCCTCGGCAATCCTACCAGCCATGTCATGGGAACCGAGCGGCGGCGGGCCATCGCGGAGGTCGCGCGCAGCTATGGGGTCTATGTCGTGGAGGACGAGGTCTACAAGCCGCTGCTGGAGACGCCTCTTCCGTCGTTTACCGAGCTTCTGCCCGACCTCGGCTTCTTCGTGACGAGCTTCACCAAGTCGGTCCTGACGGGGCTGCGCGTCGGATATCTCGTGGTGCCGCCGCAATACACGATCCGCGTGGCGAGCATCATGCGCGTGACGAGCTGGAGCGCCACGAACCTGCCCGCCGAGATCGCGACCCGGTGGGTGGAGGACGGCACGGCCCGGAACCTGATCGATCTGCAGCGCCGGGAGATCAGGGCGCGCCAGGCCGTGGTGGCGGAGACCCTCGGGGAGCACATCGCCCAGGTCCACCCCCTGTCCCTCTGCGCCTGGCTGAAAGTGCCGCCCCGGTGGACCGAGGACGGCCTCGTGCGCATGCTGGCCCAGAGGAACATCGCGGTGACGCCGTCGGATCCCTTCAGGGCCGGCATGGACGCCCCCGGCGGAATCCGCATCTGCATCGGCGGCCGCCTGTCCCACGCGACCCTGGGCCGCGCACTCCAGACGATCGCCGAAACCTTCGAGCAGCTGCCGCCCGTTTTCGACGCGGGCACCATCGCATAGATCACCGCAGAGGCGCGATTCCTGCGCGCAAAGCTCCCGTAGATGCGCGTTCTGAAGGCGTTGTTCCTCCGTGCCGCTCCGTATAATTGTTTCATGACAATATAAAGATTGACATGAAACTGGGTGCATCACACCATTGCTTTGTCCTGACGAGAGGTGGTGAATGTACGCGATGCCCGCAGGAAGACCTGGCTTCGGAACAGGTCAATCCGATGCGACAAACGGAAACGTGAGCGCCGTCTCGACCCTCGGCGTTCGTGCACCGGCGGATCGCCGGCCATGATCCTGGTCGGACCCGACAGAATCGCCGAGGCTCAGGCCCGCATCGCCGACCGCGTCCGGCGCACCCCGCTGGAATCGTCCCCGAGCCTCTCCGCCCTTTCCGGCGCTCCGGTCCGCCTCAAGCTCGAAAGTCATCAGCTCACCGGCAGCTTCAAGCTGCGCGGCGCGACGAACGCCGTTCTTTCCCTCAGCGAAGAGGCGCGCCAGCGCGGCCTCGTGACGGCATCGACCGGCAATCACGGCCGCGCGCTCGCCCATGCGGCGAAAGCCGAGGGCGTGCGGGCCGTCGTCTGCATGTCCGCCCTCGTGCCCGCCAACAAGGTCGAGGCCGTCCGCGCCCTCGGGGCTGAAATCCGCATAATCGGCCGCTCGCAGGACGATGCGCAGGAAGAGGTCGAGCGCCTGGTGCGCCAGGAAGGTCTGGCGGCGGTGCCGCCCTTCGATCATGCCGACGTCATCGCGGGCCAGGGAACGATCGGCCTGGAGATCGCCGAGGCTCAACCGGACACCGAACTCGTCCTGGTGCCGCTGTCCGGCGGCGGGCTGGCCGCGGGCGTCGCCATGGCGGTCAAGAGCAGGCTTCCGCACGCGCGCGTGATCGGCGTCTCGATGGCCCGCGGAGCGGCCATGTCCGAGAGCCTGCGGGCCGGAAGGCCCGTCCTGGTGGAGGAGGTGGAAACCCTCGCGGATTCCCTCGGCGGCGGCATCGGCCTGGAGAACCGCTACACCTTCGCCATGTGCCGCGATCTCATCGACGACGTCGTGCTTCTGTCGGAGGAGGAGATCGCCGAGGGCATTCGCCACGCCTTCGCGGCCGAGGGCGAAACGGTCGAAGGAGCAGGCGCGGTGGGAATCGCCGCGCTCCTGGCCGGCAAGGTCGATGTGAAAGGGCCGACGGTCGTCGTGGTCTCGGGCCGCAACATCGACGAGGCGCTGCACCGGCGCATCGTGAGCGGCGGCGCCGATGAAACCGTGTCGTTGGGAGGGCCCAACCCGTGACTCGAATGCTCGTTCTCACCGAACCCGATCTGCGAAAGGTCGTGCGCCTCGACGCGAGCGCCGTGGCCTGCGTCGAGGAGGCCTTCGCGGCGCTCGCCACCAGGCCCGTCGTGATGCCGCCGATCCTGCGCCTCGACATCGTCGAGCATCGCGGCGAGGTGGACGTGAAGACCGCCTATGTGCCCGGCCTCGACGGCTTCGCCATCAAGGTGAGCCCCGGCTTCTTCGACAATCCGAAGCTCGGCCTGCCGAGCCTCAACGGCCTGATGATCCTGTTCAGCACGAGGACCGGCCTCGTCGAGGCCCTGCTCCTGGACAACGGCTATCTCACGGACGTGCGCACCGCCGCCGCCGGGGCGGTCGCCGCCAAGCACCTGTCGCGGCCGGATTCGCAGAGCGCCGCGATCTTCGGAGCCGGAATCCAGGCCCGCCTTCAACTGGAGGCCCTGACGCTCGTGCGGCCGATCCGGCAGGCGTGCATCTGGGCGCGGGATGCCGCCAAGGCCGAAGCGGCGGCCCGCGATCTCACCACGTCGCTCGGCATCGCGGTCGAGGCCGCCCGGAGCCCGGAAGCCGCCTGCGAGGCAGCCGACATCGTCGTCACGACGACCCCCGCCGAACAGCCCATCCTGAAGGCGGAGTGGCTTCGGCCCGGCCAGCACGTCACCGCCATGGGGTCCGATTCCGAACACAAGAACGAAATCGACCCGGCCGCTCTGACCCGGGTCCGCTACATTGCCGACAGCGTGGCGCAGACGCGCCGCCTCGGCGAGCTGCATCACGCCATCCGGGCCGGAGCAATCGACCGGGACCGCTCGTTTCCCGAGCTCGGACAGGTCATCGCCGGACAGGTGCCCGGACGCGAAAGCCCGGACGCCGTCACGCTCTGCGACCTCACCGGGACCGGCGTGCAGGATACGGCCATCGCCACTCTCGCCCATGCCCGCGCCCGTGACGCGGGAGCAGGCAAATCCATCGACACCAAGGAAGCCACTGGAGATCGTCTGTGAGCGCGCCCAACCTCAATTTCAGCAGAGCGGAATATGCCGAGCGCCTCGCCAGGACGCGCAGGGCGATGGAAAAGGCGGGGATCGATCTCCTGATCGTCACCGACCCGTCCAACATGCACTGGCTGACGGGATACGACGGCTGGTCGTTCTACGTGCATCAATGCGTGCTCGTGCCGCCGGACGGCGAGCCGATCTGGTTCGGCCGCGGTCAGGACGCGAACGGCGCGAAGCGCACCGCCTATCTGTCCCACGACAACATCGTCGGCTACCCGGATCACTACGTTCAATCGACCGAACGCCACCCGATGGACTTCCTGTCCGGCATCATCGAGGAGCGCGGCTGGGACAAGGGCGTCATCGCGGTCGAGATGGACAATTACTACTTCTCCGCCGCCGCCTACATGTCGCTGACGAGGCATCTGCCGAATGCGACGTTCAAGGATTCGCTGTCCCTCGTGAACTGGCAGCGCGCGGTCAAGAGCGCGACCGAGATCGACTACATGAGGAAGGCAGGCCGCATCGTCGAGGCGATGCACCGGCGCATCCTCGAGACGGTCGAGCCGGGCCTGCGCAAGTGCGATCTCGTGGCCGAGATCTACGACGCCGGCCTTCGCGGCGTCGACGGATACGGCGGCGACTACCCGGCCATCGTTCCGCTCCTGCCATCGGGCGAGGAGGCTTCCGCGCCGCACCTCACCTGGGACGACCGCCCGATGCGGAAGGGCGAAGGCACGTTCTTCGAGATCGCGGGATGCTACAAGCGCTATCACTGCCCGCTTTCGCGCACCGTCTTCCTGGGCAAGCCGACGCAGGCCTTCCTCGATGCCGAGAAGGCCGTGCTGGAGGGCATGGAGGAGGGCCTCGCCGCCGCCAGGCCCGGCAATGTCTGCGAGGACATCGCCAACGCGTTCTTCGCCGTCCTCAAGCGCTACGGCATCGTGAAGGACAACCGCACCGGCTATCCCATCGGCCTGAGCTATCCGCCGGATTGGGGCGAGCGCACCATGAGCCTGCGTCCCGGCGACAGGACCGAACTGCGGCCCGGCATGACCTTCCACTTCATGACGGGGCTGTGGCTCGAGAACATGGGCCTGGAGATCACCGAGAGCATCCTCATCACCGAAACCGGCGTCGAGTGCCTCTCCAACGTGCCGCGCCAGCTCTTCGTGAAGCCATGAACGTCATCACGCCGATCCAGCGTCCCTCTCCCGTCAGCGCCAGCGTCGATTTCGACGCGGACGGCGTGCAGCACGGCTTCCTGCGCCTGCCCTACAGCAGGGACGACTCGGCCTGGGGCTCGGTGATGATCCCGATCACGGTCGTCAAGCGGGGCGATGGGCCGACGGCGCTTCTCACCGGAGGCAACCACGGCGACGAATACGAGGGGCCGGTGGCCCTGTTCGATCTCGCCCGCACGCTCGACGCGCAGGCGGTCCAGGGGCGCGTCATCATCGTGCCCGCCATGAACTACCCGGCGTTCCGCGCGGGCACCCGCACCTCCCCGATCGACCGGGGCAACCTCAACCGGAGCTTTCCCGGACGCCCGGACGGCACGGTGACGGAAAAGATCGCCGATTACTTCCAGCGCACCTTGCTGCCGCTCGCCGACATCGTGCTCGATTTCCATTCCGGCGGACGCACCCTCGACTTCCTTCCCTACGCGGCCGCCCACGAGCTGCCGGACAAGGAGCAGGAGAAGCGCTGCTTCGATGCGGTCGCGGCCTTCTCGGCGCCGTACTCGATGCGGATGATCGAGATCGACGCGGTGGGCATGTACGACACGGCCGCCGAAGAGATGGGCAAGGTGTTCGTGACCACGGAGCTGTCGGGCGGCGGCACGTCCTCGGCCCGAACGGTCCGGATCGCCAAGCGTGGCGTCATGAACGTGCTCAAGCACGCGAGGATCGTCTCCGGCGCGCCGGAGACGGGGCCGACGCGCTGGCTCGACATGCCGTCCGGCGACTGCTTCCGCTTCGCCGAGGACGACGGACTCGTGGAGCCGGTCGTCGATCTCGGCGAACCGGTGCGGGAGGGCGACGTGATCGCCCGGATCCATCCGGTCGGGCGCACGGGGCAGGCTCCGTCCGAGTACCGCGCAGCCCTCGACGGCATTCTGGCGGCCCGGCACTTTCCCGGCCTGGTCAAGACCGGGGATTGCCTCGCAGTGATCGCAACCGTGGAGGAAACGATCTGAATTCAACCACCGCCAGCGACAACGCTGCAAGCCGGGTCAACCGGCACGCGGCCCTTAACAACACCAGAGGAGAAGACCAGATGAAGACCATGATCCGCTACGGCGTCGCCGTTCTCGCTCTCGCAGTCGGCCTCGGAGGCGCGCAGGCGCTCACACTCGAAGAGGTGAAGAGCGCGGGCTACGTCCAGGGCGCCACGGCCAACGAGGTGCCATACGGCTTCATGAAAGAGGACGGCACGGCCGCCGGCATCGGCCCCGACGTCGCGATCGCCGTGTTCAAGCGCTTGGGCATCGACGAGGTGAACTGGACGGTGACGCCGTTCGGCACCCTCATTCCCGGTCTGAAGGCCCGACGCTTCGCCTTCGCGGCCGCCGAACAGAACATCTCGCCCGAGCGCTGCAAGCAGGTGGCGTTCACCGAGCCGAATTCCAGCTATGGCGAAGGCCTGCTCGTGAAGAAGGGCAATCCGAAGAAGCTGACCACCTATGCGGACATCGCCAAGGATCCCTCCCTCAAGGTGGCGGTCGTCTCGGGCGCGAACAATATCGACTTCCTGCGCGCGGTCGGCGTGAAGGACGACCAGATCGTCATCATCCAGGCCAATGCCGACGCGCCCGCGACCGTCCAGTCGCGTGTGGACGCCTATGCGGCGACGGAGCTCACCGTGTCCAAGCTCGCGGAGGGCAGCGAGGCCGTCGAGCAGGTGCGGCCCTTCACGGATCCCGTCGTCGACGGCAAGCCGGTCCGCAACTACGGCGGCTTCGCGTTCCGTCCCGAGGACAAGGAGCTCCGCGACGCCTTCAACAAGGAGCTCGTGGAATTCCGCAAGACCGAGGAATACCAGAAGATCCTCACGTCCTATGGTCTGAGCCCCGAGAGCATCGAGGCCGCGGCGGCCAAGAAGGTCGCCGACCTCTGCGCCGGCAAGTAATCCGGCATCGTTCGAACCATCCGGCCGGGGCTCGCCGCCCTGGCCGGATGAGCGCCCGTAAGGAGTTTCGACGATGACATGGACGCAATATCTGCCCCCTCTGCTGAAGGGCGCGCAGGTCACGGTGATGATCTCGCTCTCGTCGATCGTGATCGGCGCGATGCTGGCCTTCGCGGCCGGGATCGCGCGCACTTCGAGCAACCGGATCCTGTCGGGCATCGCCTTCGTCTATATCGTGCTGTTTCGCGGCACGCCGCTTCTCGTCCAGCTGTTCTGGTTCTATTATGCGCTTCCTCTGATCGGCATCTCGTTCGATCCGATCACGACGGGAATCATGACCCTGTCGCTTCTCACCGGCGCGTTCGGAGCCGAAGTGGTGCGCGGCGCCCTCCTTTCGGTGCCTCACACCCAGCTCGAGGCCGCGCGCGCCCTCAATTTCAGCAAGACCTACACGCTCTGGCACATCTCGATGCCTCAGGCCGTGATCGAGATGATGCCGGCCTTCGGCAATCTCGCCATCCAGAACCTCAAGGACACGGCTCTGGTTTCGCTCATCTCGATCGCCGATCTGACCTTCCAGGCGCAGTCCATGCGCAACATCACCCTGGACAGCGCGACGGTCTATACCCTGACGCTCGTCGGCTACTTCATCATCGCGCTGTGCCTGATGCTCGTCGTGCGCTTCATCGAGATGAAGCTGAGGCGCGGGCCGGCCTTTCCCCGGAGCGCCCACTCATGATGTACGGTTATGCCTGGGACACGACGACGCCGCTCACCTTCGCGATCTCCATTCTGCCGATCCTCGGCATCGGCCTGCTGGTCACGCTCAAGGCGGCGGCGGTCGGCTATGCCATCGCGCTCGTTCTCGGCCTGGTGCTGGCGCTCCTGCGCCGCAGCCGGTTCAAGATCATCTCCTGGACGGTGGCGGGCTTCACCGAGTTCGTCCGCGATACGCCGCTCCTGGTCCAGCTCTTCTTCCTCTATTACGTCCTGCCGGATTTCGGGATCGTCCTTCCGGCCTTCATGACGGGGGCGCTCGCGCTCGGCCTGCAATATTCGGCCTATACGTCGGAGGTCTATCGCGGCGGCATCGATGCGATTCCGCGCGGCCAGTGGGAAGCGGCGACGGCCCTCAACCTGACCCGTCTTCAAACCTATCGCGACATCGTCGTGCCGCAGATGGTCCCGCGCATCGTGCCCTCGCTGGGGAACTATCTCGTTTCGATGCTGAAGGAGACGCCGGTCCTCTCCGTCGTGACGGTGCTCGACATGCTCGGCCTCGCCAACATGATCGGCGAGCGGACCTTCGAGTATCTCGTGCCGCTCTCCATGGTCGGCCTGATCTTCCTTCCGATGACCATCATCTGCTCGGCTCTCATCTACGCGGTTGAGAGAGCCCTGCCCAAAAGTGGGATTCCCCTGAGATGAACCCGATCATCCGTTTCGAGAACGTCACCAAGCGCTTCGGTGCGCTGACCGTTCTGGACAATTTCAACTTCGAGGTCGGGCGCGGCGAGAAGGTGACCCTGATCGGCCCGTCGGGTTCCGGCAAGTCGACGGTCCTGCGCATCCTGATGACGCTGGAGCCCTTCCAGGAGGGACACCTGGAGCTGGACGGGATCAGCTACCACGAGCCCAACGGGCACGGCCCCTTCAAGGCGAGCGAGAAGCATCTCCACAAGATCCGCTGCAATGTCGGCATGGTGTTCCAGAGCTTCAACCTGTTCCCGCACATGACCGTGCTGCGCAACATCGTCGAGGCGCCGGTGGCGGTTCTGAAGATGAAGCGCGACGAGGCGGAGAGCCGCGCCACCGAATTGCTGCGCATGGTCGGGCTCTACGACAAGAAGGATCATTTCCCGAGCCAGCTCTCGGGCGGCCAGCAGCAGCGCGTGGCGATTGCCCGCGCGCTCGCCATGCGGCCGCGCGTTCTCCTGTTCGACGAGCCGACCTCCGCGCTCGACCCGCAGCTCGTCGGGGAGGTGCTGGGCGTCATCCGCGACCTCGCGCAGGAGCACGACCTGACCATGCTCCTGGTGACGCACGAGATGCGCTTCGCCCGCGAGGTCTCGGACCGGGTCTGCTTCTTCGACAAGGGACGGATCGTCGAGCAGGGAGATCCGGAGCTCCTGTTCAGCAATCCGCAGCAGCCCCGGACACGGGAATTCCTCAGCTCCATCCTGGGCGAGCAGGCACCGGCGCGAGAAAGTCTCCAGCGTGTCCCGTGAAAACCGAGAGAATCTCCCCGGCCATGCCGAAGAACCGAGAATGTTTCGCCGCCTGAGGCGCTAGCCTTTCCCCGATCCGATCTCCAAGAGGGCGACGCATGAACGCGATGACGCAGACCACCGCTTCCACTCCGGCAAAAGCGAATTCCCATATGGCGCTGGGCCGCCTGCGGGATCCGCGCCTTCTCAGGGAGATGGCCTATATCGACGGACGCTGGACCGCCGCCGCCGACGACGCGCGTTTCGAGGTCAACGATCCGGCCACGGGCCTCAACGTCGCCCGCGTGCCGCGCCTCGGCGCCGAGGCCGCCGGGCAGGCCGTCGACGCCGCCGCTCGCGCCCTGCCCGCCTGGAAGGCCCTGCTGCCGCAGGAGCGCGCGGCGCGCCTTCGCGCCTGGCACGGCCTGATGCTCGAAGCGCGCGAGGATCTCGCCCTCATCATGACGCTCGAGCAGGGCAAGCCTCTCGCGGAATCCCTCGGCGAGATCGATTACGCGGCGTCGTTCGTGGAATGGTACGCCGAGGAGGCCAAGCGGCTGAACGTGGAGAGCGTGACGAGCCACCTGCCCGGCGCGGAGATGCTGGTGCGCCGCGAGGCTATCGGCGTCGCGGCCCTGCTGACGCCCTGGAACTTTCCCTCCGCCATGCTGACGCGCAAGGCCGCGGCCGCGCTGGCGGCCGGCTGCACATTGGTCGCCCATCCCTCCTCCCACACGCCGCTCTCCGCTCTCGCGCTGGCGGAACTCGCGGAGCGCGCCGGCCTGCCGCCCGGCGTCTTCAACATCGTGACCGGCGACGCCGAGCCCATCGCGAACCGTTTCTGCGACGACGAGCGCGTGCGCGTCGTCAGCTTCACCGGCTCCACGGAGATCGGCCGCAAGATCGCCGCGCGCTGCGCCCCCACCATGAAGCGCCTCGTGATGGAGCTCGGAGGCCACGCGCCGCTCATCGTTTTCGACGATGCGGATCTCGACAAGGCCGTCGAGATCGCCATGGCGGCGAAATTTGCGACCTCGGGCCAGGATTGTCTCGCGGCCAACCGCATCTACGTGCAGCGTTCGATCTACCCGGCCTTCTGCGAGGCCTTCGGCCGCCGCATCGCCGGCCTCAAGGTAGGATCGGGCCTCGACAGGGACGTGGAGATCGGGCCGCTGATGCACGCCAATGCGGTGGCCAAGGCGCAGGCGCAGATCGCGGACGCGCTCGCCCTCGGGGCGCGCCGCGTCACGGAGGAGAGGCGCACCGAAGGCCCGCTCTTCATGACGCCGACGCTCCTGGCCGACGTGCCGGACGGCGCACTGATCATGCGCGAGGAGACCTTCGCTCCGGTCGCGGCGGTGACGCCCTTCGACACGGAAGGCGAGGTGGTGGCGCGGGCCAATGCCACCGAGTACGGCCTCGTCGCCTATGTGGTCACCGAGAACGGCGCCCGCGCCCTGCGGCTCGGCCGGGCCCTCGAATACGGAATGGTCGCCGTCAACCGGGTGAAGATCACCGGCGCGCCCGTCCCCTTCGGGGGCGTGAAGCAATCGGGCCTCGGCCGCGAGGGCTCGCGCCACGGCCTGGAGGCCTTCACCGAGCTGAAATACCTTTGCCTCGACGTTCATTGACCGGAGTATCCCATGCTGAACGAAACGAACAATCTCGACAACGAACTCAACGCCTGGGACCGGGACCACTTCTTCCACCCCTCCACCCACATGGCCCAGCACGCGCGCGGGGAGACGCCCAACCGCGTCATCGCCGGCGGCGAAGGGGTCTACATCGTCGACCGCGAGGGCAGGCGCAGCCTCGACGCCTTCGCCGGCCTCTACTGCGTGAATGTCGGCTACGGCCGGACCAGGATCACCGACGCCATCGCCGCCCAGGCGGCCGCCCTGCCCTATTACCATGCCTATGTGGGCCATGGCTCCGAGCCGTCGATCCGCCTCGCGAAGATGATCATCGACCGCGCCCCGAAGGGCATGAGCCGCGTGTTCTTCGGCCTGTCGGGCTCGGACGCCAACGAGACCAACATCAAGCTCGTCTGGTACATGAACAACGTGCTGGGACGCCCCGAGAAGAAGAAGATCATCTCGCGCTGGCGCGGATATCACGGCTCCGGCCTGATGAGCGGCAGCCTCACGGGGCTCGCCGCCTTCCACAACCTGTTCGACCTGCCGCGCCCGCCGATCCTGCACACGGAAGCGCCCTATTACTTCCGTCGCCCCGACAGGAGCATGAGCGAGGAGCAGTTCTCGCAATACTGTGCCGACAAGCTCGAGGAGATGATCCAGGCCGAAGGGCCGGACACGATCGCGGCCTTCATCGGCGAGCCGGTGCTCGGCACGGGCGGGATCGTGCCTCCGCCGAAGGGCTATTGGGAGAAGATCCAGGCCGTTCTGGCGAAGTACGACATCCTGCTCATCGCCGACGAGGTCATCACGGGCTTCGGGCGCCTCGGCTCCATGTTCGGCTCCGACCATTACGGCATCAGGCCCGACCTCATCACCATCGCCAAGGGTCTGACCTCGGCCTATGCGCCGCTCTCGGGCGTCATCGTGTCCGAGAAGGTCTGGCGCGTGCTGGAACAGGGCTCCGACGCCTACGGGCCGATCGGCCACGGCTGGACGTACTCGTCCCACCCCCTGTGCGCGGCGGCAGGCGTCGCGAACCTGGAAGTGGTGGATGAACTCGACATCGTGGCCAATGCCCGCGAGGTCGGCGCCTACTTCAACAACGCGCTCAAGGAAGCGGTGGGTTCGAACCGCTTCGTGGGCGAGGTGCGCGGCGAGGGCCTGATGGCGGCGGTCGAGTTCGTGCGCGACCGCGACGACCGCGTCTTCTTCGATCCGGCCGAGAAGGTCGGGCCGCGCATCACCGCGGCCCTGCTGGAGCGCGGGGTCATCGGCCGCGCCATGCCGCAGGGCGACATTCTCGGCTTCGCCCCGCCGCTCTGCCTGACCCGCGAAGAGGCCGATATCGTGGTGTCCGCCGCGAAGGACGCCATCGAGTCGGTCACCGCCGCTCTTTGAGGCCCTGCGCGCCTGCGGCGGGTGCTCGCCGCAGGCTCATCCGGCCCAGCGCAGAGCCCATCTATTCAGCGGCGCTGTTCAGCGGCTGCTCTTCCGCTCTGGGCTCCGGGACGCCCCGCAGGGAGAGGCGTCCCCGTTCGGTCCAGAGAACGACGAGAAGGCAAGCAAGGCCGAGGCACAGATAGCCGATGCTCAGCGGGATCACCGTCCCGTTGAAGGCGCGGCCGATCACGAGCCCGAGAAGCGCGCCCACAAGCGTCGTGTAGGACCCGATGAACGACGAGGCCGTGCCGGCGATCGACCCCAGAGGCTCCATCGCCATCGCGTTGAAGTTGGGCATCGTCAGGCTGAACAGGAACTGGTTGACGGCAAAGATCGACGCATAGAGGAGAAGCGGCGGCCGGCCGTCGAAAAGGAGCGCCGCCGCGACCTGTGCGGCGGCAACCAGGGTGAAGCCGCAGATGCCGATATGGGACAGGCGGCGCATCCCCAGCCGCCGCACGAGCCTCGCATTCGTGAAGGAGGCAAGCCCCATCAGCATCGCGATGCTGCCGAAGGCCAGCGGGAACCAGGGTCCGAGCTGATAGACTTCCGTCTCGAAGATCTGCTGGGACGAGCCGATATAGGACATCAGACACCCGAACATGAAACCCATGCCCGTGGCGTATCCGATGCTGATGCGGGTCGAGACGGTCATCCGGACGGCCGATGCGATCTGGCGGAGGGAGAAGGGCTTGCGATATTCCGGGTGAAGGGTTTCCGGCATGCGGGCGTAGAACCAGGCCGCCACCAGAACGGCGATCCCGACGACGGTTCCGAAAATCCAGTGCCAGCTCCCCAGGAGCAGGAGAAGGCTGCCCGACGCGGGCGCCAGGATCGGCACGATGATGAAGACCATCATGGTGATGGACATGACGCGCGCCATCTCGCGGCCGGCGAACCGGTCGCGCACGATCGCGATCGTCAGCACGCGCGTCGACGCCAGACCGGCCCCTTGGATCACCCGGCCGATCAGCAGCATGGAGAAGCTGCCGGCCAGCGTGGCGACCAAGCCGCCGACGACGTAGAGCGCCAGCCCCATCATCAGGGTCGGCCGCCGCCCGATCACGTCGGAGACCGGGCCGTAGACCAATTGCATGATGGCGAACGGCACCATGTAGGCGGTGATCAGGAGCTGGAGATCGTTGGAGTCGGGAATTGCGAAATCGGCCTGGATCGGGCCGAAGGCCGGAAGCAGATTGTCGATGGACAAGGAGCCGAGGCTCATCACAAGGGCGATGAGCAGCACGAATTCGGGAAAGGACGGCATTCGGCCGTGACCGTCCGGGTCAGAGCCTCTGGCAGATGACAACATAAGATGGCTTTTCACTGAGTTGTTCGCAGCACCCGACAGGTGTCTGCCTTCGAGCAAACGAGCAGCTTACCGGGAAGGCCGAATTCGAGAACTGCGCTGACCGCTGGGCTCGGATGCACGGGCCGCAGATTCATGCCGCATTCCGTCCCATTTCGATGGTCCTGCCCTCATCCCGCCGCCCCATGCCCTCCTCTCGTCGTGGCCTCATTGATCGAAAACCGGTACATTTCGCTTCGCCGGGAGCCGCGCTAGAGGAGCTTCTCGGGCAGGATCGGGAAGTCGCGGATGCGCCGGCCCGTGGCGTGGTAAACGGCATTGCCGATGGCCGGAGCCACCCCGCAGATTCCCAGCTCGGCCACGCCCTTCACCCCGAGCGGGTTGAAGATCCTGTCCTCGCTCTCCACGAACAGAGCATCGAGTTCCCGGACATCGGCGCAGACGGGCACGAGGTATTCGGCCAGATTGCCGTTCATGACCCGCCCGAAGCGCTCGTCCCATTCCGCCTGCTCCAGAAGCGCCATGCCGATGGCGCCGACCATTCCGCCGATGCACTGGCTGTGAGCGGTCTTGGGATTGACCACACGCCCGATGTCGTAGGCGCCGACGATCCGGTGAACGCGCACGGTTCCCAGATCCGGATCCACGCGCACCTCCGCGAACACGGCCCCGAAGGCGCAGCTGGAATAGGTTTTGCTCTCATCGCCCGGCGCGGAGTCCCCCTGGCCGACGATCCTGTCGAGCCTGAGCCCGCGCAGAAGCGTCTCGAACGTCACCAATTCTCCGCCGCCGCGCCGGACGGCGCCTCCGTCGCGCCATTCGAGATCATCGGCGCTCAGGTTCGCAAAGGGACCGTCCGGATCCGCGCGAACCACGTTCGAGAGATCCTCCAGCAAGACCCGGCACGCCGCCTCGACGGCCGTTCCGACGCTTGCGAGCGTGATCGAACCGCCGTGCACGGGTGCGAACGGCATGTCGGTGTCGCCGAGTTCGAAGCGGACGGCCTCCACGGGCAGGCCGAGAGCATCGGCGGCCACCTGCGTGATCGACGTATAGGTGCCCGGCCCCATGTCGGAGGCGGCCGAGCGGATGAGCGCCGTCCCGTCGGAGAACAAGGTTGCCTCGGCGGACGCCTCCGAGCGGTGGGCCGGATAGGCGGCCGTCGCCATGCCGAACCCGATCAATTGCCCGTCCTCGCGCATGGATCGGGGCTCCGGCTGGCGTCCGGACCATCCGAACCGTTCGGCGCCGATGCGGTAGCATTCCCGCAGCGCCTTGCTCGACCAGGGGAGATCCTTGTGCTGATCCTTCTCGGCATAGTTCCTGAGGCGCAGCTCGACGGGATCCATGCCGAGCGCGACGGCGAGCTCGTCCATGGCCGTCTCGTGCGCCAGCAACCCGGTGGCGACTCCCGGCCCGCGCATGGGACAGGGGGAGTTGGTGTTCATCTCGATCAGCCGGTAACGGGTGCGCACATTCGGGCAGGCATAGGTATTGCGCGCCGGATCGAGGGTGACTTCCGCATATTCCTCGTAGGCCGAGGTCTGGCCCCAGGCTTCCTGGATGATCGCCGTGAGCGTGCCGTCGCGCTCGGCTCCCAAGGCCACGCGCTGCACCGTGTGAGGCCGGAAGCCCACGGAGGTGTACAATTCGCGGCGGGTCAGCTCGACCCGCACGGGCCGCCCCGCCACCTTGGCCGCGAGGGCCGCGACCGTCACATGCGGCCAGGTGCGCAGGGCCGATCCGAAGGCGCCGCCCACGAAGGGGGACACAACCCTGATCGATTCCTCGGGAATGCCGAACACATGGGCGATCTCCTTCCGGTCGTTGTCGACCCATTGCGTCTTGTCGTAGAGGGTCAGGACATCGCCATCCCACCGGGCGATGGTGACGTGCGGCTCGATGGCGTTGTGGTGCTCGCGGGGCTGGGTGTAGATGGCCTCGACCTTCACCGGCGCCGCCGCGAACGCCGCGTCCGCGTCGCCCATGCTGGTTTCGGCCGGCCGGCCCGCCTTCTCGTTGCCGGAGCTGGGCGGCTTGCCCCTGTCGATGTCGAACGTGGTGGAGGCTTCCTCCTCCTCGTAGGTGACGGTCACGAGGCTCGCGGCATGGACGGCCTGCTCCAGGGTCTCGGCCACCACCACCGCGACGGGCTGGCCGTTGAAGTGGATCTCCGGCCCCTGGAACACCTGCAGCTGGTCGCCGGATTGCGCATCCACCTGAGGGCGCTGCGCCATGCGCCTGTAGGGCAGCCGCGGCGCATTCTCGTGCGTGACGAGGACGTGAACGCCGGGAACCTGCCTGGCCGCCTCGCCGTCGATCGCCGCGACGGCTCCCTTCGGCACCGTGCTCAGGACCAGAGCGGCATGAAGCATGCCGGGGACGTCGAATTCGCCCGCGTAGCGGGCATGGCCCGTCACCTTCCGGGGGCCGTCGACACGGCTCACGGGTTGGCCGACGGCCTTGGCGAGGGGCACATTCATGCCAGACCTCCGATCTGAAGCAGGGCCCGTTCGACGGTCCGCCGGAGCAGCGTGACCTTGAAGGCGTTCCGCCCGCGCGGCTCCGCGCCGTCCGCGGCGCGCTCGCCCGCGGCGCGGGCCAGGGCATGGTCGAGGCGCCGGTCGACCAGCATTTCTTCCACATGCCGCAGGCGCCATGGCTTCGTGGCGACGCCGCCGACGGCGACCCGGGCCTCCAGGATCGTGTCCCCGTTCATGCCCAAGGACACGGCGGCCGAGGCGAGCGCCCATTCGAACGTGGTCCGGTCCCGGACCTTCAGGTAATGCGAGCGCCGTCCCGCCGCCGCGAGCGGGATCCAGATCGCCGTGATCAGGTCCCCGGGCTCCAGCACCGTCTCGAGGTGAGGCGCGTCGCCCGGGAGCCGGTGCAGGTTCTCGACCGTGATCGTGCGCTCGCCCGTGGGGCCCGCGACCAGCACTTCCGCATCGACCGCCACGAGCGCGACCGCGAGATCTCCCGGATAGGCTGCGATGCAGCGGGGACTTCCACCCAGGATCGCGTTGATGCGGTTCTGCCCCTCCAGCGCGGGGCATCCGGATCCCGGCACGCGCCTGTTGCAGGGGGTCGTCGCGTCGCGGAAGTAGAGGCAGCGGGTTCGCTGGAGGAGGTTGCCTCCGACGGTTGCCATGTTGCGCACCTGGGGCGAGGCCGATTCCTGCAGGGCGCTCGAAACGACGGGAACGCGCTCGCGGATCGCCGGATCGTCCGCCACGTCGGCGAGCCGGGCCATGGCCCCGATCCGGATCCCGTCGATGGCGATGGACACGTCGTCGAACGCGATGCCGTTGATGTCGACGAGCTCCAGGGGCGCGCGCACGCCCTCCTGGAGGAGCTGGACCATGTCGGTGCCGCCCGCGACGTACTCGGCGCCCCGCCCTTCTGCGGTCCGGCGGATGGCGGCTTCCGGGGTCGCGACGGCGATGTAGGCGAAGGGGACCATGGCCTCATTCTCCCCTCTCGGCATCCTGCCGGATGGCCTCGACGGCCTGCCTCACCGCCTCGGGATCGTCGAGGCCCTGCGCGAGCGCATCCTTGATGGCCTGGACGATGTTGGTATAGGCGCCGCAGCGGCACAGATTGCCGCTCATGTTCTCGCGGATTTCGTCGTCGGACCGGGTTCGCCCCTCCCGGATCAGGCCGACGGCCGACATGATCTGGCCCGGCGTGCAATAGCCGCACTGAAATCCGTCGCGCTCGATGAAGGCCTTCTGGACCGGGTGCAGCCCGCCCTCGGCGAGCCCTTCTATGGTCGTGACGGACTTGCCCTGGTTCATCACGGCCAGGGTCAGGCATGAAACGACCCGCCTTCCGTCGACGAGCACCGTGCAGGCGCCGCACTGGCCGAGGCCGCATCCCTTCTTCGTTCCGGTCAGATGAAGCCTGTCCCGCAGGGCATCGAGGAGCGTCGTGCGCGCATCGACCTGGATCTGGTGGCTCTCCCCGTTGACGGTCAGGGCGATCGAGGCGGCATGCTGGGAATAGGCAGCTTCGCTTCGGCGAACCTGTCCTTCGTCGGTTTCGAGCATCGGTTGTTCCCCGCGCGGTCATCCGGCCAATGCCTATCAACCGGCTCGGACCGGGAGAGTTGCAAGGGAACCCGGCTGCGGAACAGGCTGCCGGAGGTCGGCGGCGGTTCCGTCAGAACCGGAGCCCGGCGAGCGCCTCTCTCGTGTCGATGTCCTGAACGACGGCGGGATCCGAGGTCGGCCATTCCAGGACGTCGGGCCTCCCGCGCAGGAGCGGGCCTGCTCCGGTATCCCCCGAGAGACCCTCGATCTCGGCCTGAAGGGCGCGCGAGATCACGACGGGATTGCCACGCCGGCCGTGCAGGGTGGGGACGAGAGCCGCCGGCTCCCCCCTGTCCCGCCAGCCGGCCGCGAGACCGTCGATGAGGCCGGCCTTCACCAAGGGCATGTCCCCCAGAAGGATCACTGCGGCCCGGACCGTCGCCGGAAGCGCGGCGAAGCCGGCCTTGAGCGACGTCGAGAGCCCCTGCATGTACAGGGCGTTGTGCACGATCCGGACGGGCAGCCCGTCGAGCGCCGCCTGGACCTCCCCGGCGCGGTGGCCGGTCACCACGACGACCGGATCCGCCGTGGACCGGACCGCGGCCTCGGCCACGCGGCGCACCAGGGCCTTGCCGCCGACCTGCGCCAGCAGCTTCGGCTCCTCGCCGAAGCGGGTGCCGCGCCCGGCCGCCAGGAGGACGGCCGCCACGTCGCTTGTCTGCCGGCTCATTCCTCGCCCTCGCCCTCGCCCTCGCCTTCGCTCTCGCCGCCCTCGCGCGGCTGCGGGCGCGAGACGATCTCCATGAGAAGCCCCCCGACCCCGAGGGCCATGATGTCGGCCCGCGTCACGGGCACGTCCGCCAGAAGGCGGTGGAGGATCCAGTCGAACCCGTTCTCCTTCGGGGAGCGGGCGCAGCCCGGGGCGCCGATGACGGGCTTGCCGGCGATGGACCCGATGAGGAGCAGGTTTCCGGGATCAACCGGCATGCCGAAATGCTCCACCCGCCCCCCGGCCATCTCGATGGCGGCGGGGATGACGTCCCGGCGGTCGGCGATGGCCGAGGCGCCGAAAACCACGATGAGCTGCGGGTCGCCCCGTGCCTGGTCGGCCAGCTCCCGCGCCAGGGCGGACGCGTCGTGCGGCACGCGGCGGTCGAGCACGATCCGCGCCGAAGCGGGTTCCAGCCGCTTGCCGAGCACCGCGAGGGTCTTGTCCACCACGCTCGGCTTGAGGCCGGGAAGAACCGTCGACACGGCCCCGATCGCGCGGCGCGCGTAAGGGGCCACACGCAGGGCCTCCTTGCCCGCGCGGGCGATCCCCTTCTGAAGCAGGCTCTCCGCGATGGCATAGGGGATGATCTTGACGGTGCCGACCATCTCTCCCGCGACGACCGGCTTGTAGGCCGGCAGGGTCGCGGCGGTCATCGCCTCGTCGACGGCGTTGAGGCCGTCGATGGCCGCGACGTCGATCAGGAGAACGCCGGACGTCGCGGCATGGAGGTTGGAGCGCCCGGTGAAGGGCGCCTCGACGGTGACGTTCTCGCCCGCAAGGGCGCGGGCGAGCCGGAAGGCCGCATCGTCCTCGGCGACGTCCCCGGGTTCGAACCGCGCGGCGATGATCGTTTCGACCCCGGCCTGCCTCAGCCGCATCGCGATGTCGGGCGAGACGAGGGTCCCCTTCCTCACCACCATGTCGCCCGCCCGCACGCTGTGGGCAGCGAGGGCGCCGATGGCCTCCTCGACCGGAACCGGGCCGAACCTCACGCCGAACGCCTCCGCTCCTTGCGCAGGGTCGCGACGATCTCGGCCAGGATCGAGACCGCGATCTCCGCCGGCGAAACGGCCCCGATATCGAGGCCGATCGGAGCATGGATGCGGTCGAGGTCCGCTTCCGTGAAGCCGGATTCCATCAGTCGCCGGACGCGGCGCTCATGGGTTTTGCGCGAGCCGAGCGCGCCGATATAGAAGCATTCCGCCCGGAGCGCCGCGGCGAGCGCGGGATCGTCGATCTTCGGATCGTGGGTGAGCGCCACGACGGCCGTATAGCGGTCGAGCCCCATTTCCGGCAGGACGGCATCGGGCCATTCGGCCAGGACCTGCACGTCCGGAAAGCGCTCGGGGGTGGCGAAAGCCGTGCGCGGATCGATGATGGTGACGTCGAAATCCACGCCCCTGGCCATGGGCGCCAGCGCCTGACTGATATGCACGGCGCCGATCACGGCCATTCTCACCGGCGGGGTCTGCACGGTCAGGAAGAGCTGGCGGCCGTCGCGCTCGACGAGGCCGCTCCTGCCCTGGCGAAGCCTTTCCCGCAGCTCCCCGGCCAGCGGGTCGCTTGCGATTTCCGCCTCCCGGACGAGGCGCTGCTCGCCCGAAGCGACGTCGGTCACGAGGACGGCGGCCCGCCGGGCCGCGCGCTCCGCGTTGAGATCGGACAGGAGACTGAGCCGCATGCCGTTTACTCACCTCTGCGGAGGAGCGACGGCGAACGGAAGCGGCGGAGAGAGACCGGCCATCCTAATCCACCCGCTCCACATAGACCTTGATCCGCCCTCCGCACGACAGGCCGACCTGCCAGGCCGTCTCGTCGGCGACCCCGAACTCGAGCATGCGCGGCTTTCCGTCGGCGATGACATCCAGCGCCTCGGTGATGACCGCGCCTTCGACGCAGCCGCCGGACACGGAGCCGAGAAAGTTCGTATCCCCGTCGATGACCAGGTGGCTGCCGACGGGCCGGGGCGCCGATCCCCAGGTCTCGACGACGGTCGCGACCGCGACGCCCCTGCCCTCGCGCCTCCAGGTTTCTGCCGTCTTCAGGATTTCGGTGTCGGTGGAGAGCATGGGGTCCCCGGCGTAGAGGCGGCTTGAGGGCGCCGCCCGGTCATCGATACTGCCACCACCTCCCCTCGAACCGCAACCCGGATGCGAGAGCATCGGACGCGGAATGTGGACTTGCACGTCTGGGACCAGTCCGAGGCTCTCTCCTTGGAGAGGCGAGCGAAAAACCGGATCCGCCTTTCCGCACGAGGCGCGATGCGCGTGGCAGCCGAGGGTGGGCGCCGGGGCGCGACATTGACAGGCGCGGCGATGGGGCGTCTGATCCGTCTCGAACAAGCACCACCGTCGGATGGCTCGCGGACAGGATGCTGAACGACATCTACAGCCGACGCGTCTTGGAACTCGCGGCGGACATCCCGCTTCTCGGGACCCTTCCGGATGCGGATGCCAGCGCGAAGGCGCATTCGAAACTGTGCGGATCGACGGTCACGGTCCATCTGCGGCTCGACCGGAACGTCGTCAGCGCCTTCGCACACGAGGTGAAGGCCTGCGCCCTGGGTCAGGCCTCCTCGGCGATCATGGGACGCCATGTGGTCGGCTCCACGGTCGATGAACTCCGGGCCGTTCGCGAGGAGATGCGCCGGATGCTGAAGGAAGGCGGCCCCCCTCCTTCGGGCAAGTGGGCGGACCTCGCGCTGCTTGAACCGGCCCGGGACCTGAAGGCCCGCCACGCCTCCATCCTTCTCACCTTCGATGCCGTCGCCGATGCGCTCGCCAAGGCCGAAGCCGCCGGGCAGAGCCGTGCCGCCGAAGATCCGTGATCTGCGGCCCTGCCGCATTCGGCATGCATCACGGCCATGCTCGGCGGCGATGCTTGGCGACGATGCTTGGCGACGATGCTTGGCAGGTGACGCGCCGCCTGATTTGCCCATACTCTGCTGTTGGGAAAGCTGACAGGAGGAGAAATCAGCATGGCGATGACGATGCAGGGTGAAGTCGCGCTTCCGGCCGATCGGGCGACGGTGTGGGCGGCCCTCAACGATCCGGAGGTTCTGAAGGCGTCCATTCCCGGCTGCCAGGAACTGGAGAAGCTCAGCGGCACGGAGTTCCAGGCCACGGCCAAGGTTTCGGTCGGACCCGTGAAGGCGACGTTCAAAGGCGGCGTCACCCTGACCGATCTCGACCCGCCCAACGGCTACACCATCAGCGGCGAGGGACAGGGCGGCGTCGCCGGCTGGGCCAAGGGCGGCGCGAGGGTGCGCCTCGAAGACGTCGAGGGAGGGACCAGGCTTGTCTATGACGTCGAGGCCCATGTGGGCGGGAAGATCGCCCAGCTCGGCGGACGTCTGATCAACGGCGTCGCCAAGAAATACGCCGACGAGTTCTTCGCCAACTTCGCCAGGATTCTCTCCCCCGCTGAGTCTCCCGCGTAATCGCCGCCGGAACCCTTCGGCACGACTTCACGATACTTGACCGCTCAGACGGGGCGGTTCACACTCGATTTCGACGGATCGCATTCGTGCGGTCGTCCAACAAGAACACCTGCCGGTGCCTGAGACCACCTGAAGGTTGGCCGGGTTCCCGGCGCCCGAGGAGGATATCACGCATGACCACCGTCTCCCTGACGGTGAACGGTCAATCCGTCACCGCAGACGTCGATTCCCGCACCCTGCTCGTCCAGTTCCTGCGCGACACCTTGAGGCTTACCGGAACGCATGTGGGCTGCGACACCAGCCAGTGCGGCGCCTGCGTCGTTCACCTGAACGGACAGGCCGTGAAGGCCTGCACGGTCCTCGCCGTCCAGGCGGATGCGAGCGTCGTCACCACCATCGAGGGCATCGCCCAGGGCGGCGAGCTGCACCCGATGCAGGCGGCCTTCCGCGAGCATCACGGTCTTCAATGCGGCTATTGCACGCCGGGCATGATCATGTCGGCCATCGACATCGTGAACCGCAAGGGGAACGCTCTCGACGAGCAGACCATCCGGGCCGAACTCGAAGGCAATCTGTGCCGCTGCACGGGCTATCACAACATCGTCAAGGCCGTCGCCGCCGGAGCCCAGGCCATGGCCCAGGCGCCCCTGCAGCAGGCGGCCGAGTAAGGCAGACCCGACACGCTCGTCCGGGGCATGGCGCCTTTTTGAACGGGTGCGATGTGCAGGCGAGCCTCCGAGCGGGCGCCTTTCGAAGCGATCTTCGAGGTGCCGCCTCGCTCCCGCCCGGTGAGGGCCAACGAAGACAAGGGAGGACTTCATGACCGCAACAGGGATCGGCGCTCCCGTACGCCGGAAAGAGGATCAACGTTTCGTCACCGGCCAGGGACGCTACGTGGACGACTTCAACCGACCTGGCCAGACTTATGCGTATTTCCTCCGCTCACCGCATGCCCATGCGAAGATCCGCTCCATCGACACCGGACCGGCCACGATCATGCCGGGCGTCGTGGCCGTCTTCACGGGCGACGATCTCGCGTCCGACAAGATCGGCGGCCTCATCTGCGGCTGGATGATCCATTCCAAGGACGGCTCCCCGATGAAGGCGGGGCCGCACCCTGCGCTGGCTCAGGGCAAGGTGCGCTATGTGGGCGACCACGTGGCGGTGGTGATCGCCGAAAGCCTTGCTCAGGCCAAGGATGCCGCGGAAGCCATCGTGGTCGATTACGAGGTTCTCCCGGCGGTCGTCGACACGGCCGAGGCCGCGAAGGCATCGGTTCAGGTGCACGACGTCTCGCCCGACAACACCGTGTTCAACTGGCATCTCGGCAACAGGGAGGAGACGGAAGCAGCCTTCGCGCGGGCCAGGCACGTGACGAAGATCGATCTCGTCAACAACCGGCTGGTGCCCAACCCCATCGAGCCCCGGGCGGCTCTCGGCGAGTACGATCCCGGCACCGACGCCTACACCCTCTACACGACGAGCCAGAATCCCCACGTGGCCCGCCTCGTGCTGTCGGCCTTCATCGGCGTCGCGCCCGAGCACAAGCTTCGCGTCATCGCTCCCGACGTCGGCGGCGGTTTCGGTTCGAAGATCTTCATCTATGCCGAGGAGACGGTCTGCGTCTGGGCGGCGAAGAAGGTCAAGCGTCCGGTGAAGTGGACGTCCGACCGCACGGAGGCGTTCCTGGCCGATGCCCATGGCCGCGACCACGTCACCCATGCGGAGATGGCAACCGACGAGAACGGCAAGATCATCGGTCTGCGGGTCCACACCGTCGCCAATCTCGGCGCCTATCTCTCCACCTTCTCCTCCTCCGTGCCGACCTATCTCTATGCCCCGCTCCTGTCGGGCCAGTACGACATCCCGGCGATCTATTGCGAGGTGGACGCGGTCTACACCAACACCGCCCCCGTCGATGCCTATCGCGGCGCGGGACGGCCCGAGGCCACCTTCGTGGTCGAGCGGCTCGTCGAGAAGACCGCCCGCGAACTCGGTCAGGATCCGGCGGAGTTCCGCCGCAGGAACTACATCACGCAGTTCCCGCACCAGACGCCGGTCATCATGACCTACGACACGGGCGACTACGCCGCCTCCCTCGACAAGGCGCTGGAGCTCGCCGATTACAGGAACTTCCAGCAGCGCAAGCAGGACAGCGCGCGCCGCGGCAAGCTCAGAGGCATCGGCTTCTCGAGCTACATCGAGGCCTGCGGCATCGCTCCCTCGCAGGCGGTCGGATCCCTCGGCGCAGGCGTGGGCCTGTGGGAATCCGCCGAGGTGCGCGTCAACCCGACCGGCTCCGTCGAGGTGCTCACGGGCTCGCACAGCCACGGCCAGGGCCATGAGACCACCTTCGCCCAGCTCGTCTCGGACCGGCTCGGCATCCCCATCGACCAGATCAGCATCGTCCATGGCGACACCGACAAGGTGCAGTTCGGCATGGGTACCTACGGATCGCGCTCCGGCGCGGTCGGCATGTCGGCCATCGCCAAGGCCCTCGACAAGGTCATCGCCAAGGGCAAGAAGGTCGCGGCCCATGTTCTCGAAGCCTCCGAGGGAGACATCGAGTTCAAGGACGGCAAGTTCGGGGTCGCCGGAACGGACCGGGCGCTCGGCTTCGGCGAAGTGGCCCTCCAGGCCTACATCGCCCACAAGTTCTCCGGCCAGGATCTGGAGCCCGGCCTCAAGGAGGGCGCGTTCTACGATCCCACCAATTTCACCTTCCCGGCCGGCGTCCATATCTGCGAGGTGGAGATCGACCCCGACACGGGCGTCACCCGCATCGATCGCTGGACGGCGGTGGACGATTTCGGGGTGATCATCAACCCGATGATCGTCGAGGGCCAGGTCCATGGCGGCATCGCGCAGGGCGTCGGACAGGCGCTTCTCGAAGGGGCCGTCTACGACCAGAGCGGTCAGCTCGTGACGGCCAGCTTCAACGATTACTGCATGCCGCGCGCCATCGACCTGCCGTCGTTCCAGGTCGGCATGACGGTGACGCCCTGCCCTTCGAACCCGCTCGGGATCAAGGGCTGCGGCGAGGCGGGCGCCATCGCGGCGCCGCCCGCCGTCATCAACGCGATCACGGATGCCCTCGGCCACGAGGACGTCGCGATGCCCGCGACGCCCCAGGCCGTCTGGCGGGCGGCCCAGAAGGCGCGCATGCCCATGGCGGCGGAATAAGGGAGGACAGAGGTATGTACGCTTTCGACTATCACCGCCCCACAAGCGTCAAGGAGGCCGCAAACCTCGCCGGCCAGTCCGAGGAGGCCAAGTTCCTCGCGGGCGGGCACACGCTGCTGCCGACCATGAAGCTGCGGCTCGCGGGGCCCGCCAGCCTGATCGATCTCGGCCAGATCGCCGAGCTCCGCGGCATCCAGCGATCCGGCGATGCGATCACGATCGGCGCCATGACGAAGCATGCGGAGGTTGCGAGTTCCGCCGATATCCGCGCGGCCATTCCGGCCCTCGCGGAACTCGCCGAGCTCATCGGCGATCCGCACGTGCGCAACCGCGGCACCATCGGGGGCTCGGTGGCCAACAACGACCCTTCCGCCGATTATCCGGCGGCGTGCCTCGCGCTCGACGCGGCGATCGTCACCGACAAGCGGAGGATCGCGGCGGACGACTTCTTCCAGGGCATCTTCACGACGGCGCTGGACGAAGGCGAGATCATCACGCAGATCTCGTTCCCGATCCCCGCGCAGGCGGCTTACGCCAAGTTCCGCAACCCGGCCTCCCGCTACGCCCTGGTCGGCGTCTTCGTGGCGAAGCACGCCGGCGGCGTGCGGGTCGCCGTGACGGGCGCGGGCTCCAACGGCGTGTTCCGCGTGCCGGAGATGGAGGAGGCCCTGAGCCGGAACTTCGCCCCCGAGGCTCTCGACGGCATCGCCGTGGCCGAGGACGAGATGAACAGCGACATTCACGCGGATGCCGCCTATCGGGCCCATCTCGTCGGGGTCATGGCCCGCCGCGCCGTCGAGGCGGCCGCCGCACGGGATTGAGACAGTCCTAACGGAGCGCATCGAAGCCGATGCCTGGGCCCTGCCCGGGCATCATGCCCTTATGGAGCAGCTAGCCCGTGGCCGATCAACCCGGTTCCATCGACGAGACATTGCACCTGCTGAACGGCGCGGGCTATGTCGCCGACCGTCCCCTCGCGACGGTGCTCTTCCTCGCCCTGAAGCTCGGACGTCCGCTCTTCCTCGAAGGCGAGGCGGGCGTCGGCAAGACGGAGATCGCGAAGGTGCTGTCGAAGGCGCTCGGGCGGCGCCTCATCCGCCTGCAATGCTACGAGGGGCTCGATGTCGCGTCCGCCGTCTACGAGTGGAACTATGCCGGGCAGATGATGGCCATCCGGCTCGCCGAGGCCGGCGGGACGGTGGATCGCGATACGCTGGAGAGCGACCTGTTCTCGGAGCGCTACCTGGTCAAACGGCCGCTCCTGCGGGCTCTCGAGCCGGATACGGCCGGAGCCCCGGTCCTGCTCATCGACGAGCTCGACCGCACCGACGAAGCCTTCGAGGCCTTCCTGCTCGAGGTTCTGTCCGATTTCCAGGTGACGATCCCGGAGCTCGGCACCATCAGGGCGGAGCATCCTCCCATCGTCGTCATCACGTCGAACCGCACGCGGGAGATCCACGACGCGCTGAAGCGCCGCTGCCTGTATCACTGGGTCGATTATCCGGATGCGGAGCGCGAGCTCGCCATTCTGCGAAGCCGCGTACCGGAGGTGCCGGAGCGGCTGTCGCGGGAGATCGTCGCCTTCGTCCAGGCGATCCGCAAGGAGGAGCTGTTCAAGGCGCCGGGCGTCGCGGAAACCCTGGACTGGGCCTCGGCGCTGGTGGAGCTCGACGCGGTGGCCCTCGACCCGGCGCTCGTCTCGGACACGCTGGGCGTTCTCCTGAAATACCAGGACGACATCCAGAAGATGCAGGGCAGCCGGGCGAAGGACATGCTCGACCGCATCCGGGACACGCTGAGGGCGCCGGAGTGAGCATCCCTTCCGCTCCCGGGGGCGAAGGGCGCCTCGCGGACAACATCGCCTATTTCGCGCGGGCCCTGCGCCATGCGGGCCTCCCCGTGGGCCCGGGCGCGGTCCTCGATGCGATCACGGCGGTCGAGGCGGCGCGGATCGGCACGCGCGAGGATTTCTACTGGACGCTCCATGCGGTCTTCGTGAAGCGGCGCGAGCACAGCATCCTCTTCGACCAGGCCTTCAGGATCTTCTGGCGGCGGCGCGCGCTGATCGAGAAGCTCATCGCCCAGATGTCGCCGATGGCTCCCGGAGGGCAGGAGGAGAAGAAGCCCCAGGCGGGCGCCCTGCGCGTCGCCGAGGCCCTGGCCACGCCCCGGCAGGAGCAGCCCGGGCAGGTCGAGAGGACAGAGTTCACGGCCCGGCTCACGGTCTCGGACCGGGAGGTCCTGAAAGCGAAGGACTTCGCGCAGATGTCGGCCGCCGAAATCGCGCAGGCCAAGCGCGTGATCGCCGAGATGTCCCTGCCGCACGACGAGCTGACCACGCGCCGCTTCCTGCCGGATGCACGGGGTCGGCGGATCGATCCGAGGAGAACCTTCCGGCGGTCGCTGCGCGGCGGAGGCGCCGGGATCGATCTGGCCTATCGCTCCCCCGCCGTCCGGCACGCGCCCGTCGTGGCCCTCATGGACATCTCGGGCTCCATGGCGGAGTACTCCCGGCTCTTCCTGCATTTCCTGCATGCCATCGCCGAGAAGCGGCGGCGGGTCCATTCCTTCGTGTTCGCCACGCGCCTGACCAATATCAGCCGCGAGCTGAACGGCCGCGATCCCGACGAGGCCCTCGCCCGCGCGTCGAAGCGCGTGCAGGACTGGGAGGGCGGAACGCGGATCGCCCACGCGCTGCACGACTTCAACCGCCGCTGGTCCCGCCGGGTGCTCGGCCAGGGTGCCATCGTCCTGCTGTTCACGGATGGGCTGGAGCGGGAGGTGACGGGAGAGCTGAACTTCGAGATGGATCGGCTCAAGCGCTCCTGCCGACGCCTGATGTGGCTCAATCCGCTCCTTCGGTTCGATGCCTTCGAGGCCCGCGCCTCCGGCATCCGCGCGATGCTGCCCCACGTGGACGAGTTCCGGCCCATCCATAATCTGACATCGATGGAGGCACTCTGCAGGGCCTTGTCCGGCGAGCCGTCAGGACAACGAAGCCCGCGCAGCTGGCTGCAGGCATCGTGACCGGCCGGATGTCACAATACGTGCGCGCGCATTCTCGGGCCGGAGCCTCGTGAGGTGCGGACACCGCGTCATGGCCGGGCTTGTCCGGCCATGACGTCGGGCGAGCGGGAATCCGGATCTGCTCGGTGAGCCTTCCATGACGAGAGGGCCGGTCGCGAGACCGGCCCTCATCGCTGACGTGAATAAGGCTTGCTCAGGCGACGAGTTTCATGCCGGGCGTCCCGATCGTCCCGACCACCCGGGCCCTGACGCGTCGGGCGTCGCCGGGCAAGTAGGCGATCGGGATATCCTCCGCATCGACAAGACTGATCGTGCCGAGATCGGCTCCCGCCTCCACGGCGCGCTGAGTGGCGATCTCCTGCGCGGCGGCAAGCGCCGCATCGCGGCTCATGCCGGAGAACACCTGATCGACCTCGCCCGACACCTGAGCCATCGCGGCCCCGAGCGCGTTGGCGACGCCGGCATGCTCCACATGAACCACCTCGCTCACCCCGGCGAGCTGGTGTGGCACCAGGAAGGAGCCGCCGCCCACCACGATGATCGGCATGTCGCCTGCCGAGGTCTTCATGCGGTCGACGCCGTCCTCGATCATCTGGTGAATGCCTTTCAGAAGGCTGTCGACCAGCGAGCCGTCGAGGTGCTTCACCCGGTCGCGGTCGCCGATCTCCACGATGCCCGCCGCCACGGCGATGTCAGTGGTCGTGAGCGTATCGCCGCCGAAGACGAGCGCCTTCTCGGTGATGCGGTAGCCCACGCTGCGCGGGCCGATCTTGCCGGTTTCCGGATCGATGATCGTGCCGCCGCCGAGCGCCATCGGCAGAAGGTCGGGCATGCGGAACAGGGTTCTGACGCCGCCGACCTCGACGATGTTGTTGGCCTCGCGAGGGAAGCCGTTCACGAGGCAGCCGACATCGCTGGTGGTGCCGCCGACATCCACCACCATGCCGTCGGCCAGGCCCGACAGGAAGGCCGCGCCGCGCATGGAGTTGGTCGGACCGGACGCGAAGCTGTAGACCGGGTTCGCGGCCGCAACCTCGGCCAGCACCACGGTGCCGTCGTTCTGAGTCAGGTAGAACGGGGCGCGGATGCCCGCGCTCTCCAGGGCGTTGCGAAACGCTTCGACCGTCGATTGTCCCAGGCTCTGCAGCGATGCATTGAGGAGAGTGACGTTCTCCCGCTCCAGCAGACCGATGCGGCCCAGGCGGTGGGACAGCGTGATCCTCGCCTCCGGCAGCACCGAAGAGACGATCTCCGCCGCCTCGAGCTCGCACTCCGCCGTCAGCGGAGAGAAGAGGGCCGTGATGCCGACGGCGGTGATGCCCGCGTCGCGGATCCGCATCGCCGCGTCGCGGATAGCGTCGCGATCCAGCGGAACCAGCGGACGCCCGTCGTATTCATGGCCGCCGGCGACCATGAAGGACAGAGGATTGACGCAGGCGCGCAGATCCGCCGGCCAGTCCACCATGGGCGGCAGGGAGGCCGCCGCCGGCATGGCGATGCGGATGGCCGCCACACGATCCAGCCGCGCCCGCTCCACCACCGCGTTGGTGAAGTGAGTCGTTCCGATCATGACGGCGTCGATATCCAGAGGCGCATCGCCTTGCGCCTTCACGAGACGCTGGATGCTGTTCACCACGCCGGACATCACGTCCGAGGTCGTGGGAGATTTGACAGCGGCCAGAACCGTCGATTTGTCGATCAGGACGGCATCCGTATTGGTGCCGCCGACGTCGATGCCGATGCGTTTCATGCTGCGAATACCGATTTGAAGTCGAGGTCGTAACCGAAGGCCCGCGGACCGACATGATCAAGGCCCTTGGGGGTGAGGAGGACGTCCGGCGCGGGCAGCGCAATGACCGTGACCCGCTGACCGTAGCGGAGCGTCTCCGTTCCGATGGCCTCGCCCGATACGGTGTCGAGAACGCAGATGAGATCAGGCGTCATCACGATGGGCTCGCCGTCGCGGAAGCCCACCGCCCACTCGTTCTGGAACGCGAGCTCGAGCTTGCTGCCGCGATCCGTATCGAGGCCTTCGATGACGGCCGTGCCGCGCAGGAAGCCGCCCGTCGTCGTGCGGTCCATGTCGCTGACTTTGCCCTTGAACAGGATCTTTCCGCCTTCATGCTCCAGAACGGCCGCGATCGGATCGGAATGGGCAGCCCGTGCTTCGAGAACGGCCCGGCCGAGGCGTGTCGCCTTCGTGACCGTGTGCAGAACGCCCCATTCCTTCACTTCCTTGCCCGTGCGGGGCGCCTTGCAGGTCGCAGAGGTCGAGCCGACTTCGGTGCAGACCTTGCGCGAAATGCGCTCCATCCATTTCCACGAAGCCGCGCGGGCGACCACGACCTCGTTGTCGCGGCAATCCACCAGGCTGAGCGGATACATCTGCAGATCGCCGATGGCGAAGCTGGTCATCTGCGCTTCGGGGTAGGCGCGGCCCATGGCGTCCGCATCGACGACCGGATAATCGAGGATGGCTCCGGCCAGGAAGGGCGAGATCGCATTGCCGCCGCCGATCTCCACGCTCATGATGGCGCGGAATTTCTTGCCGAGGTAATCTTCCATCACCTGCACGGCGCGGGCGAGATGAGCCGGGTCGACGAGACGTTCCTGGCCCACCAGAGGCGCACCCATCTTGGAAACGACCGCGACATAATCGTCGTCGTCCAGAGCGGCCGGGTCCATCAGCTTGCAGGTCTTGCCCTCGGCGTAAAGCTGTTTCAGGTTCAGCTGGGCAAGATAGGGACTGCCGCCGCCGCCGGTCCCCAGGATCCAGGCTCCGATAGCCAAAGGATCGATTTCGTCAGCCCCGAATTCACGGATCATTGATCTCCCTCCGGTGATATAGAAGACGGTATCCATCCGCCGGGCGGGCCGAAATAGGGGTGTGCACCTAATCGATAAGGGGGCGCCCCGTGCCGGTGATCTCCTTCAGGAAAGGCGCATCGCTTTTCCAATCGGGATGGCCGGGACGGTCCCGTCCAAGAAAGAGGCATCGGCCCGAGCCCAAAAGCGCAAATCCTTCCTACGTCCGATGCTCCGACGGCGCTTGTTCCGCCGTACATTCTCGCTGTAGAAGTTCTCTATGCAGATCAGCACCGAAGGCAACGATATTCAGGGCCAGAAGAATGGCGGGCCGGCCTTGCTCAAAGTGGCGTTCGTCAGCGTCGGGCAGACCCCGCGCTCCGATCTCGTGCCCGACCTTCTGACTCAGCTCGATCTGCCCATCGCGGCGACGGAGTTCGGCGCTCTGGACAACCTGACCGACGAAGAGATCCTGGCGCTCGCGCCAGACCCCTCCGAGCAGGCCATCGTCACACGGCTCGCTGATGGAAGTGACATCGTTCTCTCCAAGCCCCGCATGGCCGAGCGCATGGCGCAGATCGTCTCGCGGTTCGTGCCTTCGGATTTCGACCTCGTGGTCATTCTCACCACAGGGCTTTTCAGGGAGTTCGAAAGCCGGTGCCCGACCGTGAATGCTCAGAGGGCGATCGAGGCCGGCATCCTGTCCTTGGCCTCGCAGGGGACGGTGGTCGGTCTCATTCAGCCGCTCGCGCAGCAGGTGGACGAGATTGCCTTCCCGGCGCTGTCCGCCTACCGCGTCCTGAAGAGTCACGCATCGCCGGGTGACAAGGGCGAATTGGCGCAGGCGCTCGTAGACCTGGCGGAGAGCGAGATCATCGTTCTCAATTCCGTAAGCTTCACGGATGCGGACCGGCTGATGGTGACCCGCGCCAGCGGCAAGCCCGTGGTTCTCGCGCGCCGCCTGGTCGCAGGCGCGATGAGACTCCTCCTCGACGGGCGGCCGGAAATGCCGCGATCCTACGATGCCTCCCCCATGCTGGCGGAGCGCCTCGAGCGCCTGACGCCGAGGGAGCGGCAGGTTCTTTCCCTGGCGGCGGAGGGCCTGTCGAACAAAGCGATCGGACGCCAGCTCGGCATCAGTCCGAAGACCGTCGAGATCCACCGCTCCAAAGTCATGAGCAAGATGGAAGTGTCCTCGACGGGAGCCCTTATCCGGCTTATTGTTTCGGCAGAACACCCCGGTTTATGAGGCAAATGCCTAGTTTGTAGGCAAATCGTTTCTACGGGCATTCCCCTATAGCCCGATCCAAATCCCAAATTTAGCCTGTTTCGATCGGTTGAGGGGGGATGAGGACATGACGAGACAGCTGCGGCTTGCATTCGTGACGATCGGCGAGAGTCCGCGAGACGATATCGTCCCTGAAATGCTGGCGGATATCGGCGGGAATGTGGAAGCCGTCGAATTCGGCGCCATGGACGGTCTCACGGAGGAAGAGGTGGCGGCGCTCGCTCCGCTGCCGGGCGAAACATCGTTTGCCACGCGCCGGCGGAACGGCAGCGAGGTCGCCATTTCCAAGGAGCGCATCGAGATCCGCCTGGAAGAGCTTCTCCGGCGCATCGACAACGAAGGCTTCGACGCGGTCGTCCTGCTCTGCACGGGCACGCATGTCGCTCCGCTCCAGAAAACCCTCATGATCGAGTCGCAGCGTATCGTCGATTCCATGGTCGAGGCGATGGCGGCCTCCGCGAAGCGCCTGGGTGTCCTGCTCCCCCTGGAGCGGCAGATCGAAGAATTTCCTAAGCGGCATGTCTTCAGCACCATGCCGAAGCTGGCCGCGGCCTCGCCCTATGCAGGCGACGACATCGCCGCGAAGGCGGCATCGCTCGCCGATTGCGACCTCGTCGTGATGCATTGCATGGGCTACTCGGATGCGATGCGAGCGGAGGTTCGCAGCGCGATCTCCGCCCCCGTCCTGCTGTCGCGCCGGATCGTTTCCGGCGCCATCCGCCAAATCCTCTGACGACCAAGCGACAAACCAAAGGGAACTGGAGAGAATGATGAGGAACTGGATTTTCGGAATTGCCGCGGCGAGCCTCGTGGTCGGCATGACGCAAGCTGAACCGGCTTTCGCGTTCGAGCGCGTGGAGGGCGGCAAGGTCATCGTCTTCGGCGGGCGCCAGCAGATCCCCGTGCTCGATCCGCACGTGCGCTACGACTGGTCGACGCGCATGATGCAGCAGGCGGTCTACGACGCGCTCGTGAAGTACGAGGGCAATCCCGCCGAGATCAAGCCGTGGCTGGCCGAGCGCTGGGAGACCAGCGAGGACGGCAAGACCTGGACGTTCCATCTCGTCGACGGCGCCAAGTTTCACAACGGGGACCCGGTCGATGCCGAAGCCATCCGCTATTCCTTCGAACGCGGCCTGAAGCTCAACAAGGGCGTGGCCTGGATGCTGAAGGACTTCCTCGATCCGGAAGGCATCGAGGTGGTCGACGCCCGCACCGTCCGCTTCAACCTGAAATCCCCCTACTCCGCCTTCCTGTCCTTCCTGCCCTGGTGGTATGTGGTGAACCCGAAGGAAGTGAAGGCCAACGAGGTCGACGGCGATTACGGCCAGAAGTGGCTGACGGACCATGCGGCCGGCTCCGGCCCCTTCAAGCTGAAGCGCTGGGAGCCGAACGTCCTCTACGAGGTCGAGGCCGTTAAGGACTACTGGAAGGGCTGGCCGCAGGGCGACGCGAACCGCCCGGCCGGCGTGATCTATCGCATCATCCGCGAGCCGGCGGCCCAGAAGGCAGCTCTCCTGCGCGGCGAGGCGGACATCGTCGAGGGCCTGACGCCCGACGATTACGTCCAGATCGCCAGGCAGCGCGGCGTGACCATCCAGGATCACCCGGGCATGACGACCTTCAGCATCAAGTTCAACAACCAGCAGGGCCCGACGGCGGACAAGAACCTTCGCAAGGCGATCGCCTATGCGGTCGACTACGACGGCCTCGTGCAGATCTACAACGGCGCCGCGAAGCTCCAGACCAGCCCCTTCCCGAACGCCCTGCGCGGCCATGTCGACGTGCCGAACATTCCGCGCCGGGATCTCGCCAAGGCGAAGGAATTTCTCGCGAAGTCGCAGCATCCGGACGGCGGCCTGACCCTGGAATACTACCATGTCGCGGGCCTCGAGGAGGCGCGGCGCATCGGCCTTCTGCTTCTCGACAATCTGGCTCCCCTGAACATCAAGGTCGAGCTGCGTCCCGAGCAATGGCCGAACATGGTCGCCAAGGGCTCGAAGGTCGAGACTTCGCCGGCCATGACGTCGGTCTACGTGACGCCGATCTCGACCGATCCGGACGCGGTGGCCTACCAGTACCACCCGAACTCCTACGGCCAGTACTTCGCCATGTCGTTCTACCAGAATCCCGACGTGGCGGCGAAGATCGATACGGCCCGCCGGAGCAGCGACTGGAACGAGCGCGCCAAGCTCTACGAGGACATCCAGAAGCAGATCGTCGAGGATCAGCCGGAAGTGTTCGGGATGATGCAGAACCGCCGCTGGGCGCACCGGGACTATCTGAAGGGCTTCTCCTTCAGCCCCGTGCGGTTCACCGGCGAGGTCGATCTCTATCCTCTCTGGATCGACGCCAAGTGATGGATGCGGCCAACGTCTTGGCGCAGTCCGACTGCTCACGCGGGACATGTGGGGGCCTGAGCCCCCACGACCCTCGACATATCGTTCTCGACCGAAGGGCATAGCGCCATGCTGACGTTTACCTTCCGCAAGATCGCGGTGCTGGTGGGCACGATGCTCGGTCTTGCGGCCCTGACCTTCCTCATCACCAACGTCGCACCGGGCGATCCTGCCCGCCTCGTCGCGGGTCCCGACGCCACCAACGACATGGTGGAAACGATCCGCCAGGAATACGGCCTGGACCGCCCGCTCTACGAGCAGTTCGCGATCTATATGGGCGATCTGCTCACAGGCGATCTCGGACGCTCGATCGTGTCCACCCGTCCGGTCGTCGACGAGCTCATGCGCTATGTGCCGGCGACCCTGGAACTGGTTCTCGTCGCCATGGTGCTCGGCATCCTGGTCGGCGTGCCCTTCGGCATGCTCTCCGCCGTCTACAAGGACAGGTTCCTGGATCAGGTGACCCGCATCTTCTCCATCTCCGGCGTGGCCCTGCCGGCGTTCTGGTTCGGCATTCTGCTGCAGCTTTTCTTCGCCGTGCGCCTGGAGTGGCTGCCCGTCTCCGGCCGGCTTCCGCTGACCGAGCTCCCGCCCGAGCCCATCACCCATCTTCTCCTGGTGGACAGCCTGCTGCGGGGTCAGTTCGAGACGTTCTGGGCTGCCCTCTCCCACATCATTCTGCCTGCCATCGTCCTGTCGTTCCCCTGCCTGGCCTCGATCCTGCGCGTGAACCGGGCCGAGATGATCGAGGTCCTGCAGTCGGATCACATCGTGGCGGCCCGCGCCCATGGCATCAGCTCGGCCCGGATCGTCACGATCTATGCTCTCAAGAACGCCCTTCTGCCGACGCTCGCCATGATCGGCCTGCGCTTCGGCTGGATGCTGGGCTCCACGGTGCTGGTGGAAACCGTGTTCGATTGGCCCGGCATCGGGCTTTATGCCGTGTCCTCGGCGCTGGCTTCCGATTTCAAGCCCGTCGTCGGCGTCACTCTCGTCATCGGCTTCTTCTTCATGATCACAAACACGCTGGTCGACCTGGCCTATGCCTGGATCGATCCTCGACTGAGGAGGGCCTGAAATGTCGGCCGAACTCCAGAGCACCGCCGTGCATGTCCCCGGCTTCAGGGAGCGCCATGCCAGCACCATCCGGCAATGGCGCCTCTATGCTCATCTGTTCACGAGCAGCTTCTCCTCGATGCTGGGTCTCGGCCTCGTGCTGCTGTTCCTCATCCTGGCGGTATTCGGGCCCATGCTGGCGCCCTATCCCGAGGATACGATGGGAGCGGTCAAGCTCGGACAGCGTCTGCTGCCTCCGAGCCTCGAGCATCCCTTCGGCACGGACGAGATGGGTGCGGACATTCTGTCCCGCGTGATCGTCGGTGCGCGCACCTCGCTGTGGATCGGCCTGGTCATCACAGGTCTCGGCGCGGGGATCGGCGTGCCGCTCGGCATCATCGCAGGGTATAAGGGCGGGTTCATCCGGGCCGCGATCATGCGCGTCACCGACCTGTTCCTGGCGGTCCCGGGCCTGGCGCTCGCCCTGGCGATCGTCGCTGCCCTGGGGCCCGGCATCACCAATTGCGTGATCGCCCTCGCCATCGTCTGGTGGCCGGGATACGTGCGGCTGGTCGAAGCCAAGACGCTTTCCATCAAGGAAGAGCTTCACGTGGAGGCCGCCCGCGCGCTCGGCGCGAAGACGCCCTGGATCCTGCGCAAGCACATCCTGCCGAACTGCATGACGCCGATCGTCGTCAAGGCCAGCATGGACATGGGCATGGCCATTCTCTCCGCCGCGAGCCTGGGCTTCATCGGCCTCGGTGCCAAGCCGCCGCATCCGGAATGGGGCGCGATGATCTCGGTCGCCCGCACCTACATGCCTGACTGGTGGTGGTACTCCGCCTTCCCGGGTCTTGCCATCTTCCTGACCGTGCTCGGCTTCAATCTCCTCGGCGACGGCCTGCGCGACATCCTCGATCCCCGGAGCCGCGGCCGATGACAGCTTTGCTCAACATCGAGAATTATCGCCTGGATATTCCCACCTTCGACGGCGTTCTGAAGGTGCTCGACGGCATCGACATCAAGCTCGACCAGGGCGACACGCTGGGAATCGTCGGCGAGAGCGGCTGCGGAAAGACGGTTCTCGCCCGCTCGATCTTGGGAATCGGCCCGCGCAACGCCAAGCGCGTGTCCGGGCAGATCGTTTTCGACGCCACGGCGCTGGATGAGCTGAGCGAAGCCGAATGGCGGCGTATCCGCGGCGTGAAGATCTCGATGATCTTCCAGGACCCGATGACGTACCTCAACCCGCTGCTGACGATCGGTCGCCAGCTGTCCGATGTCGTCGTGGCCCATCACCGGGCCCAGGGCATGCAGGTTCCCGCAAAGGCCGAGAGACTGGCGCGATGCGGGCAATTGCTGGAACAGGTTCAGATCGCCGACACGCAGCGTGTTCTCAAGAGCTATCCCCACCAGCTCTCGGGCGGCATGCGCCAGCGCATCCTCATCGCCATGGCTCTCGCCGGCGAGCCCAAGCTCCTGATCGCCGATGAGCCGACGACGGCTCTGGACGTCACGATCCAGGCGCAGATCCTGAAGCTCCTGCGCGATCTCGTGGACCGTCTCGGACTTACCGTCGTCATGATCAGCCACGATGTCGGCGCGATCGCCGCCTTGTCCCGCCGCGTCGCCGTCATGTATGCGGGGACCGTTGTCGAACAGGGAGAGGCGGAGAGCATCCTGACGCGGCCGCGTCATCCTTACACGCGCGGATTGCTCGCGGCGCTTCCGGATATCGAGGGGGCAACGCATCCCCTGGAGGCGATTCCGGGCACGATCCCCAACCTCATCACTCCCCCGACGGGCTGCCGCTTCCACCCGCGCTGTCCGCGGGCCACAGCGATCTGCCGTCAGCAGAAACCCGAAACGCGAAGCATCGGAGCCGATCATGTCGTCGCTTGCCACCATGCCTTCGATTGAGGCTGCGGCGGGAGCGAAGCCGCTCCTTTCCGCCCGTCATCTCACCAAGGTCTTTCACACGGGCGGCCAGGAATTCCGCGCCGTCGACGACGTCTCCCTAAGCGTCGGCCACGGCAAGGTGCTTGGCATTGTCGGCGAGTCGGGCTCCGGCAAATCGACGGTCGCCCGCATGGTCATGCGGCTGATCGAGCCGACCTCGGGCACCGTCATGTTCGATGGCGACGATCTGACCGCCAAGACAGGCGAAGCCCTCCGCCGGATGAGGCGGAACATGCAGATCGTCTTCCAGAACCCGCACTCGGCGCTCAACCCGCGCGACACGATCGGCGACGCCATCGCCGAACCTTTTCTGGTTCAGACGAGAGTCCGGGGCTCGGAGCTCGACCGTAAGGTCGAGGAACTGCTCGATATCGTCAGCCTGCCGAAGACCTTCAAGTACCGCTATCCGCACGAACTCTCCGGAGGCCAGAAGCAGCGCGTCTGCATCGCCCGCGCCGTGGCGCTGGAGCCGCGCCTTCTGGTTCTCGACGAGCCCACCTCCGCGCTCGACGTTTCGGTTCAGGCTCAGATCATCATGTTCCTGCAGGATCTCAGGGCGCGTCTGAACCTGACCTATCTCTTCATCTCGCACAATCTGGCCGTGGTTCGGCATCTCTGCGACGATGTCGTCGTCATGAACAAGGGCGCCGTCGTCGAGAGCGGGCCGACCGAGGCCGTGTTCAAGTCTCCTCGCAACGCCTATACACGGCAATTGATCGAGAGCGTTCCTCGCATTCCCCGCCCGGCCAGCTGATCCGCCGGTCCCTTGAACCATCTCCATTCATGCCTATCTCGGGAGGGACCCCCGATCCGGGCCCCTCTGACGTAAGCCACGCCGCCACTTACGTGATGTCGGATCCTGCCTGATCCGATGGCCGGCGACTGGACGAGCATGATCCAAGAGATTCTGATTCTCATCGTCAATTT
This sequence comes from Microvirga sp., assembly GCA_031181145.1. Classification (GTDB taxonomy): domain Bacteria; phylum Pseudomonadota; class Alphaproteobacteria; order Rhizobiales; family Beijerinckiaceae; genus Microvirga. Next base: position 58,343 of record JAPSLB010000018.1, read on the forward strand.
TCTGATTGTCGACCCGCTGCAGGCCGAGATGAATAAACGCCTCGCCGACGCCCGTGCTCCGCAGGCCATCATCGCCGATGTCAGGAGCTGCGCCGATGCTGCGCTTCCGCACCTTGCCGACCGCGCGGCAGGAGAGCCCGGCTGGGTGGCGATGACGGCTCTCGATGTTTGGCTCGGCAGGGTCGCACCGGAGGACGTGCTTGCGTCGGTGTCGCCTCAATGCGACGGCCCAGTCAGGGCAGCGAAAGGGTATCTCCAAGGACGGGCCGCCTAAACCTCGCGCGGTCCTTTCGGGACCGCAGCGAACGATGCCAGGCCCAGAGCGTGAGCCCCGGAAGGTCTCCGATCCGCTCCTCATCCTATCCGCGCAATACCGGCAGCTTCGCCGTTCCCGCGCTCACCGGCAGGCCCCTCCGCCTCTCCTTTGCAAAGGGAGTGGCGGCCCCCTTGGGCTGGCGAATGGATCGGTGGACCGGTGAATCGCAGGCTCTCGGGCGCTTGGCGCTTGCTGCGTTCACACAGCCTCGTCCACCCATCGCATGAGGGCACCACAGCCCGCCCGAGATCTTCCTGCCGGATAGCTCGCAGCTGCGACGGCATAGCCGGACATGCCAGTCAAATCAGCGGGTTGGCCTCCCGTGAAGGCATGAGCGTCCGCGGCGGGAGGGGGCTTCACTTTCATATCGTGAAATTGCGCTTCACGTCGTTGACGGGCGAGTTCCACCAAACCATACTTTTTGAAAGCAAATAAAACAGAGGAAGGATGTGAAAATTACCTGATCTTTGTTGGCTTATCTTAAGTGAATGAAGCACTGCTGTTTGAAGCCACAGGATACCTTCTGAACAATCAGACACGACAACAAAGGATCGTGTCTCATTTTAGTTTCGCGCCCTCGAGAAAGTGGCTGCCCGGAGGAGATCTATACATGTCGATGCCCGAAAACGTTCGCACCCACGCCGATTATCCGATTCCGGAGACCATGAAAGCCTGGGTATTGGGAGATCCCGGCCAGCTGACCCTGGTCGATAAGGCCGTGCCGGTTCCCAAGAAGGCGGAAGTTCTGGTCCGCATCGATGCGGTCGCCATTTGCGCAACCGATCTGGAGATCATCAACCACGGCCCGCCGGCCCAGATTCAAGGCGGCGCGCCGTTCAACAAGAACTTCACGCCGGGTCACGAATACATGGGTACGGTCGTGGCCCTCGGTCCGGGCGTGGACGAATACAAGATCGGTGACCGCGTGACGGTCGAGATCCACGCCGGATGCGGACAATGCAAGCGCTGCCGCCAGGGCATGTACACATCGTGCCACAACTACGGCAAGAACTACGGAGATGTCGACAAGGGGCATCGCGCGAACGGTTTCACGACCGATGGCGGATTCTGCGAGTACCAGGTGAACAACATCAACACCCTGGTGCATGTCGCGGACAGCATGAGCGACGAAGAGGCGACCCTCGTGGTTACGGCCGGAACGGCGATGTACGGCCTGACCGAGCTCGGCGGCCTCGTTGCCGGTGAGAGCGTGGTCGTCAGCGGACCCGGTCCGATCGGGCTGCTCGGCGCGGCGGTTGCCAAGGCGCTGGGAGCTCAGCCGGTCATTCTCACCGGAACGCGCGACAATCGCCTCGAAATGGGCAAGAGGCTCGGTGCCGACCACGTCATCAACGTCCGGAAGGAAGATCCCGTCGAGGCAGTCAAGCGCATCATGGGCGGCAAGGGCGTCGATTATGTTCTCGAGTGCTCGGGTGCGCCGAATGCCGTCAACGAAGCCGCTCAGATGCTCAATCGAGGAGGCAAGATCTGCCTCGCCGCCTTCCCGAGCGACGCCGTTCCGGTCGACGTGGCCTACCTGGTCCGCAACAACATCTATCTCTACGGGATCCGCGGCGAGGGCAAGACGGCGACCCACCGCGCCGAGGCGTTCATGCGCCAGAAGCGCTTCGACGCCACGCTGGTCCATACTCATACATTCGCGATGGAGGATCTTCCGGAAGCCCTGCGGTATGCCAAAGACCGCGTGGAAGATGCCATCAAGGTCGTCGTGAAGAACAAGCACGCCATGCAGTACGCTGAGGCGGCGGAGTAAGAAGGGTGCGGCGCTGGCTGACTGCCAGCGCCGCTTCCTGCATTAAGCGATGATCTGACCGAGCCCTCAGAGGCTACGCCACGGTCGGATCGACTGAGGCAGATTGCCACGCGACAAACACAAGGGCCTATGTCGACGCACTGTCTCTTGAGCACTCGGAGCGCGAAGGTATTCTCGTTCGATTCTTCGCCCGCGCGTGCGAAAAGCACCAAACTCAGAAATAAAAAAATACAACACGCCGACAAAGATAAAGGGCGCACTTGTCAAGACGGGGGCAAGATGAGGTCCAGAAAACAATCCGCTAGTCTCTAGCAGGGAGGATGGAATGTCTCAAGGTGCAGTTATAACCGACGCGGTTGGCGGCGCCCCGAAGACCCCGAATGGGGTCATGAAGTGGCTGCAGAAACTCTATATTCAGGTCATCATCGGCGTCGTCATCGGTAGCCTGATCGGCTACTTCGAGCCTCAGCTCGCAGTTCAGCTCAAGCCGCTCGGCGATGTGTTCATTCGTGCCATCAAGGTCATCGTCACGCCGATCATCTTTCTGACGATCGTCGTCGGCATCGCGACCATTGGCGATATGCGCAAGATCGCCAATATCGGCGTGAAAGCGCTGATCTATTTCGAGGTCGCGTCAACGATCGCGCTGCTGATCGGCCTGTTGGTCGGCAATCTGTGGCCCGTTGGCCGCGGGATCAATGCCGATCCGGCGACGCTCGATGCCGGTGCGGTGTCAGGCTATGTGTCGAACGCGGAGCATATGACGCTCCTCGACTTCTTCATCAACATCATCCCGAAGACCTTCGTCGAACCCTTCGTATCCGGCGATATTCTGCCCGTCCTGTTCGTTGCCGTGCTCTTCGGCCTCGGTCTGTGCAAATTGGGCGATCGTGCGAAGCCCTTCATCGGCACACTCGAAGTCGCCACGCACGGCCTCTTCGGCATGGTCGGCATCATCATGCGCTTTGCTCCGCTCGGAGCGGCCGGTGCGATGGCGTTCACGATCGGCAAGTACGGGACCGGCTCGCTTCTGAGCCTGGGCGAGTTGGTGCTCTCGGTCTACATCGTGAGCGTCATGTTCGTCGTGGTCATTCTCGGACTTTTCCTGCGGATTGCCGGATTCAACCTGTTCAAGGTGCTGTCGCACTTCAAGGACGAGATCCTTGTCGTGTTCGCCGCGACCTCGGCGGAGACCATGATCCCGCGCTCCATGGAGAAGCTCGAAGCCATGGGGGTGAAGAAAGAGGTTGTCGGCCTGGTGATGCCGACGGGCTTTTCCTTCAACATGGATGGCACCGCGATCTACATGACCATGGCGGTCCTCTTCATCGCACATGCGACCAACACCGAGCTGACCGTCGCCCATCAGCTGACAATTCTGCTGATCATGCTCTTCACCTCCAAAGGCGCGGCAGGCGTGACCGGCGGCGGCTTCATTGCCCTGGCGGCGACGATGCCGGCCATCGGCGTGCTGCCGATCGCGGGGTTGACCCTCCTCATCGGCGTGGATCGCTTCATGGCCGAGATCCGGGCCGCCACCAACCTCACCAGCAACATCATCGCGACCCTGGTGGTCGCCCGGTGGGTCGGAGCGGTGGACTGCGAGAAGGCACGGGCAGTGCTGGACGGCGAGATTGCTCCGGAGGCGCCGAAGGCCGCGAAGATCGACGTTCTTCAGCCTGCCGAGTAGTGAGGCCGCGGCGTCTGACACCCCGACGCCGCAGCGAAACGCCCGTGCTGACGCGCGGGCGTTTCATTGCGTTGCTGGCGCGATGCCGGCGAAGCCTCCCGCAATTCGCTCACAAGGAAGGCCAGGCGGCCTTGGGCAGATTTTCGGCGGCATAGCTCAGGAACGTGGCCGGTGCGAAATGGAGATTGCTCGACGCGCGAACCACCAGGCCGAAGAAGTGCGCAGGAAGCTCCTCGTCTTCCAGAGGTCGGAACAGGAGCTCGCCGCCGGTCGGAGGACTGTGGGCTCCGATGGACGTCATGATGGAAACGTGGTGCCCCAGACGCGCAAGCTCGACGAGCATGGCATTGGAGCCCATTTCGACGACCGGCTTGCTAAGCAGGTTCGAACCTTCCAGGAGCGGGTTGATGGCGTCGCGGATGGAGAGGCCAGCCTTTCCGATGGCGACGGGATGCTCGAAACAATCCGCGAGCCTGAGGCTCGATGCATGGGCCAGGGGGTGATCCTTGCGCATGAGCGCGCCCACCTGCACCTCGTGGCGTACGGGCATGTGCACAAGCGTCGGAGGCTGGGTCACGAAGGCGAAGCCGAGGTCGACATGCTCTTCGGCAACCAGCTTGATGACCTCGGACGACGAGGCGACGGCCACGTCCAGGTGGATCGTGGGGTAGGTTTCGGCGAAGCCGGAGAGCAATTGCGGCAGGACCGAAAGCCCCACCGTCTCGGCCGTAGCCATCCGCACGGAGCCCGTCTTGAGGCCCCGAAGCATGTCGAGTTCCGACACGGCGGCCTCGAGCGGCGCAGAGATCCGGCCGAGGTGCCGGTAGAGAATCTCGCCGGCCGCCGTCAGGCGCAGCCGTCGTCCGTCGCGCTGAAACAGCGTCATGTCCAGCGCATCCTCGAGCTGCAGGATCTGACGGGAAATCGCAGAGGATGCCACGTTCAGCCGGCGCGAGCATTCCCGCACGGAGAGAGTTTCCGCGACGACCTTGAAATAGACGATCGCCGGTTGATGAAACATGCGCGTCAACAGCGCGGGCGAAAGCGGGCGGCCTCGCGGGATCCGCGTCGGAGAGACTACGGCTGGCGCATCACTCGCGTGGTTCTTGTCCATGGAGGCGCTTCTCGTCACTGCTGCCGGATCGGCAACAATGTGCTCTGGAATCGGAAATGGCAAGCGCATTCGGAATGCGTCACAGTGCAGGAGAAAGAGCTGGATGCCCTTGAGAAACCGACCCGAAAAAAGGGTCAGGACAGCACCCGGCGTCGAGGAAATGACAACCTAGGGAGAGTTTCCATGAGCTTCGCATATTCAGAGGGCAATCCCGTCGAGGACACCTCAAAGCTGCACAAGCCGCCTTTCGACACGAACCGGCTCGACCGTTTGATGGAGGAGGCGAAGCTCGATGCCCTGCTGGTGACCTCCAAGCACAGCATTCAGTATCTCCTCGGCGGTTACCGCTTCTTCTTCTACGACTACATGGACGCCCACGGCCTCAGCCGTTATCTGCCGTTCTTCATCTACGTGAAGGGCAAGCCCCTCAATTCGGCATATGTCGGCGCGCCCATGGAGCGATACGAGAAGCAGCTGGGCAAGTTCTGGGTTTCGAATCTCGACCTGACGAACTACACGAGCCCAGGCTACGCCGGCGCGGCAGCCGAGATGCTCAAGAAGGTCGGCGGTGCGAAAGGCAATATCGGAATCGAAGTCGCGTTCATGCCGATCGATGCCTACAAGGTCCTTCAGGCTCAGCTTCCCGATGCCGAGCTCGTCGACGGAACATTCACCCTGGAAATGCTGCGGGCGCTCAAGAGCCCGACGGAGATGCAGATTCTGCGGGAAGCATCCGAGAAGGTCGTGGACTCCATGCTCGCGGTCATCTCCAAGCATGGGCCCGGGACGACGAAGACCCAGCTCTTCGAGGCTCTCCGCCAGGAGGAAACGGCTCGCGGGCTCAAGTTCGAGTATGCGCTGACCAATATCGGCACCGCCTTCAACCGGGCCCCCTACGACAAGGTCTGGGAAGAGGGAGAAACGCTCGCGCTGGATTCCGGCGGAAACTACAAGGGCTACATCGGCGATCTGTGCCGGATGGCGTTTACAAGGGAGCCAGATCAGGAGCTTGTCGATCTTCTCGGCCAGGTCGAGCTCGTGCAGCAGACGGCCCGCAAGGGCCTGCGCCCCGGCGTGAGAGGCGGCGACATCTTCGATTGGGCGAACGGCGCGCTCTCGCAATGTTCGGTGCGCGACAAGATGTTCTTCTCCGCGCACGGCATGGGAATCGTGAGCCATGAGGCTCCCTGGCTGATGAGCACGGCGTTCCCGCGCTACCCCGCCTATCATGCGGAGCGGCCTCTGGAAGAAGGGATGGTGATCTCGATCGAGACCGAGCTCCACCACACGTCCAGAGGCTTCATCAAACTGGAAGATACTGTCGCGATCACCAAGAATGGCTGGGAAGCCTTCGGCGATCATGGACGCGGCTGGAACATAGCGGGCCGCTGACGCAGGTGAAGCCATGCGGGCCGGCTCCCCGCCGGCCCGGCAGAAGCGGATGACCTGCGATGGCGAGCGCCGTGGCAGTTCTCTCGGAGGCAAGATGTCTGAAACCTTCAACTATAGCGCCCATCTAGGGTATCTCTTTACGGACAAGCCGTTCCGTGATCGCATTCTTGCGGCGAGGACGTATGGCTTCTCGGCCGTTGAACACCCGGCGCCGTACAGCATCACGCCCGCCGCAACCCTGGCAGGATGGCTGAAGGAATGCGGAGCGCCTTACACCCAGTTCGGTCTGTACTCCGGAGATCCGGGGCGAGGCGAGAAGGGGCTGGCGATTTTCCCGGAGCGAAAGGACGAGTTCCGCCGCAGCGTCGCCGACGGTCTCGATTATGCGGAAGCGATCGGCGTCACCATGGTCCATGCGATGGCCGGCGTGCTTCCTGCAGCTGAACGCACTCAGGGTCATTGGGACTGCTATATCGAGAATCTGACCTTCGCGGCTCAAGAGGCTTCAAAGCGCGGGATCACCATTCTGGTGGAAGCCATGAGCGCCGGTGCGGTGCCTGACTATTTCGTGGAAACGCCGGATCGTGCTGCGGAAGCCGTCGCGGAAGCAGGGCAATCGAATATCCGCCTGTTGTTCGACGTGTTTCATACGGTCAACAGCGGACTGGACGTCTACGGGCAGATACGCCGGCACGCGCCCCTGATCGCTCATGTGCACATCGCCGATTTCCCGGGACGGCATGAGCCCGGCTCCGGTACGCTGGACTTCGCGCGGATCGGCCAAGTCCTGGCCGAGACAGGGTACAAGGGCGTGCTGGGCTGCGAGTATGTTCCCGCCGGGCAGACCGAGGACGGGCTCGATTGGCTCGAAGTCGCCGCCTAGTTCTTCCCGTCAGACAGAGTTCATAAAGGCAAGCCATGGCCTCGAAACTAGCTCAGCTGCGGACGATGACGACCGTAGTCGCGGATACCGGCGATATTGACGCCGTGCGTCAGCTGAAACCGATTGACTGTACCACCAACCCGACGATCGTGCTCAAGGCGCTCGATACCCCGGCGTTCGAAGAGACCATCGCCGAGGATCTATTGTGGGGATCCCGAAAGATCGGTCCCGAAGACGCCGTCATCAACGCCGTGGCCGACCGTCTTGCCGTGTCGGTGGGAGCAGCGCTCGCCCGTGAGGTTCCGGGCCGCGTCTCCACGGAGGTGAACGCCGACCTGTCGTTCGACATCGAAGGATCGCTGAGATGCGCACGGCGCATCATTTCCGATTATGAGCAACGGAGCATCGATCGTGACCGGGTCCTGATCAAGCTCGCTGCGACCTGGGAGGGAATCCGAGCGGCGGAGATCCTCCAGCGGGAGGGGATTGACTGCAACCTGACGCTCATCTTTTCCCGCGCCCAGGCCATCGCCTGCGCGGATGCGGGCGTGTACCTGATTTCACCCTTTGTCGGGCGCATCCTCGACTGGTACGTCAAGTCCACGGGAAAGAACTATGCGGCGGAAGAGGATCCTGGGGTTCTCTCGGTCAGAGCAATCTATGACTACTACAAGTCCAACGGCATCGGCACGATCGTCATGGGCGCTTCGTTCCGGAATACGGGCGAGATCGAGGCGCTGGCCGGGTGCGACCGCCTGACCATCGCGCCATCCCTTCTTCGGGAACTCGATGCCGCCGAGGGAAACCTGGAACGTAGGCTGTTCCCGGAAACGGCTCAAAGGATTGCGCCCATTCGAATGGACGAGCGGCGCTTTCGGTGGGACATGAATGAGGATGCCATGGCGACCGAGAAATTGGCAGAAGGCATCCGCACGTTCGCCAGGGATCTGCAGGCCCTCCGCAAGATGGTCGGGCAAAGGCTGCGGGCGGCCGGAAGATGATGAAGGATCAGGAAGACCGGAAAGGGAGGAGCCGCCGATGCACCAAGACCGAATGCAGCAGACGCGGTCGAACCTGATCGAGCGCGGCAGGGTTGCCGCCCAGGCGGGAATCCGCGCCCTCTTCGACACGGATCCAAGCCGGTTCCAGGCGTTCGCCATGGCGCTGGAAGACCTGACACTGGACTATTCGAAAACCGCGCTGTCCGTTGACGATCGGGCTGCACTTCTCGCGTTCGCCCGCGAGTGCCGGCTGGAGGAAAGACGGGATGCAATGTTCGCCGGCGAACGCATCAACGTGACGGAGGACCGGTCGGTGCTCCATGTCGCTCTTCGCGGCCGGATCTCGGATCGCTATGCCGCCGATGGTGTTCCGGTCGGCGAAGATGTAGAGCGCGTCCTCGCCGCCATGTCCCATTTCGCAACGAGGATCCGGAATGGAACCCTCACCTCGAGCACAGGGTACAAGTTCACGGACGTCGTCAATATCGGCATCGGCGGCTCGGATCTCGGGCCAGCCATGGCGACGCTTGCGCTCGCCCCTTACCATGCTGGCCCGCGCATCCACTTCGTGTCCAACGTCGACGGCGCGCACATCGCCGATACGTTGCGAGGCTTGAACCCTTCCACCACCCTCTTCATCGTCGCTTCGAAGACCTTCACTACCGTCGAAACGATGACCAACGCCGCAACGGCGCGGCGCTTCATCGTCGATGCGCTCGGTGAAGAAGCGGTTCGCGATCACTTCTGCGCAGTTTCCACGGCCCTCGACAAAGTCAGGGAGTTCGGCATCGAGGAAAGCCGAAGCTTCGGCTTCTGGGACTGGGTGGGAGGCCGCTACTCGCTGTGGTCGGCTATCGGCCTGCCCGTGATGATCGCGGTGGGCGCTCCCCATTTCCGCAGCCTGCTGGCCGGAGCGCGTTCCATGGACCGGCATTTCCTGCACGCGCGCCTGGAGGAGAATCTGCCGGTGATGCTCGGGCTGGTCGGCTGGTGGCATCGCGTTGCGCTCGGCTATCCGTCGCGGGCCGTCATCCCTTACGATCAGCGTCTGTCCCGCCTGCCCGCCTATCTGCAGCAGCTGGACATGGAGTCCAACGGGAAGAGCATCAATCTCAATGGGGATCCCACCGCGACTGTGACCGGCCCGGTCGTATGGGGAGAGCCGGGAACCAACGGACAGCACGCCTTCTTTCAGTTGCTGCACCAGGGGACGGATCCGACCCCGGTCGAGTTCCTCATTGCGGCGCAGTCCCACGAGCCTGAGCTGCAGGAACATCACGATCTCCTCGTCGCCAACTGCCTTGCGCAGAGCGAAGCCTTGGTCAAAGGGCGGACATGCGAGGAAGCACGCGAACAGTTGCTCGCCGCCGGAAAGACCGCGGAGGAGGCAACCGCGATCGCACCGCACCGGCAGTTCAGCGGCAACCGGCCGTCGATCACGTTGTGCTATCGGAAACTCGATCCCAATACCCTCGGCAAGTTGATCGCCCTCTACGAGCACCGTGTATTCGTCGAGGCCCAGTTGTTCGGCATCAATGCCTTCGATCAATGGGGCGTCGAGCTCGGCAAGGAACTGGCGGTCGGGTTGCTTCCGGTCGTGCGGGGCGAGGTTCCCGTGGAGCGATCCGGCGTTCTGACGCGTGGCTTGGCCCGGACAATTGCCGGCTTCCGATAGAGCTTTTTCGGCGGGCCGGATCCGGCCCGCCACAAATGCGCGCTAGCTTGGAAAGGCCCGGTTGATGTCTGCGATGGCTTCCGCCGTCAGCGGCGACGCCTTTCGATCGCCGATGATGAAGTAGATCTTGGCCGTTTCCTCGAGCTCCTCGTAGGCATAGACGGCCTCCTCCAGCGAACTGCCCGAGACGATGGGACCATGATTGGCGAGGAGCATCGCGCGATGCTCCCTCGAGGCCGCGCGCACGGCCTCCGCCAGCGCTTTGTCGCCGGGCCGGTAATAGCCGATCAGCGGCAGCTTGCCGACACGCATCACATGGTAGGCCGTCAAAGGCGGCAGCGCGTTTCCCGTATGGGCGTGACACAGGCACGAGGCGGCCACAGAGTAGGTGGAGTGGAGATGCACGACGGCTTTGGCGGCGGGCCGTTCCTCATAAACCGCCATATGGAAGAAATATTCCTTCGACGGAGGATCGCCGCTCAGGTGCTCGCCGGTCGGCGAGAGCTTGGAAATGCGATCCGGCTCGAGGAACCCGAGACAGGAATTGGTCGGCGTCACCAGGATCGAGCCGTCTTCCAATCGAACCGAAAGGTTCCCGGCGCTGCCATGCGCAAGCTGGCGATTGTACAGCAGTGCCCCCATGCGAACGATCTTCGCACGCATGTCCGCTTCCAGGTTCATGGTCCTTTTCCCTCCAGCACCGCCATGGCGTCGGCAAAGAAGGTAGGACGCCCGAAATTCCCTGATTTGAGGGCGAGCGCGATCTCCCGCCGGCGGCTGACCAGAACCGGCACGCCCGGATCGATCTCGGGACCTATGAGGAGGTCTCCGAGATCGAGCGCCTGAGCAACCGCCCCGGACGTCTCGCCCCCTGCGACCACCAGCCTGCGCACTCCGTCGTCGACGAGCCGCTGGGCAATTCCGGCGAACAGCGCATCAAGCCGTTCCGCCACGGCTTCACGGCCGTAGCGTTCCTGGGCCGCTGCCACTTCCGCAGGAGTGCCCGACGAATAGGCGAGCGGTGCTTTGCCCCGATTGTCCCTGAAGAACGGGAGAAGGTTCTCCGGCCGGATCTTGCCCGCCATCACTTCGTCGACGGCAATGGCGACAACCGGGTGACGGCGTGCGTGGATCTCGATTTGGCTACGGGTGGCACCGGAGCAACTGCCCGCCAGAATGGCGTCGGGGCCGGGCATGCCGGGAAAGGCCCAGTTCCTGCCCTTGGCAAGGCCCTTTGCGATGAAGTTGGCGGGCAGTCCCAGCGCCACCCCCGATCCTCCCGTGACGAGAACCGCATCGGCGCAAGCACGTCCGATCGCCACGAGGTCGTCGTCGCAGGTCGCGTCCACGATCGTCAGCGTCTCGCTCTTCTGCGCGCTCGCCTGCAGGGCGGCCCGGATGGCGTCGGGCCCGGCACGCACGACATTCAATGGAACCAGCCCGACCGCCGTATTCGTCTGCAGGCTCAGCCAGCGCCGGATGTTGGCGTCTGTCATGGGAGTCAATGGATGATGCTGCATGCCGGACTCGTTCAGCAGCATGTCGTGCACGAACAGGTGGCCCTGATAGACCGTGCGGCCGGCGGACGGAAACGCGGGACAGGCCACGACGCCCTTGACGCCGAGGGCATTCGCCACCGCCTCGCCGACCGGACCGATATTGCCTTCCGCCGTTGAATCGAACGTCGAGCAGTACTTGAACACGAATTGCCGGCATCCCTGAGCCTGCAGCCATTCCAGTGCCGCCAGGGACTGCCTCACGGCCTCCTCGACGGGGACCGAGCGGGTCTTCAGGGATATGACCGCCGCCTCGACTTCCGGGGCCGCAGGGCCGTCGGGAATTCCCATGTATTGCGACGTCATCAACCCGCCCTGCCCCGGCACTCCCTTGGCCAAGGTGTTGGCGATGTCGCTCGCGCCGGTGAAATCGTCCGCGATGACTCCAAGCAACATGGCTCCTACTCCGTCACCAGCGTCCGCATCCTGCTGACGGCGGCCTCCGGCGCTGCCAGCACGGGCACATTGACTGTCCTCCGGACGGCCTCCGCAGCGCGGGACGTCGAGAAATGGGCGAGCATGATGGCGTCGTGCTGCGCGAACTTCGGTGCCATCTCGGCGACGAGCCGGTTGTGCGTGTCCGCATCCCCGCGCCTCAGGAGGTCGATCGCCTCGGGAACCACGATCGTATCGAGGCTGCTGGAGGAGCCGGCTTCGGCGGTGAATTGCGCGAATTCTTCCTCCATGGTCGATACCGCAGGCGCGAATGTCGCGAGCATGCCGATCCGGCGTCCGGCGGAAATCGCCTCCCGGAACATCGCCTCGTTGGGCTTGAGGACGGGAACCGGGAGCTCGGCAGCCATACGGTCGATGGCCGGACCGAATGCCGAGCACGTGATCAGAATCCCATCCGCGCCGATCTTCGCGGCATAGCGTCCGAAATCCACGAAGCGCTCGATCAGCGTTTCCGACAGCTCAGGGCCGTCCTTGGCGCGGTCTATGGTCAGGCCGTCGTCGAGCAGGTTGACGGCCTCGGCCTCCGGCCACAGTCGCGACATCGCGGACTTGATCGGTTCCATGGCGACCGGGGTGGCGTGTAACAGAACGATGCGGGGAGCGCTCTTCGGCACGATGGTTCTCCACTATTGCTGCGCAGGGGCGGCCAGCCGCGAGGTGAGGCCGCCGAGGCGATAGGCACGATCCGCTTCCGGCGAGGTGAGATGGACGATGAACTCTTCGGCGAGGTCGGGGTCCGCAGCGTCGGTGAAGACCGCGACCGAGAAATCCGTATGCTTTTGAAGCGGGTCGGGAAACGGCCCCACGATCTCGACGCCGTCCACCGACATCAACTCGCTGATCTGCTGCACGGCGAGATCGGCTTCGCCGGTAACGAGCTTGTGGGCGGTAAAGCCTGCCGGTATCGTGACCGCCCGAGCCTTGACCGTCTCGGCCACGCCGAGACGGTCAACCAGATCGCCGAAGTAGATTCCACTCGCTCCCGTCAGGGAATATGCAACGGCCCGCGCGGAAACGAGCGCCTCCTTGAACGATTCGGGGGTCGAGATGTCCGGAGCGGCAGTTCCGGCACGCACGGCGACGCCAAAACCGGCCCGGGCGATCGGTGTCACGGTCTCGGCACGGACGATCCCGGCGTCTGCGAGCGACCGCATGGAGTCGTCGATCATGATGATCGCGTCGGCACGCTCCCCGCCGCACACGCGATCCATCAGCACCGCGGTCGGGCTCCATTGGACGTCGGCGCCATGGCCGGCAGCAAACCATCCCGGCAGGATCGAGCGCTTCAGAGCGACTTCAACAGCAAGGGTGCTCATTAACGTCAGTTTTCGCATCTGTATCTCACCGGTATTGCAGGACGGGTCGGTAGAATTCTATGGAAATTCTTGAATATGCTTTGGCCTGGCTTCGCAGCGGGACAGATAATCGCCTGCCCTGGTCATATTTACTTCAATACAAGGAGGGACGAGGGAGGCCGTGTCAACGCGCGAGATCGAAATTTGACAGTGTGAAAAAGACCTGGCGTCTGATGCCGACGCGAGGCGGCTGCAGACCCGGTCCCTGGGCCGGGGGAGACGACTCCGGGTCGCAGGGCCTGCCAATTTCATAAGGTGAAATACCGCGCCGCGTGGCCTTGACCGCCCTCCCCTTCGCCCCTAGCCTCTTTCAATAAAAGAGGGACGCCATGCAGGTCGCAGCAGAGCAGAACAGCCGCGCTTCGGAACTTCGTAGCCGCGAATACGAGCCGGCAACGAAGAAATCTGGAAAAGAAGGCAGCGGCAAGAACATTCAATCTGTTGATCGGGCGCTTGCCATTATTGAGGTTCTATCTTTGAGCGATTCCCCTTTGATGCTCGGGGAGATCGCAACGCTTGCAGATATCAACCTCTCTACTTGTCATCACCTCGTGAAGACCTTGGTCAATCGCGGATATGTGATCTATGCGGGGCGAAGCAGAGGATATGCGCTGAGTTCCAAGCTGGAGGCTCTGTCTCAACGCTCGGCCCGGGAGTTCAATCTGGTCGAGTTCGTTCGCCCGAGCCTGCTGCAGCTGAACGCGGATCTGCGGGAGGCGGTGCAGATGGCAGTCCTCTGCGGTTCCACCTTGGTGACACAGATCCGGCTCGCCTCTCAAATTCCTCCCCACGTCGAGTCGAGCGACATGGCCAAGATCCATGCTGCTCATGCGGTTGCGACAGGCAAGGCCATTCTGGCGTGGCTGCCGGAGGCCGAGCTGACCCGAGTCGTGACGGATACCGGCCTCGCTGGCTTCACGGAGAGCACGATCACGTCGTTCCCTGCGCTGGTCGAGGAACTCCGGCTGGTGCGGCGGGCGGGGTTCGCCGTGTCCGATAGGGAATTTCACCCCGACCTCGTGGGTTATGGCGCCGCCATCCGCGACGCCTCGGGAGCCGTGATCGGAGCGATTGGCGTCTCCATTCCCAGTCGCCGCGCGACGGATACGTATCGGGGGTATATCGCCCGAGCCGTTACGAAGTGCGCGAAGGACCTATCCGGCAGAATGCCGGCAGGCTGCTTCGTGTAAGGATCAGGCAAAGACCGCCTGTTCCGGAGATCGGCACCTGGAACTTTGCCCGTTGACGTGGCATCGGCTTTTCCCTTTGGCTCCACCGCATCGTTATTCGGCGGGCCGGGTCCCCTTCGCCGAAGGATGCTCCCGTGACGCGCGGGCCGTGCGCAGCGCCGCCCCGGACTTATGCCGCGACTGACAGAAATCCCCAAGCTGCCGAAGCCACGGGCAGCTGAGACCTTCGATGCGCTCAGCATTCGAGCGCTTTTTCGTGCTTCAAGCTCGGCTTTCACTTGGCTTCGGGTTCCGTTTTCACATCGTCGAAAAGTCTTTTACGTCGGCGACTTTTCGGTTCTGCTATTCTAGCGTTGGAAACCGCCGCCGCACTTGATCAGGAGGAAACAATGAGCTCAGAGAAGGCCGATGTCGGCGTGCTCGGGTTGGGCACCATGGGCGCAATGCTTGCCTTGAACTTCGCCGAAAAAGGCTTCCACGTCGGGCTGTTCAACCGCACGGTGGAAAAAGCAACGAAGCTCCGAGGCGACAATCCGGAACTCGCCGGCCGGCTTCATCCCGAAGACTCGATTGAGGCGTTTGTCGCCGCGCTGCAATCGCCCCGCGTCATCGTCCTGATGGTCAATGCCGGCAGTGCCGTGGATGACCAGCTCAATGTGCTGATGCCGCTGCTCGACAAGGGCGACATCGTCATCGATGCCGGGAACACCGACTTCAACGACACCGTCGCCCGGAGCCGGCGATGGGGAACATCAGGAATCCATTTCGTCGGCATGGGCGTTTCCGGAGGCGAGCTCGGTGCCCGGCACGGTCCGTCGATCATGGTCGGAGGCGACCGGGAGGTTTGGCAGCGGTTACGACCCCTCCTCGAACCCATCGCCGCGAAATACGAGGGAGATCCTTGCGTGGCCTGGCTTGGTCCCGACGGGGCCGGGCATTTCGTCAAGACGATCCACAACGGGATCGAATACGCCGACATGCAGATGATTGCCGAAATCTACGGAATCATGCGCGACGGCATGGGCCTCGGGCCCTCGGAAATGGCGAGCGCGTTCGCTGCTTGGAATACCCGGGGCCTGTCCTCGTATCTCATCGAGATCACGTCGGTCGTGCTGGCCGAGACCGATCCCAAGACGGGTGCACCGATGGTCGACGTCATGGTCGATGAAGCGGGACAAAAGGGGACCGGGCGCTGGTCGGTCATCGAGGCCCAGAAGCTCGGCGTCGGCGCAACCACGATCGAGGCCGCAGTGTCCGCTCGCAGCATCTCGTCCCTTCGCGACGAGCGCATGGCAAGCGCGAGGATCTACGAGGAGGTCAGCCCCGCCTCAGCGAGCTTCGACAGGGGCGGCGCGGGACTGGCGGAACTCGAGGCGGCGCTCGAAACGGCCAAGATCATCGCCTATGCCCAAGGCTACGCGGTCATGGCGGCAGCCTCGAAGGAATACCGATGGAATCTGCCTCTGGGCGAGATCGCCCGGATCTGGCGCGCGGGCTGCATCATCCGCTCCGTGTTCCTGCAGGACATCACGAAGGCTTACGAAACCGGTGACGAGGTCGTGAACCTGCTGCAGCAGAGCTCGTTCTCCAGGCGCGTCAGCCATGGTCAGCAGGCCTTGCGGAACGTCGTGGCAAAAGCGGCCCTGGCGGGAATTCCGGTTCCTGCCCTATCGGCTGCCCTTGCCTATTTCGACGATTACCGGCGTCCTCGCGGCACGGCGAACCTCATTCAGGGTCAACGCGACCTGTTTGGTGCGCACACGTTCCGTCGTCTCGACGAGGACGGTATCCACCATCATCAATGGCCTGCAGTCTAAGAACAGAGGCGGTGGACAATGATCGGCCAGATCTCAAAAGTGGAGCTTTTCGACTGCGTCATCTTCGGTGGTGGAGGTGACTTGGCCGAACGCAAGCTCCTGCCGGCCCTCTATTATCGTGATCGCGACGGACAGCTTCCCGCCGGCTCGCGCATCGTAGGGGTCTCCCGCACCCAGCGCTCGGACGATGACTATCGGGGCTTCGCCCGGAAGGCCATCGAGCTCCATGTCGACGCTTCGGATGTCGAGCAGGAAGCGCTCGCGCGCTTTCTTTCCCGCCTGCATTATCGCAGCGTCGATGCCCTCGGAAATAGCGGCTGGGACGAACTGAAGGCCCTGCTGGACGATCGCCCTGAAGACCGTGTGCGGGCCTTTTATCTGGCGGTCGGGCCCACGATCTTCGGTCCGCTCGCCGCCAAGCTGAAGGCCGAAGGCCTCGTTCATGACAAGACCCGACTGGTCATCGAGAAGCCCGTCGGCCGCGATCTGCAGTCAGCTCAGGAGCTCAACGCGGACATCGCCAGGCATTTCCGCGAAGATCAGGTGTTCCGCATCGATCACTATCTCGGCAAGGAAACGGTTCAGAACCTCATGGCTCTGCGCTTCGCCAACGTGCTCTACGAGCCTGTCTGGAACCACTCCTTCGTCGACCACGTGCAGATTACGGTCGCCGAGAGCGTCGGACTGGAGGGCCGCGCCGGCTATTACGACAAGGCCGGCGCCTTGCGCGACATGGTGCAGAACCATCTGTTGCAGTTGCTGGCTCTCGTGGCGCTGGAACCCCCTTCCACGCTCAAAGCCGATGCCATTCGCGACGAGAAGCTGAAAGTCCTGCGCGCTCTCAAGCCGATCGACGCGCGCAACGCCTACCAGGTGACCGTTCGCGGCCAGTATCAGGCAGGGGCCAGCGAGAACGGAGCGGTCAAAGGCTACCTCGATGATCTCGGCGAGCGTTCCAGCGACACCGAAACCTTCGTGGCGATCAAGGCGGAGATCAACAACTGGCGCTGGGCGGGCGTGCCGTTCTACCTGCGCACGGGCAAGCGTCTCCCGCGCCGGGCATCGGAAATCGTCGTGACCTTCAGGCCCGTCCCGTTCCTGATCTTCGGCGAAACCGCGGGACCGGTTTCACAGAACCGTCTGGTCCTGCGCCTGCAGCCGGGCGAAGGCGTCAAACAATGGCTCATGATCAAGAACCCGGGCTCAGGCGGCATGCGCCTGCGCCAGGTCGCCCTTGATATGACATTCGCGGAGGCGTTCAACATCCGTCAGCCGGATGCATACGAGCGCCTGTTGATGGACGTCATCCGCGGAGATCAGGCCTTGTTCATGCGCCGTGACGAGGTCGAGGCGGCTTGGGAATGGGTCGATCCCATCCTCCAGGCCTGGAGAGACATCGAGCAGAAGCCCCAGGGCTACGCATCCGGGACATGGGGGCCTTCGGGAGCCATTGCCTTGATCGAGCGCGATGGCCGCACATGGCACGAGCCAGAATAGCCTTGCAAGCCAGGATCATCGAAGCGCCTGGAGCGAAACGACATGGACACCCGTTCTATGATGCCATTGTTTCTTGAAGACTTTCTTGCGAGGTCCACGGCCAAGCATGAACGGCTGCAGCCGGTCGCGAAGACCATCGCGGAAATGGCCAAGGCCGCGGCCGTGGTACAGACGGCAATAGCCTCGGCGCGGATTCCGCAGTACGTCACGGCACACCGGGATCAGGCGAACGCGACCGGAGACACGCAAAAGGCACTCGATGTGTTCGCCGACGAGACCTTTCTCGCCGCGGCGAAGGCATCGCCTGTCTTCTGCTACGGTTCGGAGGAGCAGGAAGCGCCCGTCGTTCTTGGGAAAGGTTCGCTCGCGCTGGCCATCGATCCGCTCGACGGATCGTCAAACATTGAGACGAATATCTCCGTCGGGACGATCTTCTCCCTGTTGCCGGCCCTGGAGGAGCATCGGGGCGACCCGGTGCGGATGTACTGCCAGCCAGGAACGAGACAGCTGGCCGCCGGCATCTTCATCTACGGGCCGCAATTGTTGCTGGTGATGACCCTCGGCTTCGGAACGAAGACCTTCATCTATTCGCAGGAAAGATCCGGTTTCGTTTTGCTGCGGACGAGCGCGAGCGTCCCGGCGGATGCCGCGGAATACTCGATCAACGCCTCAAACAGGCGTCATTGGCCCGTCCCTGTGCGGCGCTATATCGAAGACGCCGAGGCCGGCAGGGACGGCCCCCGCCGTCGCAATTTCGGGATGCGCTATGTCGGATCCCTGGTCGCTGAAACCTACCGTATTCTCCAGCGCGGAGGCGTATTCCTTTATCCGTCGGACCAGCGCGACGGCTACGCGAGCGGACGCCTGCGCCAGGTTTACGAAGCAAACCCCATCGCCTTCTGCATCGAACAGGCGGGCGGGGCCGCGACGAACGGAACAACCCGCATCCTCGATCTCGTTCCGGAGACCCTGCATGCCAAGACGCCGCTCGTCTTCGGCTCGAAAGGCGAAGTCGAAACCTTTGCCGGATACATCGGCAACCAGGACTTTAACTAATCGCGCTTGAGCACAGATTTCATTGGGAGAAAGCCATGTTGGACCAGGTTTTGAGGATGCCGCCGAACCACAGCACATGCGCGATGGCGAATGCCATCCGGTTTCTGGCGATCGATGCCGTGCAACAGGCGAACTCGGGGCACCCCGGGATGCCGATGGGCATGGCCGATGTCGCGACCGTGTTGTTCCGCGATTTCATCAACATCGACCCGACCAAGCCCGATTGGCCTGACCGGGATCGGTTTGTCCTCTCGAACGGACACGGTTCGATGCTGCTCTATGCATTGCACTACCTTGTCGGCTATCCCGACATGACGGTCGAGCAGTTGCGCTCATTCAGGCAGCTGGGATCCAAGACCGCGGGTCATCCGGAGTATGGACATGCCCTTGGCATCGAGACGACAACGGGTCCGCTCGGGCAGGGTATCGCGACCGCTGTCGGAATGGCCCTCGCGGAGCGTATGCTGAATTCCCGCTTCGGTGACGATCTCGTCAATCATCATACCTATGTTTTCTGCGGCGACGGGTGCCTCATGGAGGGCATCAGTCAGGAGGCGATCGATCTTGCGGGTCATCTGAGGCTTTCGAAGCTGATCGTGCTCTTCGACGACAACGGGATCTCGATCGACGGATCGACGGATCTTTCCACATCGACCGATCAGGTGAGGCGTTTCGAGGCTTCCGGCTGGAATACCGATCGCGTCGACGGGCACGATCAGGCCGCCATTCATGCGGCGATCATGCGTGCGCGCTTCTCGGACAAGCCGACCATGATCGCGTGCAGGACGATCATCGGCTACGGCTCTCCCAAGCTGGCAGGCTCGGAAAAGAGCCACGGTGCGCCGCTTGGGTCTGACGAGATTGCTGCCACGCGCGCGCGGCTCGGATGGGATTCCGAACCGTTCGTCGTCCCTCAGACCGTTCTGAAGGAATGGCAGGTGGTTGCAAAGCGCGGGGCCGAGGCCCGCCGCCAATGGGACGCGAGGCACGCCCAATCGCCGAAGCGCGAGGAATTCGACTCGAGGCTCGCAGGAGAATTGGGCGACGACTTCTCGATTCTCATGGCGAATTTCCGGCGGCAGTTGGCTTCAGATGCTCCGAAGCTCGCGACCCGGAAGTCGTCCGAAGCGGCGCTCGGCGTGATCAACGATTTCACCGATCTGACCGTCGGCGGATCGGCCGATCTGACACACTCTGTCTTTACCCTCACCAAGGGAATGGGCGATGTTCAGGCCGGCGCGTATGAGGGCCGCTACATCCGTTACGGCATCCGCGAGCACGCGATGGGCGCGGTCATGAACGGCCTGTCCCTGCACGGCGGCTTCATCCCCTATGGGGGCACGTTCCTGGTTTTCTCGGATTACATGCGCAGCAGCATCCGCCTCTCGGCTCTCATGGGCGTGCGGGTCGTCTATGTCCTGACCCACGACTCGATCGGGCTCGGCGAGGATGGCCCGACCCATCAGCCCATCGAACATCTGACCATGCTGCGGGCGACACCCAATCTTCTGGTTTTCCGTCCGGCGGATGCCGTCGAGACGGCCGAAGCATGGGAAATTGCCCTGACGGCGAACCGACCGTCGGTCCTTTCCCTCTCGCGCCAGAACCTGCCCACGCTCCGGTCCGGGGACGTCGAGGAGAATCGATCGCGCCGAGGCGGATACATCCTGCGCGACGTGCCCGGCCGGCGCGATATGACGCTTCTGGCGGCGGGCTCCGAGGTCGAAATCGCCGTGCACGCGGCCGACATCCTGCTGAGGCAGGGAATTTCCGCTGTCGTCGTCTCGGTGCCCAGCCACGAACTGTTCCTGGAACAGGACTCAGCCTACCGCGCCGAGGTTCTCGGCGAGGGGCCGAGAATCGCCATCGAGGCCGGGGGCGGCATGTCGTGGGATCGCCTTCTGGGCGCGGAGGGCCGTTTCATCGGCATGACCTCCTTTGGCGCATCCGGGCCCGCAGCCCAACTCTATGCTCACTTCGGCATCACGGCCGAAAGGATCGCGGCCGCGGCACACGAGATGCTCGGGCATTCCGGGCGCGGCCTTTTCGAGCCGGAGGCGCTGTCGTGAGCGCCATGCCCTTCACGCTGGTCGGAGAAGCTACCCTGACGCAGGTGTCGGGGCTGCTGGCGGCCGATCTCGCCGAGGTCCTCCGTCATGCGGTGAGCGAGCGCGGGCGCGCTTTCATCGCCGTCCCGGGCGGTACGACGCCGAGGGAATTCCTCGTCTCCCTCGGTCGATACGACCTTCCCTGGTCACGGATCACGGTCATGCCGACGGACGAGCGCGATGTCGCTCCGGACGACATGCGCTCCAATGAACGCATGATCCGGGAATGCCTCCCCTTGGCCTCCGATGGCTTCATCCCTCTTCGCGCCGATGGGCGGCCGCTCGAGGATGCCGCTGAGGAGCTTGGAAACCGGGTGGCTCCCCTGCTCCCGCTCGATGCCGTGGTCGTCGGGATGGGGGCGGACACGCACATTGCGTCCCTCTTCCCGGGCGATCCGAGGCTCGGATCGCCCGAAAGGGGGGCGCTGCCGCCGATCGTTCCGTCCTATCCGGCGGGGCTGGAGCCGCGGCTGTCCCTCGCTCCCTCCCCCCTGGCAACCGCCCGGTGGAGGGCGCTCCTGATCGCCGGCGAGCAGAAGCGCTCGGCGTTGATGGCCTCCCTGGAGGCCAAGGAACCTGTGGCCCATCCCGTCTGTCTCCTCTTCGAGGGAGGCGCTTCGCCGCGCGTCTATTGGGCCGAATGAGGGAGGCCGGTCAGGCCTCCCGTCGCTCCCGGCCCCTGGAGCCGGTCCCGCATCCTCCGGATCCGGAGGATGCGGTCCAAGAGTGGTGTTATCGCAGCGAAATGGAGGAGCGTTGCGCGCCGCCGGGAATGAAGCCTGAGAACGGCCAAGGATAAAGGCCCGGCCTTGAACCCGCCCCGCCCCATCCCCATTTTTCAGGAACCGGGGTCCGGGCCCCCCTGGCAGTCGCCCAGGCTGCGATGTCGGACTCTCTCACCTGAGGAGAGCTAGAGGCTCCTCCGCATCTGGGAGACGACTGTGACGTCTTACTCTTACGCATCTTCCCTCGCCGACACCTCCTTTCGCGCCAGCGGGACACGGGCGAGGCTCGATAACCTCGCCCGCTTTCTCGACAGCGCGGTGCGCGTGCCGGGGACCAACATCCGCTTCGGCGCCGACGCGCTCCTGAACCTGGTCCCGGGCGTCGGCACATTGGCCTCGAAAGGCATGTCGGCTTACCTGATCTGGGAAGCGCACCGCCTCGGGGCACCGGTTCCGATGCTCCTGCGCATGGTCCGGAACGTCGGCATCGACTTCGTCATCGGTGCGATTCCCGTGGCCGGCTGGGTCGGCGACGTGTTCTACCGCTCGAACCTGCGCAACATGGATCTTCTTCGCAAGCACCTGGACGAGGCGCATCCGGTGTCGGGCCGCTTCCGGCGCTGAGGACACTCGCCACGCGAACCATGTCCGGCGACCTCCTCCCGTCCTAAGTGTCGTTCAGAAAGTCGAAAATGAACAACCCCAACCCCGCACCGAACTTTCGCAACCTTGCCGCGGCAGCCGCAATCGCGGCCATGCTGTCGCTGTTCTATTTCCAGGGCGCTGCGGCTCCTCAGCCCGATCAGCTCCCCTACTCCGCCTTCGTCTCGGAGGTGGATAGGGGCGAGATCCGCTCGGTCACGATCCAGGGACAGGAGGTGATCGCCGAGCGCTCGACGGGTGGCCGTGTCACGACCTACGTCCCCCAGGGCGCCGACCTGATCGCTCAGCTCCAGCAGAAGGACGTCGTGATCAAGGCCTTGCCTCCGCCGCAGCCGAGCCTGCTCGGCGGCCTGCTGTTGTCGCTCCTGCCTTTCGCGCTGATGATCGGCATCGTGATCTGGCTGTCGCGCAGGGCCATGGGGCAGCAAGGCGGGGGCGGCGGGCTTCTGTCTTTCGGCAAGTCGAAGGCGAAGCTTTTGACGGAGGCGCATGGCCGGGTGACGTTTGACGACGTGGCGGGGATCGACGAGGCGAAGGAGGATCTGCAGGAGGTGGTGGAGTTTCTGCGCGATCCGCAGA
>JAPSLB010000070.1 GCA_031181145.1 Microvirga sp.
CCTTCACGTCGAGGGCGACGATCTGGCCCGCCTCGTTACGGGCGCCGGGACCGACGGCGACGACCTCCCCCTGCTGGGGCTTTTCCTTGGCCGTGTCGGGGATGATGATGCCCCCCGCGGTCTTCTCCTCGGTCTCGATGCGGCGGACAACAACGCGATCGTGCAGGGGACGAAAGGTCATGGATGCCTCCTCGTGTTGCTCTTGGATGGGGAGCACTCGTCTGCGCCGGGCAGCAGCCCTAGCACTCGACGCGTGAGAGTGCTAACGAAAGATAATCACGCGGCCGGGAAGGCTGCAAGCCCATCCTTATGGATAAGTAAGTCCGGAGAGAACCGGATCCTCGGGAGCGACGTTGAACCTTCATGGGCTGCTTGGCCGTTCCGAGAATGAGGTTCAGTCGTGTTGAGTTTTGAGGCCGTTGAAGAAGTCTGTGAAAGCAGGCAGACGACCCTCGTCATCCACCCGGCGATCCGCCGCGCGATCAGGGGGTACGAGGAAAGCTTCTACGTCGGCTTGCGCTGCTATCTGGCGGGCGAGTCGGATGGCGTATACTTCCTCCCCCTCCACGGAGGTGGCTACGTGCGCCTCATTTTCTCGAAGCGGGTCTCGTCCGGGGGGCATAACATCCTCAGGATCGACCCGCTGACCAAAGAGGGGCTGGCGCGGATCAAAGCCTCCTTGGGCTGATCAAGCTTGGCGCAGTAGCACAACACTTCCTCTATTAAGCGCCGCGGCCCCTGCACTTCGGCATTGGTGCAATCACCTGCAAGCGGAGGTGCAGCTGCCATGCCGGACCATGCCTGTCTGTAGGACGAGGGCTCCACAACCATCGCCGGATGGGCTGCTTCCAAGCCAGTGATCACGCAATTCAACGCCGTGACATCAACCTGCATTACGGTAGCGAGCCGGGCTCGAAGCTCCATACCTTCGAGGAGCCCGGGATCAACCGGAACTCCCGGCGGCTATTGTATTGAAGCAGCAGATCGTTCGATCAACTCCTTCAACCATCGGGCTGCGGGCTCATGCAACGCAGCCGTCGACCAATGCAGAGAAAGGCTGGACCGCCGCTCCGGCGTCATTCGAATGCGGCGAAGTATCGGATATGACCGCAGCATGGCCGCTGCGGTATGATCAGGGAGCGAGGCAATCAAATCAGTCGATGCCAAAACCTCACCCACGCCAGCATAACTTGTCAGCGACAGCGCAAAAGCACGACGTTGACCGCTACGCGCCAGAACCACATCTAGGTAGTTCTGCGTGACGGGCCAAGGTAGCGGGTAGATCTGTGGTTGCTTGAGATAGCTTTCAATATCGATGGTACCCGGTCCCTCAAACAGGGGGGATTTTGGACCGGCTAGGACTACAAGTTCGTCTTCATGGATGACAGTTGAGTTGAGGTCCCCGGTATTGGGCGTATAGCCGCCTATCCCGAAAACGAAATCTACCCGACCGCTGACCAGATCCGGCTCATAACTTCGTCTCTCGAAGGGCTCAACTGCGATCGACATGCTTGGCGCGGACTTTCTGATCTCCTGAACGAGCTGGGGAATAATGCTAAGCTCAAGGGCACCCGGTGCAACCACCTTGAAAGCCCGCCTCGATCGCGAGGGATCGAATGACCCGGCCTCTGAACGGGTTGTATCCAGTTGAAGATCCAGGGCCGCCGTGAAGATCGCAAGCGGCTGCTCCAGCGCTGTCGCGCGAGCGGTTGGAGTCATGAACGATCCCGATCGCACGAAGAGCGGATCACCGAATGCCCGCCTCAAGCGGGCCAGGGCGTGACTGACGGCTGACGGTGAAATGCAGAGCCTCTCGGCGGTTCGCACAACACTCCGCTCCTCCAGCAGGCAGCCTAAGATTTTCAGCAGGTTGAGGTCCAATCGACGCCAGTCCATCTCCAATCTTCCTGAATCATGTTCATGGTGCCCTGAATACATGTCAGTTTATTCAGCATGTCGGGTGGGGGTATAACGCGGTCGAGGCTGTTTTGACACCCGTCTCGACATTTGGGGCTGGCAGTGCGCGTGAACTCAAGCAGTCCTGGACAGCGGAGATATTGATGACAGTGTTGATCACTCGGCGGATGGCTCTCCTCGGCTCGCTTGTCGCGGTGCCTGCGCTCCCCTCCTTCCAAGCCAAGGGGCAGGATGCCCTGCATGGGGCAGCCAAAGCTCAACTTGCTGAGCTCGAACGGCAGCATGGCGGCCGCCTCGGCGTCGCTGTGATCGATACTGGGTCTGGAAAGCGGATTGAGCATAGGGCTGGCGAACGGTTCGCCATGTGCAGCACGTTCAAGTTCCTGGCGGCAGCCTACATCCTGGCTCGGGTCGACAGAAAGGAGGAAAGCCTGGACCGTCAGGTGGTATTCTCAAAGGAGGATATCGTGACTTGGTCTCCGGTGACAGAGAAGCGCATCGGTGGCGAAGGCATGACCATGGCGGAAATCTGCGAGGCCGCGATTACCCAGAGCGATAACACCGCTGGCAACCTTCAACTCGCCAGTTTTGGAGGTCCGGCCGGACTAACGGCTTTCGCGCGGGCGCTTGGCGACAACCAGAGCCGCCTTGATCGATGGGAAATCGAATTGAATGAGGCGAAGACAGGCGATCCGCGGGACACCACTACACCGGCGGCGATGCTTGAAAACATGCACAAAATTCTGTTGGGCAACGCTCTGTCCAGGCCGTCTCGAGATCAGTTGATCGCGTGGCTGGTTGCCAACAAGACTGGTGGCAAGCGCTTCCGGTCTGTCCTCCCAGAGGACTGGCGCATTGGGGACAAGACCGGCACCGGGGCAAACGGAGCGATGAACGACATTGCGACCATCTGGCCGCCCGGCCGGAAGCCAATCCTCGTTGCTGGTTACTACACCGAGTCCCACGCCTCGGACGACCAGCGTAATGGAGTTTTGGCAGAGGTCGGCCGGATCGCGGCCGCAATCTAGCGGCTGCTAGCAAACCCACGTTAGTCTGCGGGACCTGTCATTGGCCTAAAGTGGCCGCTGATCGCCGGCCGATACCTCCTACGAAGCGCCGCCGCAGGTCCGGGCTCTCCGGCCAGTCGAGCGTGAACAGGGTTCGCTCAATCCGGCCAGCCGTCTGGAGGGCCATATCAGAACTTCCGGGATTAGTTTATTTCCCCAGATTCAGGACGGACCGTAAGACTCTGAACTGAATGCCGCAATAACAAAAGGCGGCAGGCCTATAGTGCACAAGCACCTGCCACTCACAGTGGTTGTCGCGGTTTCTGTTGCGGCTTTGAGGCTTGCTCTGCTTGGGCGGCAATGGAGGCGGATTGAGAGGGGGAGCGATGATCCCGTTCGCGGACTCTCCACCGCGACCGGCTGATCAACCCGGCTCAGCCGAGGACCGGCATTCTTACACCATGCCACGGGACACGATCCACGGGCTTCCGTCCTTATGGTAGTGAAGATGCTCCCTAGGCTCGTGCGGCTCACCAGTCATCTTGAGGATCCCCCGGAGGGAGGCGGGTGTACATTGCTGCGGTATTCGGGAGCAAGAAGCACCGGATTGGATATGGTCCGTCTGGTTGCTTCCAGCTCCATGTCTAATCGACGTGCGGCAAAGCCTCAGTCTCATACTGACTGGCATACTCAGCACTTGGCGGAATGGGCTTGATGACGTCGATGAGCACCCCGTTGGGATCCGCCGTTATGAAATGCCTTTGCCCGAACGGCTCATTGCGCAGCGGAGTGAGGATTGGCAGCCCCGCCGCCTCGACCTCGCGATAGACGGCATCCGGGTCCTCGACCTCGAAATTGAGGATCAGCCCCGCCGCCGGGGTGCGGGCTCCTTCCGGTATCGTCTCGTGCTGACTGTCGAGGATCGCGAGATTGACCGAGGCATCGGCACCAAACTGGAGGTGAACGTACCAGTCGCTCACGAAGGCGGAGCGGAAACCGAAATGCGTCTGATAGAAGGCTGCTGTGCCCGCGACGTCACGCGTCAGGACGACGGGATAGTAGCTCGTGATCCTCATGGCTGTTCAACCTTCATCAAATAACATACAGTCTGTATGTATATTGGCTAACATACAGGCTGTACGGATGCAACAGTCACAGCACAGGCGGTCCAATCGCGAGCGTACGGAAGCGACCCGGGCTGCGCTCCTCGACGCGGCTCGAACCCTCTTCGTCCGGAATGGATATGCGCAGACTTCGACCCCGGAGATTGCCGCCAGGGCTCAGGTCACGCGCGGCGCGCTCTATCACCACTTTACCGATAAGCGGGATCTCTTCCGGGCCGTGCTGGACCGGGAGGCAGAGGCCGTGGCCGCGCAAATCAGGGCCGCAACACCTGCCGCCCTGCCCGCCAAGGAGGCCTTGTTGGCGGGCAGCGTGGCCTATCTCGATGCCATGGTCATTCCTGGTCGCACGCGCCTGCTGCTGATTGACGGTCCCGCTGTTCTGGGCTTAGGCGAGATCGCTGCCATCGACGCCGCTCATCCGGCCCAAACCTTGAGAGAGGGGCTTGAAGCGGTCATGGCCGGGTCCGGTGACAGGTCGATCCCCGTACCGGCCCTGGCGGTCCTTCTGTCGGCGGCGTTCGACCGTGCGGCTCTCGCGATCGAGACAGGCTCCAACCCAAGCGATTTCAGATCAGCGGCTCTCGGGCTCGTGAAACAGGTAGCCGCATCTGTACCAGGCTAGATTGCTCAAGCTGATCTGCTCCATGGACAGTTTCAGACCACCCACATCCGGGTTGGTGGCTTTTGCCGCCGAATCCAGCATCCTGGTGGCGTCCGGCGCGGTGCTCTTCTACGCGCGCACGGCACTCTTCACCAAGAAACTCAACTAAGAAACTCACCGGCAACTCGCCGCGCCTGATCGCCCTGACCCAGGCCGGCGTCGGCATCGTGATGCTCCTGCCCATCGCGGTCCCGACGGAGCTGCCGCAAGCGCATCGGCAACGACATAGTCCATGCACTCCAGTGCGCGGCGACATCCGGGAACCGGAAACCTGCTGACTTGGCCGAACCGTGCCGATAGGGCATCCTGGATCACAGGATGCCAGTCAAGGGAGTATCTGGTCAGAGCCCAACGTCCTAACTCGGTTTTGGAGACGATGCGGCCCGTGATGGGAGTGCAGGCGATCCGCAGGCAAGAATGTTCTAAACCAGAACTGCCGCATCCACATCGTCCTCCGGAGCCTTGCGAGCGAGAGTCTTGTCGCCCTCCTCGATCCACGGCTTCCAACAGGTCCGAAGATTGTCTTCCTCGAAGGATTGGAGCGATGCAGAAGCTGTCGTGATAGCAAGGGTCTGTGCTGGGCGCCTCAGGTCGCTATTCCATGCTGAGCCAGGCAGAGTCAGGTTACCGGATTGATCTCGAAGCAGATGGCGTCAGAACGGAAAACACCATCAACGCTGAATGGAGCCCACTTCGACACAGGCACCCTCTGACGCTGCCCAGATCGCGAGCCTCGCGCGGATCCACGCTGCCATGCTCGCGGGTAAAGGGCTAGGGACGAGCGCCACGAAATCAACATCGCTGCGCTCCTCCTGGTAGTCCCCAAGGGGGATCGAGCCGACGAGATAGAGGTCCTGAACGAAGCTGGCGCCCTGCACCTAAAGGAGTTCAAGAGGTACTCGCGGACTTGCCGGGTCACTCCCGCTGGCAGAGGCGTAGAATCTCGCATCCATACATCACCTCGACAACGTACGCTCGGATGCAACGACCCGGTTATCCTACACTTGCAGGCGCTCAGATTATCCGGGTGCCCCCTCCTCCCGTCCGTCCCCTGAGCAGCCAGAATGATGCTCCAGCCACGTGACGGCGAACGCACAGACGGGTGCCGCATCCACGAGCACCGATTGTGCCTCACCAACCACGCCCTGCGTACCGCGGCCGCTGGCGAGGTACTCCCTTAAAATCTGAGCGAAGTAGTCGTCATCGAGGCCGGGGACGACCGGGACCGAGGTGTCGAATTCCTCGATCATGCGCCAATCCACGCCGTCGGGTGCCGCAAGCGGCACCTCATAGCGGCGCAGGCGCTTGTTTGGCATCCGTGCCAGGTGCTCGGCATGATGGAGCAGTGTCATCGTATCCAGCGGAGCTCCAACCATCAGAACCTTGCCCCTGGCTTCGACCAGCTTGGCGAGCGGGGATCCCTCGCCATAGCCGTAGTCGAGGGGATGCTCGGCGGCGAGCCATTCGGCCTGAGCACCGATGGCGGCGACCGAAGCACCCGGGTTTCCGCTGCGCCGTGCGCCGGGTGTCGTGCGCATGAACTCGGCGAGCACACCATTGTCGCGGATTGCGCGGGATGACGCCGCGTCGAAGGGCGGAACGTGGGCGCGCCATTCCGGCGGCACACGCCCGTCCTCGTCCAGCAGCTCATCGTAAGCCCCGTCCCAATCAGTATAGGCGAGGATGGTGCCGGAAGGCCCGACCGCGTCGAGGAGAGCGCCGATGAGGGCATCCGGACCATTGAGCAGCCGTCCCGCCCGGCTCATGGCCGCATGGACCATGACCATGTCGCCTGCAAGAACCCCGAGGTCTTCCAGATCTTTGCGGAGCGAAGCGCGTGTGTGAAAGGCTGGAATAGAAGCAGTCATCCGCGATGCATCATGGTCTGAATGTTGAGGTCTCGCAAAAGGTCTGGGCAACGTTAACATGCCAGATGAGAAGCGCAGCCTCAGGAGCGAGATCTTTTTGATCTGCCTGCCTAGAGCCATTTCCGCTTACTCCGGTTCGTCTCCGGCGGCTCTGACTGATCGGCACACTCCTCCGGCGGGAACTCGTCCCGGAGCTCTCCGACAATGTGCCAGAGCGTCTCTTTGGTGGCGACAGCCGCCTTGCATTGCACAGCAGCGCCACGTCACGCAACCGGAGCGCAGGCACCAGGATATTTGAGGCTGATCAACACGGCGCATCTGGCGCGTCCATGGTCTCCAGCCGCATCGCTATCGCCGGTTCACGCCCTCCAAGGCACCCAAGTTTGCCGAGAAGCCCAAAGACGTGGTCGGGCTTTACGTCGATCCGCCCGCCCATGCCATCGGGCTCTCGGTTGACGAGAAGAGCCAGATCCAGGCGCTCGACCGCCACGAGCGCTTCACCCTCCACTTCACTCCGACCTCCTGCATCGTGGCTCGATGCGGTTGAGGGCTTTTTGCCAAACTGACCCGGCAGAGCCTCAAGTGAGGGGGCTTCCACTCAGCGGTGGATCTTCAGGCGGCCATCACCCGCGACGTTGCCGAGACCAACACCGCCCCGAGCCGTTCACGTGGACGGCTGATCCGCATGAAATCGTCGCTGCCGTTAGGCGTGGGCATCAGATCCCATCCACTGGTCCGTGCTTCCCCGAAGCCGCGACGAGAAGTCGACCAAGCCTCCCCGCCAGGGTGACGGGGAAGGATCGAGAGATCTGCGTGCGGATAGAGCCGGCAGTCTCGTCAGATCGGCAAGGTAGCCGAGAGGCTGGCGCCGTGACGGGATCGCATCTGCTCCGCGTGTTGACCGCCATTCAGGCTCGGCCATTTGCAGAATGTTCCGATCATCCGAAAGAGGGTCAGCTTGTACTGCACCTCTGGAGGATCACAGGGCCTTGCGGCCAGCACCATCGGGTTCTCGACACCACTCTTTTGCCCCAGGCGTCATGTTCGGATCTTGTAGCCAACTTGTTGATCGACCGAATCTTAGTCGCGATTCAAGTAGTAAAGTAGCAGTTGACTACGGTCAGATGGATTAACTCGGCCGCCGCCGTTCGATGTGCGGCAGAGGGATCTCACTCACGCCTTTCACGGTCTGCACGGCTCCCGATCATCCTAACTTTAAGCCGTTTCAAGAGACCCAGGGAAAGCCCACTTCATGCGAATGGTGAACAAATTTCTTGGGCGTGATCCAGGATCCGCTAAACGGATCGCGGGTCAAAGATCCCTCAACGCCTCTGCTTCCGCCTGCCATTCACGCTTACCCTCCCCTCTCCGCCAGACGCTGGATGAAGGTTTCCTCGAGTCAATCGGCGGCTCGGCTCCGTGCCGATCCTGCAGAGGATCTCCGACATGGGTAAGTGTTGAGTGGTTCTTGGAACAGGCATGCCTCAACTCATTCTTTTCCGCCGCATTGCCTGGAGTTCCACCTCAAGATTGAGTTTGCCGGCCTTGACCATGCGGACGAGAGCCCGAAAGTAGCCGCCAGGATTCCGGATACGGGATCCTCCGGCGGAGACATCGTCGTCATAGAGCTGCAGAACGTAAACGACTGCTGCTGCAGCGCCGACAGGGCCGATTTCAGCTACCGCCTCATTCCAGGCGCTCTCATGTGCTCCAAGAGAGGCTCTCAGGTACCGTCCTGCGGCGACAACATCGGCAATGCCTCGAACGGGCCGGCCATAGTCGTTGATCGCAGGACAAGCCTCGACGATCAATGCGGATGATAGGTGCTTGGCCGGTTCTTCCTTTGGAGGAATCGCCTCAGGTTTCCCGTGAAAGCCCTTTGTACAAGATTCACTGGAAGATCCGTTATATGTTTCTATGTGGCGGTCCAAGAGTCCGGCATTGCCGGTCTTGTAGAATGTTTCTTCGGCAAGGTTTCTCAAGTTCTGCCAGCCTTGGAGCAGGCCTGTCGGGAGCGCTGTCGTCGAGCGGGCCGGTGTGCGGGCAAGAAGCTCGCTGTAGCGCTTCTCGAGGTCGGAGCGATCCACCGCCGGGAAATGCTGCGCAAGGGCATTAATGGCCTCCTCTGCGGCCCTCCGAGCCACGGTTACCTCATCGTAGGCTCGTTTGCGGATCTCGCGCATGGCTTTCTGCTCGGCCAGCATCGCGGTCCACTCCCCGCGCCTGGCGTAGATCGGCGTGAGATCGAAGCCGTAGGCATCGATGATGTGGCCGGCCCTATCACGGATTGCGAACCGTTTTCCGTTGGGCGAGTCCTTGGACACGATCAGCTCGAGATCCGTGAGCTGTGCCAGAATGCGCCGGATCGAGCGGTCGTTGAGCCCTGTGCGGCTCACCAGATGGTCGTTTGACGGCCATACGAGCAGCTTCTCCCATTCCTGTTCTCCCCAGCAGGCGACGAGTTCGGACAGCACCAGACGCTGCGCAGGGCGCAGGGCAAGTGCCTTCTCGGCGTCCCGGGCTGCAGCTGAGAGCTCTTTACGCGTGACTGTGCGGCCCGACTCCAGAGCGAGCTTCTTTGCGGCCAAAGCGGCATATCTCAGCCGCCGGCCTCCCGTCGATGCAATCTGCACCGTACCCTCCACTTTGAGGGCAAAGCGAGATCATTCACCGGACTCGGTGTCTTGACACTCGATTCGTCTGGGTGGATAAGAATGGTGTGACTTATCCTTGCCACCCAGTGGTGAGATCCAAAGGCCTCGAGGTCGCCAAACCTCGGGGCCTTTTGCTTTGCCGCGGTTACATCACGACGTCCCCTCCCCCCTCGCCTTGGCATAGGCCTCGGCCAGGGCTGGAAGTTGCTCGACAAGATAAGCCGCAAACTCTGCGTCAAATCCCTTGTCGACACTGATCTTCAGATCGCGTCCGGTATGGTTGACCTTGGCGATCTTCTGACCAGAAGCGGTTGAAATTGTCTGCGCCCCTGCCCTGCCGGGTTGAGGGCTCTCAACTGACGGCTTCTTCGTGGCGGCTGACAGCACACGGGAGAACCGGCTATCGCTATCGAGGCTCATGAAGGCCGGCTCGGCGATCGCCATCTCGGCCGCTTTCCTCGCATGGGCAGTTGCCAATGCGTCCGAGAGCGCAATCCAACGAGCCCTGCCTGCTTTCGGGGCTGGGCCAATGGCGCGTGCGATGTTCTCGGGAACTGCTTTGGCGACCGCGATGTACCGGCTCAGATCGCCCTTGTCGGTTGACAGCGCCTGCATGATGACAGCGCGATCGAAATTAAGAGCCTCAAGATGGAGCGCGAAAAAGGCCTTCTCGATGAACGAGAGATCGCGTCGATCCAGGTTCTCTTTGCCCTGAGCGACGACGAGTTCCTGATCGGTGAGGTCGCGCACGACAGCCCGGACCTTGATGCCCAGCCGGGTTGCTGCCCTTACACGTCTGTGGCCGAAGGCGATCTGATAGCGGCCCTTGCTGTCCGGATGCGGGCGCACCAGGATCGGTACCTGCTGGCCGCTTTCCCGGATACTCTCCGCCAACGTCTCGATGCTCGCATCCATGGCATCCGCCATGCGATCCGACACGAACGATCCGTCGATCAGAGAGGTGTCCAGTTCGACGATCGCTGAGCCGGACTCAACCTGGTCGCGCAGATCCGTCAGCTGCTGGAGCGAGGCACCCATCGCGGCGATCGCACCGCTCCGAATGCGCGGCGACGACGGCGTCTGAGGAAGCGAGTTGGGAGTTCCCAACTTTTCAGGAGCCTTCACGGGTGCCGAGAAAATGGCATCCATTGCTGTCTTACGGCTCATACTGCACGCCCCCACGATTTACGGATCATCATCTCGACCTCACCATTGACTGCATCGAGCGCCTCGACGGCCCGGTCATAGGTCTGCCGGTTCATGGATTCCCGTCCGACTTCGTAGAGGGTCTGTTTGGTCAGTCCCGCGTCCGAAACGGCCGACGATTTCACCATGGGATTGGTGAGGACTGCTTCGCCGAAAAGATTGCGCAGCAGAGCGGCGATGCGCGTCTGCGGCCCGTCCTGTGGCTCGTAGCGCGTGATCAGATAGCGCAGCGCGTCGTAGCGGATCTGTCCGCCCGCACCACGGACGACCTCCAGAAGATCGTCCGTCATCGCGAGGAATTGGGACATGGAGGCCACGTCGAGCATCTGCGGGTGCACCGTGATGAGCAAAGAGGTTGCCGCGCACAGGGCCGAGAGTGTCAGGAATCCGAGCTGCGGAGGGCAATCGACAACCACCACATCGTAGTTGTCGGCGACGGTGTCGAGAGCCTTGGCAACACGCTCGAAAAAAAGCTCGTCGCGCTGGCGCGACGTGAGAGCCTTCGGCGTCTCGTGCTCGAACTCCATGAGCTCGAGGTTGCCCGGCACAATGTCAAGGCCGGTGAAGTAAGTCGGCCTGATGATCTCTGAGAGCGGACGCCGCTCCTCACCATAGCGGATTGCGCCATACAGGGTTTCGCCCGGGCCGACATCGATCTCGGGCTGAACGCCATGCAGGGCCGACAGGCTGGCCTGCGGGTCGAGATCGACCGCCAGAACGCGGTAGCCCCTGAGTACAAGGTACTGGGCGAGATGCGCCGAGGTCGTTGTCTTGCCCGATCCGCCCTTGAAGTTGACAACGGAGATCACCTGGAGATGCTCGCCGCTCTGGCGGCGCGGCGAGAACTTCCGCCCCGATTTGGTGGTTTCGTCGAAGAAATCGCGCAGCGCGTGAATGTCGGCGAGCGAATAGGATCGTCGCCCATATTGCGTGACCTCTGGCTGCGGGCCCTGCCCTTCGATGGAGAGCTGACGAAGCCTGCTGTCGGAGACGCCGAGGATCTTCGCGGCCTCGCCGGAGGAAAACCGGCGCAGAATTTTCTCGGCGCTGGGTGGATAGAAGGCAGCTGCCATCGCTTGCAGTTGCGAGCGCAGGATCGCAGCGTGCTCGCCAATGGCGGAGCCCGATTCGGAAGACGGCATTGCAGCGTCTAGTCGTGCAGCTTGCTGTTTCACGGCGGTCCTTTCGTTTACGGCAAATCGACAGATACACGCCTACTACCGTAAAGGTAAATGGATTCTTCGATTCGGCTCGAGAGTCGAGTCGGTTGGGATCTCCCAACGACATTTAGCTGTTGAGAACCAAGGTCCATCAACGGCGTGAATCCTTTGCTGTTGAGCCGATTCGGTCGCTGAATTGGATCAGATTCGAGTTGCGGGCGACACCGCCCGCGTGTTCGAAGGCAAGATTCGGCGCCTGACCCCCGGCTGCCGGAGGTCGGCTGAAGAATATGCCCTTGTTTGTCCTGAAGATCGAGGGAAGCCTTCTCGGGGCGTTGCGCTGATCCGCGAGTGAGCCGTGTCGGTACGATAGGACCGCGCAGGATGGAGCTGTACGGGGGGCGAGGCGTTGCGGCCCGGATCACTCAGATGTGGCTGCGCCACAAGCCGTTGCGCGGATGTCGGCCTGATAAGCCAGGTCGTTGCGGGTCGTTGGGACCTCCCAACTCTCTCTGCGCCTGGAGGGCGGACATTTCCCTTGATCGGCGGAGCGGGTCCCGAGGCCGATTGCTGCTGGATGGGAGGAGCTCAATGGGCGAACTTCACAGGTGCGTGGCGCGGGGTGGCATCCACGCCGAAACACGACCTGGCTAACCGCACAGGGCGGGCCCGCGGCTTCCTGGTCGAGCATCGGGGGTGGAGCTGTTTTTCGGCCGCTGCCCGCATTGCGAGCGGAACTGAAGCACCAGGGCGCATGCGTCTCATGTGCGTGCCCCATGCGCGGCCACGGAAGGGAATGGCGTCGCCGGGAAGGGGCTGTCTGGCTCGTCGCGGCCGGGGCCATTCAAGCTGCCGTGCGAGACTCGAGGGGCGGACCTGCCCCGGTCGCCCAGGAACTGACGTACCAACTACGTCGAGTTGGCAGCTCCCAACCTCAAGCCAAGGAGGGCGTCAAGGTCCTGCTTTATGCCTTGGTTGGCGATCCTGCCTGCCAACCATATGCCTCCTTCAGGCTTCCTGCGGTCGATGTGAATCCCTCTGCCGCCAGTCACAGGTGTGGCTGGAGTGGCAGCCGGTCATCCCCATCGCCCATCATCATGCGCCTGGACGGATGCTCCGAGTAAGGGCAAGTCCCTGGCGACAGTACCATTCAGCCGATAGGGAAGCGTGCCGGAGCAGGGTGGAAACGCTCGGGAAGATCAGCTGCGTCTTCTCCAAGAAAAGGGATGAGCCTCGTGAGGCGTCGGGCTCCTGGGGTGGATATGACGATGCCAATGACACACAGACACCGACATAGCCTGTCCCGCTTCGATTATCTCGAGAGCAAGAAGGCGAGGGGGCAGGATTCCTCGATACCATCAGCGGGGCGCGGAGCAACGCGTGTACCTCCCGCATAGCGAGCGATATGTCGGCCGGGGCAGACCAGGGCCCAAGTTGCCGGTGGCGGCATTGTGCACTTCCTTGATCCCGTGCTTTCAGCGCCGGAAGGGCGCAATCCCGAGGAATCCGCGGGCAGGGCTTCATCCGTCCGGGCGAAGAGCTTCTGATCGAGGGTGTTGCAGTCTCGGGAGCGCTCACGTGCCGTTCGGTGGCTCGAGTAGTCCAACACGGCATCAGCGATCGCCTTGCCGGGACTAGCTGACGGGTCAAAGGCATCCGGACCTGATCTCGGGGAACGGTAGGGCATGGCGAATATCCCGCTCGCAGCTTGCCATCCATTGCCAGAGGGCCATCGAGAATCGCCCGGCTGCGCCCTGAGCCTTCTCCCCTGAACGGCGCCGGCTGGCGCAGCGTCTGCATCAGTCCCTGCGAGGGGCTGGCAAGATTGAGTACGCGCTTTGCACGTTCCGTCGAGTTAACTCCGCGCCGAAGGTGCCCACCATTTGCGTCTCCTCTGTGAGTTCGCCCAAAGCTATTTGATTTGTGCCCTGAACGGCGGGAAGGATCTCCGGCACGGGTCCACGGACATTTGCACGGAGAGGCAAAGGAGTTCAGTCGGACCATGGGCTGCGACACGACATTGCCCCGGCACCCCGCAGCTCGTTACGGCCGATGGCTGCCCCCTTTCGTCCAATCGCGGGCAATGCTCTCCCGGAGCGGATGCTGCCACATACAGCGGCCTTTCGCCATTCGCCGGTCTCCGCCAGCCATCTACTTATCGAAATTGACCTTCTCGCGAGCAGCAATGGTTGAGGGGACGCTTGGCCGGCGCCCGCGCATGCCAGGCGTCGCTGGTGTCCTGTCTCGGGCTTTGCTCGCGTCCAGTGTCAATCTTCATCCATTCAGAGATGAGCGAGCGTTCGAGCCACATCATTCTGGGCCTTCTACCGAAAAGGGGCGTAAGGACATGCCGGGCATGTAAAGGGAGGATCCAAGGGGGAAGGTGCCTTGCCGCGCCGAAGCATCGGCCAAATCCTTCAGGATCTGAAGCGGACCTCGATCACCTAGGCGACTTGACCTCCCTTGAGCAGACGGTTTGCCGGACGCACCAATCGATCCGGGCGGCCCCCAAGAACCTCCCCTGGTTTATCTCGCGGATAAGCCACGCGCGCCCCGTCTAGGCGCGGTCTGCCCCAGACCCATGCTCCAGATGAATCTCGGCGCAGCCCGCAGCGCATCGAACTGTGCATCACGCGCTTGGTCTTCATGCGAGACGCGAGCAGTCGATCTGGCGCGTCTTCGAGGCGAAAGGTCATCCACAAACTTCGGAAGCGCTTCTCTTATGTACACTTCATCCGTCGTGGGCAACTGATCGTTTGCA
>JAPSLB010000071.1:0-6930 GCA_031181145.1 Microvirga sp.
CGACCAGCGCGAGGGTGCCTGTCAGCACCGGGGTGAGCAGGAACCACCAGTCCGGCATGGCCAGCATCACGAGAAGCGGATCGGCACCCGCCGGGGCGTGGGTCGTGCGGGTGGCGAGCATCAGCGCGATGGCGAGGCCCACCGCGAGCGCCATTGTCCAGGGCGAGATCCCGAGCAGGTTGCCGACGGCCAGCCCGACCGCGGTGGCGATGAGATGCCCGCCGACGATGCTGCGGGGCTGCGACAGCGGGCTGTCGGGCAACGCGAAGGCGAGAACGCACGTGGCCCCGAACGGCGCCATGACGAAGGCAAGCCCCGACCATTGCGCCAGGGAGAACAGGACCAGGGTCGCGATCGCGCCGCCGACCCCGGCGAGAAGGATGGTCCGTGGTGCCGGCAGGGGCGGCAGGAGGCTGGCGGTACGGGGCTGGATCGAGGGCGGCTGGGTGCTCATGGGTCCTCTCCTGTTGGCTTAGAGATCGAGGGTGAGGTGATCGGTCAGGGCCCGCGAGACGCAGGTGCACATCAGGCCGGCACGGGTCCGCTCCGCCTCGGAGAGAGCGCTGTCGCGGTGGTCGGGCACGCCATCGAGAGCCTTCGTGGCGCAGGTGCCGCACGTGCCGGCGCGGCAGTCGAAAAGAAGGCCGACACCTGCTCCGATCAGGGCGTCGAGGATGGTCTGGTCAGGCGCGACGGTAACGGTCTTGCCGGTGCGAGTCAGGCGCACCGTGATCGGCTGGTCTCCCTTGCGTGGCGCCTCCGCCGCGAACCGCTCGGACCGGACGCGATCCGGAGGAATGCCCAGCGCAGCCGCCTGCCCGTGCACGGCCGCGATCAGGGGGGCGGTTCCGCAGACGTAGATCACGGCATCCGGAGGCGCTTCCGCCAGAACCTTGCCGATGTTCAACGGCGTCGGCGCGGCATCCTGGCTGAAATAGGTCCGCAAGCTGCTGCCGAGTCGAGCCTCCAGGTCCTGCCGCAGCGCCATCTCGGCGGGGGTCCGGGCGGCGTAGTGGAGCTCGAAGGGTCGTCCGGACGCGATCAGGGCCAGCGCCATGGCGCGGATCGGGGTGATGCCGATCCCGGCTGCGATGAGCACGCTCGGGCGCCCGTCCTCGTGCAGGCCGAACAGGTTCCGGGGCAGGCCGCAGCGGAGAACCGTC
This sequence comes from Microvirga sp., assembly GCA_031181145.1. GTDB lineage: Bacteria > Pseudomonadota > Alphaproteobacteria > Rhizobiales > Beijerinckiaceae > Microvirga. The sequence goes on from JAPSLB010000071.1 coordinate 1,164, forward strand.
CCGAGCCCGTAGTCGCGGTGCACGGCAATGGAGCCGCCGTGGCCCGCGTCCTCGCGCAGCACCGCGATCTCGTAGACGTGACGGTCGGCCGGATCGCCCATCAGCGAGTAGGCGCGGGTCTGTTCCCGGCTGTCGGGAAGGCGGACGGGCACGCTGAGATGCGCGCCCGCGGTCCAGGGGGGCAGGAGACCGCCTTCGGCGGCCCGCAGCTCATAGGCCCTGATCCGGGGCGTCAACTGACGCATGCCCGTGACCACCACCTCCAGCGGGCCGCTGCCGAGCGCCCGCGCGGTCGGACCTGTCGCTCGCAGGGCCTCGTTCTCTGCCGTGACCCGGGCGAGTTCTTGCCGCAGCGGCGCGACGAGCCCGGCGATCTCGTCCTCGGTGAACCGGGGCGTGATGTGCTGCGGGCAGTTCCAGTCGAACGCCTCGATGGTCATGACGACCGCCCGTTCGACCCGGGCCCGGTAGGTCGGGACTTCGAGGCGGGCGAGGAGAGCCGGATCCTCGCTCTCGTGCACGATCCGCGCCCGCGCCCAGAGTTTCAGGCGGCGGCGGTTGGGATAGTCCATCAGGATCAGGGCGACACGGCCGTCCGCGTTGATGTTGCCCGTGCTGATGTACTGGACGTTGCCGCGAAAGTCCGCATAGCCGATCGTGCGTTCGTCGAGCACCTTGAGAAAGCCCCTCGGACCGCCGCGGAACTGGACGTAGGGCCAGCCGGTCTCGCTCACGCTCGCCTGGTAGAAGCCGTCCCGGGCGTGGATGAACTCGGCCTCGCGGTCGGTGAGGACATCACGGCGGTCCTCGGCCTGCTCGAAGCCGGCGTTCGCGGTGCGGCTGCCGTAGCGGGATTGCGCCGCCCTGACGCTGGGAGTGAAGGTGATCTCGGCAAAGGCTCGGGCCATGGCTCGCGCTCTCCGTGAAGGGAAGGGGAAGGCTCGTTGGTACTCGTCACCCAAGCGTGCGAGGGACGGTGTCCCGCGGGATGCACGTGAACTCGAGCCTGGTGCCGCCCGGTTCGCGGACCATGCAGTGAACCTTCGGGCCGGCGCCGTTGCGCTCCGGCGCGAACTCCACGATGGCGCCTGGCCAATGGGCCACGCGTGCGTGGATGCCTTCGAGCGTCGGCAGGTCCGGCACTCGCAACGCGAGATGGTGGAGGCCCACGTTCCGGTGCCGGTCGAACGGCATGTGGTTCGTCTGGTCCTTCACTTGCCACAGCGTCACCCGCGTGGTGCCGTCGGTGACGAAGGCGGCCGGATAGGCGGGGTTCTCCCCGAGCAGCTTCCAGCCGAGGCAGTCCGTGAAGAAGGTCCGGGTAGCCCCAAGATCGGATACGGTCAGGCCGACATGGTCGATGCCGGACGTCAGGGTGGCTTTGGTCATCTGCTTCTCCAGGCGGACTGATCAAGGGAGGAGGCGGGCACCGGAGGAGAGTGCCCGCCCGGGCGGTCCCGGCGGGGGAAGGGATCCGCATGAGGAGGGATCAGGCGGCCTGCCTGAGGGCCACCTTCGGGAAGTCGATCTCGATCCGGCTCGCCTTGCCGAGGATGTTGGTGAGCAGGTTCATGCCCACGTGCACGATGATCTCGACGATCTCGGCCTCGCCGTAGCCGGCCTTACGCACCGCCTCAATCTCGGCGTTCGTCACCTCGCCCTTGTGCTCGACCAGCGCTCGGGCGAACGCGACTGCGGCCGCCGCCCTGGCGTCCTGCGAGGTACCCTGGCGGTTGGCCTCCATCTCGTCGCCCGTCAGGCCCGCGCTGCGGCCGATCGCGGTATGGGCCGACAGGCAGTACTCGCAACTGTTCTGCTCGGCCAGCGCAAGGGCGATGCGCTCGCGTGTCTGGGGATCGAGACTGCCCTGCTCGGCGATGCCGTACAGGCCCAGGAATGAACCCAGCGCCACAGGAGAGTGGGCGAGCACGCGCAGGAAGTTCGGCGTCATACCAAGCTTCGCCTGCACAGCATCGAGGAGGGTCTTGGCCTCGCCGGAGGCGGTGGCGGGATCGACGGCGGAGATGCGAGCCATGGAAGAATCCTTTCAATCTGGTCCGAGCGGCGGTGGCCACCCGACGAGGTGGACAATGGCCCTTGCCTTGGAAGAGGTGAATGCTCATTGTTGGCAAAAGATCGTTTCTATTTGGGGAATAATAGACAATGGACAGGTTGCAGGCCATGACGGTGTTCGTGGCCGTTGCGGAGGAGGAGGGGTTTGCCCCGGCGGCCCGGCGGCTGGCGATGTCGCCGCCCGTGGTGACGCGGGCGATCGCCGCTCTCGAGGCGCGGATTGGCACCCGGCTGCTTCACCGCACCACCCGCAACGTGCGCCTGACCGAGGCAGGCACGCGCTATCTCGAGGATTGCCGCCGCATCCTGTCGCAGATCGACGAGGCGGAGGAGGCGGCGGCAGGCGCACACCGCGAGCCGCAAGGGCAGTTGTCGATTACGGCATCGGTGCTGTTCGGGCGCATGTACGTCGCGCCGATCCTGCTCGACTTCCTCGGCCGCCATCCCCGGGTGAGCGCCCGCACCCTGTTCGTCGACCGGGTCGTCAATCTCATGGAGGAGGGCCTCGACGTGGCTGTGCGCATCGCCCACCTGCCGGATTCCGGGATGGCGGCGCTAAGGGTGGGATCGGTGCGGCGCCTCGTCTGCGCGTCGCCCGCCTATCTCGCCGAGCACGGCATCCCGCAGGAGCCCGACGATCTGGCCCGCCACCGCACCATCGCCTTCCAGGGCGTCACGCCCTCGCCGGAATGGGCGTTCCGGGACGGTGGCTCCGAGGTGAAGGTCCGGCCGTCGCCGCGCCTGGAGGTGAACACGGCCGAGATGGCGATCACCGCCGCCGTGCAGGGGCACGGGCTGACGCGGGTGCTGTCCTACATGGTCGCCCCGGAGCTTGCCGACGGGCGGCTGAAGATCGTGCTCGCCGAGTACGAGCCTGCGCCGGTGCCGATCCACCTCGTGCACGGGGAGGGCAGGCAGGCTTCCGCCCGGGTGCGGGCCTTCGTCGACGTCGCGGCACAGCGGCTTCGTGCGGATGGCTCCATCAACTGAACGCACCGCATACGTTCAACCCGGCCGCCGAGGTTGTCGCCATGCCGGTCGGGCAGGAGCAGCATCTTGTCCTCCCGAACGCGCATGAAGCCGCGCCCGTGACCATCGGGCGAGCAGTCGAAGTCGTTGGGTCCTTTGTCGCCAGCGCGGGGAAGGGCGACGCCTCAATCAGGGCACGGCACTCCAGGATGACCCGGTCTGTTCCCTTCACGAGTGCGGATTCAGAAGGCGGACCGTAGAGCGCCTCGAGGTCATCAAGAGGGGAGACAAGCCCTGCTCTTCTTGTCAGTCGGTCATCGCGGCGTGAGCGCCTCCGCCGACGAGAAGGCGGCGTAGGATCTCCAGTGCCTCCGTCAGCACGTCCCGGGTAGGTGACGCCAGCGCCAGCCGCACCGCATTGGGGGCATGGCCGGGACTGACCGCGAAGGCCTCTCCCGCGGCGACGGCGATGCCGTGCTGGGAGGCTGCCGCGACGAAGGCATCCGCCCTCCAGGTGTCCGGCAGTTCCAGCCAGAGATGGTAGGCGCGCGGATCGCTTCTGACGCCAAGGCCTTTCAGGATCTTGCGGGCCGCGGCTTGCCGGGCGGATGCATCAGTCTTCCTAGCCTGTTGGAGGCGTACGGCCGTTCCGTCCATCATCCACCGCGTCCCCGCCGCCAGGGCAAAGCCCTGCGCCGCCCATGCTCCGGAGCGGACGGCCGCAACGAGCCGGTCGGTGAGGGTAGGCGGGGCGGCGATGAACCCGAGCGTGAGCCCTGGGGACAGACGCTTCGAGAGACTGTCGACCAGGATCACCCGTTCGGGCGCGAATGCCGCCAGGGGGCGCTCGTCGGCCAGGAAACCATAGATGGTGTCCTCGATGGCGGTGATCCCGGTTGCCTCGAGGACGGCGGCGACGTCCTCGCGCCGCGTTGCGGTCATGGTTACGCCGAGCGGGTTGTGCAGAGTGGGCTGGAGGTAAAGGCCGCTCAGGCGGGCGGCCGCGTGCGCCCGGCGGATGGCCTCCGGCACCACACCGTGTTCGTCGACGGCCAGCGGAACCAGGATGATCCCGAGCTGCTGGGCGATGGTCTTCACCTGCGGGTAGGTGATCGCCTCCACGCCGATGCGGTCCCCCGGCCCCGCCAAGGCCACCAGGGCTGCGGCGATGGCCTGCCGTCCATTTCCCGTGAAGAGCAGGCCGTCGGAATCGGCCGTCCAGCCTCCTCGGGCGAGAAAGCCCGCCGCGACGGTACGGGCGTGTTCAGTGGCCCGGACGCCCACCGGTCGCAGCGCCTCGGCCATCCGCTCCGGTTGAAGGAGATCGGCCAGGGAGACTGCGAGGGCTCCGGCCTGCCCGGGCAACACCGAGAAGTTCAACTCGAGATCGACCGGCGCGTCGGCTGGCTCCGCGAGGGCCGCCTCTGGCTGGGTCTGCACGTGCCGTACAAAGGTTCCGCGGCCGACCTCGCCCATGATCAGCCCGCGCCGGAGCAGCTCTCCATACACGCGGCTGGCCGTCGAGGCGGCAATGCCCTGCCGATGGGCGAACTCCCGCTGTGGCGGCAAACGCTCGCCCGGTCTTAGGCGGCCGGCGAGGATATCGGTGGCCACGGCGTCAGCGATGGCGCGGAAGTCGTTCACGGCAAAATTGCTCCGAGTGCAATGTACTGATTGCACCGAGTCGGCCCCATCGGGCAAGGTCGCTCCATAAGCAAGCAGGAGCTCCCGACGTCATGATCGCCCCCGCCAGTCTGGCTGCCTTCGCCCTCGTGGCCCTCGGCATGGTGCTCACGCCCGGACCGAACATGATCTACCTGATCACGCGCTCGATCATGCAGGGACGCTTGGCCGGGTTCATCTCGCTGCTCGGCGTGATCCTCGGCTTTGTGTTCTACATGCTGTGCGCCGCGTTCGGCCTGACGGCGCTGCTGCTGGCCGTGCCGTTCGCCTATGAGGCGATCCAGTGGGCGGGCGCGGCCTACCTGCTGTACCTGGCCTGGAACGCGGTCAGGCCGGGCGCACGCTCCGTGCTCGAGCCGCGCTCGGACCTGCCGGTCGACGGCCCCGGCCGCCTGTTCGCGATGGGGTTCGTCACCAACCTGCTCAACCCGAAGATTGCGGTCCTCTACCTTTCGCTGCTGCCGCAGTTCGTCGATCCGGCCCAGGGGCATGTCCTGCTCCAAAGCGTGGTGCTCGGGTTCACCCAGATCACCGTGAGCTTCACGGTGAACCTCTGCATCGTCCTGGCCGCAGGATCCGTGGCGGCATGGTTTGCCGGCCGACCTGCATGGCTGAAAGCACAGCGTTGGGCGATGGCGGGCGTCCTGGCCGCACTGGCGGTTCGGCTGGCGCTCGACCGGCGTGTGGCCTGATCCTCACCTCAGGGGCAAGTCTCACACGCCCAGCACCGTTGGCCCGGTGGTCTTGCGTGCCTGGAGATCATGGTGGGCCTCGGCCGCGTCCCTCAACGCGTATGTCTGACCGATCTCGACTTTGACGGCACCCGACAAAACGACGTCGAACAGGCTCCGCGACATGTCGAGCAGATCGGCAGGTCGGTCCGCATAGGTCTTGAGCGTCGGACGCGTCAAATAGAGCGATCCCTTCTGAGCCAGGATGGCGGGAACGTTGAGGCCGATCGCCCGATGGCGGATCCGCGCCTCGCCCGGTCCTGGCCGGCCCACCTCCACCTGTTCCCGGGTCAAAACCTCGGGGCCGCCGG
>JAPSLB010000071.1:7030-13560 GCA_031181145.1 Microvirga sp.
CGGCTCTCCTCGACAATGAAAGATTGGATATCAGTGGGATTTGGCGGCAGGCGTGGTGAGAGGAGACGGCTCCCGTGATGGGTCACAAGGACGTCTGCCGAGTGACCATCCGAGGTTCATCCCCGCCGCTGCAATCAGGATGGCCGCCGCTCCCGCGGCCTGCGCGGGATGCAGCCGGTGGCCGAAGGCGACGACGTCCACCACGACCGCGACCACGGGATAGACGAAGGTAATCGACCCGGTCAGATGCGTCGGAAGCTTCTGGATGGCGCCGTACTGGAGCGTGAACATCAGGCCCGTGTAGACGACGCCGAGCACTGCGAGGGTGCCCCAGGTCCCGGCATCCTGCGGCAGCTCCGTCAGGTCGGCGAAGGGCAGGAGCATCCCGATGCCGACGCAGACCTGGATCAGCGCGATCAGGTGCGGCGGCGTGCCGGTGAGCTTCTTGGTGAAGAGGGCCGTGAGGGCATAGAAGAACGCGGCCCCGAGCGCCATCAGGATGCCGGTGAGATGATCGGTGCCGACATAGCCGACGTCGGGCTTGGCCTGCACGATCAGCAGCACGCCGACGAAGGCGAGCCCGAGCCACGTCAGCTTGGTGGCGGTCAGCCGCTCGGACAGGAACAGCGCGCCCAACCCGACCAGGATGAAGGGCTGGGTGCTGTAGACCGCGGTGGCCACCGCGATCGAGGCATGGGAATAGGAGGCGAACAGCAACAGCCAGTTGACCACGATGGCGACGCCGCCGAGGGCCGACAGAAGCAGGACTCGGCGGTTCAGGATCCCCCGCAGCAGGCCCAGGGCAGCGCACACGACCAGCAGGGCGGCCGCGCCGAAGACGCAGCGCCAGAACACCAGGGTCAGCACGGGCTGGCCCGAGAGCACGACGAGCCAGCCGATCGTGCCCAGGATTACCATGGCGACGGTCATCTCGACCGTCCCGCGTGTTTGTTCACTCATTCCAGTTCCTCCGGCAAATCGCAAGGACCAGAGTCGGACATTTACGGCCCACCTTCCATAGGATATGAAAGGGAATAATCAGGGTTGAGCCTAATTTAATTAAGCCTTTGTGCGAGAATGCCTAACGGAGGGAATGGTGCTGGACGGTGTCGACTGCGCAATCGTGGAGATCCTGCTCAGGGACTCGCGCGCCTCGCTGAAGGAGCTGGCCCGGGCGGTCGGACTGTCGTCGCCGAGCGTGTCGGAGCGGTTGCGCCGTCTCGAGGAGCGCGGGGTGATCCGCGCCTTCACGGTCGAGATCGACCCGAAGGCGCTTGGCTTCCCGATCCAGGCGATCGTGCGCATCAAGCCCCTGCCAGGCAAGATGCACGTGGTGCAGAAGTTGATCGAGGAGATGCCGCAGTTCGGGGAGTGCGACAAGGTCACGGGCGACGACTGCTTCGTTGCCCGGCTGTACGTGCGCTCGATCGAGGAACTCGATGGCCTGCTCGACCGCATCGCCGACAAGGCGGAAACCAGCACCGCGATCGTCAAGGCACAGCCGATCCGGAGGCGACCGCCGCCGCTCGGGGAGATCTCCTCAGAGCAACGTGAGGTATAAGTGATCGATGAAGATTGCTGTCATCTCAGACATCCACGGCAACCTCGCGGCCCTTGAGGCCGTCCTTGCGGACATCGGACGGCGCAGCCCGGACCTGGTCGTCAATCTTGGCGACACCGTCTCAGGGCCACTTCAACCCTTTGAGACGGCGGAGCGGCTGATGCAGCTCGCCCTTCCGACCATCCGCGGCAATCACGAGCGCCAGCTTCTGACGCTTCAGCCAGAGGAGATGGGCTCCTCGGACCGTTTCGCTCGGCAGGCGCTGCACCCCGAGCAGCTTGCCTGGATGGCCACCCTGCCGCCGGCCCTCCAGGTGATGGAGGACGTGCTCCTCGTTCATGGCACGCCGGACAGCGACGTCGCATATTTCCTCGAGACGCCTGAGGATGCGGCTTGCCGCCCGGCGACGCCGCAGGAGGTGGCCGCACGGGCCAAAACTGCACGGGCCTCCCTGATCCTGTGCGGTCACACGCACCTGCCCCGCATGATGCAACTTGACGACGGCAGGTTGATCGTGAACCCGGGCAGCGTCGGGCTTCAGGCCTTCGAGGACGACGTTCCCTTTCCCCATACGGTTGCCGCCGGATCGCCGCATGCCCGGTACGCCCTCGTGGAGCGTACCAACGGCATTTGGCAGGTGGAAACGGTTGCCGTGGGCTACGACTGGAATGCGGCCGCCGCACTCGCTGAACGCCATGGACGGCCTGACTGGGCGCGGGCACTCCGGAACGGCTGGATTTGACGAGCCTGTGCTTGGGAGCGGCTGGAGCTACGCGATACCGGGGAGCATCTTCAATACCATGGGGATGGAGGCCTGTGGGCCAGGGGACGAACCATCGGCGATGTCCCGACAGGCTACTGGGAGTGGTCCAGGAAGGACGACACGAAGTTGAGGTCGGGTCCTTTCGACAGCGGCAAGCAGCTTGAGAATGGACCACCTACGACAAGTCCGGCCAAGTGTATAAGGTCACGGGAATGCGGAGATCTCTGAGCGCAATGGCTTAGAACGAAGGGCCCTCCGTCCCATCCGTGAATCCTTCGCAAGGTCTCCATGATCCCGCCGCACGTTCGTAGGCAGGATGTCTGATCACTCGGCTCGTGAGTTCGTGCGCAGAAGCCGCCCGACGTCCCCGGTCCGATACGGTCGTGTCGATGCTGCCGGTGGCGGCCCCAAAGGCCCGCTACAGGTGAAAGCGCGAGACCCCGCTCACGTGGGCGATGCCGGCCAGCGAAATCGCTTCCGCGAAGCGGCTCTCGATCAGCCACAGGGCCTTGCCGACGGGATCCACGTGTTCTCTCACGAAGACTTCTCCTTCTGACCGATCCCTTGTCTGCCCATTTGATCATCGTTGCGCGTGCGCCGTGACAGCCTCAGGAAAATCGCGGCATTCGGTAGCAAAGACCACCAGGTGTCAGGCAAGTGATTGACCCAGGAAAGGTTCAGGACTCTCCAAATGTTGCCTTGGCCGCGCTCTCCAGAGCACGCATGACGAGAAGGTACGGGCCCGGCCCGTGGCTGATCCGCGACACGCCCAACTCCGCAAGCCGCGCGGCAGGGGGGTGCTCTCGGCCACCATGATGTTCACCGGAAGCGGCGAGCCCTCCACCAAGCGTGCAATCAGCCTCTCGTGAGCCAACCCCGGTACGAACAAGCCGTCCGCACCCGCGTCGGCATAGAGCCGGCCGCGTTCGAGCGCCGCCTCAACCATGCCCTCGTCGTGGTGCTCAGGTCCGGTCTGGAAGAAGACATCCGTGCGGGCGTTCAGGAAGGCCGGGATGCCGATTGCATCGGCCGCAGCTCTGGCGGCCTTGAGCCGGGCGGCTTGGTCGGACGCCGCGCGGAGCGATCCGTTCTCCGGGAGGCTGTCCTCGATGTTGCAGCCAATGGCTCCAGCCTGCAACGCAAGGGCAACCGTGTCCCCGACCGCGGCGGGATCGGCTCCATAGCCGCTTTCCAGGTCGATCGTCACCGGAAGGTCAGTCGCCCCGACGATCCGTTGCAGGTTGGCGAGGCAAAGGTTCAAGGGCATCTGCTCACCATCGGTGAAGCCGTGCGCGGCGGCGACGGACCAGCTCCCCGTGGCGAGCGCCCGGGCGCCGCCGGCGGCCACCGCCTTGGCGCTGCCCGCGTCCCAGACATTGAACAGGACGAGCGGCTGCCCCGGAACGTGGAATGACCGGAAGGTCTGCGCTTGGTTGGACTGGTTCGACATGTCTTCCTCACAGGTTGGAAAGGGTGGATGCGGTCCGGTGCTCATCGCCCGAGACAACGAATGACAGATGTTGCGGGGCCAAGGCGTCCAGGAAGTCACGGGCATCAAAGATGGCGGCCGGAGCTTGGGCCCCGCTGCCCCGCGCCCTGCCGTCGAGGATTCGCTGAACGGCCTCACAGATGAGCGGCGCCGAGAAGGCGTAGATGTCCCGTCCTTGCGCGGCGACCCGCCGGACATGCCCGCCGTTTCGCACGAGCGCCTCGACCAGGAAGACCTGCGCGGACCGGCCCGCTTCGTCGGCAGGCTCCGGCGGTGGCGTCGTGGCGTCTCGGACGTCGCGGAGAGCGGCGCGGTTGAGATAGGTGCGGAGCTCGGATGACCGGGTGTGTCGGGCAATCACGACGATCTCAGAGAACGGGAGTTCGACGACCGCTTGCCGTGCGAACGGCTCCGGGAAATCCCAGTCCAGCTCGGCGGCGGGCTGGGGCACGGGCGCGAGCTGTCCATCGGCAACGATCATGCGCCTGGCGGTGTTCTTCTCGCCCGTGATGCGCGTGCCCTGCGTCGGGTGCCAAGAGTCGAGGGCGATTCCGATCCTGATCTCATCGGCGGAATCCCAGTCGCCCATGGCAGCGGTCACGAGCAGGTCGGCAAAGCCGCCGTAGAAGCCCATGGCCGGAACGATGAGCACGCCGGCATCGCGCGCTGGCTTGTCGAATGTCTCGTAGACTGCCTGTGCGCTCGGCTGCTCGGCCGTCACATCGAGATAGTGGATTCCCGCGCGGAGCGCCGCGGACGCCACGGCATCGGCGGTGTCAAGGAAGGGGCCGGCGCAGTTGATGACCGCGGCCGCGCCCTCGAAGGCCCGATCGAGTGAGGTTGGGTTCTCGATCGAAGCACCCCGTACTTCGACGCCGCGCTCCGCGAACGCCGCCGGCTTGGCCGGGTTGCGAACCACGGCGATCGGGACAATGCCCCGGCGCAGCAGTTCCGCAACGACGAAGCGCCCGGTATGCCCGGCAGCGCCGAATACGGCGACGGTTCTTTCCTGCATCGAAGCTTTTGTTGAGTGAGCGGTCATTGATCCCTCTGCGCTACAGACCTGTCTGTTGCAACGAGTACAAACAGGTCTGTAGCGTGTCAAGGTCACTTGTGCTAGATTGCTGGAATTGGAGGTTGGTTATGTCGAAGAATGGTCAACGCCCGAACAGCTACGATGCTGGCGACCTGAGGGAGAGAATTCTTGAGATCGCCTCGAGGCTCTTCTACCGGCGGGGCGTGCGCGCCGTAGGGGTCGACCTTGTGGTCGAGGAGGCGGGCGTCGCCAAGACCAGCCTGTATCGGCACTTTCGCACCAAGGACGATCTCGTTGCTGCCTTCCTCGCGCGTGAGGACCAGGATTTCTGGGGCACATGGGACACGGTCGCGGAAAGGCACAAGGATAGCCCTGAGGCAGAGCTGGATGCGCACCTGGAGTGGATCGGCGAGCGGGTTGGGCGACCCAATTATCGGGGTTGCCCGCAGATCAACGTCGCCGCGGAATTCCCTGAGGCCGATCACCCCGCGCGCAAGGTCGCGGCAGCCCACAAGCGGGAATTGAGGCATCGGCTGAAGGGGATCGCCGAACGGCTGGGAGTCGGACGCCCCGACGAACTGGCCGGTCAGCTCGCCTTGCTCGTCAACGGCGCCTTTGTCAGTTCGCAGATGCTCGAGACGGGCGAAGCCGTTCCGCTCTTGCGGCGGACCGCGCACGTGTTGATCGCCGCCGCCCGCCAACGGACGGAATTCTGACACCGGCCCAGGACACGTTTTGGAGCGGGTGCGCGGGTTCCTTCTAGGATCCCGACGTGCACGTTCGGGAGATCGTGTGGAACCCCGCCTTCGTTCCGGTGCACTAGAGCATCGGACGTGAAAAGTGGATTCGCACGTTTGGGTCCGATGCTCCCTTCTTGAATGAGCGCACTGTCTGGAGCGGACCCGAAGGGCCGCGTCGGCGAAAACCGGGTCCACTTTTCCGCACGATGCGCTAAGCCCGGCCTGCGCGGTACCGACGGGCTACGGAGTTCGCGCCCCAGATCAGTTCCGATGGCTTATTTCACTACTAAGTCCGTGAACCTGTAAATCAGGAAAGGTCGAGAACTGGCACTTCTCGGATGGAGGCCGAATGTCGGTTCAAGAGGGGAACGCCGGGCGTTCCAGCGGCGCACAGGATGTCGTGGCTTGCCCCGATCCGGGCGCAACAATCCGTTTCGGACCTCGCGTCTTGCAAATGAGGACTGGCCTAGGTGCAGAGGCTAGGGATGGTCTCCGGATCTGCCCAACGAGAAAACCATTTGCTCGTCTGGAACACCCTTCAGAGCAACCGTGCCCAGAGCACGCGTCGCCGCTGATGGAAGGAGTGTGGCTACCTCCCGAGAGCACACCGCCACATTCTCCGTGCTCTTGGCAAACGCTTCGAGCCGGCTGACTAGATTGACCGTCGGCCCAACCACAGTGAAGTCGAGGCGGTCGGGACTGCCGATATTGCCGTAGGTGACAGGGCCGATGTGCAGGCATGCGACAAACCGCAGGTTGCCGTCCTCGTTGGCTTTCGCCAAGGCAGCGTCCAGCGCACGACAAGCCCGCCGGGTGGCCTCTGCTCGTCCGCTCTCTTCAACAGAAAAGATCGACAGAATGCCATCGCCGATGAACTTCAGCACGTCACCGCCCTCTGCACGCACGGCCCCGACAACCACCTCCAGATAGTGGTCGAGGTG
>JAPSLB010000019.1:0-69716 GCA_031181145.1 Microvirga sp.
GGATATTGAAGGGGAACGGCAGATCGTGCTCGGGAGCCTTCCCCTCGACGGGAGGCAGCGTCTGCATGAAGGCGAAGAGATCCGCCAGGTCCTCGCGGCTCATGCGCTGATAGGAGGTATAGGGAAATGACGGATAATAGTGCCGCCCGTCGGGTGAGGTCCCCTCCTGCATGGCGCGGATGAAATCCGCCGTGGTCCAGGCGCCGATGCCATCCTGCTTGTGCGGCGAGATGTTGGGGACATGGAACGTGCCGAAGGGCGATTTGAGGGCATAGCCGCCCCCGAGACGCAGCTTGTCGTCCTGGTTGGGCGTGGCATGGCAGGAAGTGCAGCCTCCCGCGAAGAACATGATCCGTCCGTTATCCGGGTCCGGCGCACGGTTTAACGCCACCGGCGTCGCGAAATCAGCCGATAGGCCACCTCGCATCATCCGGTAGGCGGAGGGCGACGTCAGTGCAAGGAGCCCCAAGCCGCCAAGCAGCACGAGAACGCCCAGACCCAGAATCGCTTTACGCATCGCTCTTTCCGACATGAAGCAGGCGGCTCGTCGTCAAAGCCGCCCGTTCGCTGGCTCGCGGGTTTCAGCTCTTCTTGCGGAAATCGTTGTGGCAGGCGCCGCAATTCTGGAGAACCTTCGGCATTTCCGCCTTGAGGGTCGCTTCGTCCTTGATCGAGGCGAGCGCCGCCGCCGCATCCTGATTGAGCTTGCTCATGATCGACTCGAACTTCGCCTTGTTGTCCCAGACCGCAGGAAGGGCTTCTGTCTTCGGCGCATCCTTAGTGCTTTCAGGGAAAAGCGGCGCCGCCTTCTCGGCGTTCTCGGCGAAAACCTTGAGCCCGGCCTGCACCTTGGCGAGATCGAACGGCTCCTGACCACGGAGCATGCTGCCGATCGGCCGGGTCTGCGCGCCCATCTGCTTCATCAGGTTCTGGCGCTGCTCGACCGGATCGCTCTGCGCGACGGCCGCAGTGACACCCAGCGCCAGAAGACTGGCGACGAAAACGGTACGCTTCATGAAAGTTTGTCCCTTTAGTACTTTGACGGCCGCCATTCCCGCGAGCGGCCCGGCGGAATATAGTACTGCATCATTTCCCTCAACGGAGTAGTCTCGCCTCATACAAATCTCTGTGAGGCGAATTCACTCCACCGGCTCTCCCGCGGCAGCCCAGTCCTTGAAGCCGCCTTTGTAATGCTCGTGAATGTCGAGGCCCGCGGCCTGTGCGAATTCGAGAGCCCGTGCAGACCTGACGCCTGCCGCGCAGGAAAATACGACCCGCTTACCGTTCGGTAAGGACGCCGGGTCGAAGGACGAGAGCGGATGCGAGACCGCGCCGGGGATATGCCCCGCCGCGTATTCATGAGGCTCACGCACATCGACCAGCAGGATAGACCCGTCCTGGAGCCCATTCTTGATGTCTTCGCGATCGAGATCGACAAACCGTGGCATCGATGCGGTCATCCGAGCATTCCTCCTTGCAGGGCCTTCATACCGGCTTCGAAGGAAGCATGACAACCGAGCTCCTTTCAAGCAAGCGGCGGAATTCGCAAGACCCAACCCGGCTGAATCATGTGGGGGTCCTTGACCGGCGGGGAATTCGCTTTGACAATCTCAGGGTACTTTGCACCTTTGCCATTGCCGTAGTGCTTTTCTGCAATCTCCCAGAGCGTATCGCCCTTCTGGACCGTATACATGGTAGCCGGCGCGGAAGGCTGCTGGATCTGAAGATCGCTCGTATCGACCTCCGCGACGCCATAGGTGTTGCCGAGAGACAAAATGATCTTCTCCGCCTCCTCCTGGGTCACCGCCTGACCGGAGAGCTTCACCTGATCGCCATTGACCTGGATCCCGAGCTTGCTCGCATCGAAGCCGTGCCCCTGAACTTCCTGCTGCAATCTCTCGGGCGTCGCCGCGTCGGCGGTGCCGCCGAAGATCTTGGCGCCGGCATTCTTGATGAACCTGAAAAGACCCACGTGATCCTCCTCTCGAGCAGGCCGGCAATCCGGCCGACCGGAGACGAAGACGCGTGATCGATGCGAAGAGTTCCCCTTCAGGCCAGATTCGAGAACACGTCCGCCAGCGACGGCAGACGATCCTTGAGGCGCAGGAGCGCGATCAATTCGATCTGCACGATGGCTGTTTCGAACTCGGTTTCGACGTCGTGCTCCAACCGCTCCTCGAAAGCCGTCATGATCTCGCCCTTCGTGCGGCCCTTCACGGCCATGATGAACGGGAAGCCGAATTTCTGCCTGTAGGCGTCGTTCAGGGCGATGAAGCGGTCCCGCTCCTCCTCGGTGAGGCTGTCGAGGCCGGCGGAGGATTGCTCGTTGCGGGAATCCGCCGTGAGGTCGGCCAGCTTCAGACGTCCCGCGAGGTCAGGATGCGCGCGAATGAGAGCCATCTTCTGTTCGCGTGTCGCTTCCGACAGCACGTGGACCATGACTGCATGAAGCCCCTCCGCCGTATCCTGCGCCGCCGTAAAGCCGGTAAGATAGGCGCGCTCGGCGATCCAAGGTGAATGCTCGAAGATGTCTCCGAACAGCTCCAGAAAAACCGCCTTGCTCATCGTGCTCGGCTTGAGATCGGCCGGACGGTGATAGCGGATCCAGAGCCGGGCGATATCGATGCGTCTCGCGATCCACACATCGTCGTGGGACGCCACATAGTCGAGGAACCGCGCGAGCGCCGCAGCCCGTCCCGGACGGCCCGCGAGACGGCAATGCAGCCCCACCGATAGCATCTTCGGCGCGGCTTTGCCCTCGACATACAGGGTATCGAACGAATCCTTCAGGTAGGCGAAGAACTGGTCGCCCGCGTTGAAGCCCTGCGGCGTTGCGAAGCGCATGTCGTTGGCGTCCAGGGTGTAGGGCACGATGAGCTGCAGGTGGTGGCCATGCCGCTCCCAGTAAGGCAGGTCATCTGCGTATGAATCGGCGCTGTAGAGAAACCCGCCCTCCTCCGCCACGAGACGGTTGGTGTGCTCCGACGTGCGACCGGTGTACCAGCCGAGGGGGCGCTCGCCCGTCACTTCCGTGTGGATGCGGATCGCCTCCTTCATATGGGCGCGCTCCTCCTCGGCCGAAAAATCGCGATAATCGATCCACTTGAGACCGTGGCTCGCGATCTCCCAATTCGCTTCCCTCATGGCCGCCACCGCTTCCGGGTTGCGCATGAGAGCCGTCGCGACACCATAGACGGTGACGGGCATCCTGCGCTCGGTGAACATGCGCCACAGGCGCCAGAAACCGGCCCGGGAGCCGTACTCGTAGATCGACTCCATGCTCATGTGGCGCTGGCCGGGCCAGGGTTGCGCGCCGACGATCTCGGACAGGAAGGCTTCCGATGCGCGGTCCCCATGCAGGATGTTGTTCTCGCCGCCCTCCTCGTAGTTGACCACGAACTGCACGCAGATCCGCGCATCGTTCGGCCAGCGGGGATGAGGCGGATTGCGTCCGTAACCGACGAGGTCGCGGGGATAGGAGGTCTCGGGCATTTTTCAGCTTCCGCGATAGGTGGAATAGCTCCAGGGCGTGACGAGGAGCGGCACGTGGTAATGGCCGTCCGGCTCCGTGATGGTGAAGCGGATGGGAACGGTGTCCAGGAACGGCGGATCGGCCGCCGGCGCGCCGATCGCCCTGAAATAAGCCCCGACCTCGAAGACGAGTTCGTATGTGCCCGTGCGAAACGCCTCGCCGACCATGAGGGGTGCATCGGTGCGCCCGTCGGCGTTGGTGAGGGTTCGCAGGATCGAGCGGCGGCTGTCGCCCTCGACGGCGAAGAGTTCGATGGAAATGCCCTTGGCTGGCTTGCCGTTGACGTTGTCCAGGACGTGGGTAGAGAGGCGGCCCATGAAACCTCGCACGCGTGAGATGGGGACCGGAATCTGTCGGGTCCAACGCTCCGGCGTCAAGCATTCCACGCTCAACTCGTCCGAAAGTCCAGGACGCGCAGCCGCCGGTTCCTGTTGAAAAAGCTCCTCCTTAGGCCTTCCGCAATCGGAGGTGGCGCCCTAGGCTTACGCTTTCTTCATCATTCAAGTGGCTGCATGATCGACCCGCAAATCTCCGAATGGATCAGCCAGATCCTGCGTTGGATCCACGTGATCACGGCAATCGCCTGGATTGGTTCGTCCTTCTATTTCATCCATCTGGATTTGAGCCTGAAGAAGCGGGAGGGCCTGCCCGAAGGCGTCGGCGGCGAGGCTTGGCAGGTCCATGGCGGCGGCTTCTACAACATGCGCAAGTATCTCGTCGCGCCTCCGGAGCTGCCCAAAGAACTCACCTGGTTCAAATGGGAGAGCTATTCCACCTGGATCAGCGGCTTCTTTCTCATCGTCTGGGTCTACTATCTCCAGGCCGATCTCTACACGATCGATCCGGCGGTGCGCGCCCTCGCCCCCTGGCAGGCGCCGGCCATCGGCCTCGGCGGCATCGCGGTGAGCTGGCTGGTCTACGAGGGGCTCTGCCGCTCCCCGCTCGGCAAGAGCGGCCTTGTGCTCGGAATCGTGCTCTTCGCCTATATCCTGCTCGCAGCCTTCGCCTTCACGCAGGTTTTCAACGGACGCGCCGCCTTCCTCCACACGGGTGCGATGATCGCCACCTGGATGTCGGCGAGCGTTTTCTTCGTCATCATCCCGAACCAGAAGAAGGTGGTGTCCACCTTGCTGGCGGGTGGCTCGCCGGATCCGAGGCTCGGCCACGAAGCGAAACTGCGCTCGACCCACAACAATTATCTGACGCTCCCCGTCATTTTCCTGATGCTCTCAAACCATTACCCGCTGGCCTGGTCCTCGCGCTATGCGGTGGGAATCATCGGCCTGATCCTGATCGCCGGCGCAGTGATCCGTCACTTCTTCAACAGCCAGCATGCTGGCAAGGGCTCGCCCTGGTGGACATGGGGCATCGCGGCGGCCTCCGTCGCGCTCGCGATCTGGCTCTCGATCGTCGGGAAACCGGGCAGCGAGACCACGGCGAATGCCGCGGCGGCCGCGGAACCCGCGGCCGCCTTCGAAGAGGCGACGCTCGCCATCCAGTCCCGCTGCTCCATGTGCCATGCGGCCGAGCCCGTCTGGGACGGCATCCCCATCGCTCCCAAGGGCGTGCGGCTCGACACGCCCGAGGAGATCGCCCGCCATGCTGAGCTCATCCGGATCCAGTCCGTGCTGACCCATGCCATGCCGCCCAACAACATCACCGAGATGACCCTCGACGAGCGCAAGGCCGTCGCCACGTGGCTGGCAAGCCGCGAGAGCGGTGCGCGTTGACCCCATGCATCCCTGCGCCACCAACAACCCAATGGAGGATCGCCGATGTCCGAACTCAGCCTCGCGACAGCCCAGACCATAGCCGAAGCCACTCTGAAAACCGCGCGCGAGAAGGCTTTCAAGCCGCTCTCCGTCGTCGTCTACGACGCGCGCGGCGCCCTGAAGGCCCTCCTCTCCGAGGACGGCACGAGCCTCAAGCGCGCTGAGATCGCCATGGGCAAGGCCTATGGCGCGCTGTCCCTCGGCGTCGGCTCACGGGCCCTCCACAAGATGGCGACCGAGCGTCCCTATTTCGTCGCAGCCGCCACCCATGCGGTGGGAGGGCAGCTCGTGCCGGTGCCCGGCGGGGTGCTGATCAAGGATTCCCAGGGGCGTACCCTGGGAGCCGTCGGGGTGTCCGGAGACACGTCCGACAACGACGAGATCGCCGCCGCGGGCGGGATCAAAGCCGCAGGTCTGGTCTTCGACGCAGGCGCCTGACCTGCTCCGAGACCTGGATTCCCTAGCAACCCTGAGCTCATGAGCGGGGATCGGGATAGCACTGGACATGAACAGTTGATTGATCAACTAATAGGACAAGGTTACTGCCGTATCGGCTCTGACCGAGACATACGATGATCTGAGATATAACCAGAAAGGGAACGCGTCCGATGTCATCATGGATCAAACGTACGGCGCTTGCCGCCGTCGCCTCGGCAGCCCTCATGGGCACTATGGGCGCCGCCTCGGCCGAGGTGGTTTACAATCGCGGCAACACAGCCGAGCCGGAAACTCTCGACACCCACAAGACCTCGACGGTCCAAGAAGCCCACATCCTGCGCGATATGCTCGAAGGCCTGGTGACCTACAACGTCAAAGGTGAAGCGGTTCCGGGCCAAGCCGAGAAGTGGGAGGTCAGCGACGACGGCAAGACCTATCGCTTTACGTTGCGTGAGGGACTGAAGTGGTCCAACGGCGACCCGGTCACGGCCGAGGACTTCGTCTATTCCTATCGCCGCATCATGGATCCGGCCACCGGCGCGAAATACGCGAACATCCTTTACCCGATCAAGAACGCCGAGAAGATCAACAAGGGCCAGGGCACGCCTGACGAACTCGGCGTGAAGGCCGTCGATGCCAAGACCGTCGAGATCACCCTCGAGGCGCCCACTCCCTATTTCATCGAGCTGCTCACCCACCAGACCAGCCTGCCCGTCCACAAGGGCTCCGTCGAGAAGTTCGGAAAGGACTTTGTGAAGCCGGGCAACATGGTTTCCAACGGCGCCTATAAGCTCGCCGAGTTCGCTCCGAACTCCCACATCAAGCTCGTGAAGAACGAGAACTACTGGGACGCCAAGAACGTCCGGATCGATACGGTGAACTTCATCCCGCATCCGGATCTGGCTGCCGCTGTGCGCCGCTACGAGGCGGGCGAGCTGGACTCCATGGATGAGCTTCCGGCCGATCAGATCAAGTCGCTCAAGGAGCGCTTCAAGGATCAGGTCAAGCTCGGTCCCTATCTGGGCACCTGGTTCCTCGTCGTGAACTCCTCCAAGGCTCCGTTCGACGATGTGCGCGTGCGCCATGCGCTGTCCATGGCGATCGACCGCGAATTCATCGCGGGCGAGATCTGGGGACAGACCATGCAGCCGGGCTACTCGTTCATGCCTCCGGGCGTGGGCAACTACGGCGAGCCCGCCTACATGGATTACAAGGATCAGTCGCCGATTGATCGCGAGGACAAAGCCCGGGCCCTCCTCCAGGAAGCAGGCTTTGGCCCCGGCAAGCCTCTGAAGGTCGAGATCCGCTACAACACCACGGACAACAACCGCAACTCGGTCATCGCAATCGCCGATCAGTGGAAGCAGATCGGGGTCGAGACGTCGTTCATCAACACGGACGGTAAGACCCATTTCGCCCACCTGCGCGACGGTGGCGATTTCGACATCGCCCGCTACGGCTGGATCGCCGACTACTCGGATCCGAACAACTTCCTGTTCCTTCTCAAGAGCGACAATAAGGGCTTCAACTACGGCAAGTACAACAATCCGGAGTTCGACAAGCTCCTCGACGATGCCGCCAAGGAACTCGACCTCAAGAAGCGCGCCGACGTAATGAAGAAGGCCGAGGCGATCCTGATGACGGACATGCCGTGGATCCCGATCATGTACTACGGCAAGAGCAACCTGATCTCGCCGAAGATCCAGGGCTTTGCGCAGAACACCCGCGGCGTCTATCCGTCGCGCTTCCTCTCAAAGGCGCAATAAAATAGGTACCCGGCACAGGGCGGTCTGACCTTCAGACCGCCCTGTTCTTTTATCCGTTATCGCGTTTCAGCGGAGGAGCTTGCCGTGCTCTCCTTCATCATACGCCGGTTCCTTTCGGCCATCCCGACGCTATTCATCATCGTTACGATATCGTTCTTTCTGATCCGGCTCGCGCCCGGCGGCCCGTTCGACCTCGAACGCCCCCTCGAGGCGAAGGTGATGGAGAACCTCAACCGCATCTACCAGCTCGACAAGCCGCTGATCGAGCAATACTGGCTCTACCTGAGCGCCGTCCTGCACGGCGACTTCGGCCCCTCCTTCATCCTGCGGGATTTTTCCGTCGCCGAGCTCTTCGCCCGCGGCCTGCCGGTTTCCATGACGCTCGGGGCGCTGGCCCTGTCCCTCGCCGTTCTCGTCGGCGGAACGCTCGGCACCGTCGCAGCCCTGCGCCAGAACAGCACCATCGATTACCTGGTCACCGGCATGGGCGCGCTCGGCCTGACCATCCCGAATTTCGTGGTTGCCCCCATCCTGCAGCTTGTCTTCGGCCTCGCCCTCGCGATGCTGCCCGTGGCCGGGTGGGCCGACGGCAACCCGCGCAACCTGATCATGCCGGTCATCGTGCTGGCGCTGCCTCAGATCGCCGTCGTCGCGCGCATGACCCGCGCCGCCATGATCGAAAACCTGCGCTCCAACCACATCCGGACCCTGCGCTCCCTCGGTCTGCCGACGCGGACCATCGTGGCTCACGCCCTGCGCGGCGCGGCGCTTCCGGTCGTGTCCTATCTCGGCCCGGCCGCCGCCGCTCTGCTGACCGGCTCGGTGGTCGTCGAGACGATCTTCGGCCTTCCGGGCATCGGCCGCTACTTCGTCGAAGGCGCCCTCAACCGCGACTACACGCTCGTCATGGGCACGGTCGTGGTCGTGGCCGTCTTCGTCCTGCTGTTCAACCTCGTGGTCGATATCGTCTACGCGTTGATCGATCCGCGCATCCGTTACGATTGAGTGTCATCATGGCCGAAGGCGCTGCTCTTCCTGTCGAAACTATGACCGGACCGGTCGTCACGGGCCGCTCCCTCTGGGCGGAAGCCCGTGGACGTCTCGTCCGCAACCGGGCGGCTCTCACCAGCATCATCCTGCTGACTCTGATCGCGCTCGCCTGCATCTTCGGACCCTTTTTCACCGGGCACCCATACGACAGGGTCTATACGGATTACGTGAAGGTGCCCGCCAGCCTCGAAGCCTACCCGAAGCCCGGCCAGATCGAACCCCAGGTCGAGCGCATCGGCGCACGCGTTCGGGCCAAGGCGGAGAACATCCGCACCGACAACGGCATCGTGCACCTCACCCTCGTGAGCACGAGCGCCCGCCCCATCGACGAGCGCCTCCTGGCCTATTTCGAGCGTTCTGACCTCTTCGGCACCGCCACAGTCGTGGAACGCCAGGAAGAAGGCCGCAGGCTCGTCGTCGACGTTCCGGTGAAGCGGCAGTATTTCCTCTTCGGCACGGACGCGAACGGGCGCGATCTTCTGACCCGGACCATGAAGGCCGGCCAGATCTCGCTCTCCATCGGCCTTCTCGCCACCTTCGTGGCCATCCTCATTGGCGTGATCTACGGCGCGACCTCAGGCTATCTCGGGGGGCGCGCCGATCTCGTGATGATGCGCATCGTCGATATTCTCTACTCGCTGCCGTTCATCTTCTTCGTGATCATGCTGGTCGTTTTCTTCGGCCGCAACTTCATCCTCATGTTCATCGCGGTCGGAGCGGTGGAATGGCTCGACATGGCCCGCATCGTGCGCGGCCAGACGCTCTCCATCAAGCGCCAGGAATACGTGCAGGCCGCGGAGGCGCTCGGCGTCGAGACCAAGGGCATCATCCGCCGCCACGTGATCCCGAACACGCTGGGCCCCGTCGTGGTCTATATGACGCTGCTCGTGCCGAAGGTGATCCTGCTGGAAAGCTTCCTCTCGTTCCTCGGCCTCGGTGTGCAGGAGCCCAATACCAGCCTCGGCGTTCTGATCTCCGAGGGCGCCAAGAACATCCAGGGCGCCACGTGGATGCTGCTCTATCCGTCCATCACGCTCGTCGCAATCCTGTTCTGCCTCAACTTCATCGGCGACGGCCTGCGCGATGCTCTCGACCCGAAGGATCGGTGACATGGCCGAACCCGTTCTGTCCGTCCGCAACCTTCACGTCCGCTTCCGCACCGGTGACGGCATTCTCCATGCGGTGAAGGGCATCGACCTCGATATTCCGGCCGGCGAGACCGTGGCGATCGTGGGCGAGTCGGGTTCAGGCAAGAGCCAGACCATGATGTCCGTCATGGGCCTCCTCGCATCGAACGGCTGGGCCGAAGGCTCTGTCAAATATCGCGGGCAGGAGCTGGTCGGCCTTCCTCCCGAGAGGCTCAATGCCTATCGCGGCTCGAAGCTTACCATGATCTTCCAGGAGCCGATGACCTCTCTCGATCCGCTCTATCGGATCGGCGACCAGCTCGCTCTGCCTCTGATGAGACATGGCAAGTTGAGCAAGGCGGCCGCACGCAAGCGCGCCATCGAGCTTCTAGAGTTGGTGCGCATTCCGGATCCTGCGCGCCGCATCGACGCCTATCCGCATGAGATGTCCGGCGGTCAGCGCCAGCGCGTGATGATCGCCATGGCGTTGGCCAACGACCCGGACGTGCTGATCGCCGACGAGCCGACCACGGCACTAGACGTGACGGTTCAGGCCCAGATCCTCGAACTGCTCCGCGACCTGCAGAAGCGCCTCGGCATGTCCATCGTGTTCATCACCCACGATCTCGGCATCGTGCGCCGCTTCGCGGACCTCACCTATGTGATGAGGCGCGGCGAGGTGGTGGAAAGCGGGAGCACGGCGGACATCTTCTCCTCCCCCAAGCATCCCTATACGAAGATGCTGATCGATGCGGAGCCGCGTGGACGTAAGGAGCCGGCTCCGGCCGATGCGCCCGTCATTCTGGATGCCAAGAATATCCAGGTGACGTTTGCTCTCGAGAAAAACTTCTTCGGCAAGGCCACCCACATTCTCCGTGCGGTCGACGATGTCAGTCTCACCGTGCGGGCCGGCGCAACGGTGGGCATCGTTGGCGAGTCGGGCTCCGGCAAGTCCACGCTCGGGCGCGCGATCCTGAAGCTGCAGCCTGCCTCCGGCATGGTGCGGTTCGAGGATCGCAACCTCATGCCCCTCGACCGTTCGGGCATGCGCCCTCTGCGCCGTCACCTGCAGCTCGTCTTCCAGGATCCTTTCGGCTCTCTTTCACCGCGCATGACGGCGGGCGAGATCGTTACCGAGGGCCTACTCGTCCACGAGCCGAGCATCTCCCGCAAGGAGCGTGATCGCCGGGCGGCCCAGGCGTTCGAGGAGGTTCAACTCGATCCGGCTTGGCGCAACCGCTTCCCGCACGAATTCTCCGGAGGTCAGCGCCAGCGTATCGCGATCGCCCGCGCCATGATCCTGCATCCGAAGCTCGTGGTGCTCGACGAGCCGACCTCGGCCCTCGACCGCTCCGTGCAGAAGGAAATCGTGGAGCTGCTGCGCAACCTGCAGAAGGCGCACGGGCTCGCCTATGTGTTCATCAGCCACGACTTGGCGGTCGTGCGAGCGTTGTCGGATGAGATCATGGTCATGAAGACCGGCAAGGTCGTGGAGCGCGGCGCGGTCGAAGAGATCTTCGAGCGCCCGCGCGAGGTCTATACCCGCGACCTGATCGCAGCCGCCTTCCTGGCGGAGCGTGTAAGCCCAGAGACGAAAAGCCAGCCTCTGGCCTCCTGAGCCCTGGAACCGAACTCCATGGCGGGATTTGACTCCTCGCCATGGCAAAGCTCGCATCCTATCGCGCGAAGCGCGACTTCACCCGGACCTCCGAGCCGGAGGGTAAGACGGCGCGGCGCCGGGGCTCGTCCTTCGTCGTTCAGAAGCACGATGCCTCCCGCCTGCATTATGACTTTCGCATAGAGCTCGACGGCGTGCTGAAAAGTTGGGCCGTGGCGAAGGGCCCGAGCCTCGTCAGGGGCGAGAAGCGCCTTGCGGTTCACGTGGAGGATCACCCGCTCGCCTATGCGGATTTCGAGGGCACCATTCCCGAAGGACAATATGGCGGCGGAACCGTCCTGGTCTGGGACCGCGGCACCTGGGAACCGGAGGGTGATCCTCACCAGGGTTACGACGAGGGCCGCCTCACTTTTCGCCTCGATGGCGAGAAGCTGCGCGGTACATGGCATCTGATTCGCATGGCGAAGCGCCCGCGAGAAGGGCAGGAATCCTGGCTGCTGATCAAGGCCGACGACGCCTACGCCCGCACGCAGGGCGACCCGGATATCCTGGAAGAAGAGCCCCTCTCCGTGAAATCCGGCCGGTCCATCGAAGAGGTTGCGCCCGACCGCATGACCAAAAGCACGAAGAAGCGACAAGCAGCCTCAAAAAGACCCGCCGCTTCTCCGGCGGACAAGCCTGCATCCTCTGCAAAGCACAGGTCCGCAGCCAAGACTGCCGAAGCTAAGACTACAAGGATGAGCAATGTCGTGATTGCGGGAATTCCTCTCACCCATCCCGAGCGCGTGCTCTGGGAGGATCAGGGGCTTACCAAGCAGGAACTCGCGGAATTCTACGTGAACGCCGCCGAATGGCTCCTGCCTCATCTCATCAACCGTCCGCTGACTCTCATCCGCTGCCCTTCGGGGGTGCAGAAGAAATGCTTCGTTCAACGCCATACCTGGGCGGGCATGAACCCTGCGATTCACAGCACCATGGCGCCGGATACCTCGGGCAAGCTGGAAGTGCTGACCGTCTCCGACATTCAGGGGGTCGTCGCCCTCGTCCAATCCGGCGTGCTCGAACTGCACGTCTGGGGAGCGACGCTCGACGACCTGGAGCGTCCAGATCGACTGGTCTTCGATTTCGATCCCGGTGAGGGCGTGGAGTGGCTCCGGGTGATCGAAGGTGCGCTCGCCGTTCGTGAGCGCCTCAAAGTCCTGGGCCTCGAGAGCTTCGTAAAGACCACCGGAGGCAAGGGCTTGCACGTGGTCGTTCCTTTGAAGCCCAGGGCGGACTGGAAGGATGCGCTGAATTTCACGCGCAGCATTGCGGAAGCGATGGCGAAGGACGAGCCGGATCGCTACACCGTCACATCGATCAAGAAGGAGCGGAAGGCTAAGATCTTCATCGATTACCTGCGCAACAACCGCGAGGCCTCTGCAGTTGCACCCTATTCCAGCCGCTCGCGCCCCGGAGCCCCCGTGGCGACGCCGGTCAGCTGGGAGGAACTGACGCCGGATCTCAAGCCCGACGGCTTCACGGTCCAGAGCCTGGGCAAGCGCCTCCTTTCGTTGAGAGAGGATCCATGGGCGCGGATCACGGAAATCGATCAGGTTCTGCCCGAGGCGAAGCGCTCGAAGCGCGCCTCTCAGAAGAAGGGCGGCTGAATTTCTTCGACCCTGAGAGCCTCCTGCACGGCGCGGCGCGCGAGCACCCGCTCGCCCAATGCATTCAGGTTGGAGAGCATCCGTGGCGGACGCGGCATGCCGCGCCCCCAGCGCATCAGCATGAACAGGAAAAGGTCCGCGGCGGAGAAGCGATCTCCGAGGAGCCACGTCCTGTCACCGAGCTGTTCGGAAATGATGTCGAACATCCGGTAGAGACGCTGCTCGGCAGCCTTCTTTGCGGCGGATACAGCCGCCTCGTCGCTCACGTGCTCATGCGGATAGAACCACGCGCGGTACTCCGCCTGCGGCGTGTTCGTCAGGTGAACCATCCATTTGTAGAACTCCGCGCGCTCCCGAGTGCCCACCTCCGGAGCAAGACCGGCCTGCGGAAACTTGTCGACGAGATGGAGCGCGATGGCTACCGTCTCGAACAGCACAAGATCGCCATCGACCAGTACGGGAATGCGGCCGTTGGGGTTGAGCTTCAGGTATTGTGCGCTCTTCTGTGCATTCTTGCCCCGGTCCACGAGATGCATCTCGAAAGGTACCCCGACCTCCCGCATCATCATGTGCGGAAGCAGGCTGGCATTGCCGGGATAATAATAGAGCGCCAACATCGGGAGGAGCCTTTCGCAGGGAAACACCATTCCTAGAAAGCGCGCAGGACTTCGTAAAGCCCCCACACCTCGATCCAGACCTTCCTTTCGGAGGAGAGCGCCCTATCGTCCTGAAAGGGGACAGGAGCGCCGGAGATGACGGAGCAGGAGCGCAGCATCATCGTGAAAGTGCGGGTGGAGCCGGGTGAGCGCGTCAGACTGAAGGAGCGCGATCCGCGTGATTCCAGTCTCTTCCGTGACGAGAAGGAGACGAAAGCGGCGACCTCCGCCCTCGCGAAGGATATCGACGTCCTGCAGGACCGGCTTTATGCGGAGGGCTCGCGCGCGCTCCTCGTGATCCTCCAAGGCACCGATACCTCGGGCAAGGATGGAACCATCCGCAACGTGTTCAATGCCACGGGACCACTGGGAGTCTCGGTGACGCCCTTCGGCGTTCCTACGAAAACGGAACTGGCCCACGACTATCTCTGGCGCATCCATGCCGCCTGCCCTCGTCGCGGCACCATTGGTATCTTCAACCGCTCGCATTACGAGGGCGTACTCGTGGAGAAGGTACGCAAGCTCTCGCCGCTAGCACTCATCGAGCAGCGCTATGATCAGATCAATGCCTTCGAGAAGCATTTGACCGAGAACGGCACGACCATTCTCAAGTTCATGCTGCACATTTCGAAGGACGAGCAGAAGGAGCGGCTTCAGGAACGTCTCGACGATCCGAGAAAGCACTGGAAGTTCAACCCGGGCGATCTCGATGACCGGGTCCACTGGGACGAGTACCAGGACGCCTATGAGACCATGCTGCAGCGCTGCTCCACACATCATGCCCCATGGCATGTCATTCCAGCCGATCGCAAATGGGTGCGCAACGCAGCCGTCGCCACGATCGTCAAAGCGACCCTTGAGGACATGGACCCGCAATATCCGAAGGCGCAGTGGGAGCCCGGCGATTTTACGATTTCCTGAGCGGAATGCCACCTTCGTCGAAAGCTCTTGCCGAGGCGGGCCGGGCGCGCGACAATAATCTCATGAAAAGCATTCTCGTCCCGATCGAAGATCATGGCCATATCGAGAGCCAGCTTGAGCTGGCGCTCCTCCTGGGCGAAGCCTTTGACAGTTACATCGAGGGGCTGGCAATCACCCCCGATTATCCCGTGGTTCTTCCGGTTGACATCGCCATCGGCGTTCCGTCCCCCCTCACGCCTGAGAACCGCATGGACATGGCACGAACCTGCCGCGAGCGGTTCGAAGGCTTCATGGCCGCCAAGCAGATCGCGCGCGCTTCCGCAGGCCTGCCCGGCCTGAGCTTCGGCTGGCGTCAGGACGGCCTGATGGAGGATGCATTCCTGGGCGCCTACGGCCGGGTCTTCGACACCATCGTGGTCGGCAGGCCGGACGGGTCGGAGGGCCAGACGCGCCTGTCCACCGTCGAGTCGGCTCTGTTCGAAACGGGTCATCCGGTCATGATCGCTCCGCCGAGCGCCCCTCGCACTTTCGGCGAAGTGGCCGTGATCGCCTGGAACCGCAGCACCGAGACCGCACGCGCTGTTCTGGGCGCCATGCCTCTGCTGAAGAAGGCGCGCCGCGTCATCGTCCTGGAGCTGGAGGATTGGGGTGTCCCGGGCCCCTCCGGATCAGAGCTCGCCCGCTCACTGCGGATGCATGATGTCTCCGCCGAAGCCGTGACCGCCCCCGACCCGTCGGATCGGCCCGGAGAAACCATTCTGTCCGAATGCGCGGCCCTAGGCTGCGACCTCCTGGTCAAGGGCGCCTATACCCAAAGCCGCCTCAGGCAGATGTTCTTCGGCGGCGCGACGAGCCATATTCTCAGCAACACCACGATTCCTGTTCTGATGGCTCATTAGAGGGTGAAGGCCTGCCATGCTCCGTGATGTGGCCGTCGTTCTGGATGAGCGCTTCCGCCGCCTGGTCATTTCGTCCGCCCGGCTAGAGAGGCTTGCGGAAGGATGCCGCTGGGCGGAAGGTCCCGCCTACTTCCCGGCGGGGCGTTATCTAATCTGGAGCGACGTGCCCAACGACCGGATGATGCGGTTCGACGAGACTTCGAACGCGGTGAGCGTCTTTCGCGCCCCATCCGGCTATTCCAACGGCAACACGGTTGACCGCCAGGGCCGCCTCATCACCTGTGAGCACGGCAACCGGCGGGTGACGCGCACGGAGCATGACGGCTCAGTCACGGTCCTCGCCAGCCATCATGACGGCAAGCGCTTGAACAGCCCCAACGATGCGGTGGTGAAGTCAGACGGCTCGATCTGGTTCACGGATCCAGCCTACGGCATCGATTCCGACTACGAGGGCCACAAGGCGGACAGCGAGATCGGCGCCTGCCACGTCTACAGAGTCGATCCGCAGAGCGGCTCCGTCAGCATCGCCGCCGGCGACTTCATCCGTCCGAACGGCCTCGCCTTCTCCCCGGACGAGAGGCGCCTGTATGTCGCCGATACGGGGGCGACCCATGTCGCCGATGGGCCGCGCCATATCCGGGTCTTCGATGTAGGCGAGAACGGCCGTCTCACGGGTGGGGACGTCTTTGCCACCTGCACCAGTGGCCTCTTCGACGGATTTCGGCTGGACGAGGCCGGGCGGATCTGGACCAGCGCGGGAGACGGTGTGCATTGCTACGAAAGCGACGGCACCCTCATCGGCAAGATCCTGGTTCCGGAAGCGGTGGCGAACGTGGTTTTCGGAGGCGTCAAGCGCAACCGGCTCTACATCTGCGCCACGACTTCACTCTATTCCATCCTTCTGCCGGTGAATGGGGCGAAGACCTTTTAATCGTCCACGCCAGCGCGTCCTTCGATCGTCATGAGGGTGGCCGTCAGCAGGGCGATGAGCTTCTCTTGCCCCTCCCGCTCGGCGAAGACGTCGCTTTGGGCGAGCGTGAGCGTGCGCCCCGCCTTGACGACCCGGCCCCGCGCCACGATCCGATCTCCCATGGCAGGAGCGAGAAGATTGATCTTGAACTCAGCAGTGAGCACACCTGCCCCGGTCGGCATCAGGGTCAGGGCCGCGTAACCGGCAGCCGAGTCCGCGATGCTCGCCACGGCTCCCGCATGCATGAAACCGTGCTGCTGCGACACGGCGGGCGTCATCGGCAGTGCGAGGTCGACCTCGCCCGGCGAGACACGGGCAATCGATGCCCCCAGCGTCTCCATGAGACCCTGCTTCGCGAAACTCGCCCGCACCCGCGCCTCGAAACCAGGATCGATCGGCCTCGGGTCATTCATGCTCACCCCTCCCTGCTCGATGTCATTAAGACAGCTTTCATCCCTCTTGTGAATGATACGCGCTTCAATCATGTGTGCGGGCCATGAGTCACGCTGCTTCCCCGTCTGCCCAGAAAGTGCGGTCAGGTGTCCTTGTCGGCATCGGCCTGATGCTGCTCGGAACCTTCCTGTTCTCCGTCAATGACGTCATGGGCAAGTGGCTCGTGGCCACCTATTCCGTCGGGCAGGTCCTGCTCTTGCGCGGCGTCGCGGCGTTGGCCATTCTCCTTCCGATCATGCGGCAGCAGAACATCCCGATCAGGATTCCGCCGCAACCGGGCCTTCACGCCTTTCGGATCCTGCTTTCGACGCTGGAGGTGGCCTGCTTCTATTGGGCTGTCACCTACCTGCCGCTCGCGGACGTGATGACCTATTACCTGGCGGGGCCGATCTATGTCGCAGCCTTCGCGGTCTTCTGGCTGGGCGAGAGGATCGACCGGCCCCGCATTCTCGCCATCGCGGTAGGCTTCATCGGAGTGCTGATCGCCCTTCGCCCTTCGCCGGCAACGCTCTCCTGGCCCGCCCTCATCGCCCTTGCGGGGAGCATGTTCTATGCGCTTCTGATGATCACGACGCGGAAACTGCGTGATACCGACGACGGAACGCTGGTCCTGGGCCAGATGCTGGGCAACGTGATCTTCGGCATCGCCGTCGCGCCCTTCGCCTGGGTCACGCCGGGCTGGCTCGACCTCGCCGGCCTTTTCCTCCTCGGCATCGTCTCGATGGCAGCCCATGCCTGCGTCAAC
Organism: Microvirga sp.; assembly: GCA_031181145.1. Lineage (GTDB taxonomy): Bacteria > Pseudomonadota > Alphaproteobacteria > Rhizobiales > Beijerinckiaceae > Microvirga. Next base: position 17,597 of record JAPSLB010000019.1, read on the forward strand.
CGCTCCCTGAAGATTGCTCCCGCCTCCGTTGTCGCGCCCTATCAGTACACGCTCATCGTCTGGGCCATCGTGCTCGGCTATCTGGCCTTCGGGGACATCGTCGAGTTCTGGACTCTGGCGGGTGCCGCCGTCATCTGCGCCGCGGGCGTGGGGCTCATGCTCCTGGAACGCGAAGCCGCCCGGCGCGGGCGCGAGGCCAAGGACATCAAGGATCCGGTACTCCCGGAGGCTTAATCCAAAGACTGACCTCGTCCCCGCGGACTCCCCCGCAAACGAACTTGACAGCTTCGCCGCTGCGTCCGTCAATGATGCAATAAAAACACAGAGGGAGTCCGATGCGCCTCAAGCTCACAATAGCTGCCGCTACGGCAGGAATCATCTTTGCCTCCGCAGCCTTCGCGCAGGACATCAAGATCGCTCTCATCGCCGGAAAGACCGGTCCCCTCGAGGCTTACGCCAAGCAGACGGAAGCCGGCTTCATGATGGGCCTCGAATATCTCACCAACGGCAGCATGTCGCTGAACGGGCGCAAGCTCTCCGTGATCGTGAAGGACGACCAACTCAAGGCCGACCTCGCCAAGACTCTGCTGGAGCAGGCCTACAACGACGACAACGTCGACATTGCAGTCGGCACCACCTCGTCGGCGGCCGCGCTCGCGATGCTGCCTGTGGCGGAGGAGAACGGCAAGGTGCTGATCGTCGAACCCGCCGTGGCCGATGCGATCACCGGGGAAAAATGGAACCGCTTCATCTTCCGCACCGCCCGCAACTCCACGCAGGATGCCTATGGTGCTGCGGCTGCCGTTCCGGCCAGTGGCGAGGTTTCCATCGCAACCCTAGCCCAGGACTACGCCTTCGGCCGCGACGGCGTCGCGGCGCTCAAGAACGCGCTGGCGGAAATCCGCCCCAACGCGAAGGTTGTCTTCGAGGAGTACGCCCCGCAGAACGCTACGGACTTCACGGCTTCGGCCCAGCGCATCTTCGACGCGCTGAAGGACAAACCGGGTAAGAAGATCATCAATATCATCTGGGCCGGTCAGCATCCCCTGCCCAAGATCGCCGACCTGAAACCCGGGCGATTCGGCATCGAGATCGCGCCCGGGGGCAACATTCTTCCGGCCATGCAGATCTACAAGAACTATCCCGGGATGGAAGGAGCGATCTATTATTACTGGAACTTCCCGAAGAACGCCATGAACGACTGGCTCGTGGCCGAGCATCAGAAACGCTACAATGCTCCGCCGGATTTCTTCACCGCAGGCGGGTTCGCCGCTGCTTCCGCCGTCGTTACCGCCATTCAGAAGGCCGGCGGCACCGATACCGAGAAGCTGATTGCGGCCATGGAAGACATGAGCTTCGAGACACCCAAGGGCACCATGACTTTCCGCAAGGAGGATCACCAGGCCCTGCAGGCCATGTACCACTTCAAGGTGAAGGCCGACGGCAAGGACTCGAACGACCTGCTCGACCTCGTCGACACCATTCCCGCCGACAAGATGCCGATTCCGGTTCGCAACAAGCGCTGAGCACACGTGACGCCCCCAGCTACCGCCATGCCCGCGCTCGAAACGCGCGGGCTCACCGTTCGCTTCGGCGGACATGTGGCCGTCGACAATGTGTCGTGCCGGTTCACCCCGGGCACGCTCACCGCCATCGTCGGTCCGAACGGGGCCGGCAAGACCACATATTTCAACCTCGTCTCCGGACAGCTGCGCGCCACATCGGGACAGGTTCTGGTCGAGGGGGAGGATATCACGTCCCTATCTCCCTCCGCCCGCGCCAAGCGCGGCTTGGGCCGGGCCTTTCAGCTGACGAACCTCTTTCCGGATCTGACAACGCTGGAGAATGTCCGTCTGGCGGTGCAGAGCCGCGCAGAGGCGGGCTGGTCGCTGCTCAAGGTCTGGAACGGCCGCCGGGACCTGATCGAAAAGGCGGAAGAGGTTCTCGAGCGCGTGCGCCTGAGCGACAAGCGCGACATTGCGCCGAAGGCGCTCTCCCATGGCGACCAGCGCAAACTCGAAGTCGCGCTGCTCATCGCAATGGAGCCGAGGGTCTTCATGTTCGACGAGCCTACCGCGGGGATGAGCGTCGACGAGGTGCCGACCGTGCTCGAACTCATCCGGGACATCAAGCAGCGCGGAAATGCGACCGTCCTTCTGGTGGAGCACAAGATGGACGTGGTCCGTTCGCTCGCCGACCGGATCATCGTTCTGCATAATGGCGCCCTCGTCGCCGATGGCGACCCGGCCCAGGTCATCGCCTCACCCGTCGTCCAGGAGGCCTATCTCGGCGTGGAGGCGGCGAATGGCTGAGCCCCTGCTGCAACTCTCCGGCGTCCATACGCATATCGGTCCCTACCACATTCTGCATGGCGTGGACCTCGCCGCTCCCGCCGGCCAGCTCACCATGCTGCTCGGCCGCAACGGCGCCGGCAAGACGACGACCTTGCGGACCATCATGGGCCTGTGGCGGGCTTCTTCCGGAACGATCCGCTTCGACGGCCGGGATATCGCGAAGGACGGTACGCCTGATATCGCCCGCACGGGCATCGGCTATGTGCCGGAAGCAATGGGCATCTTCGCCGCTCTCACCGTTCGCGAGAACATCGTTCTGGCCGCCCGCAACGGCCCGGTGGATTCCGCGCGTCTCGATTGGATGTTCGGCCTCTTCCCTTCGTTGAAGCGCTTCTGGAATCTGCCTGCCGGCGATCTGTCCGGAGGCCAGAAGCAGATGCTCGCGATTGCCCGCGCCATTGCCGAACCGCGCCGCCTTCTGCTCATCGACGAGCCGACCAAGGGCCTCGCTCCCGTGATGGTTCGCAGCATGATCGAAGCCTTCAGGGCCCTGAAGGCGGCTGGTGAGACGATCCTGTTGGTCGAGCAGAATTTTTACGCGGCCTCGGCCCTGGGCGACAACGTCATCGTGATGGATGACGGACGGGTCGTGCATTCGGGCCTCATGAGCGAACTCGTCGCTGACAAGAACCTGCAGCGGCGCCTGCTCGGCCTTTCCCTGGACGCTCACCAATGACCGGCATGGCTGTTGAACCCTCCGCATCGTCCGAGCCGCTTCCGCGCGCGAAGACGGATTGGCTGCCTCTCCTGCTCGTTCCGGCGCTCGCTCTCCTCGCCCTGCCCCTGGTCGGCAGCGGATCGACCTGGGTGACGCTCACCGTCGCAGGCCTCGCCATGGGCATGATGATCTTTCTCATGGCGTCCGGCCTTACGCTGGTCTTCGGCCTCATGGACATCATCAATTTCGGACACGGGGTCTTCATCTCGCTCGGCGCTTACGCCAGCCTTCTCGTGCTAGGTCCGCTTGCAGCCTGGGCGCAAGCGGAATCGGTGTGGCTGAACCTCGCCTTGCTCCTCCTCTGCATTCTGGCGGCCATGGGCGTTACGGGCATTGTCGGCACGGTCTTCGAGCGCGTCATCGTGCGTCCGGTCTACGGCAGTCATCTCAAGCAGATCCTGGTCACCATGGGCGGGCTGATCGTAGCCGAGCAGGCGATCCATGCGATCTGGGGCGCATCGCCCATCCCGATCCCCTTGCCCGCAACCCTGCGCGGCGCCTTCATCATCGGCGACGTCGTCATGGAGCGCTATCGCCTGGTGGCGGTTGGTATCGGCCTACTCGTCTTTGTCGGAATGCAGCTTCTGCTCAACCGCACCCGTATCGGACTTCTCATCCGCGCAGGAGTCGAGAATCCCGAGATGGTGGAGGCGTTGGGCTACCGGATCCGCCGCCTTTTCGTGAGCGTGTTCGTGGCGGGTTCCGCGCTTGCGGGGCTCGGCGGCGTCATGTGGGCCTTCTATCGCCAGACGCTCACTGCGGGCATGGGCATGGAAGTGATGGTGCTGGTGTTCATCGTGATCATCATCGGGGGCCTCGGCTCCGTGGGCGGCTGCTTCGTCGGGTCTATGCTCGTGGCGCTGGTCGCGAATTATGTCGGCTTCATTGAGCCAAAGCTCGCTCTCATCTCCAACATTCTTGTGATGGCGCTGGTGCTGATCTGGCGTCCGCAGGGCCTCTTTCCGGTAGCGCGCCGATGACCCGATCCCCTGTCTTCCCCCTCGCTGTCGATGGAGGCCGCACGGGCGGCAGCATCTTGGCAGGTCTCCTGTCGTCGGACCTGCCGCGCTCGAAGGTGCTCACCGCCATCCTGCTCGCCATTCTGCTGGGGCTCGCGGCAACGCCGTTCCTGTTTTCGGGCAGCCAGCCCCTGAGCACGGCAGCGAAGATCTGCGTCTTCATTGTGCTGGTCGCGAGCTACGATCTGCTGCTCGGTTATACGGGCATCGTCTCCTTCGCCCATACCATGTTCTTCGGCATTGGCGGCTACGGCATCGCCATAGCCCTGGAACGGCTCGGGGCAACATGGTTCTCGGTTGCCATTGGCCTCGTTGCGGCCCTGTTGCTGTCGGCTCTCCTTGCCATCGCTATCGGCCTTCTGTCCTTGCGCGTACGTGCGATCTTCTTCTCCATGATCACCCTGGCGGTGGCATCGGCCATGGCGGTCCTGGCTTCTCAGCTTTCCACGATCACTGGTGGTGAGGACGGCCTGTCGTTCCAGTTGCCCGTTGAGCTGCGCCCAGCCTTCAGGCTCCTGCCGGAGCCGGTGCTCGGGGTGTCCATCAATGGGCGCCTTATCGCCTATTACCTTTTGTTCTTCGTCGCGCTCCTCACGTTCCTCCTGCTCCTGCGCATCGTGAACTCACCGTTCGGGCGCGTGCTGCAGGCGATCCGCGAGAACGAATTCCGCGCCGAGGCCCTGGGCTACCGCGTTGTCGCCTATCGAACGATGGCGTCCGTCGTGTCGGCCCTTGCCGCGACGGTGGCGGGCGCCCTCATGGCCCTGTGGCTGCGCTACAATGGGCCGGATACGACGCTTTCATTCTCCATCATGATCGACATCCTGCTCATGGTGGTGATCGGCGGCATGGGAACGATGTACGGCTCCGTGATCGGCGCCATGCTTTTCGTCCTGGCGCAGAGCTATCTGCAAGTTCTCATGAGTGCCGGGAGCACGGCCCTCGCCGGCGTGCCGGTACTGCCGAGCCTGATCCACCCGGACCGGTGGCTGCTCTGGCTCGGCGCGCTTTTCGTGATCAGCGTCTATGCCTTTCCGGGCGGCATCGTCGGACGGCTTCGACAGGCTACGCAATAAAGTCGTAGAACGGGAAACCTCGCCGGTTTCCCGCGTTTTTCTCTAAAGACCGGAGGAAGCGCCTATGAGTCGTGCCTTTGTTCGCGAGACCGAAGGCGGGGAAGCCTTCGAGGATCTGCCCGACCGGACCTTGAGCCCCCATCACCTCGTCACCCCGTCGGGGCTGGCCCAGATGGATGCGGAGATCGAGGCGCTGGAACGACGCCTCGAGGACGCGAAAGCCACGGATGACAAGGCCGAGATGGCCCGCCTGTCACGCGACCTGCGGTACTGGTCAGCCCGGCGCGTCTCGGCCGAGGTAGTCTCCCCTCCCGCCGATACGACCCACGTGCGCTTTGGCGCGCGCGTCACCTTCGAGCGCAAGGATGGGCGGCGGCAGACCTACCGCATCGTAGGCGAGGACGAGGCGGAACCGGCCAAGGGGACGATTTCCTATGTTTCGCCGCTCGCGCAGGCCCTGATGGGCAAGGAGATAGGCGACGTCATCCTCGTAGGTTCGACGGAGGCGGAGATCATCGAAATCGCGATTTGAGGAACTGCGCTCAGGCCCTGCCCTCTCCGTCCGCGGACGTGTAATAGGCTCTCTTGGCCTCATACATCCGCAGGTCGGCGCGTTTGACGACGGATTCGAGCCGCTCCCCAGGCTCGCTGGTGGCGAGCCCCATGGAAAAGCTCAGTGGGAGGCCCGTGTAGAACTGGTTGTTGACCTCGAGCAGGTTCTCGATGCTCTCCAGCACCAGCTTGGCATCACGCTCTTCCGTTCCCGGCATCAGAAGCGCAAACTCATCGCCCCCGATACGGGCCGCGCACGAGGGCTTGTCGATCGCCTTGCTCAGCACCTCACCTGCACGGCGCAGAAGCGCGTCGCCGGCCGCATGACCCAGCTGATCGTTCGCTGCTTTCAAGCCGTTGAGATCGATCATGGCGATTGTCACCGGGAAAGGCCCCTTGCGCTCCAGGCGATTGAGCTCGTCGACATAGAAGGAGCGATTATAAAGTTTCGTCAATACGTCGTGCTTGCCAAGATATTCCAGATATGCCTCGGCACGCTTGCGGGCGGTGATGTCGGTCAGCGCGACCTGGACCAGCGACCAGTCGTGTTCGTAGCCAGGCAGGACGGAGAATTGCAGGTGCAGGTGAAGCTCATCCCCAGCCAGGGAGTAATTCACGACCTCCCGCTGCTGGAAAATTCTGCCGTGCCAGAGATCGATAAGCTGCTCCCGGAAATGTTGCTGCATCTCCTCGCGAAACACATCGCCGAGATTGCTCAGCAGGGTTTTCTTGTCGGGCGCGACGAATAAATCGAGTGTATGCCGGTTCACGTCGATGACCCGAATCTCGCTCAAGCAACGGGCGATGAATTCCGGATGCACGTCGGTGAATGTGCGAAAGTCGGTTATCCCTTGCTGCCGAATCTCGTCGAGCAATTGCCTGACCGCGCTGAAATCCTCCACCCATAAGGAAACCGGGGAGTGTTCGAAGAGACCGCGCGCATAAGCCTCACTGATCGCCAGCTCCCGGCGAGCCGTTTCCCTTTCGGTGACATCCTCGATGGCGACCAAGACACGATCCCACCGACTCTCGTGGCCCGGCAAGACGGTCCCCTTGAGCTGAATGTCGAGACGCTTTCCGGAGAGGGTGTAATTGACAGCATTGCTGCCGAACTCCGTCTCCCCGTTCCAAAGCTGGACGAGCTCCTCGATATGGGACTTGAACATGTCTCCGCGAAAGATCTTGTCGAGATTGGCCACAAGATGGGCCGGATCGTCCGCCTCGAAGAGACTGAGCGTCCGGCGGTTCACTTTGATGACGCGGATCCGGTTCGAACAGGCGCGGACGCGTTCGGAGTCCTCTTCCAGATATTCTCTCAGCGAGACGACCCCCGCCGCCCGCCACGTGTCAAAGAGCTGCTTGAGTCCGCTATAATCCTCAAGCCAGAGCGAGACAGGCGCCAAGTCGAACATGCGGGCGTCGTCCTGTTGGTTGTCTTGAAGAGGTTCTATCAAAGCGCTGGCGTGGGAATGGGGCATGGGGCCTACAGGTATTCTTTCCCCGGCAATTCACCCTGAAGGCCGGATGTAATACAAGATCAAGGCACTAAAAACCTGTCTCTCCTTTGCTCATCGTGCCGCAAAAGCGATCATGACTGCCGTCAGGCCCCGAAAGATCGACCATGGGCCGATCCGCTTGGCCGCCGCTGAATGCCTTTCCCGTCGGGCGGGAAGCCGTACCGCCTCGTCGCATGGCTCCGGATCCGGCCAAGCCCTTCAGGCCTCGGCTCGCATCTGATCGACCACGCTTTGGCTCATGTAAGGGTGCCCAGCTTCGTTCAGGGCCCGGTCCAAAGCCTCGATAGCCGTCAAAATCTTCGAGAGCTCCTCCGCCATTTCCACGGACGGAAGGGGTGCTTCTGCGATCTGCCGCGCCATTTCCCGGCGCCGCTTCACAAGGCTCTCGCGCGCGGCATTCAGCTCCTTGATTTCCTCGGAAGTCATAGGCTCCTCGTTTTTTCCCGTCGTTTCAGAGACAAGTCCGTTCGGCTGAATATGTTCGCAGACGACCTGCGGCACGGCGAGCCGGACAGATGTACTCACGCAAACCTGCTCAGCAGCTCCAGAATGGACCTCAGGCGCTCCTCGGCGCTGTCAATGGAACGGTCCAGGATCAACCGCTCCCCGCTCCAGCGGAGCTCACCCCTGGAGGCCTCCATCGCCTGATCAATCGGAAGCCGCTCGGCAGCGCCCGAGCGGAAGCTCAAGGCTATGGCCTGTGGACCGGCATCGATGCGCGCGATTCCTGAACGCAAACAAAGCTGCTTCAGCTCCGCCAAGTCGATAAGGTTCTGTACGGGCTGCGGCAAGGCTCCGAACCTGTCCTCGATCTCTGCGGAGAGATCCTCCACGTTCTGCAGGGGATCGAGCCGCGCGATCCTCACGTAGAGATTGATCCGCGTTTCCGGGTCGCCAACATAATCCTCCGGGATTCTTCCTGCGATGCCGAGATTGAGATCCGGTGTCCACAGGTCATCGACATTCCGACCCTCGATCGCACGCCGCAGCATTGATTGGTAAAGATCGGATCCGATGAGCCTGACATGTCCCGCCTGCTCCTCTCCCAGAAGCGAGCCTGCGCCACGCTGATCGAGATCCTGCGCACTGATGGCAAAGCCCGCTCCAAGCCGATCCAGAGCCGTAAGCGTTCGCAGTCGTTTCTCCGTCGTCTTCGGAAGCACCTGATCGGACTCCGTCAGGAGATAGGTGGTGCCGCGAACGCGTCCTCGTCCGACGCGCCCCCGCAACTGGTGGAGCTGCGCAAGACCAAAGCGATCTGCGCGCCAGACGAGCATGGTATTGGCACGCGGAACATCAAGCCCGCTTTCGATGATGTTGGTGGAGAGCAGCACGTCGCCCTCCCCATCGGCAAAACGCACCATCGCCTCGTCGGTTGCGTCTGGTGGCATCTGCCCGTGCGCCACGATCAATTCGAGTTCAGGCACAAGCTTCGTCAGCTCCTCCCGCAGCGGCGCGATATCCTCAATCCTTGAGCAGACCACGAAGCTCTGCCCACCTCGACGCTTCTCGCGCATGAGCGCTTCACGCACAGTGGCCGGATCGAAGGCGGTCAGGAAAGTGCGGATCGGCTGGCGCCGCGCAGGCGGTGTCGCGATGACGCTGAGATCCTGCAAGCCGACGAACGCGGCTTGTAGGGTGCGTGGAATCGGCGTAGCCGTGAGCGTCAGAACGTGCCCAGCCTTCGCCAACTCGCGCAGCTTTGCCTTGTGGGCCGCCCCGAAGCGCTGCTCCTCGTCGATGACCACGAGTCCGAGGTCACTGAATTCGACGCCCTTTCCGGCAAGCATGTGCGTACCTACGACGATTCTGATCGAGCCATCCGCCAATCCCTTCTTGACGGCACGTGCATCTGCAGGAGTGCCGAGGCGTGAGAGAAGAGCGATCTCGATGCCTAATCCGGCAAAGCGTCGCCGGAAAATCCCGAAATGCTGGCGCGCAAGAACAGTCGTCGGCGCAATGACGGCGACCTGTCTTCCAGAAAGAGCCACAGCTGCGGCTGCCCGCAACGCCACCTCCGTCTTGCCGAAGCCGACATCTCCGCAGACGAGGCGATCCATAGGATGTCCGGAAGCGAGGTCCTGAAGAACCTGCTCGATGGCGCGAGATTGGTCCGGCGTCTCGGAGAACGCAAAGCGGGCGACGAAGCGCTCGTAACTTCGTGCGGGCGGGACAATGGGATCAAGATTGACCGCTTTTCTTGCTGCGATGAGAGCCTTCATCCGCGACGCGGTTTCCTGGAGATCGGATTCGATCTTCCGACGTCGAACAGCCCAACCGTCATCGTTGAGCCTATCCAACTTGACAGCCTCTGGAGAAGCGCCGTAGCGCCAGATGCGATCCAATTCTGCCGTGGGGACCATAAGCGTTGCATCGTCTGCATAGCCTAGGCGGACAGCGTCTTCACTGTGTCTGGCCTCAAGCGACACCGTCTCGATTCCATTCAACTTGCCAAGGCCGTGCTCGATGTGGACGATGATGTCACCGAGATGGAAGCTCGCATCGAACAGCTGCGCGGCCGCCGGTGCGGAAGCAGCCAGATCCTCACTATCCGCTCGGCTGCCGAGCAGATCATAAGCCGTGATCACGACGATGTTGGAGGATGTATCAATAAAACCGCCCTTGATATCTGCTCTTATCGTGAAGCAGTGCTGCGACGGGCCAGAGACGATCTCTTCCCAGCTCTCCGCCGCGGTCGGCGCCAGCTGGAGGCCTCGTACCCGGCGACGCAACCGGCTCAGATCTCGCGGGGTAGCACCGAGCAGCGCGATTTTTCGTTTCGACCGCTGTTGTGTCTGAATGAAGTGGCTCAGTGCCTGCTCCGGCTTCGGAGTACCTGCGAAGAAGGGCACCTCGACCTTGTCATCCTCCACCTCGTGAACGACCGTCAGACGCCGCTGATCCAACAGATCCCGCCATTCCTCTTCGGGAATGAAGAGCCTCTCGGGCTTCACCGCGTGCTCTGCTCCCTTGCGAAGACTGGTACTGCTCTCGAAGGCATCGGCGACTTGCTCCATTACATCCTGACGCCGCTCCTCAGCCCGGCTTTCCATCATGACCGCAGCACCGGGCCAGTAGTCGAAGACCGTCTCGAGCCGGTCATAATACTCAGGAAGGCGGTGCTCCATACCGGCATGGCGTGCGGGAGGGGAGCGATCTTCGCCCGTCTCGTCCAGCACCAGCTCCGATACGGGATCCAGGACAAGACGGGCGACCTCCTCCTCCGTCCGCTGAGAAACAGGATCGTAGCGACGGATGGCGAGGACCCTCGCGCTGTCATGCTCGATGCGATATGGCAGCACGGAATTGGCTGGGAAGACGTCAACGACCTGTCCATGCATGGCCGCCTCCCCGGGCTCGTCCACCCGGTCGTCCAGTATGTAGCCGGTACGATGCAGGAAGCGCTCGAGCACCTCCGGTGCAAACTCGCCCTGTGTTTCAAGCATCAGAGTGGCGCCCTGCCATAGGGCTCGCGGGGGCACCCGTTGAACAGCGGCGGCCGGACTCGTGATCAGCACGCATGGGGTCTTTTCGGAGCCTGCCATCTGCCGGAGCATCGACATTCTCTGCCCCATCGTCTCGCGGGAGGGAGAGGCACTGTCATAAGGCAGGCAATCCCAAGGCGGCAGGAGGAGCATCTGCAGATCCGGGGCCAATCCCCGGACAGCCTTTGCCAATATCTCTGCCCTGCGCTGCCCCTGCGCCAAGTAGATCAGCCCGCCTGGTCCGATTCCGCGTGCCACTTCGATCACGCGCACCGCATGGAGGCCGACGGAGGGCGCAAGGGACAGGTGATCGTGCCCTATGTCCTGAGGACCAACGGGCTTGGGGCGCATAGGGCTCTCTTGAGGCTTTCGTGGGTGGAAGATGCGTCGAACAGACCATCAACGCCCAGCGCCCCCGCCAGTTGCACCTAGGAGCTTCGCCTTCGCAAAAGTGGACCGATCCGCGGGGCGCCTGTTTCAGCCTTATGCATCTCGAACAAGACATCCTGAAGGATGTCGATGGAGGCGAAAGCCTGAGCGCGTGACGCCGCAATGGTCAACGGATCACGCATGGAAAATCGATCGGCGTCCCGCACCAGTTTCGCGCACCGCTCCTGAATGACCCGGCGAGCCTCCTTCAGGCGTGGAGTAGGGTGAAGGGTCCGGGCCAACTCATCGCAGACCGTGAGGACGTCACGGGCAAGATCCTCACTCGAATAGAGCCCTGAATAGGTCCGGATCAAACTGCGGGCTCGACTCAATGAGCTGCGAATTTCCTGCCGCAAAATGCTGTCGTCATGCATTGCACGATTCCAAAAGACTCAACCCGTGTCGGCTCGGTTAAGGGTTGCTTCCTCAAGCCTTGGAACAAGGAATCCTCAGCCTCGCCCTTCAACGACAGGCGTGGCTTTGAGACGAATCATTTCCGGCGCAGGATGTTCCTGCGCTGCGGTCACGGACCGGCCGAGGCCGGCCTTCTGCAGAAGGGGTCCGGCAATGATCGCAGCAACGAAGGCAAACGCGAGCACGACCAGAGCAACACGCCCGTAAAGGGTAGCCAAATCCTTGGTTACCATTCATCTCTCCTCGGACTGCTTCGCTCGAGGAATCATAGGAGCCGCCCCTGCTTTGGCCAAGCGGGTGACACTCGTTTCGTCCAGCAGGACGATGAAGCGATTTCTAAGCTTCGACCCAAGTTCCAGAAAATGATGACGATTTTAGAGATCCTGCCCCCAAAAAATACTTTTCCACAGGATGGTTAATGAGCAATATTTTCCCATACATTGCAACGCGTATAGGAACATTGATCGCAACAAAGCTGCACGCCGCCACCTGGGAGATTTTGGAGCGTCCTTAGCGCAATGAACATTCCGGCACGGAGTGTATTGAACAGGACACACGGAATTTGAACCGATGCCTTTTTCTCCCGCATACCGTGCTTCAACCAGCCATCAAGCGCTCGGCGCCGACTTCTACGACATCGTCACACCTGCCCGCTTTCCGGCGCATCTCCTGCGATATCGGAACCAGCGATGGGCCGCGCGCACAGGCCTCGAGAGCCTGACAGATGACGAGTGGGCGAAACATTTCGGACACTTCGAACCGCTTCCCGGCAGCTTCAGGGAGCCCCTTGCTCTCCGCTACCACGGGCACCAGTTCCGAACCTACAATCCCGATCTGGGCGACGGTCGCGGGTTTCTCTTCGCACAGCTGCACGACACTTGGAATGACAGACTGCTCGATCTCGGCACCAAAGGGAGCGGGCAAACGCCTTGGTCACGCCATGCAGATGGACGCCTGACGCTGAAGGGCGGCATCCGGGAGGTACTGGCGACAGAGATGCTGGAAGCGCTCGGCGTCAACACGTCGAAGTCGTTCAGCCTGATCGAGACCGGCGAGGAGCTCGAAAGGAGCGACGAGCCATCGCCGACGCGCTCTTCGGTTCTCGTGCGCCTCAGTCACTCGCACATCCGCATCGGCACATTCCAGCGTCTGCTCTACCTCGACGAGACCCGCAACATCAGCAAGCTGCTCGATTATACGATCACGACCTACATGCCCGAGACCTGGTGCGACAGCGATGCGGATCGGGCGATCGCCTTTCTCGATGAGGTCTGCCGAAGGGTGGCGCGCATGGGTGCCCAATGGATGGCGGCAGGCTTTGTGCACGGCGTTCTCAACACCGACAACATCAACGTGACGGGCGAGAGCTTCGATTATGGTCCCTGGCGCTTTCTGCCGAGCTACGATCCGGCTTTCACCGCTGCGTATTTCGATGAAACCGGGCTCTATGCCTTTGGTCGCCAGCCTGACGCTCTTTTGTGGAATCTGTTCAGGCTTGCGGAATGCTTCCTGCCGATTGCCGAGCAGAGCAGGCTCGAAGCATCGCTCGCCGCCTTCGAGCCCGCTCTGCATCGGGAGTTCGCCGCTGCGATCCTCCGCCGTCTCGGACTTCGCACCCGATCCCCTGAGCTGGACGCAGCCCTTGCCAGAAACCTCTGGACATTCCTGCACAGTACGAAAGCGCCCTTCGAGCAGACCTTCTTCGATTGGTTCGGCGGGTTGCGCAGCAGCGAGCGTGCGCGACGCAGCCCCTCTTCCCCATACTATTCCGAAGCCGCCTTTCAACCTTTTCGATCTGCCCTTGAAGGGTTCGAGCCGTTGACCGAGATCGCACTCGATCACGCCTATTTTGCGGGAGAGAGACCCTGTACGATGCTGATCGAGGAGGTCGAAGCAGTTTGGGAGCCTGTCGCCAACCGAGATGATTGGTCTGCCTTTAACTCCAAACTTGCAGAGATCGAGCTGATGGCCGAGGCCTATGGTTCGCATGACACACGACCATGAGCGCCCGCGGGGCGCACTCCGCGCCGAGCGCCGGACAGTGAGCTATACACCGCTCATCAGGTTACGTTTGCGATTCGGGTAAGGACGCGCGCCGGCCACGGCCGCCGCCGCACGGTTATTGACGCCGAAATAACGGAAAATCGCCGCCATATGGATCTTGACGGTGCCCTCGCCCAGTCTCAGGGCCTGGGCGATCTCCTTGTTCGTCTTGCCTTGCACGAGCAGATCGAGCACATCCTGCTGGCGTGGCGTCAGTGGACTGCCAGCAGCAGAATCCGTCTCCGGTGCAGTCGCCTCGCCCCCGGTGCCACCGGATTGCCGTGCCCCCTCGTCTGACGTCTCAGCCGCTTCCGATGAGATATCCGCCAGGCTGGGAGGAACGTAAATCCCGCCGTCGAGGATGAGCTTGAGAGCACCGGCCATCGCCTCGGTGCTCATACTCTTGAGCATATAGCCGTGCACTCCTGCCTCAAGGGCCATGAGGATGTTGCGCCGGTTGCCTGAGGTGGAAACGACGGCAATCCTTGTCTGTGGAAAACACTCGCGCACCGTGCGCAGATTCGTCGGCGTTCTCACGCCCGGCGTGGAAAGACCGAACAGAGCAAAAGTAATATCCGGATACTCGGCCAGCCGCTCCAGAGCGCCATCCAGAGAACGGGCTTCGATGATGCGCGAGCAGTCGAATTGCCGTTCAAGGACTGCCCCCACTGCCACGCGAAAAATCGCATCATCATCGACGATCAAGCCGATGCGCGGAGGCGCACTCATCGAATTTCCCCTTCAAGACACATGGTCGATAGGAAAGACGAAGAAAAAATGCAACCCAGAATAGCCACGCCTATCAACGTGCCGCAGCCACAGCGAGCCCCATCCCATCTCGTTATATCGTCAACTCACGCCGACCCCGGCCGTTCCTGCCCCACGAAAATTTGGGTCAGCGATCATATGCCCTGATTGGCGGGATGCGAAGTTGCGCGACGTGCATGCAACGTTACCCAGGTAATGCGCATCCGACCCGGAGTACATTGCCCGGCCCGGCCGGCGTGCGCAGCCACATCCGGCAGAGGGTGGAGGATCAGATGCAAGCCGCCGTCTGGCAAGCCCGCTCGTACACCTCCCTGTACTTGGAAGCCGACCGATCCCATCCATGAGGTCGCTGCATCGCGGCTTTCCTCATGGCAGAGAGACGTGGCCTTGAGCGAAATGTCTCAAGTCCCCGCTTGATTGCATCCATGAAGCGATAAATGCACGGCTCACCGAAGAGAAAACCGTTGACCCCGTCTTCGATAGTATCGGCCAGACCTCCCGTTTTATGGGCGATCGGCAGCGATCCGAAACGCTGCGCATACATCTGACTCAGGCCGCAAGGCTCGAACCGGGACGGCATGAGAAGGAAGTCGCTGCCGGCATACATGCGACGAGCGGCCCGTTCGTCGTAGCCGATCCTCACGCCCACGGACCCGGGATGCCGCTCTGCCAGAGCTCGGAGTTCGGCCTCGAACCGGGCCTCCCCTTGCCCGATAACAGCGATCTGGCCGCCTTGTGACATGATCGTTTCAGCGGCCGAGATGGCGAGATCAACGCCCTTCTGGTGAACGAGGCGCGATACGACCGCAAACAGAGGGCCGTTGGAGAGAGCGAGCCCGAAGCTCTTTCGCACGTTGTTGGCGTTCGCACGCTTTCCTCTGACATCCTCGGCGGAGAAGCGGCTGACCAGGTAAGGGTCCTTACTGGGGTCCCAGCTCGGGTCGATGCCGTTGATGATGCCGTCGAGGCGCCCCTGATGAGCCCGTGTCCTCAGAAGCCCATCGAGCCCGCAGCCGAACTCGGGCCGGGTGATTTCCCGGGCATAGGTCGAGCTCACCGTCGTGATATGGGAAGCATAGAAAATTCCCGCCTTGAGGAAGGAAAGCTTGCCGTAGAATTCCACGCCATTGATGTGAAATGCGGCCTCTGGAATGCCGAGGCGCGACAAGCGATCCCGTTCGAAGATTCCCTGATAGGCAAGGTTATGAATCGTCAGAATGGTCGGAATGTGCTGTCCGCGCCATGTCAGATAGGCCGCAGCCAGACCCGAGGGCCAATCGTTGAGGTGGAGGAGATCGGCACGCCAAAGAGCGTCGCCGCCGCCGCAGGCGATATCGGCTGCCGCCAGGCCAAGACGTGCGAAGCGAATGTCATTGTCGCTCCAGTCCATACCAAAGGAATCGACATAAGGAGAGCCATCCCGCTCGTAGAGCTCTGGACACAGGAGCACATAGACGGTCAACCCGTCCTTGGTCACGCCGCGGCCAAGCCCGCAGCCCGGAATTCCGAATGAAGCCGGGAGACGCGCGATCTCCTCGACGGTCCCCATCTGGGAAAGAACCTGCCTGTAGCCCGGGATGAGGATGCGGACATCATAATGCTGTCGCAAGGCGCGCGGCAGAGCGGCAGACACTTCCCCGAGACCTCCTGCCTTTATGTAATCGGCGATCTCGGATGTCACGAAAAGAATAGACTGTCTGCGGGATACTGAAATCGAGGGCTGACGATCCTGGTGCAGATCGGCGCGCGCCATTGCCGCGAAAGCCGCACCAGCTTTCGAGTGTAATGCTTCCAACATGTTGTCACGAGGGCGCGCTCCCCATTGACCTCCCGCGCCCAAAGCAGGTCGCGCTTTAAACGCTCTCCCCCTCCAAAAGGTTCCACAAGGATTTTGAATATTTCTGGCTACTCCAGCCGGCCGCTCGTTACGGCCAAGCTTGAGGCTGGTGGCTCTGACATCAGGTCCCCGCTTACGAGCCCGGCCTTCAATTTTATGAGTTCTGGGAACATTGCACAGCGAAGCTCGTTCGCAAGTGCCCGAACTTTTGGAGAACTCATGCGGCGAAGTCACCTGATGCCTTTTGGGGCACAAATCGTCAACGAAGGCGTGCGCTTCTCCCTTTGGGCGCCGACAGCGCATGAGGTCAAGCTTGTGCTGGATGGGGCTGAACACCCCCTGGAGCCACAGGACGACGGCTGGTACTATACCGTCTCGCCCAAGGCTCGGAGCGGCAGCCGCTATGGCTACAGGATAGACGATGCTCTCACGGTGCCGGACCCTGCCTCTCGGTTCCAGCCGGAAGACGTGCACGGCTTGAGCCTCGTTGTGGACCCGCATGCCTATGAATGGTCTGACGCGCCATGGACCGGACGGCCATGGGAGGAAACTGTGCTCTACGAGGTGCACGTTGGCACTGCGACTCCGCAGGGCACGTTTGCCAGCCTCATGGATAAACTCGAGGCCCTACGCGATACCGGCATCACGGCCATTGAACTGATGCCGATCGCGGAGTTCCCCGGCCGCCGGAACTGGGGCTACGATGGCGTCCTCCCCTACGCGCCCGACGCGGCCTACGGCAGTCCGGAGGATCTGAAGAGGCTGATCGACCGCGCCCACGGACTCGGTCTGATGATGTTCCTCGACGTGGTCTACAATCACTTTGGCCCATCCGGGAATTATCTCCACTCCTATGCCAAGTCCTTCTTCACGGACCGGCACCCGACACCATGGGGCGCCGGGATCAACGTGGATGGCGCGGGGAGCCGCATCGTGCGTGACTTCTTCATCCACAACGCACTCTATTGGCTGGAGGAATACCGCTTCGACGGCCTGCGCTTCGACGCCGTTCATGCCATCGTCGACGACAGCAAGCCTCATTTCCTTGAAGAGCTTGCCACGCGCATCCGCCAAGCTATTCCCGAACGCCACATCCATCTTGTGCTGGAGAACGAAGCCAATCAGGCGCGCTGGCTTGAACGCGGCACCGATCGGATGCCCCGCCTGCACACAGCGCAATGGGCCGACGACATCCACAATTCCTGGCATGCTTTGCTGACCGACGAGAATGAAGGCTATTACGAAGACTACGCGGACGAACCGCTCAAGCGCCTGAGCCGCGCACTCGCAGAAGGCTTTGCGTACCAGGGAGATCCATCGATCCATCGCCCCGGCATTATTCGCGGCGAACGGTCTGCGCACCTGCCACCGACGGCCTTCGTGTCATTCCTCCAGAACCACGATCAAATCGGCAATCGAGCCTTCGGCGAACGTCTCGCCCATCTCATCCCTCCGGAACGCCTTGCGTTGGCGCAGGCCATCTTCCTCCTCTCGCCTCATATTCCGTTGATCTTCATGGGAGAGGAATGGTCGGCATCCTCGCCTTTCCAGTTCTTCGTCGATTTCGAGGAGGAGCCTGATCTCGCGGAAGCCGTGCGCAAGGGGCGACGGGGCGAGTTCAAACACTTCAAGGCCTTCGCCGACCCCGCGACGGCACAGCGCATCCCCGATCCGACCGATCGAGCGACGTTCGGTCGCTCCAAGATCGATTGGGCAGAAACCGAGCGTTCGCCGCACCGCGAAGCACTTCAGGAAACGAAACGGCTGCTGATGCTGAGACGGGACGAGATTTTGCCTCTTATCATGAGCGGATACCGTGGCTCCCGTCACCAGATCCCACACGGGGTCGTCCTTGATGTGGCTTGGACCTTCGAGCTAGGGATGATCCGCGTATTGGCGAACTTCGGAGATCGGCCATTTTCGGCCGATGTGGGCGGCAATTCGCGCGTGCTCTGGTCGAACACAGATTCCAGACCGGCCAATGGACGCGCTGAGCTCACATCATGGAAAGGGATCGTCGTCAAAGAGGCCTCCGCATGAGCAAGCTGGATGCTCTCTTGGAGCGCATGGCCGACCTGGTCGGCCTTTCGTTGGACTATGCGGATGCTTTTGGGCGAAGCATCGAGACCAGCCCGGAGACCCGCAATGCCATTCTCGCGGCCCTCGGTCTCGGCATCGCTTCGGAAAGGGAGGCTCAGGAAAGCCTCTCGCGCCTTGAAAAGCTCAAAGCCGGTCTTCTCCCGGCCGTCGTTCCGATTCCGTCAAACCGCCCGGCGGCCGTGGCGCTGCGCGGGAAGGCAGCGCCGCTCGATTGGACCATCGTTGAAGAGAACGGCACAAGACATGAAGGGAGATCGACCGGGGAAGGGACCGAGCTCAAACTCCCTGCCCTGCCTATGGGCTATCATTGTCTCACGCTCGGTGAGCTCGAAGCCGTGCTCATCGCCGCCCCCGAAAGCTGCTGGCAACCTGAAGCTATGCAGGGCGAACACCGGCTATGGGGCATGGCCACCCAGATCTACTCCCTTCGCTCAGAGCGCGACCTGGGCATCGGCGATTACTCGGACGCGGCGCTCCTGGCGGAGAAGGTCGGCGCTTTAGGAGGGTCCTTTCTGGGCCTCAGTCCGGTTCATGCCCTTTTCTCCGCCGACCGCACGAAGATTTCACCCTACTCACCCTCTTCGCGGCTTTTTCTGGAAGCCCTCTACATCGACCCTACCGTCGTGGAAGGTTTCGCCGGGAGCGACGCCGAGAAGGTTTTCGGCAGCCCGGAAATTCAGGAGCGGTTGTCGCGCCTCCAGAGCGCTCAATTCATCGACTATGCCGAAGCATGGTCCATCAAGCGCTCCATCCTCGACGTCTTGTGGAAACACTACCAGGCGTCCGGCGAGCAGGGAGCCCTCGAGACCTTCCGTCGCGACGGCGGACAGGCCCTGGAGGCGCACGCCACCTTCGAGGCCCTCTCGGAGCATTTCCGTGAGCAAGGCTGCGCATGGATCGGGGAGTGGCCTGAGGCCTACCGGGATATCGGAACTGCAGAGGTCAACCGCTTCCGTTCCGAGCACAAGGAACGCATCGCCTTTCATGTGTGGCTACAATGGCTTGCCGATCAACAGCTGGCGAGAGCCGCGGAACGCGCGCGGGCAGCCGGCCTGACGATCGGCCTTTACCGCGATCTCGCCGTCGGCGCCGACGGGGGCGGCTCGGAAATCTGGGCGACGCCTGAGCGATTTGCTCCCGGGCTCGCCATCGGCGCGCCTCCTGATCCCCTGGGCCCGCAAGGCCAGAACTGGGGTCTGCCGCCCTTCAATCCTCTCACGCTGGAAGAGCAGGGTTTGGCGGCCTTTCGGGATCTGGTCGCGGCGAATATGCGGCATGCGGGTGCGATCCGCATCGATCACGCGTTCCAGCTTCAGCGCCTCTTTCTCATTCCCTCGGGGGCACCGGCCTCGCAGGGCGCCTATGTTGACTATCCCTTCGAGGCGATGCTCGCGGTTCTGCGCGTGGAAAGCCACCGCGCACACTGCCTTGTTATCGCCGAGGATCTCGGAACGGCTCCCGAAGGGTTCTCGGACGCCATCATGACGTCCGGCGTGCTCAGCTACCGTGTGCTTCCCTTCGAGCGCGAGGAGGCTTCGTTCAAGAAACCTGACGAGTATCCACGTTCGGCGCTCGCCGTTCTCACGACGCATGATCTCCCGACATTCCGCGGCTGGTGGCGGGGACTGGACATCGATCTGCGCCAGACGCTCGGCGTGTTCGACCTGGCGACCGCCGCCACAGAGCATACGGCACGCGAGGCGGACAAGCGGTCCTTCGTAGAGGCTCTCCATCAAGAAGGTCTGCTCCCTGCTATCACTACGCCGAGCGAACCTCCCCTCGAAGAAGCAGTGCGTTATCTCGCCCGCACCGCATGCACTCTCACGGCCCTGCAGGTAGAGGATGCCTCCGGGGAGTTGAATCAGCCCAACATGCCAGGCATGGATGCAGGCCACCCCAATTGGCGCCGGCGTCTTTCCAAAACGATTGAATCAATGGCTGCCCCCGGAAGCCTCATGGCGAAGCTGTCCGTCGCCATGACGGAAGAAGGCCGGAATGGTCACGCCCGCAGAAACCGCCTCGCCTCGCCTCCTCCTCGCGCCACTTACCGGCTGCAATTTCACAAGAACTTCACCTTCGACGACGCTGCCAAGATCGTGCCGTATCTGGCGAGGCTGGGCATCAGCCACGTCTACTCGTCGCCTATCCACATGGCGAGCCCAGGCTCCATGCATGGCTACGACATCGCGGATCATTCCACGATCAACCCTGAACTCGGAGGGGAAGAGGGCTTTCGCCGCCTCTCGGATGCTTTGGCCGCCTATGGTCTGAAACTCTTGCTTGATATCGTGCCCAATCACATGGGCGTAGGCGGTCGGACGAATGGCTGGTGGCTGTCCGTTCTCGAATGGGGCCGGCTGTCGCCGGTTGCGGATGCCTTCGACATCGATTGGGAGCGTCGGGGTGCGCAAGGCAAGCTCATCGTTCCCGTACTCGGGAGCCTTTATGGCGAGGCTCTGGAGAAGGGTGAGCTGCAGGTGAAGTTCGATGAGGCGGACGGGAGCTTCAGCGTCTGGCACTGGGAGCATCGGCTCCCAATCTGCCCGGCGTCGTATCCCCTGGTGCTCGACCTGGCCCTGGCGGCGTTCGACGACAGGGCGAAGGCCGGCGAGTTGCTCGCGCTTACGGAGCGCCTGCGTGCCCTGAACGGGCAGGAGCTGTCGGGACCCCATTCCGCATTGCCGGGAACGGGAGAGAGGCTGAAACGGCAATTGGCGGACATCGTCGCCACTCATCCCTCCTCCCGGAAAGCCATCGACCGTGCGCTCGCTGCGATCAATGGCACGAAAGGTCAGCCCGAGAGCTTCAACATTCTGCACCGCCTCATCGAGGCTCAAGCCTACCGGCCGGCTTATTGGCGGGTCGCGTCGAGCGACATCAACTATCGTCGCTTCTTTGACATCAACACTCTTGCGGGCCTTCGCGTGGAGATCCCCGAAATCTTCGAATACACGCACGACCTGATCGTCCGACTCGTGAATGAAGGGCGGGTTCACGGCCTGCGGATCGATCATATCGACGGCCTTGCGGACCCGGAAGGTTATGCCCGCGCCCTGCAGCGAAAGGTGGGACCCGGTTTCTATGTGGTTGTGGAGAAGATTCTGGAGCCGGGCGAAAAGCTCCGAGTGTGGCCTGTTGCCGGGACGACCGGATACGATGCACTCAACCAGATCGACGGAGTCCTGGTCAATCAAGCGGCAGGCGAGGCTTTCGAGCGCATTTACCGGGAAGCCTCGGGCGTCTCGGACGATTACGACGATCTGTTGAAACAGGCGAAGATCGAGATCACCCAAGGTAATTTTGCCAGCGAACTTGAGGCCTTGGTCTCTGACATCAAGGCGATAGCGGACTCGGACCGCCGCACGCGGGACTACACGGCCTATGCGCTTCGCCGAGCCTTGGTAGAGATCATCGCTGTGTTCCCGGTCTACCGCAGCTATCTCGACGACGGTGCGCCTGCTCCTGCGGATGTCCGGCTGATCAGCAATGCCGTCGATTCGGCGAAGCGGTCCAGCACGCTGCCCGACACGAGCGTGCATGATTTCGTGGCAGGCGCGCTTCTCGGGAGGGCAGACATCGCCGCCCCTGCGGATATACGCCGCTTCCGCCGACGTTTCCAACAGCTGACCGGACCTGTCATGGCCAAGAGCTTGGAGGACACGCTGTTCTATCGTTATGGTCGCCTCATAGCCCTGAACGAGGTCGGCGGAGATCCGGGTCATTTCGGCCTCCCGCTGCAGGCCTTTCACGAAAACAACGCCGACAGAGCACACGACTGGCCTCATGCCATGATCGCCACGGCCACCCACGACACGAAACGTGGCGAGGACGCCCGGTCCCGCCTGATCGCGCTTTCCGAGATGCCGGAGATATGGGAAGAAGCCCTGAAGCTCTGGCGCGAAACCATCTCTCCCTATCTCTCGGACGTGAATGGCGCGCCTGCTCCGGATGCCAACGATCAGGTGATCCTGCTTCAGTCGCTTCTCGGTGCTTGGCCGCTGGAGCTGATCGACACGGACGACAGCCAGCAGCTGCACTCCTTCCACGACCGCATGAGGGGTTACCTCACGAAAGCTCTTCGCGAGGCGAAACGGAAAACGAGCTGGATCAATCCCGACGAGCGCTATGAGGAAGCGGCGCTCGATCTTCTGCAGATCGTGCTCGATCCAAAGAGCAAAATTCTCGAACGCCTCCGGCCTCTTGCCCGGCGCATATCCGTACTCGGCATGCTCAACGCCCTCTCCCGCACCATTCTGAAAATGACGGTGCCGGGCGTGCCCGACATCTATCAAGGAACGGAGTTCTGGGACTTCTCTCTGGTCGATCCCGACAACCGGCGCTCCGTCGAGTACGAGGCACGGGCGAGATCCCTCGATGATGAGGTTTCTCCGGAAGCATTGCTGACCCATTGGCAGGATGGGCACATCAAGCAGCGCGTGATTGCGCGCCTCTTGCAGGACCGCGCCGACGCTCCCGCGCTCTATGGCCACGGCGGTTATCGTCCCCTGCCGGTCGAAGGCGGACGTGCCTCCCATGCCATCGCCTTCCAGAGGCAGCATGGAGAGGACAGGCTCGCAGTGATCGTCCCACGCTTCTGGAGCAGCCTTGTCGACCCAGATCGCCTGCAATTCGATCCGGCGGTTTGGCAGGATACGAGCGCCGCGCTGCCTGAGGGCCGCTGGCGGAATGTGATAACGGGCCAGTCGGTTGAGACCGGTCCAGTAAGACTGGTTATAGGCGAGATCCTGACGCCATTTCCTTTTGCCGTTCTCAGGTCTGCAAGGAAGAGGTGAGCCAGCGCCGGGAGAGCCACCATCTCTACATCTCCCCGTCTGGTCGCTGAATTCGCCTGCCCCATAATGGGTCTCTCATGAAGCAGGAACGCTGCCCGACATCATGTTCATGCAGCGTAAGGACAATAAGGGAATGCGGGATGGCGCAGCGCAGGGGTGGATCGCAGAACGTGATGGAGCGTTCGGTTGAGCCGCAAACGGTCGCCGACATCATCGCTTCGGGCGATCCGTTCGCGGTGCTTGGCCCCCACGAGGTCACGCCGGGAACCTGGGAAATCCGGGCGATCATTCCCGATGCAGACGGAATAACCCTGCTCGACCGTGACGGCCAGACCGTCCTTGCTCCCATGGAGAAGAGGCTTCCGGAGGGTTTGTTCGTCGGTGTTCTGAGCGCCTCCGAGCGGCCGGATTACCGGCTGCGGGTACAAAGACAGGGTCATGTCGAGATCCAGCACGATCCGTACAGCTTCGGCACATTCCTGTCCCATGACGATCTGATGCAGATTCGGAACCCCGGCAGCGACGCAGCCTATACGAAGCTCGGCGCCCATCATCAGGATTTAGGCGGCATTCAAGGTTTCCTTTTCGCGGTCTGGGCTCCCAACGCACGCCGCGTGAGCGTTGTCGGCGAGTTCAACAATTGGGATGGCCGACGCCATCCTATGAGGCGGCGGCACGAGGGCGGCGTGTGGGAGCTCTTCATTCCCGATGTCACGGCGGGACAGCGTTATAAATTTGAAATCATCGGCCATCAGGGAGACCTGCTGGCATCGAAGGCGGACCCCATCGCCTTCGCGGCCGAGCAGCCTCCCGCGACCGCCTCCATTCTCAGGGGGAAACCAGCCTTCGATTGGCGGGACGGCGAATGGATGAAGTCCCGCAGCCGACAGGACCTGCGCAAGGCCCCTATGTCGATCTATGAATGCCATCTCGGTTCCTGGGCGCGTGTGCCGGAGGAAGCCAACCGCTATCTCACCTATCGCGAGCTCGCCGTCCGGCTTATCCCATATGTGAAGGATCTCGGTTTTACCCATATCGAGCTTTTGCCTGTCACCGAGTATCCCTTCGACGGGTCCTGGGGGTATCAGCCGATCTCCCTCTATGCACCGACGAGCCGCTTCGGAACTCCGGACGACTTCGCCGCCTTCGTCGAAGCCGCCCATGCCGCCGGGATCGGCATCATCCTCGATTGGGTTCCCGCGCATTTTCCGAATGACCCGCATGGCCTGAGCTATTTCGATGGCACACATCTCTACGAGCATGCGGATCCTCGTCTCGGCTTTCATCAGGATTGGGGCACCCACATCTACAACTACGAGCGGCAGGAGGTCGCCACCTTTCTTGTGGCCAATGCGCGCTTCTGGCTCGAGCACTATCATCTCGACGGTTTGCGGGTCGATGCGGTGGCCTCGATGCTCTATCTCGACTACTCCCGCAAGCCGGGCGAGTGGATCCCGAACCGCTACGGCGGCAACGAGAACCTGGGAGCCATCGATTTCCTGCGCCGGATGAACGAGGTGGCATATGCCGCCGCACCGGGTGCGATCACGATCGCTGAAGAATCGACTGCATGGCCGGGCGTGTCTCAACCGACCTATACTGGCGGCTTGGGCTTCGGCTTCAAGTGGAACATGGGCTGGATGCATGACACCTTGCGCTACATCAGCAAGGACCCGGTCTTCCGCCGCTATCATCATCACGACCTGACGTTCGGCCTGCTTTACGCCTTTTCGGAGAATTTCATCCTTCCTCTCAGTCACGACGAGGTTGTCCACGGAAAGGGATCGCTCATCCGCAAGATGCCGGGCGACCGGTGGCAGCGCTTCGCCAATCTTCGTGCCTATTTCGGCTTCATGTGGGGACATCCCGGGAAGAAACTTCTGTTCATGGGCGGAGAATTCGCGCAGGAGCAGGAATGGAACCACGACAACAGCCTCGACTGGCATCTGCTGAGCGATCCGGACCACAAAGGCGTTCAGACGCTGATCCGCGATCTCAATCACGCCTACCGCTCGATCCCGGCGCTCCATGAGCTGGACTGCGAAGGGAGAGGATTCGAGTGGATCGTCCCGGACGACAGGGACAACTGCGTCATTGCGTGGCTGCGGCGCGGCGAGAATGAGGATTCTATTGCTGTGGTCGTCTCGAACTTCACGCCGGTTCCGCGGGAGGAGTATCGCATCGGCGTTCCAGCTCCGGGTTTCTACCGTGAGGCGGTGAATACGGATGCCTCCATCTACGGCGGAAGCAATGTGGGCAACCTTGGAGGAGCACTCGCCAAGGCGACACCAAGCCATGGTTTCGCGCATTCCCTTTGCCTTACACTTCCCCCCCTTGCCACACTCATTCTCACTCTCGAACGTGCTTGATCAATCAAGCTATCACCAAGCTGGGCGGGACTTCCTGCCTCTTTGCGCGTTGTTGAAGTGAACCGATCCTCTCCGCTTCCTGAGATCCGAGATGAACGACAAAGTCGAAACCCGTGAAGCTACCTCAGCCGAGATCGTCGCACCAACCGTCCGGCGTACCTCCCGACTGCGGGAAGGACTACCCTATCCTCTAGGTGCGACGTGGGACGGCCTTGGCGTCAATTTCGCACTCTTCTCCGCCAATGCCTCAAAGGTAGAGCTATGCCTTTTCGACTCCGACGGCAGGCGGGAACTGGAGAGGATTGAGCTTCCAGAATATACCGACGAGGTCTGGCACGGCTATCTGCCGGATGCCCGGCCCGGTACCATATATGGCTATCGTGTCTACGGACCTTATGAGCCCGACGCCGGACACCGGTTCAATCATAACAAATTGCTCCTCGACCCGTACGGCAAGCAGATCATCGGCGACCTGAAATGGGATCCGGCTCTCTTCGGCTATACGGTAGGCTCGCCGGATGCCGATCTCTCCTTCGATGAACGCGATAGCGCTCCTTTCATGCCCAAGTGCCGTGTGATCGAATCGGCCTTCACCTGGGGCAATGAGCGCAGGCCGCAAATTCCATGGGAGCGCACGATCATCTACGAGGCGCATCTGCGGGGCTTCACCATGAAGCATCCCGCGGTGCCGAAGGAGATCCGCGGCACCTGCGCGGGTCTGATGCATCATGAGGCGATCAACTACATTAAGAGCCTCGGCGTCACTGCCATCGAACTCCTGCCCATTCATGCCTTCGTGGACGACAGTTATCTCATCGAGAAAGGCCTGCGTAACTACTGGGGCTACAACACCATCGGGTTCTTTGCGCCCCAACCGCGCTATCTCGCGACTCCATTCGTGAACGAAGTGAAGGAAATGGTCAGCCATTTCCATGACGCGGGGATCGAGGTCATTCTCGACGTGGTTTACAATCACACGGCCGAGGGCAATGAACTAGGCCCGACGCTCTCGTTCAAGGGCATCGACAACGCCTCATATTACCGCCTTGCTCCTGAACAGAGATACTATATCAACGACACGGGTACAGGAAACACGGTTAATCTCAGCCACTCCCGCGTCCTTCAGATGGTG
The DNA here is from genome assembly GCA_031181145.1 of Microvirga sp. Lineage (GTDB taxonomy): Bacteria > Pseudomonadota > Alphaproteobacteria > Rhizobiales > Beijerinckiaceae > Microvirga. Next base: position 44,203 of record JAPSLB010000019.1, read on the forward strand.
ACCGACAGCCTCCGCTATTGGGCACAGGAGGTTCGTGTCGATGGTTTTCGCTTCGATCTCGCCACCATTCTCGCTCGTGAGCCGCATGGCTTCGAGGAGGATGGTCGCTTTCTCGATGCGGTGCGGCAGGACCCGGCACTCAGCCGGGTCAAGCTGATCGCAGAACCTTGGGATTGCGGCCCAGGCGGCTACCAAGTCGGGCGCTTCTCGCCGGGTTGGGCCGAATGGAATGATCGCTATCGCGATACGGTGCGCGCGTATTGGAAGGGCGAGGACGGCAAGCTACCGGAGCTTGCATCGCGTCTTACCGCTTCGGCGGACCTCTTCAACAAGCGAGGGCGAAAGCCGTGGGCATCCGTCAACTTCGTCACGGCCCATGACGGCTTCACGCTTCACGATCTCGTATCGTACAACGACAAGCACAACGAGGCGAATGGCGAGGACAACAAGGACGGGCACGATCACAACCTGTCCTGGAACCATGGCGTTGAGGGTGAAACGAACGACTCCGAAATCCGCGCCCTGCGCAACCGCCAGAAGCGCAACATCCTCGCAACGCTTCTCTTTTCCCAAGGCACCCCCATGCTGCTGGCCGGCGACGAGTTCGGCCGGACACAAAAGGGCAACAACAACGCCTATGCCCAGGACAACGACATCTCCTGGATCGACTGGGAAGGTGTGGATGAGGACGGAGCCGAGCTTTTCGAGTTCACGCGCAAGCTGATCCAGCTGCGGCAGAACCTGCCGATTCTCCGGCGCGGCCGCTTTCTCTCTGGCATTTATAATGAGGAACTCGACGTCAAGGACGTTACCTGGCTCACGCCGGCTGGCGACGAGATGACTCCCGAGCACTGGCAGGATCCTCATGCCCGCTGCATCAGCATTCTTCTGGATGGGCGCGCTCAGCCCACGGGTATTCGCAAACGCGGTACGGACGTCACCCTGCTCCTGATCCTGAATGCTCATCACGACGTGGTGAAATGCAAGCTTCCCGCCGTTACTGGCGGCCGGGCCTGGAGTTGCCTTGTGGACACGAACAAGCCGGAATTCTCATTCCCGACCCCGTTCAACTTCGGCAAGGACTATGCAGTGACTGGACGCTCGCTCCTCCTGTTCCAGTTGCAGCCGGAGGAACATTCCAAGCATGACAGAAAGCGGAGCGCCTGAAGGGAGGACGTCAAGTCTCATCGAGACATGAGTGGTAGAGCTTCGCGTATCGTCGGGCGGGTCCGCTCCAGCCGACCTGCGCCGCCATGCCGTTCTGCTGCACCTGGCGCCAGCCCTCCCTGTCCGACCAGAGCATTTTTGCCCGATTGGCCGCGTCGAGAAGGCCGGTCAGGTTAACGGGCGAGAACTGAAAGCCGGTCGCGACCCCCGACGCGGTGGCCATTTCGTTCGCATCGATCACCGTATCGGCAAGACCGCCGACGCGAGAGACGATGGGTACGCTGCCATATCGCATCGCGCAGAGCTGCGTCAGGCCGCAAGGCTCGAAACGGGAGGGAACCAGTAATGCATCGCTGCCACCCTGAATGAGATGCGCAAGCTCCTCATCGTAGCCAAGAACGCAGCCGACCTGCCCGGGATAGACGATGGACGCGGCCTGAAAACTCTCTTCGAGCATTCTTTCCCCTGCACCGAGTAAGGCAAGCTGCGCTCTGCCGCCAAGGAGCGACGGCAGGGCTGCGAGCACAAGGTCAAGCCCCTTCTGCTCGGAGAGCCGGCTCACTACTCCGAAGAGGAGCGTATCGGGATCCTCATCCAGCCCCAGTCGTGTTTGGAGGGCCGCCTTGTTCACGCTGCGTTGCCCCAGAGCATCTCGGGTGAAGGTCGCAGCCAGCGCCTTGTCGGACGAAGGATCCCAGACGCTTTCATCAATTCCATTCAGGATACCGAACACATCCTTCGAACGGGATCGCAGAAGGCCGTCGAGTCCCATTCCACCTTCCGGCGTCTGGATCTCCTTTGCATAGGTCGGCGATACGGTCGTGATGCGATCGGCAAGCCGCAACCCCGCTTTCAGAAAACCGATCTGGCCGTAATACTCGACTCCATCCATCGTGAAGGCGCCGGGCGGGAGGCCCAGCTCATAGAGAAGATCCGCCGGGAAGACGCCTTGAAACGCAATGTTGTGGATCGTCATGACGGTGCCGGGACGCGGCACGTCACCGTAGTGCAGGTAGGCCGGTGCAAGGCCTGCCTGCCAGTCGTGAGCATGAACGATATCGGGAATGAATCCAGGCACCTCTCCCTGCCCGATGTCGGCTGCGATGCGTCCCAGCGCAGCAAAGCGCCTCGCATTGTCGGGCCAATCACGCCCGTCGGGTGTCAGATAGGGGGAGCCGGGACGGTCGTAGAGATGCGGAGCATCGAGGACGAAGAGTTCCACGTGATGAGCGGTCGCCGAGACGAGCCGCGCCGCTCCCCCGAAGAGATCGGGATATTCGCGAATGGTTTCGATGCGCTTTAAAGCCCTCATGACGGCCGGATAGCCTGGGAGGAGCGAGACGACCTTCACGCCCTCACGCGCCAGTGCGAAAGGAAGGGTTCCAGCAACATCGGCCAGGCCGCCTGTCTTAATAATGGGAAAGAGCTCCGAAGTGACGGACAATACACTCAGAGACTTCATCCAGAGAGCCTGTCGATCATCGGCTTCGTAATCAGGCAGATTCCACGCTCCGTGCGCCGAAATCGCCGAGCATCCTCTTCAGGATCCTCACCGACCACCAAGCCCTCGGGGATGCGTACGCCACGGTCGACAACGACGTTCTTCAGCCGCGCTCCACGGCCGACATCCACGTAGGGCAGAATGACCGCTCCCTCCACGTGGGCATGGGAATGGAGATGCACTGCGGTAGAGACGAGTGATTGGCGCAAGGACGCCCCGGAGACGATGCTGCCGCTGGAAACAAGGGAGTTGATGGCATGCCCGCGCCGCCCCTCCTCGTCATGAACGAACTTGGCGGGCGGCCAGGTTTCGGAGAAGGTCGAAATAGGCCAATCCCGATCGTAGAGATCGAGTGTGGGGACAATGGCAGTCAAGTCGATATTGGCTTCCCAATAGGCATCCACTGTCCCAACGTCGCGCCAGTAGGCCGGAGCGTCGCTTCCACCTGCCTCGGCGCCCGAACGAACGCAGGAATGCGTGAAGCGGTGTGCGACCGCTTTCCCATGCTGCACGAGATAAGGAATGATGTCCTTTCCGAAGTCCCGGTTCGATCCGGGCGTCTCGGCATCGCGCCTCAGCTGATCGAACAGGAAGCGCGTGTTGAACACGTAGATTCCCATGCTGGCGAGCGCCATATCCGGATTGTCGGGAATACCTGGAGGATTGGCTGGCTTCTCTAGAAACGAGACGATACGATCCGCCTCGTCGACGCCCATCACTCCAAAATCCCTCGCCTCCATACGTGGCACTTCCAGACAGCCTACCGTCACGTCCGCGCCAGAATCCACATGCTGGCGGAGCATGATCTCGTAATCCATTTTGTAGATGTGGTCGCCCGCCAGGATGATGATGTATTCGGGATCGATACTCGCGATGATATCGATGTTCTGATACACCGCGTCCGCCGTCCCTTCATACCACATGGTCTCGGAAACGCGCTGGCTCGCAGGAAGAATGTCGAAGCTCTCATTGCGCTCCGAGCGAAAGAAGGTCCAGCCTCTCTGCAGATGCCGGATCAGGCTGTGCGCCTTGTATTGCGTTGCCACGCCGATGCGTCGAATGCCGGAGTTCAGGGCATTGGAAAGCGCGAAATCGATGATCCGCGTGTTGCCGCCGAAATAGACAGCGGGCTTTGCGCGGATATCGGTGAGTTCCATGAGCCTGGAACCGCGGCCGCCCGCGAGGACGTACGCCATCGCATGTCGGGCAAGAGGCGCAGTGGTAACACTCGCGGCGGGCAAGGCAAGCTCCTCACATCACGGATGGTAATTTGCTCTGTAGACGCCGAACCCGGCCGGAAGTTCTCTTTGCCTGTTCCGGAGTTCGAAACTGTGTGCCTGCCCCTCGCCCCCCTGCCCTGGCCAGTGCGAAGGCCCCCATGCTTGGGAATCATGTGCTTGTCTTTTTCGAGCGCCGCCGTTTCGGCGCGGCGACGGTCTCGCCGGCCGAGGCGTCGGCCTCGGCAACGGTTTCGGCCGCTGCGGCGGCCGTCCCCTTTCGCTTGCGGGCTTTGGGAGCGGCAGGGCTGCTCAGAACCTCATCCAGAGTTTGGCTGGTCATCCCAAGCGGCGCGGGACTTGTCTCGACGGTCGCCTCTCCTTTACTGCCGGCGCCCAGGGGCAAGGCGCTGCCGATCTCATGGCTCTGCTGACCGAGTATCTCCCGTTCGGCCTGATACCAGTATTCATCGGCCCGGCCCAGCAGGCTCCCGTGCTGCATCCATAGTTCGTATGCCCGTTCCCGGATTCTCTGTTCAAGCTGCGTGTCCATGTCCACCTTTGACCTTCACACCTGACATGCCGCGACAAGCGGTGAGCCCACCTGTCCACCCGCAAGGCCGCAATCCATCACTTGGAAGCTGCATAAGTTATTAGGCACGTCCTGTGAATGACAACGGGCAAGGCGCTCAAGCTTGAGCTTTTAGGCCTTATCTGAGGATTAATTTTTAGGCGCACTACAATTGGGCCCTCGCCACCTAGGTACGATATTTCACCCAGGGAACCTTGGCTTCGCTACCGAGTTGCCGATGCAGTTCCCATGACCATGAGCGACCTGCACTTCTTTGATGAAACGAACGGGATGACAGAATCCGCCGCAGTCTTAAAAGCAGCATATGCGGCCTCGCGGCCGATCTTGCAGCCTGGCAGAAACTGCTGGCGCGTGGTGTCTGCGGACAAGGCCTCCGCCCTTATCGACGGGGAGGAATATTTTTCTCGGCTGGAAGCCGCCCTGCGCGAGGCGAAGCGTTCGATCATGATCGTCGGCTGGGATTTCGACGGCAGTATACGCCTGCGTCCGGACACTCCTCCTGAAGAATCTCCTCCTCTAGGTCCGCTCCTCCGCTCCCTCGTAGAGGAGAGGCCGGAACTCGAAGTGCGCATTCTGGTCTGGAGCGTTGCGGTCGTGCACGCTCCAGGCGCACCGGGGCCGCTGATATTCGGCGCCGAATGGCAAAATCACCCTCGGCTTCAACTACGCCTTGACAAGCATCATCCGCTTTACGCCGCACATCACCAGAAGATCGTCTGCATCGATGACAATCTTGCCTTCGTCGGCGGCATGGACCTGACTGTCAGGCGCTGGGACACGAAGGATCATGCCTGCGACAGCCCCTACCGTTTGCGGGAGGACGGAACGATCTACGATCCGGTCCACGACATTCAGATGGTTGTCACGGGCCCTGTCGCCCACTCCGTCGCCGAATTGGCCTATGACCGCTGGAAGGTCGCGACCGGTGAGGAAGTCCAACTGTTCCCTCGGTCTGTTCTGGATCCTTGGCCTGCAGATCTTTGCCCCGATTTTACGAACGCGCCAGTCGCCATTTCCCGCACCTATCCCGCCTGGGGGCACCAATCCGCCATACAGGAGGCTGCGGCGCTTAATCTCGATGCTCTCTCGGCGGCAAGGCACTCGGTCTACATCGAGGCGCAGTACATGACGGCGCCCTGCATAGGCGACGTGCTGGAGCAACAACTGGCCGATTCCGGCGGCCCCGAGGTCGTGGTCATTCAAACCCACGAATCCCACGGCTGGGCCGAGAAAAGAGTCATGGGCACGAACCGGGACCGCCTTATCCGCCGCCTGCGCAGGGCCGACAAGTATGATCGGCTCCGTGTCTACTATCCCGTCGTGCCTGCTGAGGACGGTGTCTGCCAGGTGCTGATTCATTCCAAACTGATCATTGTGGACGATACGTTCCTGCGCATCGGCTCCTCGAACTTGAACAACCGCTCGATCGGCCTCGACACGGAATGCGATTTGGCCATCGAAGCCACTACGGACGAGATGCAGCGGACTATCGGCAGCATCCGGGACCGCCTCCTGGGAGAGCACCTGGGAGTGAACCCCGATGTTTTCGCGAAGGTTGTTGCTGAGGCGGGCGGCTCGCTGATCGCCGCCATCGAGCGCCTGAATGGCAATGACCGGCGTCTGCATGCCTTCGATGCGATGTTCGACGAAGGTCCGGCGGAGCCTGCCGTCGGCACGAGCCTTCTCGACCCTCTCGAGCCCTTCGAGCCGCTCCGGTTCCTGAGGCGGCCTAAGTAGGTATCATGCCCTTGCCGCGGCCTCGGTTTCGGCCATATCGGGCCGGGCGGGAATCTTGCGGCGGTAGATAAGTTCCGTTACCAGGAACACGGGGATGCCGATGCAGAGCGGGATCAGAAAGTAGACGAACCGGAAGACCAGCAACGGCCCGATGAGATCCTGCCCCGGCAGAAGGTACATGACCACGCTCTCGATGACCCCAAGCCCTCCCGGCACATGGCTGATGAGAGCGGTGGTGTTCGCGATCACATACACGGACGCCACTCCCCCGTAAGCAACATCCGTAACGGCCGCGAGCGCCTGATGAAGACAGGCGGCAACACAGGCGAAATTCACGGAGCCTATCACGACCTGCCCGATGGCAAGCCGCAACGACGGCATTTCCAGCGACCAGCGCCGGATCCTGAGCGACCTGCGCACAAAGGCGGCCAGCACGAGGTAGAGCGCGGGCAGAGCCAGACAGGCAATGCCGAGAACGGTCACGATAAGCCTTGAGAGACCCGTGATCTCAACCGCTAGGCTGGAACGCAGCAACAGCGCCGCGCCTCCCAACACCATCAGGCCGATGCCGACCGTTGTGCCGCAGAAGACGATGACCTTCGCCACCTGCTCGGCACTCAGGCCCCAGCGGGTGTAGAACCGGTAGCGCACCGCACCGCTGCTCAGGAAGGCCAAGCCGATGTTGTGGCCCAGAGAAAGGCTGGTGAACGAGGCCCACGCGGCCTTGTAGTAGGGCAGCGGCCTACCGACATAGCGCAGGGCGAGGTAATCGAATCCGCTGAGGCATATGTAACTCCCTGCGGCAAAACCGGCTGCCGCAGCCAGTCGCGCGACAGGAATCGTCGCGACCGCCTCGATCAACTCGTCCATGCTGTAGCGGCTGAGCGTGCGGTAGAGCAGGAAGGCGGCAAGACCGATGGCGACGACCGCAATCAAAGGCTTCCAGATCTTCCGCATCCATGCTCCTGTAGAGTGAATAGCTTGAGGCAAGGCATGCCGCACCCGTCTGAAACTACAGACTTAGGACAATCAATCCTGATGCATGGCGGTTCCGGCTCTACTCGCGGATATGTGTCACACCGGCCCTATGTCCCCTGACGGGCATGACCTGGAACTCGACCATCAGCGGCAGATGATCCGACGCCACCCTCGCGATCGGCGAGCGTATGGACTCGACGCGGACCACATGGACTGAACGGCTGACGAAGGCGTGGTCGATCCGTAGCATCGGCAGGCGCGATGGGAAGGTTGGGATAGCCCGTCGGTGAGGCATGGCCATCTGGGCATCGCGAAGACGGGATGCGAGCCGTTGGTAAGCCCTGGATCGGGGCGAGGCATTGAAATCGCCGAGCAGGATCACGGGCTCGCGGCATGCCTTGTGGCTCAGCCATTGCGGTCCGAGAAGGCAATCCACCTGCGCCAAGCGCTCATAGCGGCGTAGACCCAGATGTGTGGTGATGATCTGCACATCCGTTCCGCCAAGGTTGACCGAAGCCCAGAGCGCCCCTCTCGGCTCCGGCGCCAGACGTCCGGTGCCGCCCGGGAGCGGACCGGCCTTGATCAGCTGTGAGGGCCGATGGGTCAGGATCGCGTTTCCATATTCCTCCTCCATCACACGGAGACTGGCATGAAAGTGCATCTGCATCCCAAGCGCCTGCGCGATGGCATGCGCCTGATCGATGCTCCCGGTACGGGCACGCCTGACATCGAGTTCCTGGAGAGCCACCACATCCGGTTCATAGGCTGCAATCACATCGGCAATGCGTCCTGGGGAGAGCCGCCCGTCCGTTCCGAGACAGCGGCGCACGTTATAGGTCAGTATCCGCGCCACCTCGCCTCCTTTCGTGAGACCTGATGCGTGTTGAGGCAAAGCTGCGGAACGGCAGCCTCAGAGGCACTAACACCCCAAGGAGCGAGAATTTCCCTATCGTCATAATCCACTAGTCCAATCAGTGACGGACCTTCCGGATACGAAAGGACGATATCCCTCATCGGGTTGCATGTTGAATAGTCGAGCAACCCCATTAGGCTGCTTTGCAGCGCCTTGGAGTCTGGCCAGCGGCAACGCGCTTGAGGAAAGAGAACGGGAGCCGTGCGTACATCCGGCACCGGCTCCCGCCTTTCTGACCAGCCGCCCGAGCGACCGGATTGGTTCAACATACCCCCAAACCGGACAGATGGCCTTGACGCATAGGAGGTATGAAATTGTCTCCTTCGAGGAACGCGCCCTCTTGCAAAGATCCCCCCGGCTGAGGCACTGACCGTGTTCGGCGCATGAGCCACTCCCCGCCGGGCCCAAGGGATTCTCCTTGCTGCCCGTGTAGGCTATAGGCACGGCGCAACAGGTGAATGGAGCCGACATGAGCGAGCAGTTCTCTTTGCAGAAAGACAAGATACGAGTGCTTCTGCTCGAAGGAGTTAACGACAGCGCGGTCGAGCTGATCAGAGCCGCAGGCTACACGAACCTGACCTACCTGAAGACCGCTCTCGACGAGAAGGACCTGATCGAGGCTCTTCAGGGTGTTCATATTCTCGGCATCCGCTCCCGCACTCAGCTGACCCGCGAGGTTCTCGCTGCCGCCAACCGGCTCATAGCAGTCGGCTGCTTCAGCGTGGGTACCAACCAGGTGGACCTGGAGGCCGCCCGCCATGCCGGCATCCCGGTTTTCAACGCCCCCTTTTCCAACACCCGCAGCGTCGCCGAACTCGTGATCGGCGAGATCGTCATGCTGCTGCGCCGTGTCTTTCCGAAATCCGCGGCAGCTCATGCAGGCGGCTGGGAAAAGTCGGCCGTAGATAGCCATGAGGTCCGCGGCAAGACGCTCGGCATCGTGGGCTACGGCAACATCGGCTCGCAGCTGTCGTATCTCGCCGAGTCCATGGGCATGCGCGTCATTTTCTATGATCAGACCGACAAGCTGCGCCATGGCAACACAGAACCGGCGGACAGCCTGCAGGATCTGCTGCGTCAGAGTGACGTGGTGAGCCTGCACGTCCCCGAGACTCCTGCAACCCATGGCATGATCGGCGCCGCCGAGCTTGCGGCGATGAAGAAGGGGGCGTATCTGATCAACAACAGCCGCGGCACGGTGGTGGATCTCGACGCGCTCGCTAAGGCTCTGAAGAACGGTCATCTGCGTGGCGCAGCCGTCGACGTATTCCCCGTCGAGCCGGCGTCCAACAAGGAACGTTTCGTGACGCCGCTCCAGGGTCTCGACAATGTCATCCTGACCCCGCACATCGGCGGGTCCACGGAAGAGGCTCAGGAGCGCATCGGTGCCGAGGTCGCCAAGAAGCTCATCGACTATTCGGACGTGGGCTCGACTATTGGTGCCGTCAACTTCCCACAGGTCCAGCTTTCGTCGCGCGCCACAGGTACGCGCTACATTCACGTGCACCGTAACGTGCCCGGGATCCTCGGCCGTCTCAACCAAGCCTTTTCCGAGCGAGGTCTCAACATTACAGCGCAACATCTTCAAACCGACGGCGAGATCGGCTACGTCGTCATCGAAGTCGAAGGCCAGCCCGAGAAAGGCCGTGAAATGCTGCAGGAGATCCGCTCCCTGGAGGGGACGATCCGCGCACGCCTGCTCTATGCGCTCGGCTGACCGAACAGGCCATCGCCGATATCGGTACTTTCCTAAAATGCGCCGCCGTGCTTGGATTGCCGGATGATCGCACGCGTTCAGGAACGCCTTCGAAATCTCCTGCAGCAGACGGCTTCACGCCTCGCGGAGGCCGCGCGTCTTCCGGGCGTGATCGTCAAGGACACCGAGGTCACACTCGGTACCTTGCAATCACCGCCGAAACCGCGAGAGCGCAACTATGCGGATGACGCGACTCTCGCTCCTCCTTCTCCCTCTCCTGAAGAGCAAGCCAGCCCAATCGACATGAGCGCCTCCGTCGAGACAATAGCCGAGCAGATGCTCACTTTGGTGGATATCGTTTCATCTCAGGAGAAGGACATCAAAGCCCTGAAGGAACAGTGCAGAAGGCTGGAAGAACACAATCAAGCCATCATGGTCGCTTTTTCGGCCTTCTTTCACGTGCTTGCGGTGGGCCGGGTGGCCAAATCCAGCGAGATCGCCACACTTCTGCAGAGCATCAGCAAGATTGCCGAGCAGGAAGGACGCCCCAGGGAAGCTGTGACTTTCCTCCAGAATCTTGCGAAGATGGTTCCTGGGCATCCGGAATCCAGCTCCGGCGAGTAGTTCGGGAACCTCTTCTCCCCGGCCTCGGCCTGCCCATTTAAGCATCCTCGTTGCGGGGATAAAGTTATTCATGTCGGTAGAGAGCACGTTTACAGCCGTCGAGCAGCCGACGACTTAAGCGCTCCACGGCAAAGCCGCAGGCTCGCCTCTACGATATTCGCACTCCACTCACGTGGAGCTCCTCCCGGAACGCCAGCAGCTTATCCGGAAGAACGAGTTCACCGAGGGATTCGGGCCGCTGAGACATGGCTCGTATCGAAGGCCGGCCTCACCCTGGTTCTGCCCAATGCAACCGAGTTTGTCTGGGCGCCTCCGTTCTTTCGCTAAGCCTCAGCCGGTCTTGGCATCTGGACCGGCCATGCAGGAAGCCCGTCCCAGAATGACCGGGATTGTGCCGACGGCCGACTTGCTGTGAAGAAATCTTACGATTGGGACGGCAGGAGCGCATCCCGGAGAGCCTGCCAGCTGTCCTTATCAGGCGCGCTGATCAACCCACCTCCCCGATTGACCGGACGATAGGGCGATCCGTCGAAATGAGCCGAATAGCCGCCAGCCTCGCGATGGATCAGCCAACCGGCCGCATGGTCCCAGGGCATCACGCTCGACGAGAACGCAAAGTGCAGATGACCGCCGGCGATCTGGCGATAGGTATGCGCAGCGCATCTCAAGTCCGCCGCCATGGCGACGCGGGGCAGATGACCGGTAACCATCGGGCGCAGGGCCTCTGGCAAGTAGCGCCAGGAGACGTTGCCCGCCATTTGCGAGAGTGGGACGGCTGATGCGACCTTCAGGGTACGGGTGCTGCCATCGGGCCGCTGAAGCCACGCTCCCTCGCCACGCATGCCAATGGCCCAGTCGTCCGAGATCGGATCGAGGATCACGCCGGATACCACCTCCCCCTTCATCACAGCCGACGCCATGACACCGAACAGAGGTAGGCCGGACGCGAAGTTCAAGGTGCCGTCCACAGGGTCGAGGATGAAGGCGAGATCCGCATCAGCCAGTCCATCGAGAAGCTTCGGATTGCGACTGACGCCCTCCTCTCCGACCACGATGGCATGCGGAAAGGCCCGCAGGAGTTCGGCCTCAATGACACGCTCCGCGGCCTCGTCCGCATCCGTCACCAAATCGAGCTGCGATGTCTTCGTGCGGATCGCACCGGCGGACAGGTTCCTGAATCTCGGAAGAATCTCTGCTTGTGCGGCTTTCCTGAGAATCTCCGCAACGGCAAGGGTATCGGCTCTGGAAAACGTCATCGGGCTTCGCGCTGTATGAGTTGCCGGTCGTTCGCACCATCCAGGGGCGGATGTCAAATCATCTCAAGCGGATGCTTGCGCTTCGGAGGTGGAAACTCGGCGTCGATCGCCCTCAGTTCGTCAGGGCTCAGCTGGATCTCGAGAGCGCGGCGGTTGTCGCGTACATGGGCAGGGCTCGATGCCTTGGGAATGGCCATGACGCCAGGCCGCTGAAGCAGCCAGGCCAAGGCGATCTGATAGGAACTCGCATTATGGCTGAGGCCGATGTCCTGCAGGAGGCCTGCCTTTGGAAGACGCCCCTGCTCAATAGGGCTGTACGCCATGAGCGGCATCCGGCGCTCCGTCATCCAGGGGATCAGATCATATTCCGGCCCGCGCCGCGTGACGTTATAGAGGACCTGATTGGTCGTGCAATTGCCCCCCTCGACCGCGAACAGTTCCTCCATGTCCTCGGTGTCGAAATTGCTGACCCCCCAGTACCGGATCTTGCCGGAGCGGCGCAAATCTTCAAATCCCGCCACGGTTTCCTCCAGAGGTGTGCTTCCACGCCAGTGCAGGAGATAGAGATCGAGACGGTCCGTTTTGAGCCGAGTCAGGCTGCGTTCGCATGCGTCTACGACACCCTTCCGGCTTGCATTGTGCGGATAAACCTTGCTCACGAGAAACAAGCGATCCCGCTCCGACCCAAGAGCCTCGGCGATCAGTTCCTCCGATGCCCCCTCGCCGTACATCTCCGCAGTGTCGATCAGGGTCATGCCCAGCTCGACACCCAGGCGCAGCGCTTCGACTTCCTGAGCGCGCCGGCTGCTCGTCTCGGCCATCTGCCAGGTGCCCTGCCCTAGCGCAGGAACGGTTTCGCCCAAAGGCAGCGTGACGTGTCGGCTCATGGTGGCACCTCGAGAAGGGAAGTAAGTATCGCGCCCGACTTTTAGGGATCGAAATGGCTGGAATGCTGGCTATTGGAGGCGAGGTGTCTTCATGAATCGGCTCCGGTCAGCCGATCTGACCGTCACGTCGAAAGTATCGCCTTCCCGCTCCAACGTCAGCGGCACATCCACGCCGGCTGACCCGAGCGCCCAAATCGCCCGGTAGAATTCAGACAGCGACGATACAGCATGCCCCGCCACAGCCCGCACATTGTCGCCAGCCCTCAAGCCTGCCCGCTGGGCCGGAGCGTCACCAGCAAGCCCGATGATTGAGACCTGATCCTCCTCTGTCTCCGAGGCATAGAAGCCGAGCCACGGCTTCGGAGGCTGGCTCACCCGTCCCAATGTCAAAAGATCGTCGAGTATCGTCTTCAGGAGATCGATAGGCACGCTCATGTTCAAGGGAACAATGGCACCGCCCTGTGCCTGGTGCTGAAGTTGCAGCGAACCAACGCCCATGAGGTCCCCGCGCGGACCGATCAGAGCCGCGCCGCCCCAATTGGGATGAGCGGGCACAGTGAAGATGGCATCCTCGATGAGATACTCCCAATAGCCGGCGAATTCCTGGCAGGCGACCACCTGGGCGCTCAGGGAATGGGCGCGCCCGCCGCTGCCGCCCATGACCACCCGATCTCCGGGCGATAGGCGCCGGGAATCCCCCAATGGCATGACCGGCAGTCCAAGCGGTCCGAAGGCCTGCACCAAGCCGAAGCCGCTGTCATAATCGTAGGCCAGCGCATGTGCCTCGACAATGCGGCCCTCATTGGTCGTAAGCCAGACCTCCTCGGCCTCGGCGATCAGATAGCCGATGGTCACGACAAGGCCATCCGCCCGGATGACCACACCCTGCCCGGCCCGTTCAGTCCCGAGGGTTTCGGCGGTAAACGCATCCTCGGGAACCCGGGCCCGGAGTGAAACGATGGAACTCAGGGCTTCTCGCAGGTCGTAGGCGAGAGCGTCCGGGTCGGGCTGGAATTCCGGCGGGATCTGCCATTCCTCCGGTGACTGCATCGCAAACTCCTCGAACCCGCCTCCCGGGACCTGATCGTGCCAAGTCGTGAGGGACCATCCATTGAATCAACATGGCGGATCGCGCCAAAGGTTCAACCCATGCCCGTTGGATGAGAGTGGACGGAGCGGACAGGTAGGCTTGACCTAAATTAAGGCCGCCCGCCTGGGGACGAAGCAAAGAGCTGGCATGACGCCAGAACTCATCACCCGCTACGATCAGCGCGTCCCGCGCTACACGAGTTATCCCACCGCACCGCATTTCAAGCCGGCGGTGGATCCCTCTACCTATGCGAATTGGCTTTCGGAACTGTCCCCACAGACGGAGCTGTCGCTCTACCTGCATGTCCCCTTCTGCGCGGAACTTTGTCTCTATTGCGGGTGCCACACAACAGTTGCCCGCAGCTACGGCCCGATAGCGTCCTATGTGGAGCTTCTGGAGCGTGAGATCGAGCGAGTGGCGGAGTACTTGCCGGCCCGCATGAGCGTAACGCACATTCATTGGGGCGGCGGCACCCCAACGATCCTGTCCGGAGACGACCTCAGGCGCATCATGAGGCGGCTCGATCGCTCCTTTGGGATCCACTCCGACGCCGAGATCGCAGTCGGGATCGATCCGCGCACCATCACCCTAGAGCATGTGGAGGCACTGGCCGGCTCAGGGCTCAGCCGGGCCAGCCTGGAGGTGCAGGATTATGACCCAAAGGTTCAGGAAACCATCAAACGGATCCAGTCGCCCGCCCAGACAGCCAAGATTGCCGCCTGGCTGAGGCATGCAGGAGTGAGCGGCCTGAACCTCGACCTGATGTATGGGCTTCCCTATCAGACGACTGCGAGCGTCTTGCGCACCATCGAGCAGGCGTTGCAACTTGACCCCGACCGCATCGCTCTTTTCGGCTACGCTCATGTTCCGTGGATGAAGCGCCATCAGGCGCTCCAGCCGGAAGAAGCCCGCCCGACGCCGTCCAGCGCCATGAGCAGAGCGCCGCAGCGGCCTGTGCCCTCCTGGATGCGGGCTATGTCCGGATCGACATTGATCATTTCGCCAAGCTCGGAGATCCGCTCGTCGTGCACCAGCGCGAGGGTCGGCTGCACCGCAATTTCCAGGGCTACGCCACCGACGAAGCCACAGCCCTTATCGGATTCGGAGCCATCGACGAGATAGAGGGTGGAGTTTGTCGCCTGAGTGGCATCGTGGATGCGCGTCTCAATTGCACCACACATCGTCTGGCCGTGCAGTGGAAGGATGGCGCTCTTGCCCCCTCCGCGATCATCAGCGAACTCCAGCGTCTCGGCTATCGGGCTCACCCTTACCGTTCGCAACTGATCGAGGAAGAAGCGCGCCGCTCTCAGTGGCTTCTCAAGTGCCTTGCCGTGGCGGGTTTCGCCTCCATGAACATCATGCTGCTTGCGGTCTCCGTCTGGTCCGGCAACGTGACCGACATCATACCGGAAACCCGCGATTTCTTTCATTGGCTAGCGGCCCTCATCGCTCTTCCGGCCGTGGCTTACGCCGACCAACCCTTCTTCTGCAACGCCATGAACGCCTTGAGGGCCAAGGCACGAATATGGACGTGCCGATCACCATCGGTATTCTGTTGGCTCTGATCATGTCAGTTGTAGAGACCATCAATCACGCCGAGCCCACCTATTTCGACTCCGTCGTGATGCTGCTCTTCTTCCTCCTCTGCGGCCGCTATCTCGATCAGGCCATGCGCCGGCGCACCCGCGCCGTTGCAGGCAACCTCGCGGCTCTCAAGGCTGAGGTCGCGCACCGCCTCGACGAGAAGGACGAGGCGGTTCTCGTTCCTACCGCCGCGCTCAAGCCCGACGATCGCGTCCTCGTGCGCCCCGGTGAACGCATCGCGATCGACGGAATCGTGCTTTCGGGGAATTCCGAGCTCGATGAAAGCCTTGTCACTGGTGAGACGGTGCGGCGCCCCGCCATGACCGGTGATGGTCTCAACGACGCACCGGCGCTCGCAGCGGCCGATGCATCCATTTCACCGATCACGGCGGCCGGCATCACCCAGGCACAGGCGGATGCTGTCTTCCTCGGAGGCCGGCTCTCCCCTGTTCTGGATGCCATCGCCGTTGCACGCCGCGCTCACGCCTTGATGCGCCAGAACCTGGCGATCGCGCTGGTCTATAACCTGATCGCGGTCACCCTGGCGTTCCTTGGCTACGTGACACCATTAGTGGCCGCGCTGGCTATGTCCGGCTCCTCAACCATCGTGACTCTGAACGCTCTTCGCGCCCGGAGTGCAAAGGCCACGCCGCTGACGAGCGCGCCCCCACCCATCAAGGCGAATGCAGCCGTTCCGGCCCTACAGGGAACCTGATTCATGGAAGTCTTGATCTACCTCGTCCCTATGGCGTTGCTGCTGGGCCTGTCAGGCCTCGCTGCCTTTCTCTGGTCGCTCAAGAACGGCCAGTATGACGACGTGGACGGCGCAGCCATTCGCGTCCTGAGAGACGACAATCTGAAGCCATGAGCGCATCGCCTGCCACACCG
Source organism: Microvirga sp. (assembly GCA_031181145.1). GTDB lineage: Bacteria > Pseudomonadota > Alphaproteobacteria > Rhizobiales > Beijerinckiaceae > Microvirga. The sequence continues at coordinate 60,333 of JAPSLB010000019.1, forward strand.
CGTGCAGGGCGGCTCGACTGCCTCTGCGAACCGATTGAAGCCGCCGGCAACACCCAGGATTACGGCGATACGGCGCTGCTTAGGGCCGCCTTCGCGCTTTCGGTGCTTTCCCAGGTGCTCACCCTGACCATACTCCCACTCGCGGGTCTCTCCCTCGCCCCGAGCGGGAGCTGGGCAACCCTGCCCTACCGCCGGATTCACCGGCTGCGCGCCGGCTCCACTCCTGTGCAGGGGTGGCGGTGTATCCTGTGGCCCAGCCTGATCGGCGCTCTCGGCTGTTTTGCCATGACCGCTCTCATGGGGGCGACCCCGATCGCCATGATCGGGTGTGGGCTTGGCGAGGTCGTTTCAGGCATCGTCGCTTGGCACGTGATCGCCATGTATGCGCCTTCTCTGGCGTTGGCGGGGCTCCCGAAGATGATCCGCCCTGCTTGGATCGCATTCGGCGGCTGCACCTTGATCGCAGTTGCGATCGTGATCTTTCTGTCGGCTACTACGGCTGCCGCCTTCGCGGTCTCGACGGCCGTTCTCGGGATCAGCTGGCCCATGGTGGCGATGGGCACCACACTTTGGGTCCACGAGGGGGAAGAGCCGTCCCGTTGGCTCCTAGGTCTCCATGACGGAATGCTCCTCGGCTCTGCCCTTCTGGGCGCCCTGGCGGCCGGCATGATGCACTAGAGGCTTCATCTAGGCGTCAATCGCGACAATATAGGTCTGTATGAGCGTCCTTCTGCCTGTGCTATGGACATCTTAGGAATGGAGCCCGTTCTCCCGATGCCGATCTGTGCCGATGGCTGAAGAGCTATTCCAAACTGGAGTTTCCTTTGAACGCTTCGGCTTCTGCTCCCGCCGCCCTGACGCAACAAGGCATCAGCTTCCAACTCCTGGTCGATGCCGTCACGGATTATGCGATCTGCATGCTCGACACGGAAGGGCGGATCATTGGTTGGAACGCGGGCGCAGAACATATCACCGGGTGGGCCGGAGACGAAATCCTTGGCCGGCACTTCTCAACCTTCCACATGCCGGAAGGCCCTGTCGGGGGCAAAGCCGCACAGGCTCTTGAGACGGCACGCGATAGGGGCGCTACGAGGAGCAGGGCCTCCGCCTGCGTAAGGACGGGTCGAGTTTCATCGCCCATATCACCCTGACCCTGCTGAAGAATGAAGCAGGCCAGCTTCTCGGATACGCCAAGGTGACCCGTGATATCACCGAACGCGTCGCTGCCGAGGAGGCCCTGAAAACCCGCGAGGCGCATCTGCGGTCGATCCTCGAGACGGTGCCGGACGCCATGATCGTCATCGACGAGCAGGCGCGTATCCAGTTCTTCAGCGCCGCCGCCGAGCAATTGTTCGGCTACAAGGATCACGAAGTCACCGGCGAGAACATCAGGATCCTCATGCCCGCCCTTTATCGCGAGCAACACGACGACTACATGCACCGCTATCTCACAAGAGGCGAAAGTCGCATCATCGGCATCGGCCGCGTCGTGGTGGGACAGAGCAAGGACGGTGCCACCTTCCTCATCGAGCTGGCCGTCGGCGAGATGTGATCGGGCGGCCAGCGCTATTTCACCGGGTTCATCCGTGATCTCACCGAGCGGCAGAAGACGGAGGCCCGTTTGCAGGAGCTGCAATCCGAGCTCGTGCACATGTCGCGCTTCACCGCTCTCGGCGAGATGGCCTTGACTCTCGCCCATGAGATCAACCAGCCTCTCACTGCCATCAGGAACTACCTGAAAGGCTGCCGCCGCATCCTTCAACGGATGGAAGGTCAGGACGTATCGATGCTGGAGGGTGCCGTGAGCCAAGCTGCCGAACAGGCGTTGCGCGCGGGCCAGGTCATCCGCCACCTGCGCGAATTCGTGGCGCGTGGTGAGAGCGAGCGTCACATCGAAAACCTGCCCAAGCTGATTGAGGAGGAGAGTGCTCTCGCCCTGGTAGGGGCCCGTGAGAAGGGTGTGCGCATCACGTACCGTTTGGATTCCGACGCGACCCTTGTGCTGGCGGACCGGATTCAGATTCAGCAGGTCCTCTTGAATCTCATCCGGAACGCCATTGAGGCCATGCAGGACTCGACGCGGCGCGAATTGGAGATCGCCAGCCATGCTCTCCCTTAGGATGGTTTTGTGGAGGTCAGCGTCAGCGACACCGGGACAGGGATCGAGCCGGAGGTTCTGCAGCGCCTCTTTCAGCCTTTCGTGACGACCAAGGAACACGGCATGGGCGTTGGCCTATCGATTTGCCGGACCATCGTCGAATCTCATGGCGGGAAGATCTGGATCGAGTCCGAAGTTGGTCGGGGTACGGTATTCAGATTTACGCTACGTGCCGTCAGTCAGGAGGAGTTGACGAATGCCGAGTGAAGCGATCGTGCATGTGGTGGATGATGATCTGGCCGTGCGCCAGTCCCTGTCCTTCCTCCTCGCGTCAGACGGTCGGCACTGCCCGCAAGGTGACCAAGGATGAAGAGATCTTCGCCGAAGGCGACAGGGCCGCTTACCTCTACAAGGTGGTTTCGGGTGCGGTGCGCACCTTCAAGCTTCTGAGCGGCGGCCGCCACCAAATCGATGCCTTCCATCTTCCTGGCGACATCTTCGGCATTGAGTCCGGTTCGGAGCACCGCTTCAACGCCGAAGCCCTGGGCGATGCCACCATTATTGTGTACCGTCGCTGCAGCCTGGAGATCCTGGCCTCTCGAGATCAGGCTTTCGCCAATCAGGTGATTTCCTCCATGATGTGCTCTCTCGAACGCGAGCAGGACCACATGCTGCTGCTCGGCCGCAAGCACGCACTCGAGAAAATCGCCACCTTCCTTCTGGTTCTTTCCGGGCGCCTCCCGAAAGGCGGTCAGATCAATCTACCGATGTCGCGCATCGACATCGCCGACCACCAGGGTCTGGCGATTGAAACCGTCTCGCGTTCGCTCACTCAGCTGGAACGCAAAGGCATCATCGAGGTGCCTTCCTATCGCCGCTGCATCGTGCTGCGCGATAGGGCGGCCCTTCAGCGCCTCGAGGCCTGATCGATATCGTCGTCAAATCCTCGATTTGTGGCCGCGTACATAGTTCTCGGCGCGTTCTTGCACATTGCGCCATAAGCGCAGCTCGCGCTTTGCATCCGCGAGGGCACGGTGATCGGGATCGCCCTCTGCCTCGTCTTCGAGCCGGGCCCGACCGAGAATCTCCTTTGCACGGACTGCTATCTCGCTCTCGGACATACCGGCTTCCTGCAAGATCCGTGCGATCGCCTCCTCATGCGCGACATCCGTATCCTGCACGCGCAATACATGCCGAGGAAGACTGGCGCTTCGCAGCAGCTTGCTGAGCCACTGACCATCCCATGAGGGAGCGGTTGCGAAGAGAGCATGCCCCGAGAGCACCTCCAGCATGCGCTTGGCCACCTCGTCGTGCGGCCTGCCTTCCGCGAACAGCCGTTCTCGCGTGAGGTGGTGGGTCGCCTCCGATTCCTCGGACCAGTCCGTCCATGCAGGCGCAGGTCTGATGAGGTGGCTTTCTTCCCGTCCCGACGCAAATACCCAGCCGACTTCGATCGGGTAGCTGTTCTTACTCAGTGAAGAAGCTTCGAAGTCCAAAAAGACGATGTCCGGCGGCTTGTTCATCGGGGGCGGATCCAGATCGATCTCCTCACAAACCCAAGCAAGGCAATGTAGAACGAACGGAGTGGTCATCCCGGCCCTGAAGCGGAGGAAACATCACGTCACGCGGGTACTGTGGCCCGCATCGGAATGACATTCCTTGCAAGCGGCTGTACCTTTTCCAGAAGGGCCTGGATTCTCTCGGCAAGGTCCGTGGCGCGATATGGCTTGTAGAGAAGTTCGACATCCTCGATCACTTCCTCGCCATCCACGTAGCCGGTCGTAAGGAGAACCTGCACGCCCGGCTTTTCACTCTTGATGAACCGCGCAAGATCGATTCCGCTAAGTCCACCCGGCATGCGAACATCCGACAGCACCAGCCGGATCCGGTCATTCGCCTTCAGCAAGATCGCCGCTTCATCACCCGTCTCGGCCTCGATCACGTCGAATCCGAGAGCAAGCAAGGTCGAGATCGCCACCTGCCGGACAGCGGGGTTGTCCTCGACGACAAGAACGGTCTGCCCGGCACCGAAGGGTTTTGTATCACTCGCCTGTTTGTCGTTCAGGCTCTCGGTGGCTCCATGGGCCCGCGGCAGGAAGATTCGGATGGTGGTCCCTTCATGAGGAGCGCTGTCGATTTCCACATGCCCATGGGATTGTTGCACGAAACCGTAGACCATGCTGAGGCCCAAGCCCGTTCCCTTCCCGCTCTCCTTGGTCGTAAAGAAGGGCTCGAATACGCGCTGGAGAACCTCCGGGGGCATGCCGATCCCTGTATCACGTACGGCGATCGCGACGTAATCTCCTGGGCGCTCAACCTTGCTTTCATCAAGGGTTTGGGTGCCGATGGTGATCGACAGGTTGCCGCCCTCGGGCATGGCGTCGCGGGCGTTGACCGCGAGATTGAGCAACGCAGCCTCGAACTGCGCACGGTCGACTTCGATTGGGTAGACGTTGTCTTCGCCCTGGAGACTGATATTGATGCGCTCACCCAGGGTACGGCGCATCAGTTCCAGGAGCCCCGGCATCAGGGCCCCGACATCGATGGTAGAAACCTGCAAAGGCTGGCGCCGCGAGAAGGCCAGGAGCCTGTGCGTGAGATCGGCGCAGCGTTGCGCACCCTCCATAGCCATCCTGACCCGGGGCTCCGCTTTCGCATTACCTTTGATCGCCCTCTGCAACAGATCGAGATTGCCGATCACGACGCTCAGCATGTTGTTGAAGTCGTGGGCGATGCCGCCCGTCAGGCGCCCCACGGCTTCGAGCTTGCTGGCGTGGAGCAGATTCTGCTCCATCTGCTTGCGTTCCGTGATATCGAACCACATGCCGAAGAATTCACGCGGCCGTCCATCGTCGTCATGCATGAGCATGGTCTGATCGAGGAAGAATCGCTCGCTCCCGTCGGCGCAGGTCCAACGGTACTCCAGGGTGAGAGCCCCCTGATCCGTCAAGTCTTGAAGCTGACTCAACACCCGGTCTCTGTCATCGGGATGAAGGCGGGACGACCAGAAATCCGGCGACTCGAGGAATGCCTTCGGCGGGAAACCGGTGATGCGTTCAATGCTTTCATTGGTGAAATGCAGCTGCCGGTGATCCTCGTGGACAGATGCGGTGTAGAGGGCGATCGGCAGCGATTCCAGCACAATGGCCTGGTGCTCCTCGCGGCGGCGAAGGGCCTGCTCGGTCTTGAGCTTCTCGCTGCGGACCCGCAGGTTCTCCATCAGGAGGCGCCGCTCTTCCTCCCCCTGCCTCCGGATCTCCTCAGTCTTTCTGTAGAGATCGACGAATACATCGACCTTGGACTTAAGAATCAGCGGTTCGATGGGCTTGAAGACATAGTCGACCGCACCTGCCGAGTAGCCACGGAAGACATGCATATCCTCCTTGTTGAAGGCCGTCAGGAATAGGATCGGCACGCGCGATGAGCGCGGCCGGTTGCGGATAAGTCCCGCAACTTCGTAGCCGTCGAGACGAGGCATCTGCACGTCTAGCAGGATGGCGGCGAAATCATGCTGTAAGACCTGTCGCAATGCTGCCTCGCCGGAAGCGGCCTTGACGATTTCGATCCCTGGGCCTCGGAGGATCTCCTCCACAGCGATCAGATTCCGGGGGTCATCATCGACCACCAGAATCTTGGCCAGCACGGGATTGGACATGGCGGTTCCGAGAGTCTGAGGCTTCAGATCAACTTCCGGCCCGCCCTGCCCGTTACGTTCCATCATGTCCCCAGACCGGTCTCTGCTGCACCATTGGAGTGCGTCTTCCCCTCAGGCACATAGGTGCTTCGACTCAGTTGAACGCGCAAGACGGCGAGAAGTTGATCGATGTCCACAGGTTTCGAGACATAATCGGTCGCCCCGGCTTCCAGACACTTCTCCCTGTCGCCCTTCATGGCCTTCGCTGTGACGGCAATGAGCGGGATGCTTCCATAACGCGGATCCTTCCGGATTTCCCGCATCGTCTCATAACCGTCCATTTCCGGCATCATGATGTCGACAAGAGCGATATCGACATCCGGCGCCTCTCTCAACTTCTCGATCCCCTCAAGCCCGTTCTCCGCGAAAATGACCGTGAGGCCATGCTGCTCAAGAGCGCTCGTCAGCGAGAAGATGTTGCGCATGTCATCATCGATGATCAGAACCTTCCGGCCCTCGAGGGCGGCTTCTCCCTTCGGCTCGACGATAATCTGGTTTTCTTCCGGGATCGCGCTGATGGAACGATGCAGGAACAGGGCAGTGTCGTTGAGAAGCCGCTCGGAAGACCCTTCACCCTTCAGGATCACCGTTGCAGCGATCTGCTCAAGGCGACGCTCCTCGGAGCGACTCAGATCCTGCCCGGTATAGATGACGATCGGAAGCTCTTCCCCCCCTTTTGTTTTCCGGATACGTTCGATGAGTTCCGCACCCGGAAGGTCCGGCAACCCGAGATCAACCACAGCGCAATCGAATTGACGTGCCTGGATTGTTTCAAGCGCCTCCTCCGCAGTGGCAACGGCAGTGACATCCACCTCCTCGCCCTTCATCAGCTCGGAAATGCTCATCCGCTGGTTGTCGTCATCCTCGACAAGGATCAGCTTCTTGACCGGCCTGTCGATGAAGTCCTTCGTGCGGTTGAGAGCCGCCATCAGCGCATCCCGATCCACCGGCTTCTCGAGGAACCCGAAGGCCCCGGCCCTGAGGCCGCGCTTCTTTTGGTCATCCACGGAGATCACGTGGATCGGCACATGACGCGTTCTCGGATCGTGCTTGAGAAGGTCGAGCAGTGCCCAACCATCCATGTCGGGCAAGCCGATATCGAGAGTAATGGCATGCGGCTTGTAGCGATGAGCCAAGGCGAGAGCCGTAGCGCCATCCATGGCGATCAATCCCTTGAAGCCCTGCTCGCGGGCGAGCTCCAGCAGAACCGATGCAAACATCGCATCGTCTTCGATAATCAATACGACCCGATCTCCCGAGACTATGGCATGCCTGTCGTCGAGCGAGGCGGAGAGCGCCATGGGGGCTGAAGGCTGACGCAGGATCGTGGACGGTGCTTCCTCAGAGGATGCTCCCGTTGCTCCATTGCCATTCACACGGGCTGAGGCCTGGGTTTGGGCTCCATGGTTCGCAGGCGGCTCCAGCGGGAGGAACAGGGTGAAGGTCGATCCCTGCCCCGGCGTGCTCGACACCACAATCTCACCGCCCAGAAGCCGGGCAATCTCGCGGCTGATCGACAGGCCCAGCCCCGTTCCGCCATATTTGCGGCTTGTGGTGCCATCCGCCTGCTGGAACGCTTCAAAGATGATGCGCTGCTTGTCCTCCGGAATGCCGATTCCCGTATCCGTGACGGAGATGGAGATCCATTGGCTGCCAGCCCGCAGAGGCGAACCTTCGGCCGACCCGATGCGTAGCTTGACGCCACCCTTCTCCGTGAATTTGAAGGCGTTGGAGAGAAGATTGCGCAGGACCTGCTGCAGGCGCTTCGAATCCGTGCGTATCGTCGGCGGCAATTTTTCGTCTACGTCGATATGGAAGTCGAGCTTTCTCTCCTCCGCAATCTGGCGGAAGGTACGCTCCATATGGCTAACGAGATCCTTGAAGCCAACTTTCATGACTTCGAGGCTCACTGTGCCGGACTCGATTTTCGACAGGTCGAGGATGTCGTTGATCAGGGCCAGCAGATCGGAACCCGCCGCATGGATCGTCTTGGCGAACTCCTTCTGCTTCTCGCTGAGATTGCCCTCCGGGTTCTCCGTGAGGAGTTTCGACAGGATCAGGAGCGAGTTGAGCGGCGTGCGCAGCTCGTGGCTCATGTTGGCGAGGAACTGGGACTTGTAGCGCGAGGTCAGTGACAGCTGCTCGGCCTTTTCCTCCAGGGCCGTCTTGGCCATGGAAACCTCGCGGTTCTTGTCCTCGACCTCCTGCTTCTGCAATTCGAGCAGGCGGGCCTTGTCCTCAAGCTCTTCGTTAGACTTCCGCAGCGCTTCCTGCTGCTGACGCAGGAGCTCTTCCGACTGGCGGAGCGTGGCTGCCTGCTGCTCAAGCCGATCGTTGGTGTTCTTCAACTCCTCCTGCTGGCTCTGCAGCTCGATGGTCAGGAGCTGGGACTGCTTGAGCAGACCTTCAGTCCGCATGTTGGCGGCGATAGTGTTGAGAACGATGCCGATCGACTCCGTCAGCTGGTCGAGGAACGACTGATGGGTCTCCGAGAATCGGCTGAACGAGGCGAGCTCGATGACGGCCTTCACCTCCTGCTCGAACAATACTGGCAGAACGATGATGTTGAGCGGCGGAGCCTCACCAAGCGCGGAGCTGATCGTGATGTAGTCGCCGGGAGCGTTGGTGATGAGAATGCGCTTCTTCTCATAGGCCACTTGCCCTACGAGGCCCTCCTTCAACCGGAAGCGGTTGTTGAGGTGCTTACGCTCCGTAAATGCGTAGGAAGCGACGAGATCGAGGACCGGTTCGTTGCCGTCCGAGTTGACCATGTAGAACACGCCGTGCTGCGCATTCACCAGCGGTGCGATCTCCGACAGGATCATATTGGACACGGTGGTGAGATCGCGTTCGCCCTGAAGCAGACGCGTGAACTTTGCCAAGTTGGTCTTGAGCCAGTCTTGCTCCGCGTTCTTGAGCGTCGTATCGCGCAAGTTGCGGATCATTTCGTTGACGTTGTCCTTGAGCGAGGCAAGCTCACCAGACGCTTCGACCGAGATTGACCGGGTCAGGTCGCCCTTCGTCACGGCAGTCGCCACATCCGCGATGGCACGCACCTGAGTGGTGAGATTCGCGGCGAGTTGGTTCACGTTGTCGGTGAGATCGCGCCACAACCCTGCAGCGCCCGGCACGCGGGCTTGGCCGCCCAGCTTTCCTTCGACACCTACCTCGCGAGCCACGTTGGTCACCTGATCGGCGAAGGTCGCGAGCGTATCGATCATTTCGTTGATCGTATCCGCGAGGGCGGCGATTTCCCCCTTCGCGTCGACGCTGAGCTTGCGCTTGAGGTCGCCCTCGGCAACCGCCGTCACGACGCTGGCGATACCACGCACTTGGCTGGTGAGGTTGTTCGCCATCATGTTCACGTTATCGGTCAGGTCCTTCCATGTACCTGCAACGCCGCGCACCTGCGCCTGACCGCCGAGCTTGCCTTCGATGCCCACCTCGCGCGCCACGCGCGTCACTTCACCGGCGAACGAGTTGAGCTGGTCCACCATCGTGTTGATGGTGTTCTTCAGCTCCAGGATCTCGCCCTTCACCTCCACGGTGATCTTCTTGGAGAGATCGCCATTGGCCACGGCTGTCGTGACTT
>JAPSLB010000019.1:69816-75765 GCA_031181145.1 Microvirga sp.
GCTGGTCCACCATCGTGTTGATGGTGTTCTTCAGCTCCAGGATCTCGCCCTTCACCTCCACGGTGATCTTCTTGGAGAGATCGCCATTGGCCACGGCTGTCGTGACTTCCGCGATGTTGCGCACCTGCCCGGTCAGGTTCGCCGCCATCATGTTCACATTCTCGGTGAGATCGCGCCAGACACCGCCGACGCCCTCTACCTGCGCCTGACCGCCGAGCTTGCCCTCCGTGCCCACCTCGCGCGCCACGCGCGTCACTTCCGATGCAAAGGAATTCAGCTGATCCACCATGGTATTGATGGTGGATTTCAGCGCTAGAATCTCGCCCTTCACATCGACCGTGATCTTCTTGGAGAGATCGCCCCGAGCAACGGCTGTCGTGACTTCCGCGATATTGCGCACCTGCCCGGTCAGGTTCGCCGCCATCATGTTCACATTCTCGGTCAAGTCCTTCCAGACGCCGCCGACACCCTTTACCTCCGCCTGACCGCCGAGCTTGCCTTCGGTGCCCACCTCGCGCGCCACGCGCGTCACTTCACCGGCGAACGAATTGAGCTGGTCCACCATCGTGTTGATGGTGTTCTTCAGCTCCAGGATCTCGCCGCGAACCTCCACGGTGATCTTCTTCGACAGATCGCCCATGGCCACAGCAGTCGTCACCTCGGCGATGTTGCGCACCTGCCCGGTCAGGTTCGCCGCCATGAGGTTGACGTTGTCGGTCAGGTCCTTCCAGGTGCCGGCAACGCCCTTCACGCGCGCTTGTCCGCCGAGCTTGCCCTCCGAGCCCACCTCGCGCGCCACGCGCGTCACTTCTGAGGCGAAGCTGCTGAGCTGGCCGACCATGGTGTTGACCACCTTGCCGATGCGCAGGAACTCACCGCGCAAGGGGCGCCCTTCGGTTTCAAGCTCGATGGACTGGCTGAGGTCGCCTTTGGCCACGGCGCCAATCACCCGGGCGACTTCCACGGTCGGCTGTACGATGTCGCCGATCATGGAGTTCACGGAACTAATGCATTCGCTCCAGCATCCCGTGGCGCCGTCGAGCTGGCCACGCTCACTGATGCGGCCCTCCTTGCCGACCACTTTCGCGATCCGGTCGAGCTCCTTGGCGAGCCCTTGGTTCAGGTCGGCGATATCGTTGAAGGCCTCTGCTATCTCGCCATCGATCCCGATCATATCCGAAGGCAGGCGAACGGAAAAATCGCCTTTCCGGAAAGCACGCAAGACTTTGAGCAGCAGCCTGAGATCAAGCTGCGATGTGGCAGATTCGACTTGTGGCATAAGGCCCCCTGTAACACCATTCCGAGCAAACGGCCCGGCTCCCCTTGCTGTACGGACGCCCGACGGGTGTTCTCACCACTCTAGACGGATGTCGACCATCAACAACGTAGGCTCCCCTAAAAAGTTCCAAGAGAGGTTCAAGAGAGCAGGATTGTATTCAGACCTCCTTTGAGCTGAAAACAGAAAGGTCGAGTTCATGTGGCAGATTGTTGTTCCAATATGACACCCCGCCGTTTCAGGGCATTCACAGCTGCAGCTTCAGCCCTCGTTCCCAGGGCGGGCTGGGCCCGAACCGCTGCGCAAGGAAGTCCACGAAGGCACGCACTTTGGCGGGCGGGTGGCGATTGGCCGGGTACACGGCGAAGACACCCGGCAGATCGAGCGGCGGATGATCGAGGGTCAATGCGATGAGCTGTCCCGTCTGCAATGCGCCGCTCACGAGAAAGGTAGGCTGATAGATCAGGCCCTGCCCTGCTATCGAGGCGGCAACCAGCGCGTCCCCGTTGTTCACGCGAAGGTTGCCTCTGACTGCCACCTTCACCTTGCCGTCGGCACCGAACGCCCATTCATCTGGCCCCACGCCCCGAGACAGGGTGTAGCCGAGGCAATTGTGTCGGGATAGGTCAGCCACGCTTTCCGGGATCCCTCGATCCGAAAGATAGGAAGGTGAACCGCACACCACGAGCCTGCATGGCGCAATCCTGCGGGCAATCATGGTGGAATCCCGCAGCCGCCCGATCCGTATGGCCAAGTCCCACCCCTCCTCTATGAGATCGACAAAGCGGTCGTTCAGGCCGAGATCCACCGTTACGGCGGGATGAAGGCGCGAGAACTCGGCCATGAGAGGCGCGAGTTCCCGAAAGCCGAACGAGAGGGGAGCATTCACCCGTAGCATGCCCCGAACCTCGACCCGCTCGGCAGAGGCTGCGGCCTCGGCCTCCTCGACTTCCGTCAGGACGCGTTCGGCGCTTTCAAGGTAGCGCCGTCCCGCCTCGGTCAGAGTCAGCCGGCGGGTTGTCCGATGGAGGAGCTTCACCCCCAATCGCTCCTCAATGGCCCCAACATGCTTCGTCGCCATAGTCTGGGAGATGCCGAGCGCGCGGGCTGCAGCAGACAGGCTGCCGAGGGCCGCGACCCGCACGAATATCTGCATTCCGGTGATGCGGTCGAGCATGAACCTCACTCCAATAGAGTGAGGTTTTATCCGTTGGATCCAGATTATCAACAAAGGAGGTGAGGTGTAGGCGGTTTTCGGATAGATTCTCTGCAATGAGAGAGCGAGGCCTGCCCCTCTCCCGAAAATTCCTACGGCCACCTATAGGCAGGAGCAGTTTTCACATTTATATAGAACCAATGATCTATTTCACATAAAGGTTACGTTAAATGGCTGCCCGTGGAGCCTTGGACCTGATCGGTCGCACACCTCTCGTCGAGGTGACAAGCCTGGATACCGGTCCCTGCCGATTGTTCCTGAAGCTCGAAAGCGCCAATCCGAGCGGTTCCATCAAGGATCGCCCGGCCCGGGCCATGATCGAGGCCGCGGAGAGGAACGGCAGCCTCAAGGCGGGCGGCACCATCATCGAGGCAACAGCCGGCAATACGGGCGTCGGTCTCGCCCTGGTCGGCGCCAGCAAAGGCTACCGCACGCTTCTCGTCGTTCCCGACAAGATGTCCCGCGAGAAGGTGCTCCATGCGAAGGCTCTCGGCGCGGAGGTCGTCACCACGCGCTCGGACGTGGGTAAGGGTCATCCTGACTACTATCAGGACCTCGCCCTGGAGATCGCCCGCAAGACGCCGGGGGCCGTCTATATCAACCAATTCGAGAACCCGGCCAATCCGGCCGCCCACGAAGCCAGCACCGGACCCGAGATCCTGGACGGGATGGAGGGTGATGTAGATGCCGTCGTGGTCGGCGTCGGCTCCGGCGGCACGTTGACCGGGATCGGTCGCTATCTCAAGACGGCCTCCCCAAAGACGGCGATGGTTCTGGCCGATCCGGCGGGCTCCATCCTCGCTCCCCTCGTTGAGACGGGAGCGATGACGGAGGCCGGATCCTGGGCTGTCGAGGGCATCGGCGAGGATTTCGTGCCGCCTAATTGCGATCTCTCCCTCGTCAAGAAGGCCTATTCCATCAGCGACAAGGAGAGCTTCTCGGCGGCCCGCGAATTGCTGCGCAAGGAAGGCATCCTCGCCGGCTCGTCCTCCGGCACATTGCTGGCGGCGGCGCTGCGTTATTGCCGCGAACAGAGCGATCCGAAGCGCGTCGTCACCCTTGTCTGCGATACAGGCGCCAAGTATCTGTCGAAGGTGTTCAACGATGCCTTCATCGCCCAGGAGGGCTGGCTCGACCGCAAGCCCACTGGCACCGCGCGCGATGTGGTCATCAATCCCTTCGGCGAGGGCGCAACGATCTTCGTCTCCCCCAACGAGACGCTTCGCTCCGCCTTTGCGCGTATGCGCTCCTCCGACATTTCGCAGCTGCCGGTGATCGAGGACGGCCGTGTCGTCGGCCTCGTGGACGAGAGCGACATTCTCGATGCTTTGGTAGCTAACGAGAGCGATCCCCATGGCGTTTTTAACAAGCCTGTACGTGAGATCATGGTCACACGCCTGCAGACCGTTCCGGCACAGGCACCTGTGAAGGATCTCCTCCCTCTCTTCGCCTCCGGTCTCGTGCCGGTGATCATGGACGGCGACACCTTCGTCGGCCTGGCCACACGCATCGACCTCATCAACTTCTTCCGGATACAAGCCTGATGAACGCCCGCAATCAACTCGCCTTCGCCACCCGCTGCATCCATGCCGGCCAGACACCGGACCCGACCACGGGCGCGGTGATGATGCCGATCTATGCGACCTCGACTTTCGCGCAGGAAAGCCCCGGCGTGCACAAGGGCTTCGAGTACGCCCGTTCGCAGAACCCCACCCGCATGGCATTCGAGCGCTGCATCTCCGATCTCGAAGGCGGCTCCGCCGCCTTCGCGTTCTCGTCCGGTCTCGCCGCGAGTGCGACGGTGCTCGACATGCTGGAGCACGGCTCTCACATCGTCGCCTCGGACGATCTCTATGGTGGCACCCGGCGACTCTTTGAGAAGGTGCGCAGGCAATCGGCGGGTCTCGACATCACCTATGTCGATCTCGGCAACGCAGACGCCGTCAAGGCGGCCCTGCGCCCCAACACGCGCCTTGTCTGGGTGGAGACCCCGACCAATCCTCTCCTCAAGCTCGCCGATCTGGAGGCTGTCGCCCAGGCGGCCCGGGGACATGGAACGCTTCTGGTGGCCGACAACACCTTCGCGAGCCCCTGGGTGCAGCGCCCGTTGGAATTCGGCTTCGATATCGTCGTCCATTCGACGACCAAGTACCTCAATGGTCATTCCGACATGGTCGGAGGTGTCGTGGTAGTGGGTCAGAACCAGGAGGTATGCGAGAAGATCGGATTTCTGCAGAATGCCATCGGCTCGATTTCCGGTCCCTTCGACAGTTTCCTCGCCCTGCGCGGCCTGAAAACGCTCTCGCTGCGCATGGAGCGTCACTGCACGTCAGCCATGAGGATCGCGGAGTTCCTCGAGGCGCACCCACAGGTGGATGGCGTAATCTATCCCGGTCTTGTATCCCATCCTCAGCATGAACTGGCGAAGCGCCAGATGCGCGGCTTCGGCGGCATCATCACTGCTCGCATCAAGGGCGGGCTCGAGGGCGCGACACGCTTCTTGGAGCGCTGCCAGCTCTTCACCCTGGCCGAGAGCCTGGGCGGCGTGGAAAGCCTGATCGAGCATCCCGCCATCATGACTCATGCTTCCGTGCCGCCGAAGGTGCGCGCGGAACTCGGGATCGATGACGGGCTGGTTCGCCTGTCCGTTGGAATCGAGGATGCCGACGACCTGATCCAGGATCTGCGCTCGGCCCTCGCGTAAACGGACCAGCATTCGGAGGAAGGTTCAAACCATCTTGAACCTTCCTTTCAGTGCAGCTTCGATGTCATCCGCTTGATCGTCGCGTCGAGTAGCTCCATGGCTGCATCCCTGCTCGCCGCGGACAACGCTGACATCCCAGCCTCTCCCCGGCCCGTACTTGCAGTTTCCAGCACCGCATAATACGCGAGATCGCGTTTGGGTCCGCTTGCTTCCGCCTTAAGGGCACTGATCGCCTCGATAATGCCCACATGTTGCCCTGCATCCACAAGATCGCGGGCCTTCTTCAGGATACTGAGAACTGTCGTCTGGTTGTCCATAGGTGCATGCCCCAACTGCCGGATTTATCTTTATGAATCCCGGCTATCTTTGCAGCATGGTGAAATTGAACCTGCCCGACAAGCGCATGCCGATGCGGAGCCCTGCGACCTCTCATCTCATATGGCACTATGCGAGTCCCAGTCTTCCGGTGGAGGCTCAGTTCCGAAAACGGAACGGCCGCCGTAAGCATGCGATCTTGCTCGCTCCTCCTTCAGCAACTCGTCGAAACCTGGGCCGCGGGCGAAGCGCTCAAGGCTGCGAGCCTGATCGTCGAGCCGCTTCAGGGCAAAAAGCTCCTCCTGCTGCCCGAGCTTCGCTTTCTGAACGGCGGATTTCAGAACCCGGATGGTCTGGTCATACACACGCACGGGAACCGGGAACGGATGGCGGTCCTTTCCACCGTGGGCAAACGAAAACCGTGCCGGATCGCTGAAG
>JAPSLB010000020.1 GCA_031181145.1 Microvirga sp.
CAAGGGAACTTGCGTCCCACGCGGGGTGCTGCTACCTCAGCATCACACGAGAGCCGGTGTAGCACAGCGGTAGTGCAGCGGTTTTGTAAACCGAAGGTCGGGAGTTCGATCCTCTCCACCGGCACCACTCACTTTCCCTTGATCGCCCCGAACGCAGTTTCGAGCACCCGGCTCGCACCGTCACCGGACTCGCTCCTTGCCCCAGTTCTCGTGAGCGGCCTGATCCGATGCCTCGCGTTCGACCCGGTTCAGCTTGTTGCGGCGGTTGACGAAGAGAAGCATAAAGATTCCGATCAGCAGCGGTCCGCCGACGATCACGAGACCCCATACCCATCCGTCAGCAATATCGAACATTTTCATTCTCCTCGGTAAGGCCGCGGAGTGGCCCATCCATGTCGAAGGGCTAACCGGGAGCGAAAGTCGTTGTTCCGCCCGCATCGCTGCCATAGGAGAATGCACGCCGCGCAAGCGGTGCCGGACGTGAGGGACACCCGATGCCGATTGCCATTGCCGACCCGGACGATCCACGCATCGAGCCCTATCGCGCCGTGCGCGAGCGGGATCTGGCGGGACGGCAGCACCGATTCATTGCAGAGGGCGAGGTGGTCCTGCGCGTGCTGCTGAAGCAGCGGCGCTTCGAGATCGAGTCCCTCCTGCTCGCCGAGAACCGTATGGAGAGCCTGGGCGACGCCCTTGGGAACCTGCCTCCGGATGTGCCCGTCTACATGGCAAGCCGCCGGGTCATGGACGCCGTCGTGGGGTTTCCGATCCATCGCGGGATACTGGCAGTCGCGCATCGTGCGCCGCTGCCGCCCGTCAAGGATTTTCTGGCGGCGCTGCCGCCGAACGGGCTTGTCCTGGGCCTCGTCGGATTGACGAACCACGACAATGTCGGCGGAATCTTCCGCAACGCCGCCGCCTTCGGGGCGCAGGGCATACTGCTCGATTCGGAGAGCTGCGACCCCCTTTACCGGAAAGCGGTTCGCGTCTCCGTCGGAGGTGCGCTCGTGGTGCCCTTCACCCGCGCCGCTTCAGCCGATGCGATGGTGCAGGCTCTCCAGGCGGCGTCGTTCGACATCCTCGCACTTTCTCCCTCGGGAACGGAGGTCCTTTCACAGGTAAGGCCCACGCGCCGCATGGCACTGCTGCTTGGCGCCGAAGGGCCCGGCCTGCCCCCCGATCTGCTCGCCCGGACCCGCACCGCGTCCATCCCCATGAGCAGCGGATTCGACTCCCTGAACGTCGCCACCACGAGCGGCATCGCGCTGCATCACCTGACCTCCCGTCTCCGTGAGGAGCCGCCTCCGCTCGCCGAGTTGTGAAGGGTCGTTCTCTTGCCCGGAAGCTGGGCCGTTCTAGGCTCATGTCATCGATGTCGGGAGAACACGCATGACCATCACACGCCGTGGCATTCTAGCCTCTACCGTTCTTGCCACCGCTCCGATCGGAGGATCCGCCGCCTTGGCCCAGACAAATACGGAGACGCCCAGCACCCCGGCCTCCCCCACCACCACGGGGTCGCGCCAAGCCCCCGGCTTCTACCGCTACAAGGTCGGCGACATCGAGGTGACGGCCATCAACGACGGCTTCGCCCGCCGTCCCCTCGAGGGCTTCGTCAAGAATGCGGAGCTCAAGGACGTCCAGGCTGCCATGCAGGAGACCTTCCTGCCCGGCGACGCCCTGCCGATCACGTTCAACACCCTTGTCCTGAACCAGGGCGACCGGCTGACCCTGATCGACACGGGCAACGGCGACATGGGCGCGCCTACCGCCGGCCGGTGGATGGAGAACTTCCGCGCCGCTGGCTTCGAGCCCGGTCAGGTGGACACGGTGGTGATCAGCCATTTTCACGGCGACCACATCAACGGCCTTCGCCTGAAGGACGGCACGGCGGTGTTCCCCAATGCCGAGGTGATGGTGCCGGAAGCCGAATGGGCCTTCTGGATGGACGATTCGCGCATGAATCAGGCTCCCGAGGGCATGAAGGGAGCCTTCCAGGGCGCGCGCCGGGTCTTCGGCCCGATCGCCGGCGACGTGAAGCGCTACGCGATGGACAAGGAGATCGTGCCCGGCCTCACGAGCATCGCCGCTCACGGCCATACGCCGGGCCACACGGCCTATATGCTCTCCTCAGGCTCCGACAAGCTGATGATCATGTCGGACGTCACGAACCATCCGGCCCTGTTCGTGCGTCATCCGGATTGGTCCGCCATCTTCGACATGGATGCCGACCAGGCCCGCGCCACCCGCCGCCGCATGCTCGACATGGCGGCCTCGGAGCGGACGCAGGTCGCATTCTATCACGCTCCCTTCCCGGCCACCGGCCATATCGCTAAGGAAGGAAACGGCTATCGCTTCGTGCCGGTGCAATGGAGCCCGGCGGTCTGAGAAGAGGTTCGGGCGGCCCTAGCCGCCCGCCGTCTCCCGGACCAGCCAATCCAGGGTGGCCGCGTCGGCCCCTTCCGGCTCGATGAAGAGAACGACCGGGGTCTCGTAGGGGTGTCGGTCCTTCAAGGCCTCCTGGACCCGCTCCTGCAGGCCCCTGCGGGTCTTGAGAATGCCGACCGCCTCCTCGCCGCGCTCGACGGCCCCCTTCCACGCATAGACCGAGCGCATTCCCGGCAGAACATTGATGCAGGCGATCAGCCCATCGCGAACCAGGCTTTCCCCGATTGCGAGCGCGGTGTCCACATCGGGAAAGGTCGTATAGACGAGAAGCGGGCGTTCCATGTTATGCCTGTACCTCTTGGTCCTTTCAGGAGCAGCGAGGGTATCTGGGCATGGCCCGTCGTTTCAACAAGATTGCATTCGTGGCCAGTGCTGCGCCCGACGCGCAGAGCGCGCTCGAAGCCCTGCTGAGACGCTATGAGCACGTCGCCCCGGAGGATGCGGACGTGATCGTGGCGCTCGGCGGCGACGGGCTGATGCTGCAGACGCTCCATGCCACCATGGGCGCCTCCAAGCCCATCTACGGCATGAACAAGGGCACGGTCGGCTTCCTGATGAACGAGTTCAGGGAGGACGACCTGTTCGAGCGCCTGGAGAGCGCGGAGCGCAGCGTCGTCCACCCTCTCCTCATGGTGGCCTGGGATATTCACGGGGTGGCGCACACGGCACGGGCCATCAACGAGGTCGCCATGTTCCGGCAGACCTACCAGGCGGCGAAACTCCGCGTGAGCATCGATGGCCGGGTGCGCATCACCGAATTGATCGCCGACGGCATTCTCGTGGCCACGCCCGCCGGTTCGACGGCCTATAACCTGTCCGTCGGCGGTCCGATCCTGCCGCTGAACTCGCCGCTCCTCGCGCTGACGCCCATCTCCGCGTTCCGCCCTCGCCGCTGGCGCGGCGCGCTGCTGCCGGACTACGCCAAGATCGAGATCGAGGTTCTCGAAGCTGAGAACCGCCCGGTGAGCGCCGTGGCCGACCACACGGAGTTCCGCAACGTCTCCCGCGTGCACGCGTCCATGGACAGAAGCGTCGATCTCGTGATGCTCCACGATCCCGGGCACAGCCTCGACGAGCGCATCCTGCGGGAGCAGTTTGGCTATTGATTTCCAAGAGGCATGAGCGACATGCCCTTTCCGGTACAGGAGGACAACGTGATGAGCGATGAGAACCGGCACCCGCGCGGAGGCCTCTACTTCGAGGACTTCGTGGTGGGTACCGTCATCAAGCACCGCCTGACGAGGACGGTGACGCAGATGGACAACATGCTGTTCTCCAACATGACGCTGAACCCTCAGCCGCTCCACATCGACGCGCATTTCTGCGCCACCGAGACGGAATGGGGCAAGCCGCTCATGAACTCCCTCTTCACCCTCGGACTGATGATCGGCATCTCCGTCAACGACACGACGGTGGGCACGACCATCGCCAATCTCGGCATGACGGACGTTAGGTTTCCCGCGCCGCTCTTCGAGGGCGACACCGTCAGCGCGACGACGGAAATCGCCGACAAGCGCGAGTCGAAATCTCGCCCGAATGCGGGTATCGTCGAGTTCATCCACCGCGCCTACAAGCAGGACGGCACGCTGGTCGCCGAGTGCCGCCGCCAGGCCTTCATGCGCAAGAGGAATGCCTGATGCGCTCGCTCCTGTTCGTTCCCGGCGACAGCCGCAAGAAGCTCGACAAAGCCCTCGCCTCGGGCGCCGATACCCTCCTCATCGACCTGGAGGATTCGGTCGATCTGAACGCGAAAGAGGAGGCCCGGCACGTCGCGGCGGACTTCATTGCGGAACATCGCGCCTCACCTGACCGGCCGCGATTTTTCGTGCGCGTGAACGGGCTCACGACGGGTCTGATCGATACCGATCTCGACGGTGTGATGAAGGCCTCGCCTGACGGAATCGTTCTGCCCAAGAGCGTGGGCGGCGCGGATGTGGCCCATCTGGGCGCGAAGCTCGCCGTGCGCGAGGCCGAGTTCGGTCTCGACGACGGCGCGACCCGTATCCTCGCCATCGCCACGGAGAACGCGGCGGGCGTCTTCGCGCTCGGCACTTTTTCCGGTGCGAGCCACCGTCTCATGGGCCTCACCTGGGGTGGCGAGGATCTCTCCGCCGATCTCGGCGCGGAGACCAACCGTGACGGGAGCGGCTTCTACACCGATCCCTATCGCCTCGCCCGCGCGCTCACCTTGCTGGGGGCCGCGGCAGCGGGCGTCGACGCCATCGATTCGGTGTTCACCAATTTCCGCGACATGGAGGGCCTCGCAGCCGAATGCCGCGCTGCACGCCGCGATGGCTTCGTGGCGAAGATGGCGATCCATCCCGCCCAGGTGCCCGTCATCAACGAGGCCTTCACCCCATCACAGGAAGCCATCGAGCGCGCGCAAGCGGTCGTCGAGGCCTTCAGGGCCAATCCGGGCGCAGGCGTCGTCGGCGTCAACGGCGAGATGCTCGACCGCCCGCACCTTCTGCGCGCCGAGCGGCTGTTGCGGCGCGCGGGGCAGCTCTAGAGCATCGTCGGGCGCGGACCCGAAGGGCTGCGTCGGCGAAAACCGGATCTACTTTCCCGCACGATGCGCTAGCCCGGCCGCGTCATCGAGAACTTCGTCTCCGGCGTCGCGACGAAATAGTCGCGGTATCCCGACCGCGCGATGGGCCGCATGGCAGCGGTGTCGACCAGTCCGTCCACGATATAGCGGTCGTCGATATGGACCCCGACCACCTGGCCAATCACCAGGTAATAGGACGGCTCGCCGCCGCCGAGGGGCGCCAGCGGCACGGTCTGCAGCCACTTGCACTCGAGGGCAGCCGATGCCTCCGCCACGCGCGGAGGCTTCACGAGGCGCGAAGGCGCGGCATTCAGGCCTGCATGCTCCATCTCGTTCTCGCCCCGCGGCAGGACGGCCGAGGTGGCGTTCATCCGCTCGCGCAGGTCATAGGTGGCAAGGTTGCAGACGAACTCCTTCGTCTCCTCGACGAAGGTGAGCGCATCCTTCCTCCCCGCCGACGAGAACGCCACCATCGGCGGACGCTCGGAGACCGCATTGAAGAAGGAATAGGGCGAGAGGTTGATCTCCCCCTTCGCGCTCATGGCCGTGATCCAGCCGATCGGGCGTGGCGTCACGATGGCCTTGAACGGATCGTGCGGCAGGCCGTGGGCGTTGCTGGCGGTTTCGTAGAACATGAAGGCTTTTTCAGCGAGGTGGCTACCGGTCCGCCGCAAGACGATGCGGCGAACGAAATCCTTAGAATCGGGTCACGATATCGGCGAGGTTCGGGCGGTCGCGGTCGGTCGGCTTCTCCTTGGCAGTGCCGATATGGACGTAGCCCGCGATTCGTTCGTTCGGTGCCAGGCCCAGCGCATCGAGCACCCGACGGTCGAAGCAGGCCCAGCCCGACAGCCAGGAGGCGCCATAGCCGAGAGCTGTCGCCGCGTTCAAAAGGTTCATACACACCGCCCCGGCCGAGAGAACCTGCTCCCATTCGGGGATCTTCACATGCGGCACGGTGCGGGACACCACCGCCACCACGAGCGGGGCCTTGGAGAAGCGCTCCCGCTCCACGGCAACCTTCTCCGAATCCGCGTCCGGGTTGTCCGCCAGGAAGGCATCGACGAGAATCTCACCCATCCGCTGCCGCGCCTCGCCCTCGATGAGGATGAAGCGCCAGGGAACCAGCTTGCCGTGATCCGGTACCCGGGCCGCGGCGGTGAGCATGGTCTCGATTTCCTCGGCGCTCGGCCTCGGCTCGCCCAGCCAGCGCGGCGGTACGGAACGGCGGCTCAGAAGGCGGGAAAGGCTCTCATTCATGGGATCTTCATCCAACCTGAATAATGTGGAACAATCGTTGCGAATGCCCATGGACGATAAGGGCAGAAGGGCATGAGGCCTGCCTTGGTCTCGCCGCCTTGCTGCTGTTCAGAACACGGGCGTTCCAAGGCGCGATCCGTTGCACAGGAAACAAGCGGCAATGGATGTATAGGGGGAGCGCGGTGATACGCCAAGCCGGTTTCCATGCAGCGAGCCTATGAGGCTCCCTGAGGATGGGGTCGTCGCCTGCGCGCAGCGCCGCTTGAGACGCATGCAGAGATTCTTGCCCGGATCCGACGATCCCATTCCGCCCCTGGCATGGTCCAGGCGCCAGACGCTTCTGGCCCTCGGCCTCGTCCTGGCCGTCTGGTCCCTGGCCGCCGCCGTCTGGCCGTTGACCGGCTCCGTAGTGCCATGGGATTCGAAGAACCAGTTCTATCCCACCCTGCGCTATCTCGGGGCGGCGCTCTCCAGCGGCGAGCTGCCCCTCTGGAACCCCTACCATTTCGGCGGTCATCCTTCGGCCGCCGATCCGCAATCGCTGCTGTTCACGCCCACCATGCTCCTGTTCGGCTGGCTTGCGCCTCAGTCCTCCATGGAGCTGTTCGATCTGGTGGTTTTCTCCCATTTCCTTCCCGGCGCTCTGGCCTTCATCCCCCTCTTCCGGCGGCGCGGCTGGCATTGGTCGGGCGCGGCGGCGGCGGCCCTCGTGTTCATGCTCGGCGGTTCGGCCAGCGCCCGCCTGCAGCATACGGGCATTATCCTGAGCTACGGGTTCTTCCCCCTGGCCCTCTGGCTGCTCGAGGAAGCCTTGGACCGGCGCTCCTATCGCTACGGGGTTCTCTTCGCCGTCTCAGCCACCCTGATGGTGATCGGGCGCGATCAGGTGGCCTTTCTCTGCGCATTGACGCTGATCGGCGCGGCCGCGCATCGGATCTGGTCGTCCCCCCGGCGCTTCGCATACGTCCGTTCCCGCCTCGGTCTTCTCCTCACCATGGCCCTGATCGGGGGCATCCTGCTGGCGGTTCCAGTCATCTTGACGATGCAGTTCCTTGCCACCTCGACGCGCCCCTCCTTCGGGTTCGGCGTCGCGGCCATGGGCTCCCTGCCTCCAGAGAGCTTGGCGACCGTCCTGTTCGGCAACATCTTCGGTTCGCTCCGCTGGACCTATGACTACTGGGGCCCGGACTGGCACAGCCTTTCCGAGGGCACCTGGACCGACCGGGCCACGAACTACCTGTTCATCGGCACGATCCCGGCCCTCTTCCTCCTCTGGCACGGCATCGCCGGCGGCAGGATCTTCGCGCGCGAGTTCCGCTTCTTCCTGATCGTCGGGCTGCTGGCGCTCTTCTACGCGCTCGGCCGCTACACGCCGGGCTTCGAGGTGATCTTCGATCATCTGCCGGGCGTGAACCTCTACCGGCGTCCGGCGGATGCGACCTTCCTCATCAACATCGCGCTCGCCCTCTCGTCGGGTTATCTCGTGCATCGCTACGTCATGGAAGGAACGCCGATCTGGGGCGAGGCCGCCCTAGGTCGGCTCCGCATCGCGCTTCCGGCCCTGGCGGTCTCGCTCGTGTTCGCCGCCATCGGCAGCGGGATCGCCTTCGCCATCGAGGGCGGCCATGTTCTCTCCGCCCTCTCGGAAGCGGGCGGCAGCCTCGTCGCGGCAGCCCTCGTCATGGCGCTCGCGGTCAAGCTGGGCGGCAGCGCGTACCGGCGGGAGGCGCTTGCCGCCGCCCTCGTGGTTCTGACCGGCACGGAACTGATCGGCCGTCACGCGGCCTCGGCGCTGAACGCAGAGCCTGCGGAGCGTTACACCGTCTTCACGAAGCTCCCGCCGGAGCAGCTGCAGGGACTTCAGATCCTCAAGCGGGAGCTGGCGGAGCGCCATAGGCAGGGCGAGTATCCCCGCGTGGAGATCCTTGGGCTGGCGGGCTCCTGGCAGAATGCCTCCATGGTTCTCGAGATCGAGGACATCATCGGCTACAACCCTCTTCGCCTCGCCGATTACGAGCGCGCCATCGGGCCGGGCGAGAACGCCGAGGACCCGAACCTGCGCCAGTTCCCAGCCACGTTCCGGGGCTATGAATGCGAGCTCGCAGGCCTGCTCGGCCTCGACTATCTCGTCCTCGACCGGCCCGTCCAGAAGCTGCCCCGGCATTTCCCCCGCCTGGCGGACGCGGAGGTGGTCTACGGAACGGGCAAGATGTGGATCTACCGCCTCAACACGAGCGGGCGGCGTGCCTATGTGGCTCATCATGTGCAGGTCGTGGACTCGGAGGCCGCGGTGGGGGCGGACGAGTTGCCCGACTTCGATCGCGAGACGGAGGCGTTGATCGACCAGGAGAGCATGCCCCTGCTCAAGGCCCATTACGCCCCTCTCCGCCCAGGCATGCGGAAGCCCGCAAGCCAAGTGAAGATCGTCAGCTACCGGCGGAACTCCGTGACCTTGGATGTCGAGAGCGCGGAACGCGGAGTTTTGGTTCTGCACGACATCTATTATCCGGGCTGGGAGGCGCGGATAGACGGCGAGCGCCGGCCGGTGCTCCGTGCAAACCTGCTGTTCCGCGGTGTGGAGGTGCCGGCAGGCAAGCACCGTGTAGAGTTCGAGTTCCGCCCCCTCTCCCTCGAGAATTTGGTTGCGGCGGCTTCCGATCTCGTGGAAACCGAGGACGCGCCGATCCAGACCGCCGTAGCCGCTCCTGTGCAGCAGCGGGATTTTTGAACCCTTTTGATGATGACGTTCCTGAACCCTCGCCTCCCGATCCTGAGCCTTTTGGCCTGCCTGACGGCGGCCGCTGCTTCGGCCCAGACTCTGACTCAGCCCCTCGGGGCGCCGCCTCGCCCCTTCGGCCAGACGTCCCCCGGCGTGCCTTCGCTCTCGCAAACCCCTCCTCCTCCGCTCGCTTCGAAGCAGGTATCGGTCAGTGCGAGCGCCGTTTTTTCCGAAAGCAACGAGCCGATCCGCTCCGGCCTGGTCTGGCGCGTTTTCGAGGATCGGGGCGACACCTCCCAACCGAGTATCGTCGCCCGCTCCGGCAGTTCCTCGCCGAGCTTCACGCTGGGGCCAGGCAACTACATCGTGCATGTGACCTACGGCTTCGCCAGCGCCTCGAAGCGCATCAGCGTCCAATCCGGCAATCTGAACGAGCGCCTCGTGGTCAGCGCAGGCGCGCTCAAGCTCAAAGGCGCCGTCGGCGAGACTCCCATTCCGGCCAGCCGCGTGTCCTTCTCGATCTATGTGCCTGAGGCTCAGAACTCCGAGGGCAAGCTCGTCATCGCCAATGCCAAGCCGAATGAAATGATCCGCCTGCCCGAGGGCACCTATCACGTGGTGTCCACCTATGGGGACGCCAACGCCATCATGCGCAGCGACCTGAAGGTGGAGGCGGGCAAGGTCACGGAAGCAACCCTCAATCACCGCGCGGCCACCGTGACGCTCAAGCTCGTGGCCTCTGAGGGCGGCGAGGCTTTCGCGGGCACGGCCTTCAGCGTGCTGACCCCCGGCGGCGACGTGATCCGCGAAGCCATCGGGGCGTTTCCGTCCGTGACGCTAGCGGAAGGCGAGTACGTTCTGATCGCCCGTCACGAAGGCAAGGTCTATACGAAGGATTTCAAGGTCGAGAGCGGTCTCGACCGGGACATCGAAGTTCTCGCGACCGACAATCCCTGAACCTTTTTCAGCCTCCCCGCATTGACCGAACACATTCGGTCGCGCCGGGCATGCGCTCAAATTTCCCGCGCATCACGTGGATTCCGCTTCCGGATCCGATGCCGACGCGTGACCTTGCGAGGGATGAAGCTCATGAGGATTTCAGACATCATGACCCGCAACGTGCGCGTGGTCTCGCCCGACAGAACCATCCAGGAGGCCGCGCGGCTGATGGATGAGATGAATGTCGGCGTGTTGCCTGTCTGCGACGGGCGTCGCCTGCGCGGCATGATCACGGACAGGGACATCACCGTCCGCGCAACGGCGGCAGGACTTCCGCCCGACACGACCCGCGTTCGCGACGTCATGTCGGACAATGTCTGGTGGTGCTTCGACGACGACGATGTAGGCCACATCGTGCAGCTGATGAGCGATCATCAGATCCGCCGCCTGCCCGTGATCGATCACGACAAGCACCTGGTGGGCATCGTCGCACTGGGCGATCTCGCCACCGACAGCGAGGGGGACGCGTCCCGCGCCTTGCACCGCATATCCACCCCGTCCGAGCCCGACCGCACGGGCACGCCGACCTCGGCGCGCGCCGATCAGACCCGCGACGGCAGGCCTTCTCGGCTGAGCAATGACGAACGCCGGGAGCTCGATCAGCGCCTCGGGCGCGAGGATGACGATTGGCGCCACCGCCCTCACGATTATCGTGAGGGCGGCCGCAGAACTGCAGAACGCGATGAACGGCGCGGCGGCGTCGAGTTCCGCTTTCGCGACGAGGACGACGTGCGCGCGGCCTTCGGCAGCTTCGGCTATCCCGGCGAGGAGGGCATGCGCGATGCGCGGATGCGCGGCGGCTTCGGCGGCGAGGGCTATCAGAGCTATGGCGACGAATATGCGGGCCGGGGCTCCGCCGGGCGGGGCTATCGCCCGAAACGTTACGGCGCCTCCACCATCACGGGCGAGCGGGCGCGTCCTGGCGACGACAGCAGCGAGAGCGACCGTCTCATGCAGGATCGCGAGCGCACCTGGAGCCTCGTGAACGAGCGCCGCGACCACAGCAATTACGGCATCGGTCCTGGAAACACGCGCTTCGGCAACGACGCCACGGCAAGCCGCGGCGAGGTTCGCCGCGAGGACCACCGAGGGCGCGGACCGCGCAACTACCAGCGTTCCGACGACCGTATCCGCGAGGACGTGAGCGAGCGCCTCAGCGACGACGTGCGCGTCGATGCCTCGGAGATCGAGGTGACGGTGCAGAACCGCGAGGTCACCCTCACCGGCACCGTGCGGGACCGCAACGAGAAGCGCTGGGCCGAGGACATCGCCGAAGCCGTGTCGGGCGTCACGCATGTGCAGAACAACCTGCGTATCGGCCAGAGGCAGGGCGAGCGCACCGCCGGCACCGAGGCGGGAGACGCGGTCGCAACGAGCGGCAATCCCGGCAGCGGAACGGCAGGCACTGCCGCCGGAACGCCCCCTGGCGGACGCAGGAGCGGGCGTCAGCGGCAGACGACGTGAGGGAACATCGCCTTACCCTGAGTAGGTTGGCTTCAGAAGAACGTCATGCCCGGGCCTGTCCCGGCCATCTCGATCCGCAGACCGCGGCGCTTGGCGGGGGTGGGATTATCGGCACAAGGCCAGCCTCTCAGCGGTGCGGTGGAGGCCTCATGGAAAGAGCGGCGCCTCTCATCAGAAGCGCCGCCTTCCTCTTGAAGCAGTCGGCTCTTACGCCACCGTGCGCTCGATCACATGATGCCCATCGAGAGTGGCGTGCACGTCGGGCTCCGACACGGCCTTGGCGGCGCGCCTGCGGTCCGGCGTAATGGCCTCCAATGCGAGCGCCCTCAACGCGTCGTCGAGCGCCATGGTCTGCTGGTTGGGGCTGCCGAGGCGGCGGATCGACACCGTGCGCTCGGCGGCCTCCTTTCTGCCGACCACGAGCAGCACCGGCACCTTCACCAGCGAATGCTCGCGGACCTTGTAGTTGATCTTCTCGTTGCGAAGATCGGCCTCGACGCGCAGGCCCATCGCTTCGGCGGCCCTCACCACTTCCATCGCGTATTCGTCGCCCTCGGAGGTGATGGTGGCCACGACCGCCTGCACCGGCGCGAGCCAGAGCGGGAAGTGCCCGGCGAAGTGCTCGATCAGGATGCCCGTGAAGCGCTCCATGGAGCCGCAGATCGCGCGGTGAACCATGACAGGGGTCTTCTTCTGGCCGTCGTGGTCGACATAGAACGCGCCGAACCGTTCCGGAAGGTTGAAGTCCACCTGCGTGGTGCCGCACTGCCAGTCGCGGCCGATGGCGTCGCGCAGCACGTACTCGAATTTCGGCCCGTAGAACGCGCCCTCGCCCGGGTTGATCGCGGTCTTGATGCGCCCGCCCGACTGCTCCTCGATCTGCTTCAGGACGCGGGTCATCACCTCTTCGGCGTGGTCCCACATCTCGTCCGTGCCGACGCGCTTCTCAGGGCGCGT
This sequence comes from Microvirga sp., assembly GCA_031181145.1. GTDB lineage: Bacteria > Pseudomonadota > Alphaproteobacteria > Rhizobiales > Beijerinckiaceae > Microvirga. The sequence continues at coordinate 12,396 of JAPSLB010000020.1, forward strand.
CGAGAGCTTCACGACGATCTCGTCGAAGCCGAAATCCGCATAGGTCGAGAGGATCAGATCGTTGATCTTCAGGCACTCGGCTGCGAGCTGATCTTCCGTACAGAAGATATGCGCGTCGTCCTGCGTGAACCCGCGCACGCGCATGAGGCCGTGCAGCGCGCCCGACGGCTCGTAGCGGTGCACGTTGCCGAACTCGGCGAGCCGCAGCGGCAGGTCGCGATAAGACTTCAGGCCGTGCTTGAAGATCTGCACATGGCCCGGGCAGTTCATCGGCTTGATCGCGAAGACGCGGTCGTCCTCGGTCTGCGTCGCGAACATGTTCTCGCGATACCAGCCCCAGTGGCCGGAGGTCTCCCACAGGGCCTTGTCGAGGATCTGCGGCGCATTGACCTCCTTGTAGTCGCCCTTCAGGCGGCGACGCATGTAGGAGATCAGCTCCTGGAAGACCGTCCAGCCCTTCGGGTGCCAGAAAACGACGCCCGGCCCCTCCTCCTGGAAATGGAACAGGTCCATCTCGCGGCCCAGGCGGCGGTGGTCGCGCTTCTCGGCCTCCTCGAGCTGCCGGATATAGTTGTCCAGGTCTTCCTGAGACGCCCAGGCGGTCGCGTAGATGCGGGTGAGCATCGCGTTGTTCGAATCGCCGCGCCAATAGGCTCCGGCGACCTTCATGAGCTTGAAGGCGTTGCCGATCTTGCCCGTGGAGGTCATGTGCGGGCCGCGGCAGAGATCGAACCAGTCGCCCTGGAAATAGATCTTGAGATCCTGGCCCTCGGGAATCGCATCCACGAGCTCGACCTTGTAGGTCTCGCCCTTCTCCTTGAAGACCTGGCGAGCCTTCTCGCGGCTCCAGACCTCCTTCGTGAAGGGTTTGTCGCGCGCGATGATCTCGCGCATCTTCGCCTCGATGGCCGGAAAGTCTTCCGGGGTGAAGGGCTCGTTGCGGGCGAAGTCGTAATAGAAGCCGTTCTCGATCACGGGACCGATGGTCACCTGCGTTCCAGGGAAAAGCTCCTGAACGGCCTCCGCGAGCACGTGCGCGCAATCGTGCCGGATCAGCTCCAGCGCGCGCGGGTCCTCGCGGTTGAGGAACTCGATCTTGGCGTCCTGCGTGATCGGATCGGCCAGATCCGTCACGGTGCCGTCGAGAGCCATAGCGACGGTGCGTTTGGCGAGGGACTTGGCAATGCCCTCCACGATCTCGCGGCCGGTGGTGCCGGGGGCATATTGGCGCTGGGCACCATCGGGGAATGTCAGGGTAATCATCGTCAAATTGTCTCCTGGCTCACTCCTGCCAACGGAGCAGGTAAGCGGGGCCGGCGGTTTATCGGGTTCGGGCGAACTCAGCCGCCGTCGGGTTCGACCGAATCGCATGTGATCGGGGGAGCGTTCACGCCCCGCCAGCGACCGTAGGTCCACGGCTTATACCAGCCTGAGCCGTCGGGCAACGTTTCGGGAACAAGGTCGATGCCGTGAGTGCCGAACGGCCCGCAGCGGCAGATCCGGGCGAAGCCCACCCACCCCCCGGCCCAGAAACCGTGTTTCTGAATGGCCTCGTCCGTGTATTCGGAGCAGGACGGCAGGTGTCGGCACTGGCGGCCGACGAGGCCCGAGAGGCTGAGCTGATAGCCCCGGATCGCCCAATGGGCCGCCCGCTGGACGGGGCTCGGCATCACTCCCGCTCTCCGGCCCGCTGCGCCTCGATCCGGTTGAGGGCATCGACCACCGCATCGAAGGTGAGAAGAATCGACGCATGGCGCGCCTTGTACTCCCGCAGGGGCTCCAGGACCTCCAGTTCCTCCCACTTGCCCTGCGGCGGCTCGCCATCGGCCTTGAGCAGACGGGTCGCCGCCTCCCTCACCTGACGCAGCTCGCCCGCGGTCGAGCCGATCACGTGCCGGCCCATGATGGCGGAGGAAGCCTGACCCAGGGCGCAGGCCTTCACGTCGTGGGCGAAGGCCGTCACCACATTGCCGTCCAGTTTCAGGTCGACCGTCACGGTAGAGCCGCAAAGCCTGGAATGAGCCGTCGCCGACGCGTCCGGATCGGACAGCCGTCCGAGATGGGGAATACTTGCCGCAAGCTCCAGGATGCGGCGGTTATAGATTTCGCTCAGCATTACGGTCTAGACATCATGAATGGGAATGTGCTCCACATTCCTTATATAAGCATCATGACCGAACTCCGCGACAGGGCTGCGTGTTGGCTTACGACGGAAGAAGGAAATGGAAACGCCGGAAGCACCCTGCTTCCAGACAGTTCTAGAGTGAGAAAGAGGCTCCACGTGAACGATGTGGTTAAGTCCCTGTCCCCGCGTCTGATTCCAGCCGCCGACAAGCCTAACGAACGCCCCACCCGGGAAGAGGCCGAAGCAGCTGTTCGCACCCTGATCCGCTGGGCCGGCGACGATCCGCAGCGGGAAGGGCTTATCGAGACGCCCAAGCGCGTGGCGAAGGCGTTCAAGGAATTCTACTCGGGCTACGAGGACGATCCGAGGAAGGTCCTGAATAAGATCTTCGCGGAGGTCGAGGGCTACGACGACCTCGTGCTCGTGCGCGACATCCCGTTCTACTCCCATTGCGAACACCACATGGTGCCGTTCTACGGCATGGCCCACATCGCCTATTATCCGACGAAGGGGGTGGTGGGTCTGTCCAAGCTCGCGCGTCTGGTGGAAGTCTATGCACGCCGTCTCCAGACCCAGGAGACGATGACGGCGCAGATCGCGTCCGCCATGGAACAGGCGCTCGAGCCGCGCGGCGTGGCCGTGATGATCGAGGCCGAGCACATGTGCATGTCCATGCGCGGCGTGCAGAAGGCCGGCGCCATGACGCTCACCACGCAGTTCACCGGTGTCTTCAAGAACGAACCCGCCGAACAGGTCCGCTTCCTCACGCTCGTGAGACACGGTAAGGCTTGAGGCAGAGTCCCACCCGCCTCCAGAGACCTCCATGTGCGCCTCCTGCTCCAGCTCCTTTCCCGCCCCAGGCTCAAAGGCCGATCTCGAAGAGGGCTCCGCCCTCACCCCGCGCTTCAACGCGGATGGGCTCGTCACCTGCGTGACCACCGATGCGGCGACCGGCGAGCTTTTGATGGTGGCGCACATGAATGCGGAGGCTCTCGCCAAGACCCTCGAGACCGGCGAGGCCTGGTACTGGTCGCGCTCGCGCGGCGAGCTCTGGCACAAGGGCGCGACGAGCGGGCAGATCCAGACACTCGTCGAGATGCGCGTGGATTGCGACCAGGACGCCCTGTGGCTCAAGGTCAACGTGGCGGGCGACGGCGGCTGCTGCCATACGGGCCGCCGCTCCTGCTTCTACCGCAAGGTGAAGACAGCGGACGGGAAGCCGCATCTCGTGCAAGTGTGATGCAGTTCCATCGTCATGGCCGGGCTTGTCCCGGCCATGACGATGCCGAACGGCGCCGTGCTTCATTCCAGCTGGATCACCGGCACGGGCCGGTGATGACGTGTGAGAGGATGAGCGACCTAGCGCATCGTGCGGGTAAGCGGACCCGGTTTTTCGCCGAGAACGATGCGCTGCTTGAAAGAGGGAGCATCGGATGGGGCCCGAAAGTGGACTCCACCATTGGGTCCGATGCTCTAGCACGCCATTCGCGCACGCGCCTCTTCACGTACGAGAGGCTCCCCCGCATCGCCAGCGGCTTTCAAATCCCCCTGCACCCGTTAGAAGCCATGGCATGACACGACGCGATCTTCTCCCGGCCCGCGCAGCCGCAAGCGCGGTCTTCTTCGGCAATGGTTTCGGAATCGGCATCTGGGCGGCCCAACTGCCCCGGTTCAAGGCCGCTCTCGGACTCTCGGACGGACAACTCAGCCTCGGACTGCTCGCCTTCTCCATCGGCGCGGTGGCGCTCATGCCGATCGTCGGCTGGGCGGTCACGGTCGTCGGCAGCCGGCTGGCGACTGTCGCGGCGGCATTCGCCTTCACGGTCACCCTTCTCCTGATCGGCCTTGCACCCTCCCTCTCCCTGTTCATTGCCGCATCGTTGCTGGCGGGAGCCTGCAACGGCACCATGGACATTTCCATGAATACCAACGCCACGGTGGTGGAAAGCGTCTGGGGCTCGGCGATCATGTCCTCGTTTCACGCCTTCTTCAGCCTCGGCGGCCTGGCGGGCGCGGCTCTCTCAGGGCTGCTGATAGGGTTTGAATTCTCCATCTTCGAGACGCTGCTGGTAGCCTGCCTCTGCATGGGAGCGCTCTTCCTTGCTGCGGCCTTCGGGATGATGAGCGAGACCAAACGGGCACGAGACGGCGAGGGCCATGGCTTCGCCTTGCCCCGCGGCCCGGTCGTCGTCGTCGCCGTGCTCGCGATGTTCTGCTTCGTTGTCGAGGGCGCCATGGTCGACTGGACGGCCATCTATCTGCAGACCGTCGCCGGCGCGGATCTGCAGGGAGCCGTGACGGGCTTTGCCGCCTTCTCCCTGGCCATGACCATCTGCCGCTTCCTGGGCGACGCCGTCGTGCGGGCCCTGGGACGTCCGCGCACGGTCCAGCTCGGCGGTCTGCTCGCGGCCTTGGGCCTGTCCCTCGCGATCCTCCTGCCGCAGCCGCTTCCGGCCACCCTCGGTTTCGCCCTGGTCGGCTTCGGCCTTGCCAATATCGTGCCGGTTCTGTTCAGCACGGCGGCCCAGATGGAGGGCGTTCAACCAAGCGTGGGCGTCGCAATGGTCGCCACTCTCGGCTATGGCGGCTACCTCATGGGCCCGCCGCTCATCGGCTTCGGCGGCGATTTCTTCGGCCTGCGCGCCATGCTCGGCGTGCTGATCCTCTTCTCCGTCACGATCATCACATTGTCGCATCGGGCTCTGCGTCCCTCTACGGTTCAGTTTTCAGCAACCCGTCCTAAGTGAAAATGAAGGGCGGCGTTCATTCAGCTTTCACGACCCTGGCGCATGAATGGAACGAGCGGCTTGGAGTTAAGCGATGTTGTGGGACGGGATCGCCCGGCGCAGCGCCGGAGCAGGCGGTGGCGGAGGGATCGAGGAGGTCAAGCAGGCCGTGGAGCGTGCCTCGCGGACGAAGGTGAAGATCGGTCTGGCGCTCGGGGGCGGCGCGGCCCGTGGCTGGTCCCATATCGGCGTACTACGGGTTCTTGAGGAGGCGGGCATCGTTCCGGACGTGATCGCCGGATGCTCCATCGGAGCGGTCGTCGGCGGCTGCTATGCCGCAGGCAAGCTCGACGAACTCGAGTCGTTCGCCCTTTCGCTCACCAAGCGCCGGGTGATGGGCCTGCTCGATTTTCACTTCAGCGGAGCGGGCCTGATCGCGGGCGGGCGCTTGCAGCGTCTCCTCGACCAGGACCTCACGGACCGTCGCGTCGAGACCCTGCCCATCAAGTTCTGCACCATCGCCACGGAGCTGACGAGCGGCCACGAGATCTGGCTGACCCGCGGCCCGCTCGTTCAGGCCATGCGGGCGTCCTACGCCCTTCCCGGCGTGTTCGATCCCGTGCTCGTCGGCGGGCGCTGGCTCATGGACGGAGCCCTGGTGAACCCCATCCCCATCACGGCCGCCCGCGCTCTCGGCGCGGATCTCGTGCTCTGCGTGAACCTGAATGGCGAAATCCGCGTCCGGGGCACGGTGATCCAGTCATACGAGACGGAGACGAGCGACGAGAAGGAGATGGAGGAGGTCATCGAGGAAGCGCCTCGCAAGTGGGCCCTCTTCTCGGGATCGCGCGCGGACAGGCAACGCAAGCCCAACGCGCCGGGCATGGCGACCGTCATGGTCGATGCCTTCAACATCACCCAGGACCGCATCGCGCGCTCGCGCCTCGCCGGCGATCCGCCGGACGTCATGATCGCGCCGAAGCTCGCGAGGATGGGCCTGTTCGAGTTCCACCGCGCGCAGGAATGCATCGCCCTGGGGCGGCAGGCCACCGAGCGCGCCCTGCCGGATATTCTGGAACTGCTTCAGGAGACGCAGGAGACCTGACCGGCGGGCCGGCTCAGGCGGTGGCGATATATTCCTTGATCGCCTGACTTTCCGCCTCGATCTCCTCGACGCGCTGCTTCACCACGTCGCCTATGGAGACGATGCCGACGAGCTGCCCCGCCTCGACGACGGGAACATGCCGGAACTTCTGCTGTGTCATCAGCTCCATCAGGTCGTTGACCGAGGTCCGGCCCGTGCAGGTGACGACCCGTCCGGTCATGAAGTGCGAGACGGGCTCGTCGAGGGCGCGCGCGCCCTGTGCGGAGATGGCCCGCACGATATCTCTCTCCGAGAGAATACCGGAAACCGGCTGCCCGCCGTCCACCACCACGAGTGCACCGATCCGCCGCTCCGAGAGAAGCCGCGCCGCCTCGCTCAACGAGCGGCCTGCTTCGATGGAGACAACATTGCGCCCTTTCAGCGAAAGGATCTGATCGACATTCATGTTTTCCCTCCGGCGGATGAAAGACGACCTTACGTCCGTCGGAAGGATGATCGAGCCAAACCAAGGCGCTTTCAAGCCGAGATGCGGCTTCCTTGCGCGGGCAGAGGATCGAGCCAGGGAAAAACGAAAAGTCCCACCAGAAAGCCGCCTACATGCGCCTCCCAGGCGATGGTCCCCTCCCCGATGCCGATGGGCTGGACGACGGCGAACAGGTAATTGGTGGCGAACCACACGCCGAGGAAGATCAGGAAGGGCCGGTTGCGGGCCAGCTTACCAAGCGGCTGGCGGGGCCGCTCGTGTGGCTCGGTAAGCCGTCCTTCCCAGTGCCAGGTGGCCGGCGCGAACATGAACCAGGCCGCGGCCGCCATGAGGCCGGACACGGCGCCCGAGGCGCCGATCAGGGGAAACACCTGCATCGGGTTCATCCCCACGTAGAGCACGGCGCCGCCGATGGCAGACAGGGCCGAGAGCAGAAGGAAGCGCCCTGTGCCACAGCGCCGGGCGATCGGCGTGCCGAAGGCCGCGAGCCAGATGGAATTGATGAGAACATGCGCCCAGGAGCCGTGGAGCAGCGCATAGGTCAGGGCCGTCCAGGGCCGCCCTTCGCCGTCCCCGAGGACGTACTGGGCGAAAGCCGCGATCGGCTCCAGGGCATCCTCCGGCGCGCTCTCCTGCAACATCCTGACGATCGCCTGGCCGTCCACCCCGCCATAGGCGACGGACCAGCGGGCGGGAATCACCGCCCAATCCACGATTGTCTGGAAATCGGTTTCATCGGACAGGAAGAACATGCGGAGGGCATGGATCGCCACCAGGGCCAGGATGCTGGCGGTCACGACCGACGGCAGGTTGAGAACTGGTTCGCGAACGCGGGGCTGGCGCAGGGGCATGGACAACTTTTTCTTGGGCTGGCAGCATGGAGAGAATCGAGGCTGGCAGCGGCGGCGATCATCTTACTTAAGCCTTCTCTATGGCCCGCCGCGCAAGCAAAACCAAGCGTTTAGCCTGATCTTGCGACGTCCTGGACGGCATCCCTTCCGCGGCGGGGCTTCGTCCACCACTTTTTCGTTAACCATAAAGGAACCACTGCCGGGCGCGACGCGTTAACTCACCTTTTACTTTCCACTTGAGCCCTCGATTCAACCATGTCAGTTTGGTTAAAAGAACATTAACCGGCTGGTGGGGCATGCGGCAGGATTATTTCAAGAACGGCTTTTTCAGCGGTCTCAACGAGAAGCTTTCCCTCTCTCATACATTCGTCAAAATCGCCATCCTTTCAGCTTTCACGGCTTTCGCGGCCCCCACAGCCCAGGCTCAAACCCTCGCTGCCCTGCCTGCCGCCAGCCAACCGATCGAAAGCATAGGCGCGGCCAAGCCGCTCCTGGCCTGGATGAAATTCTGCGACAGCAATCCCGCCGAATGCGCCGTCGACGTCAACGAGCCTGAAACGATCGAGCTGACCCCGAAGATCTGGAAAACGATCGTGTCCGTCAACCAGCGCGTGAATTCCACGATCAAGGCGGTGACGGACGCCGAACACTGGGGTGTCGTCGACGTCTGGGACTTCGCCGAGGACGGCCGCGGCGACTGCGAAGACTTCCAGCTCCTGAAGCGCCGCATTCTCGCCGAGAGCGGTCTGCCCCGGCGCGCCATGCGCATGACGGTCGTGATCGACGAACTCGGCGAGGGTCATGCTGTGCTGGTGATCCGCACCAACCGGGGCGACTACGTTCTCGACAACAAGACCTCTTCGGTTCTGCCCTGGAGCCGCACCGGCTACGTCTACATCAAGCGCGAGAGCCAGCACCAGGTCGGCTGGGTTTCGCTGGGCGGCATCGCCACCTCGCCGACCACCACGGCGAACCGTTAAAAAGAAACCGGCATCCAGGATGCCGGTTCTGACGATCCGAACTCCTCAAGAGGCGGGTCAGTCGATCCGCCTCAATCCTTTCGAAAAGCGATTCCAGTTCGCCGCGTAGCTCCGCGCCGACGAACGCAGTGCCTCCACGGACGCCTCGTCGAGCACGCGAACCGCCTTGGCCGGCGCGCCGACGATCAGCGAATTGTCGGGAAATTCCTTGCCCTCGGTAACCAGCGCATTGGCCCCCACGAGGCAGTTCCTGCCGATGCGCACATGGTTGAGCACGGTGGCTCCCATTCCGATCAGCGAGTTCTCGCCGATAGTGCAGCCGTGCAGGATGGCCCTGTGCCCGATGGTGCAGCCGGGGCCGACGGTGAGCGGCGCGCCCATATCCGTATGGAGGACGGCCCCTTCCTGAATGTTGCTGCCCTCGCCGATGTCGATCAGTTCATTGTCGCCGCGCAGCACCGCACCGAACCAGATGCCCACATCGGCCCCGAGCCTCACCTTGCCGATCACATGGGCGTCCGGAGCAATCCAGAACCGCCCCTCACCGGGAAGGACGGGAGCAACATCGTCGAGACTGTAGATCGGCATCGCTGGTTCCATGAATGAAAGCGGCGGAACCCGGGGGTTCCGCCGCGAAAGGCGCCGCTTAATCCTCGAGGTCCGTATCGAGGATCGCCATGGTGAAGTTGAAGGAGCGGTCCCCGTCCTCGTCGTCGACGAAGAGCACGCCGACGAATTCCTCACCAATGTAAACTTCCGCCGAGTCGGTCTTCTTCGGGCGACCGACCACTCGGATCGAGTGGTTCGCAAATGTCTGGCGCAGGTAGCGCTCGACTTTCGCCATCTCCGATTTGTCCACTACAGGTCCTTTCTAACGTTTTCCGGCTTCAGCCATTGCCACGGCGTGCCAACGCGAGCAAGCGGGCTTGGGTCCCTGAAGCCTCCTTCTCCCCGTCAGATCCCATCCGCTTCCGAGAGCAGGTGGTCCATGGCGCGGGCAGGCTCCTCGCATCCGGCGGTTCCGACCACCTTGGCCGGAACGCCGGCCACGGTGGCATTGTGCGGCACAGGCTTGAGAACGACCGAGCCCGCGGCGATTCTCGCGCAATGACCGACCTCGATATTGCCCAGGATCTTGGCGCCGGCCCCGATCAGAACGCCGTGCCGGATCTTCGGGTGACGGTCGCCGCGCTCCTTGCCGGTGCCGCCGAGGGTCACGTCCTGGAGCATCGACACATTGTCCTCGATGATGGCGGTGGCACCGACCACGAGACCCGTGGCGTGATCCAGGAAGATGCCGCGCCCGATCCGGGCGGCCGGATGGATATCGGTCTGGAACGCCTCGGAGGAGCGGCTCTGGAGGTAGAGGGCGAAATCCTGGCGCCCGTGGCTCCAGAGCCAATGGGCGAGGCGATGGGTCTGGATGGCGTGGAAGCCCTTGAAGTAGAGCACGGGCTCGACGGCGCGGGTCACGACCGGGTCCCGGTCGAGCACGGCGCTGATATCGGCCCTGAATGCCTGTCCGATGCTCCGGTCCTCCTCCGCAGCCTCCAGGAAAACCTGCTCGATGATGTCGGCCGGGAGCGCCGCATGGCCGAGGCGCGATGCGACGCGATGGATCACCGCCGCCTCCAGGCTCGGCTGATGAAGGATCGCGCTCAGCACGAATCCCGCCAGGGCCGGCTCGTTCTGGACGATGACCTCGGCTTCGGAACGGAGACGCTTCCAGATCGGATCGACCTTACCGGCGAGAAAATCCGGGCTCCCGGACTTCAAGCGGGTCTGTGTCATGATAATCTCCTGCCGGCTCGTGCTCGAAAGAGCATACATAAGAAACCCCCGCCCCTTACCACAGATCCCCGGACGCCATGAACGCCTCTTTTTCGCCGAGCAGCTCCAAGCTCAACGCATCGATCGACGGCTCCGTCGCGACGGTCGCCATTCACAATCCGGCCAAGCGCAACGCCCTCGACCTCGACATGTGGAGAGCCCTGCCGGGCCTCGTCGGAGACCTGGACCGGGACGAGCGCGTGCGGGTGATCGTGCTGCGTGGAGAGGGGAAGGAATCCTTTGCCTCCGGCGCCGACATCGCGGAATTCGAGACGGTGCGGGCCGATGCCGAGGGCGGGCGGCTCTACGAGGCGATCAATGAGGCCGCCTTCTGGGCCGTGGCCCATTGCTCGAAGCCGGTGATCGCCATGATCCGCGGCTTCTGCCTCGGCGGCGGCTTCGGGCTCGCGCTTTCCTGTGATCTGCGCATCGCCTCCGAGAACGCGACCTTCGGCATTCCCGCCGCGCGGCTCGGCATCGGCTATCCCCCGGGCGCCATGAAGCTGGTGACCGCAGCGGTCGGGGCGCCGGCGGCCAAGGACCTGTTCTACACGGCCCGGCGCATCGGGGCCGAAGAGGCGCAGCGCCTCGGCGTCGTCCAGCGGGTGGTGCCCGATGACGCCCTGGAGGAAACCACTCTCGCGCTCGCCCAGGACATCGCCCGGAACGCGCCTCTCACGATCCGCGCCGCGAAGGCCGCCATCGATGCAGCCATGGGCCTCGCGCATCCCGACACCGACCCGGCCGCGCTCGCAAACCGATGCTTCGACAGCGCCGACGCGGTGGAGGGACGCACCGCCTTCCTCGAAAAACGGAAGCCCGTCTTCACTGGGCGCTGAGGCTTCAGCGCCGGTAGACGAAATAACGCCCCTCCGGCACGCCGGTCAGGGACGAGATGTCCGTGCAGGACGGCAGATCGAACTCACGATCCGCGATGATCATGCCGCCTGGCTGGAGGAGGTTCTCGAGCAATGGCGACAGGCGTGTCGCGAGCACGCGATTGGCCTCTTCGTCACCGCTGCCGATATCGCTGTGGATCAGGGCGGCGGAGCCTGCGCCGAAGCGCTCGGTGAAGAGCGGCAGGGTTTCGAAGATGTCGCCGAGGATCAGATATTTGTCCGGCGGAAGGCAATCGGGATGCGCGGCGGGCGAGCGCTCGAACACATAGATCTCACGTCCCGGCAAGCGGGTTCGCAAATGATCGTAGGTGCGTCCGTTGCCGAGGCCGAGCTCGAGCACGAGGCCCTGAGCGGAGATTTCGCGGGCCGCCCAGTCCAAGAGATCGCGCTGCGCCGTCAGGCGTCGGATGACGCTGTCGAGTCGTGTCATTCACATCTCCTTCGCCGGAGAACTGGTGTGGCACAGCCTTAAATCAACGAAGGAACGCTCAGGGACGCCCGGCGAGGAAGTCGAGCACGCCCTGCTTGTGAACCTTGTCCCCGACGGCAAGGTTGTGATCGCGGCCGGGGATGTCGAGGGCGGAGGCGTTCGGCAGCAGCTTGACGAGTTCCGGACCCGAGCCCGCCACATCGTCATTGGTGCCGACGGCGACGAGTGTCGGCAGCGCGATCGACGCGACCTCTTCCTTCGTGAGCGCCTGGCGCGAACCGCGAATGCAGGCGGCAAGTGCCTTCAGATCGCTCCCGGTCTGTTCGGCGAACGCGCGGAACATGCGCTGCATGGGATCGGTCAGCTCGTTCAGCGAACGGGCCTCCATCGCGTCGGCGATGCCGAGCGGAAGGCCGACTCCGTCGGTGAGATGAATGCCGAGTCCACCGAGAAGAGCGGAGCGCATGCGCTCCGGCGAAGCCAGCGCCATATGCGCGGTGATGCGCGCCCCCATGGAATAGCCCATTACGTCCGCGCGCTCGATGCCGAGATGATCGAGCAGACGGCGCGCGTCCTCCGCCATGCGATAGGAGTGGTAGGCTTCAGGATCGTAGAGTTTCTCGCTCTCCCCATGCCCGCGATTGTCGAGCGCGATCACGCGGTATCCCTCGCGCGTCAGGGTCTTCACCCACAGCGTATTGACCCAGTTCACGGCATGGTTCGACGCGAAGCCGTGAATGAGCAGGACCGGATCGCCCCGCCCCTCGTGGGGGGGCACGTCGATATAGGCGATGCTGACGCCGTCGGAGTTGAAATAGCGCATGGATGGTCCGGGAGCTTGGATCGATTGCGGCGCAACCTAAGCACCCGTGCACTCAAATACAATTGTTTTGCCCCTGTGATGCCCCCACTCTCCGGATTCCCGGCAAAAGCGCCGCCATCCCCGACCTTGCGCCGGGTATCCACGGCCTTTGCCGCTGCTGTTCTTGAAGACGTGGATGGCCGGGGCAGGCACGGCCATGACGGGAAGGGGTGACGAGCCGAAGGAATCTTTCCCAACGGAAGACCACTCGCCAGTGCAAGGCGCAAGAACCGCCTCGATTGAGACGGGCTGCGGGTTCTCCGGCGCGAAATCACCGGCACGAGCGGGGCGAGGACGGGCAAAAGGCAACTCAATTTTGGGTCTAGGCGCATGGCTCTTCGGCCATTATGGTGCGCGCGAATTTCAAAGCTTCAGAGCAACGGCAATGGCTGACAAAGGCACACCTCATTTCCACAACGATCCGGGCGTTCCCGTCATTCATGTGGGCTCGAAGGAGTTCATGTGCATCGGAGCCACGCCTCCCTTCGACCACCCCCATGTCTTCATCGACATGGGCTATGACGCCGAGACGATCTGCTCCTATTGCTCGACGCTGTTCAAGTACGACCCCTCTCTGAGAGCCGATGAAGCACGCCCGGCCGAGTGCGTCTGGGAGCCGGATTTCGCAACCGATCCATCCTCGCGTTAAGGTGCCGGGCCTCTCCATCGCCATCGTCGGCGCCGGAATCGGTGGCCTGACGGCAGCCCTGACCTTCGCGCGCCAGGGCCATTCGGTCACCCTCATCGAGCGCCGCACCGGCTTCAGCGAAGTGGGCGCGGGCCTCCAGCTCTCTCCCAATGCCAGCCGCATCCTGATCAGACTGGGACTCGCCCCCGCCCTGCGGCGGGTGGTGACGGCCCCCGAGCGTGTGCTGGTGCGGGGCATCGCGTCCGGGCGGCCCATCGGCGAGATCGCCCTTGGCGCTTATATGCAGCAGCGTTACGGTGCGCCCTATTGGGTGGTTCATAGGGCCGATCTGCAGACCATCCTGCTCGATGCCGTCCGATCCGAAGCCTCGATCCGCATCATGACGGGGCGTAAGGTCGAGACAGTGCGAGACGCTCCCGATCAGGCGGAACTGGTCTGGACGTCGTCCAACGGATCGCGCGAGAGCCTCACGGCCGATGTGGTGATCGGCGCGGACGGTGTCTGGTCGAGGGTCAGGCACGCCATCGGCGACACGAGCCTCCCCACGTTCCACGGCTATGTCGCCTGGCGCGCGACCGTCGAACGCAAGTTCGTTCCGCAGGAGCTGGCCGGGAACGAGACCGGGCTCTGGCTCGGGGCCAAGGGTCACGTGGTTCACTACCCGATCTTCAGCGGCAATCTGGTCAACGTGGTCGCCATCGAAAGAGCCAGGGAGCCCGCGGACGGATGGTCCGCGCCCGGACGGGCGGAGGACCTGCTCGCCCATTACGGCGGCGCCGCCCCTGCCCTGCGCGAATTGCTGGGCAAGCCACGCGAATGGCTGCGCTGGTCCTTGTTCCGCCACCCGATCAAGAATCTCGCCCGAGGACGAATCGCCCTGCTCGGCGATGCCGCCCATCCGGTTCTGCCGTTCCTGGCGCAGGGCGCGGCGCTGGCCATCGAAGACGCTGCGACCCTCGGCTCGCTCTTGGAGGGCGGCCCGCAGGACGTGGCTCAGGCTCTCGCGGCCTATGAACGGCACCGCTTCGAGCGTGTCACGCGCATCCAGGCCGAGGGGCGCCGGAACGGGCGCATCTATCACTCGGGCGCCCTGGTGGCCTTCGGCAGAGACAAGATCATGCGGTGGATCGGGCCCGAACGCATGTCGAACCGGTACGACTGGATCTACGGCTTCCGCACACCCGAATGAGCGTTCGTGGCCCGCTGCAGGCTTGCGCTCCGGCCGCGGGATCGGTAACCCTCATCCCGATGCGGACGTGGCGAAATCGGTAGACGCAAGGGACTTAAAATCCCTCGGGCACTGCCCGTGCGGGTTCGACCCCCGCCGTCCGCACCAGATTCGGCCAACGTTCGGCCAAGACGCCATTCTTCCCTCCGCATCGCATCATGCCCGGCACGCGGCACGTCGGCGTCCCGATGGCGATTCAGAGTTACTCCCCCGCCTCGTAAAGATCCTTGTCGAAGTCTTTGACGGGGCATTAAGCACCCCTGCCCTTGTTCCGCAGGGCTTGAACCTCTCGAACCAAGCGCGCTTTGGCCGTAGACCGTTTGGTCTAATTGCCCCTTCCCTAAGGTCGGCGTAAATAGATTCCATTCGTGAAGCCAATCATTATTTCAACTATATCGCCATCGTTCATCGAGACCTACCGTGATCTTTTAAGGCACGGACATGGCCGCGGTCAGAGCTTCATCTGATCGCGGCTTTTTCTTTGGATCACTAAAGTCTCGAGGACGAATAAAATTCGCGCCCGCTTCATTACCCCCAAAGACCAGACTCGGCCCGTCAGATCGGCGCTCCCTCAGCTGTCATCGATGAAGAAAGCAAAATACCTCAAATGGGCATGCCATCCGAAGTAATACTTCTGAGAGAGCCTGCCGCTATAGCTTTTTCGGAGGTGAATTATTACCTAGAGATACGATCCTTTATTTGCCCCTACGGATCGCAACTGGAGCGCCCTTATCGGGCGCTCCCTCTTTATTGAGCACCCGGCAGAAAAGGCATCGTCCAACAATCCATGCGGATGGATCGGATTTCGTCCCATGGCGCCTCGTCACTCTCGCCCATCATCCAGCATGCGCCCGACACGCTCCACGAGACTCGCTGCCGAAAAGGGCTTCGTGATCAGCTGCACGCCTTCATCCAGACGGCCGTGGTGGATGATCGCATTCCGGGTATAACCGGTGGTGAACAGTACCTTCAGATCGGATCGGATCTTCAGGGCCTCGTCCGCCACTTTGCGACCGTCCATGGAACCTGTCAGCACGATGTCGGTGAAGAGTAGGTCAACCTCTTGGCGGTGCGCTTCGAGGAGTTTCAGGGCTTCGGCGCCGTCCTCGGCAACGAGCACGCGATAGCCCGCATCCTCCAGGACCGACACGGAGAAGTCCCGCACCATCTCCTCGTCCTCGACGACCAGGACGGTCAGCCCCTCGGCGGGGACGGAGCGCTGTAATGCGACCTCCAAACCCGCAGGTGTTTCCTCCCCGGTGGCCCGCATCACGCGCGGAAAATAGAGCTTTACCGTCGTGCCCTGGCCGGGCTCCGAATAGATTGCCGCATGGCCGCCGGACTGACGCGCAAAGCCGTAAACCTGGGCGAGCCCCAGGCCGGTTCCCTTCCCGACCGGCTTCGTGGTGAAGAATGGCTCGAAGACCTTCGCCTTCACGTCCGGCGTCATGCCCGTTCCCGTATCGGACACGCTCACCATCACATATTGCCCGGGTTTGATCTCGCCCGCCGTGCTGGCCGAATAGGCCTCGTCGAGATAGGCGTTGGCCGTCTCGAGCGTGAGCTTTCCACCCTCGGGCATCGCATCGCGCGCATTGACCGCGAGATTGAGAATCGCACTCTCCAATTGGTTCGGATCGGCCTCCGTGCGCCACAGCCCGCCGGCGAGCACAGTCTCGATGGCGATGATCTCGCCGATCGTTCGCCGAAGCAGTTCCGACATGCCCGCAACGATCCTGTTGAGATCCACGATTTCCGGCTGAAGCGGGGACTGCCGCGAGAAGGCCAGGAGACGGTGCGTCAGTTGGGCCGCGCGCCGGGCTCCCTCCACGGCGTTGTCGACATTGCGCACGAGTCGTGGATCGCCTGCGTTCTCCACCTTGCGCCGGAGCATGTCGAGGTTGCCTGTAATCACCGTGAGTAGATTGTTGAAATCGTGGGCGACACCGCCGGTCAAGCGCCCCACCGCCTCCATCTTCTGCGCCTGACGCAGCTGCGCCTCCACCTTCCCGCGCTCCGCTATTGCTTCGGCGATGCGCTGTTCCAGCGTGGCGTTCAACGAGCGGAGGGCCGCCTCCGCCTGCTTCTCCCGATCCACGTCGAGGCACGCCACGACGCCCGCGACGACCCGCCCCGCTTCGTCACGGATCGGAGCGGCCATGAGGCGCAGCCACGCTCGGCGACCGTCGCCCCGTTGATAGAGAAGCTCCAACTCCGAGCGCTCCTCCTCGCCTCGCAGGACCCGCGACATGGGATATTCCATCGCCTGCACCCGCCGCCCGTCGGGATGGAAGCCGATCCAATCGCGATAGCTTTCGAGGTCCTGCGACGGCAGAGCTGGATGACCGAAGATGCGCTCCACTTGGGCATTGCCGCCGACGACGCGCCCGGAGGGGGCCTCGGCAATGACGATGCCCACAGGAATGGTGTCGAGAATGGCCTGGAGACGCCGTTCGCTGGCTGCGAGAGCCTCTTCCGTGCGCTTCCTCTCGGTGACATCGATGGCGATGCCCGGAAAGCGCAACGGCTTGCCTGCCTCGTCATGGTAGCAGCGCCCGCGCGCCGTGATCCAACGCGTGTGGCCGTCGAGGCCGGTAACCCTGTACTCGGCGGTAAAGTCCGCTCCGTTCGCAAGCGCATGCCCGATCCGCGCACGGGCGGCATCCCGGTCCTCCGGATGCATGCCGGCGATGAAATCCGACAGCGGAGCCCCTTGCGCCGCGCGTTGAGGCTCGACCCCGAAGAGCTTGGCGAAGGTCTCGCTGGCATAGATGCGATCGTTGACAACATCCCAATCCCAGCTGCCGACGCCGCCCGCCGCTTCGAAAGCAAAGCGGACACGCTCCTCGCTTGCGCGCAGCGCCGCCTCAGCGTGGTCACGCTCGCGCTCGCGCTCGCGCAGGTCATGGGATGCGGCGGCGAGGGCATCGCTGACGCGGGCCATTTCGTGCAACGATGTGTTCAAGGGCGTGATCTTCTCCCCCCGTCCAAGAGCTGCCGCCTGCGAGGCGAGCACCTCCATGGGTGTCGTGATGTGCCGCCCGAAAATCCAAGCGAGCGCTGCCGAGAGAACGGCAAGACCTGCTCCTAGCCCGCCAAGATATCCGAGTGATCGCGTCAGGGGTCTCGTAAGCTCCGCATTGCGCACACCGACCGCAATGCGCCAGTCCGACAGCTGAGAGCGAGCGTAAGCGCCGAAGACGGAGTGACCGTCGATCGTGAAGCCCTTCCACGTCCCTTCGGGACCATGTGTATTCTCCTGCAAGTCGCGTGTAGCGGGCTTTCCGACGAACTCCTTATGCCGCCTATTGCGTGCGAGAATCGTCCCCTGGCGGTCGACGACGGCAACCGTCCAGCCGTCGGGCACCCCCTCCTGTGTCGTCAGCTCTTGGATACGGTCCGCCGATCCACTGATCGAGAGGAGATAGGCCACTTCCCCGTTGCGCATCACAGGTGCGGTGATCGCAAAGAGCGGCCGCTCCGATACGGCTCCCGTGAACAGGTCCGACACCACGGGTCCCTTGAGCTCGATTGCAGTTCGGTCTCCGGGCAGAGAAATTCTGGGCAGAGCGTCGCCTCGCGGCAGCCTGCTGTTCACCAACTGCTGGCCATCCGGCGTCCGCAGAACGACATTGATGCCGTTCAGGAGATTGGCCTCGGTCACCTGACGATGGAAGGCATCGAGATCGCCGATCTGCAGGGCTTGCGAATAAACCAGAACCCCGAGAGCCGAGCGCAGGCCCGTCAGCTCACGGTCGACATCCGCCGCGATGACGTGCGCCGTCGTCAGGGCATCGCCTTCGAGACGCTTCCGCTCCGCAAGGGCGAATTGCCAGAGGATATGGCCGACGAAGAACAGGATCGGAAGTGCAAGGCCCACACACATCAAGGCCAGATAAAGACGCAATGACAGGCGTTTGCGTTGATCTGGCGGATGGTTCTGCCTGACGGATCCTCCTTCGGGCGCTGGCGCTGTGCTATGCATGACAATCCCGTTGAGCCCGCCTTCTTGCACTCCAGGCAAGCTCCCTGTCACAGCGAACGATGCCCGTCGCTCGTTATAGAGGTCACATCTCGCCTGGAAAAGGATGCAAAGGACCGGGAGAAGGGCTCAAGCAGATAGCACGCGACAAGCTAGCGGTTGCTCAAAGCCTTCAACGCCAGGATCGACGTGAAGATCGGCCATCCGAAGGCGGCAATGACGATGTGGTCCAAGCCGATCTTTTCCTCGCCATCAATGGTGGTGCAGAGCAGCAGAAGCAGGATGACCCCGCAGAGATAGACCATCAGTAATTCACGCAACTCTCGAGGCCCCCGCCCATATTTGTCAAAGGCGAGGTTGTGGACCAGCGATCGCGTGAAACCAATGCGACCGGCGGTCGCCTCAACTCCCGCCGGACGGCCTCATGAGGGCTTTTCCGCAGCTAGGACATTTTTCACCTGAGACAATTCGACTACCCCCGATTAGTCGAAAAGTGCATTTTTTCCAGAAACTTAACTGAAACATAAGGCAACTGAGCTCGTTCTTAGGCTCAGGACGCGTCACTGGAGGAGAAAAGAATGTCAAAGCGGCTCCACCAAGCAGATGGACCGCCATATTCGGTGAATAGGCAAACGCCTTGGAGCATCGACTCCAACGGGCTGACAGCGGCTGGCCAGAATGAGCTGCTCAAGCACATCGGACGCCAGCTCCAGGTTGACTATCAGGATGTGCTGAAAGAACCCGCCCCGGATCACATCCAGGATTTGCTGGAGAGGCTAGAGGCTTGCAGCCTCCCCCTGAACGACCCCTCCCGCGACGAAGGAGGGTAAGCCCACTTCTCTTTCTTCAACGGCGCGCATGCTGCGAACGTGCGCCGGAAGGTGTCGGCTGCCTGCGCCTTACAGGCTCGTTTCCGGCGCCGGAACGGGGAATCAGGTTGTAGATCACGAAACCCGCGAGGAGTCCCGCTCCCAGCAGAAAGAGCGGATGAGCCCGGGCGGACTGAACCGCGCCGGATGCCATGTGCCCCATATCCCGCATGCTCATCGCTGACATCGACGAAGAGCCTCTGATCAGCCGCTTGGCACGTTTGAGGTTTTCCATCCGCGTATGAATCTCGAGATCGTAGCCCTCGTCCTCATCATGCGGATGAAGCTCGATGCTGTTGCGCGCGAAGCCGCTAGAGACGAGGCGCTGAACTGCCTGATTGGCAGCCTTGCGAGATGGAAACGTTCCAGTGGCAACAGTTGTCTGCGGCATCGGTGAAATCCTTTCTGCTGACGGAAATCCCCGACGAGCGCCAAGGTTCCAGGAGCCGGACCAGCAAGGGCGGCAAGCCGATGCGAGTATCCATGGCCTTAACGGAGGCCAGGCCTGTTGGTGCGATAGCCCTGGGCCGCCCTCTCTGCCTCCATGAGCACTTCAAGAGCCCGCCAAGGCTTCGGCATGAAGCGCACATCCCGCGGCATGTCGCCAAAGTCCTCATCCGGCGAGAGGCCTGAGGTCAGGACGGTGCGAACCCAGGGCCACTTGATGCGAACGGCTCGGGCCAGATCCACGCCGCTCATGAGACATGGAAGCCGAACGTCCGCAAAGAGGAAAGCCACCTCCTCCGCGTGGTCGCGCAGGAAATTCAAGGCCTCTTCGGCGCTGGAGGTCTCCACCACCCGCAGGTCTGTTTCCTCCAGAAGGGCGGCCGCCAGGCCCCTGACCTCGAAGTCGTCCTCGACAATCAATGCTATGCGACGCGGCTCGATCTTCTGTCCCATCCGGCGTCTCCTCTAACCTGCCCGTTTTACGGCAACCGCAGCAGCTTGGGCGCTCACCCGCCTCCAAGCTGCGGAAAATCACGGCCCCGGCCATCATTGCGGCGTGACGCGCAATCCTTGCTGCAGTCGATTTTGCTTCTCGGCCTACGCATCCCTGGCGGAAGCAGCACGCAAGGCCCCAGGTGGAGCTGTCAGGCACCACACTGCGACCGTTCATCACAGAACGGTGAGGAGAGCTCTCCGTTTCAGCTTGGCCGTTGATAAATGCGTTTTGGCGCCAATTTTAACCCTGGAGGATCCGGACTGCCCAATGTAGCTTTAACTCAGACGCCTGCTTCGCATATGGGATCCGGTGGTGGTCAAGGAGAGCCAGCTACATCAAGAATTTCTCGACCTGGAGCGAGCCATGAGGCTCCTCGATATGCAGCTGGCCGATGCGCTCCGCCGAATTCGCCACGGCTCGTCCGCTGACCTCGTCGAGAAAGCCAGGCAGGACGAGAAGCTCCTCCTGGTCGAGCTTGACCGATTGATGACCCGAATGCGGGCGATCGAAGGCCAGCTCCTGCAGATCCAGAAGACCGCGACACGCCATTGAAGGTACAAAAAATAAGGAAAGTCGGGGTACGGTGTGCGAGAGCGCACCTCGTGTTGCCTCAGCCGGGTTCAAGGTGCACAGGCTCTTTCGGAGAGCCGGTTGAGGAGAAGAGCAATGGCCGCCCAGCGCTCTCGTCTTTCATGGCACGGCAAGGCTTTTCAGGATGAAGACAGGCAGCCCCGTCTGCGCGTTCCGCTCATCCCGTCCCTTGTTGGAATTCTGGCCCTTCTGAACATCGCCTCTGTCGTTCTGGCCCTTGTCGATTAACGCGGCGTACGCAGGCCGATATCTATTCGAACCTCACATGGCTGCAGGACAGCCTATGGCTGTCCTGCCAGCGCCACGAGGTGTTTCTAGCGCAGGCCCAGGAAGGACAGGATTGCAACGACGACCACGACGGCGCCGATCAGCCAGATGATGTTGTTCATGACGATGTTCTCCTGACAAAGCATTGACACTATGCCAACCGTCACGGTGGGCGTTCGTTCCCTCGGCAGGAGAGACGGTGGCGGAGCCGCGGCTGCCGGCCTCGCCGGAATGGGCTATTCGCAGATCGTCTCCTCCGAGGACGAGAGCTGCCCGAATGCATCCGTCACCTGCCTCGCAACCGTGCGGCAGTTCTCAGCTCGGATTCCTCTTTGCGTATCTCCATAGACACGGCTCTCGTAGACGTGGCCAGTCTGGTAATCGGGCCCGAACTGGTACGATCCATAAGCGACGTCGGCAGAAGTCGAGCAGCCTGCAAGTCCGGCAGAAAGTCCGATACCGAGGGCGGCAAGGATGCAACGTGGTCTCAATGACCCGTCCACACGCTGAGGCATGAATCCACTCCTGATGGGCATACGTATCTCGCGGAAGAGCCGCTCAGTGCATTTCGAAGCAGGAGATAGGGTGAATTTCCCGGGTGACGAGTTGGTTGGCCCAACCCACCGGGACTTGGTCCTGGCGTTCGGATGCATAAAAGCCCCGGCGCTTCCACCGGGGCTTTCCATGAACTGATCGGATTGAGCCGGTTAGAAGTCGCGCTGAACGCGCAGGCGGCCTTCCCAGGAATCGCCCGAGCGGCTGGCAGCGCCGGAACCGCGCGGATCGACATTGGCGTAGAGGACTTCGACACCGAGATCGAGCCCGGCAACGGGCGACCAGATCACGTTCGTTCCGGCGCGCCACTCGGTGAAGTCGAATCCTTCGGGAACTCCTGCACCATAGTTTACACGAGCGTACGAGCCGAAGACGTTCTGACGGACCTCGGGAGTCCAGTAGTGACGCAGACCACCGGCGACCTGCCAGCCACGGCCGGTTTCGATCTCACCATCGGCGCCGTAATAGGCATCCACGACTGCGCGAGATGCGCCGCCTGCCGAAGCGGAAGAATCAAAGCCCAGGTAACCGAGCGCGCCGTCGGCATAGGTCGCGGTGAACCACAGGGCATCACCAGGAGCGAGCGCCGGCAGGTTGAAGTTGACCTGACCTGTAACGGCAAAGCCGTACTCCGTATCCGGGATGAAGTCGGTCGGCACGCCGGCGATAGCAACGCTGCGGAGCTGGTGCAGAGCACCGGCCACGGTAGCCGAGCCCCAGGTCCCGGAGTAGGTCAGGTTGGCAACAACGTCAGGCATGCGCTGACCGGCCTCGAGGAAGCTCACGCCGGTAGCCGGGTCCAGGTCGAAATCGTTGCCGGCATAGCGGCCTTCTTCGAGCGACAGGGTGGCCGAGAAACCGTTGCCGAACGAGAAGGTGTAGGCCAGCAGGTTGACGTTCGGCTGATCCGACCAGCGGACCGTGCCGAAAACCTCGCTGTCGATGTCGCCGTTGTCGAAGAAGGTCTGGGCGCGACCGGCGGTCAGGCCACCGAACTGGATGAAGGCCTGGTCGACATTGGCGTAGGTGGACGAGAAGCCGTACGCGCCGGTGTCGCGGGTCATCTCGAAGCGCACGAAGGTACGCAGCAGGCCGTAGGCCGTAGCGGTACGAGCGTCGAGCTGGATGCGGCCACGAGCGCGGAAGCCGATCGCGTCGTCATCGCGGAATTCCGGCTCGACGTAGCGGTATTCGGCGCGGACACGGCCGCCGACGCGGAGGCAGGTTTCGGTACCGGGAATGTAGAAGAAGCCTGCGCCGTAGGTGGAGCAGACGCGAACGTACTCAACAGGAGCAGCCTTCTGCGTGGGAAGGTCCGCAGCGTGAGCCCCCACGACGGCCGCCAGCCCCGCGACCGATCCAAGGAGAAGGCTCTTAACGAGCTTCATAGTATTACTCCAGAAATTCAAAACGCGTGAGTCCCAGGACCCATATCTAATCGTGACAATAGCGAGCCAGCCGTTTCAGGCAACATTCCCGTGTGTCGGACCTGCCCACGATGCGCCCTTACTGCACAATATATAGGCAAGTTATGGCGCCTTCCGAACCTTTCCTGCCGAGTGTGACAAAATCTCAACACCCCGAAATCCCCCTGGGAGGAACGTCCTCAATCGTCGAAGAAGTCAAGACCTTCGCTCCGGCAGCGATACCCGATCGGGCATTGTGGGGTATCGCGGGTTGGCACGAAGGCGAGTTCGAGGCCTTCATTGAGCTCGCAGAAGCCCCGATGACGCACGAAACGGTCATACGTATATGTGCCGGTGCTCAGAACGGCCGCGCCTCTCGAAAGAATGACCTGTTGAGCCTGGCCACATGTGAGGCTGAGAGTTGAAAGGCGCTGTTGGGCCTCTACGCTCGAAGCATAGGCCAAGAATGCCAAGGCAAGCACGATCCATTTCATAACGCCATCCACCGATATTGCGCGTCCAAGAGGCGGCCTCGTCGGCATGACAACGCAGAGGCGGCTGCTTTGTTACAGATGGCTGGGAGACGGCTCCTACGATCGACCGCTAGAGCATCGCCTGCAGGCGATGCGCCATTTCCACCGTGGCGGGGTAGTCGGTCTTGCCGGATCCCAGGACAGGGATGCCGGACACGAGGATGGCCTTCGGCACCCACAATTCAGGGAAGCCCTGCTGCTGCGCATGAGCCAGGAGCATGTCCCGATCCGCATCCGGCTTATCGGTGACGAGGACGATCTGCTCCCCCTTCCGGGGATCGGGCAAGGCGACGACCACATGATTGGAATCGGGCCAGAGCTCCTGAATGGTGGCTTCGATGGCGGCCAGCGACACCATCTCGCCGCCGATTTTGGCGAAGCGCTTCGCCCGCCCCCTAATGGTGACGATATCGTCCTGGACAATGACGATGTCGCCCGTATCGTGCCAGCCGTCTTCCGGCGGACTGACCCCATCCGGAGCGGCGGGGTCGAGATATCCCTTCATCACATTGGGACCGCGCACATACAGTCGACCTCCCTCGTGGATCCCCTCCACGGGCTCCAGGCGCCACTCGATCCCCGGCAGGATAAGCCCGACGGATCCGGGGCGATTGCGGTCCGGGAGATTGACCGCGATCACCGGCGAGCACTCGGTCGCCCCATATCCTTCGAGAATGACCGAGCCGTGCCTGGCCCAGAGCTTGCGCGTCTCCGGCTTCACATGCTCGGCGCCCGCGATGACCAGGCGCACGGTCGCCAGATCCTCCCCGCCGGCAGCCCGGGCATAACCCTGAAGGAAGGTGTCGGTGGCGAGCAGCACCGTGGAACGGGTGCCGGCAATCAGTTTCGGGATCTGCTTGTAATGAAGCGGGCTCGGATAGAGCACGGATTTCATGCCGTTCAGAACGGCGGTCAGGAGCCCCGCCGTCAGGCCGAAGGAATGGAAGATCGGCAGGGGATCGAAGAACACATCGTCCGGCTTCAGCGCATCGCCCGCCAGGGCTTTCACCTGATAGGCGTTCGCGACGAGGTTCGCGTTCGTCAGCACGACGCCCTTCGGCACGCCCTCCGAGCCTGAGGTGAAGAGCACGACAGCCGGGTCGTCCGGGCTCACCTTCGCCCTGGCATGGACCCGCCGCGCCATCCACGAATGCGCGAGCCCGCGGAGCTTGTCCAGGCTCGTCAGGGTCTCGCGCACATCCTCGAGCCAGAGAACGCGGCGGCCCTCCCCCAGCTGCTCGACGACCTCGTCGAGCTTGCCCTGCTCCACGAAGCGGCGGGACGTCACGATGGTCTTCACCCCCGCGACCTCGCAGGCCGCCTTCAGATTCTTGATTCCGGCGGTGAAGTTCAGGAAGGCCGGGACGCGCCCGAAGGCGTTCAGGCCGAACAGAGTGACGGCGATGGCCTGAACGTTCGGCAGCAGAACGCCGACGATTTCGCGGTCTTCCGTCAGGCCTGCGAGCTTGCGCCCCAGGACGAGCGACCCGAGGACGAGGCGTCCGAAGGTGATCGGCTGGCGTTCGAGATCCTCCAGGGCGACCTTGTTCCGCCCGAACCGGTCCCGGGCATCGAGGAGTGCGCCGAACAGGCTTTTGCGCGTCTGCGCCGTATCGAACTCTGCCACGGGCGCTCCTCTGTCCATCAGCCGGCCGAGCCTTCACGGATCGGCGCCTGATAGGCCAGCCCCATATCCCACGGGAAATAGATCCAGGTATCCTGGCTGACTTCCGTGACGAAGGTGTCGATCAGGGGGCGGCCCGCAGGCTTGGCGTAAACGGCTGCGAAATGGGCGTTCGGCAGCATGTCACGAACGATCTTGGCGGTTTTGCCGGTATCCGTGAGGTCGTCGACCACGAGCACGCCCTGCCCCTTGCCGTCGCCGATCGCCTTAACGGAGGGCGCGATGTCCTTCAGCACCTTGAGCTCGCCCTGGTTCTTGTAGTCGTGATAGCTGGCGATGCAGACGCTCTCGATGAGGCGCAGATCGAGCTCACGGGCCACGATGGCGGCCGGCACCAGGCCGCCGCGGGTGATGCAGACGATCGCCTCGAACGGGCCTGCCGAGGCCAGGCGCCAGGCGAGCGCGCGGCAATCGCGGTGGAACTGATCCCATGAGACGGGGAACGCTTTGGGTGAGGTGGGAGACATCGGTTTGCTCGTGTACCTGCGGGATGGAAACGGGGGTCAAAGGGGTGCCCGGTCGCCCTTCAGGCGGCCGAGCAGATCGCGAATGGCGGCGGCGGCATGCGCAACGGAGGCAGGGTCCTTGCCCCGCGCGACGATCTGATTGCGAAAGCCGCTTGCGGAAAAAGACGGGTAGGAACCGATGGAGACGTCCGGATGCGCGGCCGCGATCCGGCTCAGGCCTTCCGCATAGATGCCCTCGGCGAGGCCCTCCGCCTCGATGGTCTCGATGATCATGCGCGCGCCGGTCTGGAGCGTCGGCGCGATGCTGTCGAGCATCGCCTGCATGATCGACGGCACGCCCGCCATGACGAAGACATTGCCGATCCTGAAGCCCGGAGCCTTGGAAATGGGGTTCTCGATGAGATCCGCCCCGTCGGGGATGCGGGCCATGCGCATGCGGGCCTCGTTCAGCTCATGCGGCTGGTAGCGCTCCCGGAGCATGGCGACGGCGCGCGGATCGTAGCCGATGCCGACATTGAAGGCCTTGGCCATGCAATCGGCGGTGATGTCGTCATGGGTCGGGCCAATCCCGCCGGTCGTGAAGAGATAGGTATACCGGCTGCGCAGGGCGTTGACGGCGCCGACGATCTCTTCCTCCACGTCCGGCACGATGCGGACTTCGCGCAGGTCGATCCCGATGCCGGTGAGGTACTCGGCGATATAGCCGATATTCTTGTCCTTGGTGCGGCCCGTGAGGATCTCATCGCCGATGATGAGAAGGGCGGCTGTTACAGAGGCGGCCATGCGCATCGATCCCTTTCGAGGGCCTTTAGCGTCAGAAACGGCAATTCTCAAGCGCAAGCACGATAGCACATTCCTTCATCCCCGGCCGGGAATACACCCTCACCGTCCCGTCGCGCCCCTTCCATGGCTGGGCCGTTCCGGCCATCCCGATCAGGAAAGCGCAATGTCCTCAAGAAGCGAGACCGCCGTCGCAGGGCCGGTGGTGACGTGGACGGAATAGCCCGCCTGAGCACCGGAAGCCATGGAATACGGCTCGGGTTGAAGACAAGGCGTCTCCCCTGCTACGGGAGGCTCTTCAGAGAAGATGGATTGAATGCGTTTCCAGGAAACCCTGCTCGAAGGCCGGCTCATCGAGCGTTACAAGCGATTTCTGGCCGATGTGGAACTCGCCTCCGGCGAGATCGTGACGGCCCACTGCGCCAATCCGGGTGCAATGATGGGCCTGAAGGAGCCCGGCAGCCGGGTGCTCCTCTCCCGGGCCTCGAACCCGGCCCGCAAGCTCAAGTACAATTGGGAATTCGTGGAGGTCGCGGCCGGCGGGGGGCCCTTGCAGCTTATCGGCATCAACACCTCGCGCCCTAATCTCCTCGTGGCGGAGGCCCTGCGCGAGGGACGTCTTGCGCCGTTCGCCCGTTACGAGCGCGTCCGTCCCGAGGTGAAGTACGGCAGGAACAGCCGCGTGGACTTTCTCCTGGAAAACGACGGCGAGCCGCCCTGTTACCTCGAGGTCAAGAATTGCCACCTGATGCGGGAGGCAGGCTTCGCGGAGTTCCCGGATTGCGTGGCGGCCCGAAGCGCCAAGCACCTTTATGAACTTGCGGACATGGCTGCTGCCGGAGCCAGGGCCGCCCTCGTCTACGTGATCCAGATGGATGCGAACCGCTTCGATGTGGCCCGGGACATCGATCCGGCCTACGACAAGGCGTTCCGCCATGCCCTTGCGTCAGGCGTCGAGTCCTATGCCTATGTATGCCGGATCACGCCCGAAGAGGTCACCATCGACCGACCTGTCGAGATCGTCACGCCCCGGTAGATTCAGGAGACCGTCATCCCGGGCCGCGCAGCGGAGCCCGGGATCGCGTGATGCCTGTTCCTTTCGCCAGGTCCGGTCCCGGACCTGACCCGGGGAGGGCCCTCTCGGTCCGCGAGATCGCAGCCCTTCGGGCAATCGGAAGCGCCGGCACGACGGCGGCGATGGCAATGGGGCGGCGGAATAAGGAACCGTTGCGAATGGAGCTGCGCCTGCGCGGGGAGGACGGTGGCGCGAGCCGCCCCCTTATGCCCGCTCGAAAACGAGGTTCATGCGCGTCCGGAGAGTCAGGCGATAGCCTCTCTCCTCCAGGAGCTTCTGCACATCCTCCTGCCAGCGATCCGGAACGTCGGGGATGATGAGGAGCGAGGGGTAGAGCGAGGCAGGCGCATCGCGGAAGAACGGATCGAGGATCAAATCCTCGGCCCCTTCGACGTCGAGCTTGACCGCATCCAGGCGGGCGAACCCCTCGCGCTTCACGAGATCGAGCAGGGTCACGGCCGGCACGCGGATCGTGTCCGTCTGGCTCGAATTCACGATCTTGAGGCTCGCCTCGCCCTTGTTGAGCGGGTCGAGGAACAGGGTGAGTTCGCCGGTCTTGTCGGCGACCGCGCAAGCCACCGCCTTGATCGTGCCGAAGGGGTTCAGCCGGATGTTGTGGACCAGGCGGTCGAAGATCTCCGGCTGCGGCTCGACCGCAAGGATCCGGGAGGAGGGAGCGACCTTCCGCGCCACCAGCAGCGCATACCAGCCTACGTTCGAGCCCACGTCGATGAAGGTGAAGCCCTCCCGGTTGCGGCCTGCGATGAGCCTGATCTCGTCCAGGTCGAAATATTGGGGGGTAAAGAGTATCCGCCGCTCGCAGACGTTCCTGTGGGGAACGACCCGCATACGCACCCCGAAGGTTTCCAGATCGAGGGGCTGATCCTTGAGAGATCTCATGACCACCCGGCGCAGCATCATGGCAACGCGGCGCCCCGCCCAGCTGCCCGGGAGACCGCGCGTGCGATCGATCACCCAGCGGGTGAGACCTGAAGGCGCAAAAGTCCCGAAGGGACGGGGGTCATTCATTACGGAAGTATCCAAAGCCGCCATACCGGATGAACAGGGTTGCTCATGACACCCCTGAGGCTTATTCGCAACCCATCGAAGCAGGATCCTTGCTTGCGCAAAGCGAGATGATCCTTACATTCGGCTTGAAAGCAAGGATCGAGAATGACCGAGACAGACGTCGTCGAACGCAGGCGCTCCGGCGATATTCCGCTTCACGGCCCCGAGGATTTCGAGGGGATGCGGCGCGCGGGGCGCATGGTGGCGGAATGCCTGGACATGCTGAGCGAGCATGTGAAGCCTGGCGTGACGACGGAACATCTCGACAGGCTCGCCTTCGAGTTCATCCGCGACAACGGTGCCTATCCGGCCTGTCTCCATTATCGCGGCTATACCAAGACGATCTGCACCTCGATCAACCACGTGGTCTGCCACGGCATTCCCAACGACAAGCCGCTGCGGGACGGCGACATCATGAATGTCGACGTCACCCTGATCCTGGACGGATGGCACGGCGACTCGAGCCGCATGTACTATGTCGGTGACGTTCCCCGCCGGGCGCAGCGTCTGTGCGAGATCACCTACGAATGCCTCCTGCGTGGGATTGCCGCCGTGAAACCGGGCGCCACCACAAACGACATCGGCGCAGCCATTCAAACCTATGCCGAGGCCGAGCGCTGCTCCGTGGTGCGCGATTTCTGCGGCCATGGCGTCGGCAAGACCTTCCACGCCTCCCCGACGATTCTCCACTATGTGGAGCCAGCCTACAACGTGGTGCTGGAACCCGGGATGTTCTTCACGATCGAGCCGATGATCAACCTGGGCCGCCCGCAGGTGAAGGTGCTGTCCGACGGCTGGACCGCCGTGACGCGCGACCGCTCCCTGTCGGCCCAGTTCGAACACATGGTCGGCGTGACGGAAACGGGCGTCGAGGTCTTCACCTACTCTCCCAAGGGACTGGACAAGCCGCCCTATAATCTGGGCTGACCGCCAAGGCAACTTTGTATCTCCTCGCCGCTGAGCTAAAGCTACTTCGTTCCATCGTTCGAGAGCGAAGATTCCGGCAAGCATGAGCGGCGACGAGACTCCTCATTACCACGGCCATCGTGACCGCCTCCGCGCCCGTTTCATGGAAGTGGGCGGCGAGGCCC
The DNA here is from genome assembly GCA_031181145.1 of Microvirga sp. Taxonomy (GTDB): domain Bacteria; phylum Pseudomonadota; class Alphaproteobacteria; order Rhizobiales; family Beijerinckiaceae; genus Microvirga. The sequence goes on from JAPSLB010000020.1 coordinate 41,876, forward strand.
TGCCGGATTACGAGCTTCTGGAGCTCGTGCTCTTCCGCTCCATCCCGCGCCGGGACGTGAAGCCGCTGGCCAAGGAACTCATCAGACGCTTCGGCACCTTCGCGGAGGTTCTGGCTGCCTCCCCTGCCCGCCTCCAGGAGGTGGATGGAATCAGCGAGAAGGTCGTGGCCGATCTCAAGATCGTGGAAGCCTCCGCCCGCAGGCTCGCCAAGGGCGAAGTGGCGAAGCGGCCGGTTCTCTCCTCATGGGCCTCCGTGCTCGATTACTGCCGCACCACCATGGCCTTCATGGACAAGGAGCAGCTCCGCCTGCTCTTCCTGGACAAGCGCAATGCGCTGATCGCCGACGAGGTGCAGCAATCCGGAACCATCGATCACACGCCGGTCTACCCCCGCGAGGTGGTGAAACGGGCGCTCGAACTCTCCGCCTCCGCCATGATCCTGGTCCACAATCACCCCTCGGGCGACCCCACCCCTTCCCCTGCGGACATCAAGATGACCCGGGAGATCATCGATGCGGCCAAGCCTCTGGGCATCACCGTTCACGATCACATCATCGTCGGTCGCGAGGGCCATGCGAGCCTGAGGGGGCTGCGCCTCATCTGAGGCGGACCAAGGAATTTCCCGCCGCGTCAGACCCGTGCCCCCATCCTGGAAGATCGGGATGAACGCTACGACGATTGCCACTGGCCTCCTCATGGCCTGCATTCTGAGTTCGGCCGGCATGGCGCGATCCCAGCCTCGATCCCCTCACGCCAGCGACCAGCAGCCGCTCGGCGCCACCGGCGCCGGGACGGCGAATACCGGCCTCATCACGCAGCGCTCCACGGGCGTGCTGCGCACGTCCGATCTGATCGGGCAGGACGTCACCGGTCCCGGGAACGAGGATATCGGCGAGATCGAGGACATCATCCTGGACAGCAAGGGGCAGATCGCCGCCTTCGTCATCGAAGTGGATGGGCCCCTCGGCCTTGCGAATCGCGAGATCGCCGTGCCGGCAATCTCCGTTCGGGTCGACCCGATCGACACGACGGCCAGCACAGGGACGATCCAGGGTGCCGGACTGCCTGCGAGCACAGCCGAAGGGCAGCAGATCCGCGAGGACAGCCGGATCAGCAGGATTTTCTCGCCGGATCGCATCATGCTGACGTTTCCTGCGGAGCAGCTCAAGTCCATGCCGGCTTTCGAAGATGACGATGAGGCGGCCTGTCGCCGGTTCTCATGACGGCGCGCCGGCCGAGCCGCCCATCAGAAGAACGAGTCGATGCCGGTGAAGATGGCGTAGACGAAGCCGAGGCTGAGCACCATGCCGATGGAGCCGATGATCAGCCCGCCGATGATCACCAAACCGTCCCGCTCCACGAGCCCGAGGCCCACGAGGCAGACGGCCAGGCCGAGCGGGATCTGCCCCACGAAGGGGGGGGCGAAGAGAAGCCCCAGCGCCATCAGCAGGATGATCACCCCCATGATGCGCATGGCGAGCGGCGTATCCAGGAAGGTCATCCGCGGACGCGAGAAGCGCTCCAGCCTTCGGAACGCCGGCACGGCTCGTCCCACGGCCCGCTCCACATCCGTGCGGGCCAGCGAGCGGTTCATGAGCTGACCCGGCAGCCAGGGAGCGTCGCGCCCGAAAGCGATCTGGATGGCGACCAGGGCCAGGAGCAGGCCGCAGACCAGCGGGATCGGCGGCGGCATGGGGAGGCAGTTCGGCAAGCCCAGGAGGACGATGAGGAGCGCAAAGGCCCTGTCCTGGAGCACGGCCATGATGTCGCGCACGGTCAAGCGCTCGCCTGGCTGTGAGGCAAGGGCGAGCAGGATCTGCGATGTTCGAGCGTTGGAAAACAAGGAGCCCTGGCCAGTTCGAGGCAACGAGCCTCTCTAAACGAGTTGCGTTCCCGGGCCAAGGCTTGTCGGCACGATGCGCTAATGAATGTTGATCTCCCCGGCGATGGCCTGGAACTCGGCGGGGCGGATCAATTGCGAATGGGTAACCCTGACGGAATGAAGCGGCCCCGCCAGCTCGCGCTTCCAGAATTCCAGGAAGTCGATGAGCACGGGGAAGCGCGGGGCCAGATCGTAGTCCTGCCAGATATAGGTCTGGAGGAGCGTAGGATGGTCCGGCATCCGGTAGAGTATCTGGGCAGTCGTCAGCCCGTAGCCTTCCAGCTGGCGGATGAAATCCTTGGATGCCATGCGAACTCCCTCTCTCACGTCAGGATCCAGAGGCAGGCATCCACCCGATCAGAGGGCGATTTCCTGCCCTATGCTCAAGGCTAAATCTTGATCGTCCCTTCGGGTTCCCGCAAGAGACCGGGAGGCTCTGTTCACCGCGCTCAAGGAGACGTGATCTGCTTGTGGAAGTAGGTCGTGCCGCACAGACCGCCCTGCGGCCACAGGGCGTAGTTCGGAATGACGCCCACGCGCTGCCAGCCCAGGCGGGCGTAAAGGCGCTCCCCGTCGCTTCCGGTCACCGTGTCGAGAACGAGCACCGTTTTGCCCGCTTTGCGGGCCGCCTCCTCCGCCGCTCGCATGAGAGCGGCGCCGATCCCGCGCTTCCGGGCCCTGCGGTGCACCAGCATCTTGGCGATATCCGCCCGGTGCGGCTGGTTCTCCGGCTGCCTGAGGATCACCTGGACCGTTCCCACGATCCGCCCGCCGTCCTCGGCCACGAGCAGAATGCGTTCTCCCGAGGTGACGCCTTCGGCCACTCCCCTCCAGAAGGCGTCCGCCTTGTCGAAAGTCATCGGCAGCATGAAACTGACGGAGGCGCCGCCCTCCACGCAATCGATCAGAACATGGGACAAGGCTCGAACCTGCTCGGCAGCCTCGGCGGACGACAAGGAGCGAATCGTGACGGCCTCGCTCATGGGAACCTCCTGGATGGGCTTGAGGACTTCGTGTCCGTGGTCAGGGCCACCAGGTAGCGGGCGGCCCGGTCCGACAGGTTGCGGAAGATCGTCGGCTGCTCGATATCCATGCACAGGCAGTCGCCGGCGAGGAGCCGCCAGGTCTCGTCGCCGAGCCCCACCTCGATCTCCCCATCGATGATCCAGATCTGCTGACTGACGCCCACGGAACGTCGCCCGGTCTCATAGGCCACCCGTGCCCCGGCGGGCATGATCACCTCGACGAGTTCGATCAGTGACGGAAAGCCCGGAGGCGACAGGTTGCGACGCACATAGCCGCTGTCCGGATCGCGCCAGACCCGCTGCTCCTGACGGCGCGCCAGCGGCGAGGCCGCTCCGCTCTCCCTCTCGGCGAAGAGGGAGGCGAGCGTGACGCCCAATCCGGCGGCGAGCCTGTCGAGAATCACGGCCGTGGGGCTGCTTTCCGCCCGCTCGATGAGGGAGATCATGGAGCGGCTCACGCCGGTGCGTTCGGCCAGCCCTTCGAGCGTCAGCCCCCGCTCGACCCGCAGGCTGCGGAGCCGCTCGGCAAGATGGGCGTTGATATTGGATGCGTCCTCCATGAAGGTAGAATGCATGTCCAATATATTGGAGTCAACGGTCACGGTCAGGCCGTTCGGGGCGCATCTTGTGAGAAGATCCCGGCTTGTGCGAACGAACCAACTCGCCTTCACTAAGCACCCTGCCCCTAGAGAGGAGATCACCCGGAATGCGTTTCGCCTTTGCCGGAATCGATTTTCTCGGGGACGTGTTCGAAACGCTGATCGGAAAGGGCTGGCAACCCATCAAACTGTTCAGCAGGCCCTGCGACGGCATCTACGACTTCAACGAGGTCACGGTATCGCGTGCCCGCAGCCTCCGCATCCCGATTCAGATGTCGCGCATCGCCCCGGCGGATCTCGCGGGGCTGAAGGTTGCCGGCTGCGACGCTCTGGTGGTGGCGGGCTATCCCTGGCTCATCAGAGGCTGGGAGCAGCACGTGCCCTATGCCCTCAACTTCCACCCCTCGCCCCTGCCGGAAGGGCGCGGCCCCTACCCTCTGTTCAAGGCGATCCTCGACGGGCTTCCGGAGTGGGGCGTCACGGCCCATGTCCTGGAGCCCGCTTTCGACACGGGCCCGATTCTGGCTCAGAGGCGCTTTGCCCTGAGCCCGCACGAGACCCATGACACTCTCCTGGCCAAGTGCCAGATGTCCGCCAAGCAGATCGCGGCCCGGCTCGCCCATGACCTTCCCCAGCTTTGGAAGGATGCGCAGCCTCAGGGGGCGGGCACCCATTGGCCCCGGATTACCCAGGCCGAACGAACGATCGACTGGACGGGAAGCGTGGATGACGTGCTGCGTACGATCCGCGCTTTCGGATCGATCGAGGCCTTCGGCCAGGTCGATTCCCGCTACGTCTACATCTCGAGCGCCACCGGCTGGAGGGAGGCGCACGGCTACAGGCCGGGGTCTCTCGTGCACAAGCACCGCAAGCACCTGGTCGTAGCCGCCGGGGACGGCCTCGTGCAGATCACCGGCTGGAGCCATTATGCACCGGGACCTGCGAGAGGTCCGTGATGATCAGCGCCGCCGCCTCAGCAGTTTCCAGGCTTGGCGGATGAGCACGATATTCCTGATGAGCTTGAGCATGTGAAGATCTCCGAGAACCATGTGCCCTTCAAGAAGCGGCGGGAATCGAAAGTTCCCGTGCCTCACGCATCCTTGAGGCCTCAGAGATCGTGATAAAGCCGCCTTTGATAGACGAGAGCGGGCTTCGCCGCGCCGAGACGGATGCTCACGATCTCACCGATGATCACGTGATGGGTGGCGACGACCCTCGCATCGTCCAGGCGGCAGTCGAAGGAGACGAGGCTCGTGGCAAGCGCGGGCGCACCCGTGACGAGCTTGTCCCATTCGCCTTTCGAAAAGCGATCGGGACCCTGCAGCTCGGTGCGGCCGGCGAAGACATTCGCCAGAAACTGATCCGATCCGTTCAGGACGTTCACGCAGAAGACCCCGTTCGCCAGCAGCGCCTGGGCCGATCGGGCGGCCGTATTGACGCAGACCAGGAGCGAGGCCGGCTTGTCGGTGACGGGGGTAACGGCAGTCGCCGTGAAACCGGCCAGGCCAAATGGCCCGTCCGTCGTGACCACGTGGACGGCCGCAGCGACACGGCTCATGCCCTCCCGGAAGAGAACGGGATCGAGGCCATGGGCGCCGGTTTCGGTAGATGGGGGTGGGGCGGGACTCTTCAACATGTTCTTCCAGGAAGCCTCTCCCACTCTTTCGAGCGGAGCACAAGGCCGTCCTGGAGCATATGGGTCTCAAGGAAAGGCTTTGGAAGCCGCCATCCGAGCCTTGCCGCTCATTCGAGCAGACGCCGCCGAATAATCCATCAAATTCGCTGATGAGAATCTTAACAACACGTTGTCGAGGGAAAAACGTTTTGCTAGAGACGCGCCTAAACTTACGTCCGGCTTGGCCTTGCACCTGCATCGTGCTTTGTTGAGCCGTTCCCAAGCAAAGACCCGCTTCCAGAGGGCAAGGGTAGGACATGGAAATTTTTGTGCAGCAGCTCATCAACGGGCTGACGCTGGGGTCGATCTACGGCCTCATCGCCATCGGCTATACGATGGTCTTCGGTATCATCGGCATGGTGAACTTCGCCCACGGCGACGTCTTCATGCTCTCCGCGTTCATCGCGCTCATTTTCTTTTTGATCCTGACGACCTGGCTCGGGATCTCATCCGTCGTGCTGGCACTCTTCATCGTGCTCATCATCGCGATGGTACTCACCTCCCTGTGGGGCTGGGCGATCGAGCGGGTCGCCTATCGGCCCCTTCGCGGCTCCTTCCGCCTTGCGCCGCTGATCTCGGCGATCGGCGTCTCGATCTTCCTCTCCAACTTCGTCCAGGTCGCCCAGGGCGCGCGCAACAAGCCGACGCCGCCCATGGTCCGCGACGTGATCGTCCTGTTCCAGGGGGAGAGCGGGTACAACGTGGCCATCTCCTACAAGCAGATCATCATCATGGTCATGACGGCCGTGCTGCTCTCGATCTTCTGGTACATCGTCCAGAAGACCTCGCTGGGCCGGGCCCAGCGCGCCTGCGAGCAGGACCGCAAGATGGCAGCCCTTCTCGGTGTGAACGTGGACCGCACGATCTCCCTCACATTCGTGATCGGCGCATCGCTCGCGGCGGTCGCTGGCACCATGTATCTGCTGTACTATGGCGTCGTGAGCTTCGCGGACGGCTTCGTGCCCGGCGTGAAAGCCTTCACGGCGGCGGTTCTCGGCGGCATCGGCTCGCTGCCGGGCGCCGTTCTCGGCGGCCTGATCATCGGCCTCATCGAGACCTTCTGGTCGGCTTATTTTTCGATCGAGTACAAGGACGTGGCCGCCTTCTCGATCCTGGCCATCGTCTTGATCTTCATGCCCTCCGGTATTCTCGGACGGCCTGAGGTCGAGAAGGTTTAAGGAGCAGCAAACATGAACGCTCCTTCCATCACAGCGTCGGCCCAGGCGGCGGCCGTGACCAGGACCTTCGACCTGAAGGCGGCCCTCAAGGACGCCTTCAGGTCAGCCCTCATCACCTTCGGCCTATCCATTCCGATCCTGTCCTTCAAGACGGAGCAGAGCGGAGCCGATCTGTACCTCAGCTCCCGCTGGGGCCTGGCGCTGATCGTCACGGCCATCGTGTTCGGCCTGCGCATCCTGGTCCACGCCTTCACGGCATCCCGTGCCTACCGGAAGGCCACTCCCAGCCCTAAGCAGGCGACGGAGCTCGTGCACGCTCAGCCGAGCGCCTTCCAGCACGTCTCGAAATTCGCCATTCCCTTCTTCCTCGGCGTGGCGGTCGCCTTCCCGGTGCTGATCTACCTCATTCAGGGCGGACTGAACGAATCCCGCTACTGGATCGACCTCGGCATCCTGATCCTCACCTATGTGATGCTCGGTTGGGGCCTCAACATCGTGGTGGGCCTCGCGGGCCTGCTCGATCTGGGATACGTCGCCTTCTACGCGGTCGGTGCCTATTCCTACGCCCTTCTGTCCACCACGTTCGGGCTGTCGTTCTGGATCTGCCTTCCGCTTGCCGGCATCCTCGCCGCGTTCTGGGGCATCATCCTCGGATTCCCCGTGCTGCGCCTGCGCGGCGACTATCTCGCCATCGTGACGCTGGCCTTCGGCGAGATCATCCGCCTCGTGCTGATCAACTGGGTGGACGTTACCAACGGCGCCGCCGGCATATCGTCGATCCCGCGGGCCACCTTCTTCGGCATTCCGTTCACCGCAGGGGAAGGCGGCTTCGCCGAGACCTTCGGGCTCGAATTCAGCGGCATGCACAGGATTATCTTCTTCTACTATCTCATCCTGGCGCTCGCGCTGCTCACCAATTTCGTCACCATGCGCCTGCGCAAGCTGCCCGTGGGACGCGCATGGGAAGCCCTGCGCGAGGACGAGATCGCCTGCCGCTCGCTGGGCATCAACACCACGAACACCAAGCTGACGGCCTTCGCCATCGGCGCCATGTTCGGCGGCTTCGCGGGCTCCTTCTTCGCCGTCCGCCAGGGCTTCGTCTCCCCGGAGAGCTTCAACTTCCTGGAATCGGCGATCATCCTGGCCATCGTGGTCATGGGCGGCATGGGCTCTCAGATCGGCGTCGCCATTGCGGCGATCGTGCTGGTCGGCGGCCCCGAGGTCCTGCGCAACCTGACCTTCCTCAAAGCCGTGTTCGGGGAAGGGTTCGATCCGAACGAGTACCGCCTGCTGCTCTTCGGCCTCGGCATGGTGGCCATGATGGTCTGGCGCCCGCGCGGACTGATCTCGGAACGCGAACCCTCGGTGATCTTGAAAGAGCGCAAGGCCATCTCCGGCTCGCTCGTGAAGGAAGGACACGGCTAATGCGCTGGCTGCAGGATCCCATCCTCGACGTACAGCATCTCACGATGCGCTTCGGCGGCCTCGTGGCCGTCAACGACCTCTCGTTCCAGGCCGGCCGCGGCGACATCACCGCGCTCATCGGCCCCAACGGCGCCGGCAAGACCACGGTGTTCAACTGCATCACCGGCTTCTACAAGCCGACCGAAGGCATGCTGGCCTTGCGCAAGCCGGACGGCTCGCACCTGCTGCTGGAGAGGCTTCCCGGCTTCGACATCAACTGGAAGGCCAAGGTCGCCCGCACCTTCCAGAACATCCGCCTGTTCTCCGGCATGACCGTGCTGGAGAACCTGCTGGTGGCCCAGCACAACCCGCTGATGATCGCGTCCGGCTTCACGTTCCTCGGCGTTCTCGGGCTAGGCCGCTACCGCAAGGCCGAGAAGGAGGCCATCGAGAAGGCGAAGTTCTGGCTGGAGAAGACCCGGCTTACCCACCGGGCCGACGACCCGGCGGGCGACCTGCCCTACGGGGACCAGCGCCGCCTCGAAATCGCCCGCGCCATGTGCACGGACCCGCTCCTGCTCTGCCTGGACGAGCCGGCGGCGGGCCTCAACCCGCGCGAGTCCCTGGAGTTGAACGACCTCCTGCTCTCGATCCGGAGGGATCACGGCACCTCGGTCCTCCTGATCGAACACGACATGTCCGTCGTCATGGAGATCTCGGATCACGTGGTGGTGCTCGACTACGGCATCAAGATCTCCGACGGGCTGCCCGCCGAAGTGCGGAACGATCCCAAGGTCATCGCCGCCTATCTCGGCGTGGCCGACGAGGAAGTCGAGAAGGTGGAAGCGGAGATCGGCATATGACCGCTGGAGCGAGCATTCAACAACAGACCGCGCCGAACGTGGGCCGTCAGCCGCTTCTGAGCGTGCGCGGCGTCAAGACCTATTACGGCAACATCATCGCCCTCAAGGGCGTGGACATGGATGTCCACGAGGGCGAAATCGTTACGCTGATCGGCGCCAACGGCGCCGGCAAGTCGACGCTGATGATGACGATCTTCGGCAACCCGCGGGCGCGGGAAGGCACGATCACCTATGCGGGGCGCGACATCACGAGGATGCCGACCCACGAGATCGCCCAGCTTTCCATCGCTCAATCCCCCGAGGGGCGGCGCATCTTCCCGCGCATGACCGTCTTCGAGAACCTCCAGATGGGGGCCTCGATCAACGGCTTCGCCCATTTCGATCAGGATCTCGAGCGGGTCTGCACCCTGTTTCCGCGTCTCAAGGAGCGCCTGCAGCAGCGTGGCGGCACCCTCTCCGGGGGCGAGCAGCAGATGCTGGCCATCGCCCGCGCGCTCATGAGCCGGCCCAAGCTCCTCCTCCTGGACGAGCCGTCGCTGGGTCTCGCGCCGCTGATCGTGAAGCAGATCTTCACGATCATCAAGGAACTCAACGAGAAGGACGGGATGACGGTCTTTCTCGTCGAACAGAACGCCTACCACGCCCTCAAGCTCGCCCATCGCGGCTACGTGATGGTGACGGGCAACATCACCATGAGCGGCACCGGCAAGGAACTGCTCGAGGATCCGCAGGTCCGGGCGGCCTATCTCGAAGGAGGGCACCACTGATGCAGGGCATTCTCTACGAAGAGCCTTCGGTCTGGCTCTTTCTCCTCATCACGGTGATCATGGGCGGCTGGGCGGCCTGGATGACGGGACGGGCGATCGCCATGACCTGGCGGCCCTTCTGGACCCTGATCCTCTACCTGTTCGTCCTGGGAGGAGCGGTGCGCTTCATCCACTTCGCCTTGTTCGGCGGGACGCTGCTGTCGGTCCACTATTATGCGGTGGACACGATCGTTCTGCTGATCATCGGCTCGCTGGGTTTCCAGTACCGCCGCGCCCGCATGATGACGACCCAGTACCGCTGGCTTTACGAGCGGACCGGCCCTTTCTCCTGGCGGGAAAAGACTTCTCCGACGAAGGGCTAAGCCCAAAAGATTCCCAGGTGACAAAGGCTTAAAAAACAGCATGATGTTACCTTGGATGACGGGTTTCCCGTCAAACCGGCTCCCCGAGGAAGAGGGGCCTATAAAACCACCAGAGGAGTGACCTCATGAAAAAACTGCTGTTGACCGGCGTGGCGCTTGGTCTTGGCCTCGCCTTCTCCAGCGCAGCCAGCGCGCAGATCAAGATTGGCGTCGCCGGCCCCATCACCGGCCCGAACGCGGCCTTCGGCGCCCAGCTGAAGAACGGCGTCGAGCAGGCTGTCGCCGACATCAACGCTGCCGGCGGCGTCAATGGCCAGAAGCTGGAACTCGTGGTCGGGGACGACGTGTCCGATCCCAAGCAGGGCGTTTCGGTGGCGAACAAGTTCGCGGCCGAAGGCGTGAAGTTCGTCGTCGGCCACTTCAACTCCGGCGTCTCGATCCCCGCCTCGTCCGTCTATGAGGAATCCGGCATTGTCATGGTGTCACCGGCCTCGACGAACCCGACCTTCACCGACCGTGGCATGTGGAACACGTTCCGCACCTGCGGCCGCGACGACCAGCAGGGCCTCGTTGCCGGCAACTACCTCGCCGACAACTTCAAGGGCAAGAAGGTCGCGGTCATCCACGACAAGACCCCCTACGGCAAGGGCCTCGCCGACGAGACCCAGAAGGCCATGAACGCAAAGGGCCTCAAGGAAGTCGTCTATGAGGGTGTGAACCCGGGCGAGAAGGACTACTCCGCTCTCGTGTCGAAGCTGAAGCAGGCCGGCGTCGATGTCGTCTACTTCGGCGGCCTCCACACGGAAGCCGGCCTCATCATCCGCCAGATGCGCGACCAGGGCCTGAACGCCCCGCTCATGTCGGGTGACGGCATCGTGTCGGCCGAGTTCACCTCGATCGCCGGCCCGGGCGCCGAAGGCACCCTGATGACCTTCGCGCCGGATCCGCGCAAGAACCCGAACGCGACGGATGTGGTGGCGAAGTTCCGTGCCAAGAACTACGAGCCCGAGGCTTACACGCTCTACAGCTACGCCGCGACCCAGGTCCTGGCCGAGGCTGCCAAGCAGGCCAACAGCACGGACGGCAAGAAGGTCGCCGACACCATTAAGGCCGGCAAGCCCTTCAAGACCGTGATCGGCGATCTCTCCTTCGACAAGAAGGGCGACATCACCCGTCCGGACTATGTCGTGTATGTCTGGAAGAAGACCGCCGACGGCAAGATCGACTACAGCGGCAACGAAGTCGGCATGTAATCGACGGCCTCGTACCGACCAACGGACCCGCCCTGGCAACAGGGCGGGTTTCTTCATGGAAACCTTGGCGGCGGGGCCAATCGCCCTGCCCTCTCTCGCTCTTCAGTTGTCTCAGGCGCGCTCGATCCGGACCGCGTAGCAGCCTCTGCGGGCGAAATGCGCATCGACATAGGCCACCTGGGGCTCCGCCAGGAACCGCTCGATCAGCCCGAGAACGGCATCGCCTTCGGCCACATCCGCATCGACGATCATGGCCGCGGCATCATAGGCCCTAAGTGAAAGAAGGCGGTCCCTCAGGATAGGCGCCAGCTCCCCCCGATAATGCCCTGTCGAGGCCGAGCGGCTGACGAAGATCGGTCCGCTGGCGCGGTAAGGCGAGGAAGCCGTCCGCTGGTGCTCGTAATTGAGCAGCAACAATTCCTCACCCAGGCGAGCCCGGGCCAGGGAAATGCGGCAGGGATAGGCATCGGCCTCGTCCGCATAGACCCGCTTCGCGCCGATCGCGTGCAGATCCCGGTCGTCGAGCTCGAACAAAGGCGCGAAGGCTGCGGCCTCGAGGCCGCGCATCTGGAACGTCATGAAAGGTCTCCCTATTGAGACCCCAGATCTGACGTGTTCTCCGCAGGGGGGCGACCCGATTCCTGTGACGCTTATCCGAGCGTCCCGAGCACCGGAAACGTCTCGAGCAGCCAGAACGACATGTTGGTGATCCAGCCGGTCAGGAAGGCGATGCCGGTGAGGATCATCAGGACGCCCATGACCTTCTCCACGAGACCGAAGCGGGAGCGCATGCGCTTGAGCAGCGCGACGAACGGCTTCATGGCGAAGGCCGCGAGCAGGAAGGGAATGCCGAGGCCCGCCGAATAGGCCGCGAGCAGCATGGCACCGTAGGAGACGCTGTCCTCCGCCCCCGCCACCGCCAGGATGGCCGCGAGAACGGGCCCGATGCAGGGCGTCCAGCCGAAGGCGAAGGCGAGACCCATCACATAGGCTCCCCAGAGACCGACCGGTTTCTCCACGGAGAAGCGGGCCTCCCGGTAGAACAGCCCGATCCTGAAGATGCCGAGGAAATGCAGGCCCATCACGATGATCGCGATACCCGCAATGGTGCTGAGCACGTCGAGATATTGCCGGACCGCCTGCCCCAGCGCCGAGGCCGTCGCTCCCAGGAGCACGAACACGGTCGAGAATCCCGCCACGAAGAGCAGGGCGGCCAGGATGGCACGGCGGCGGACGGCCCGATCGTCCCCCGCATGGAGCTGGTCGAAGGTCGTGCCTGCCAGGAAGGAAAGATATGGCGGGACGAGCGGCAGCACGCAGGGACTCAAGAAGCTGATGAGGCCGCCGAGGGCCGCGGCAGGGAAGGAAACGCTGAGCATGACGCCTTCTAGCCTTTTCCGGCCGCTTGAGAAAGCTGGTGGATGCCGGGCTCTCCGGCTTGTGAAGCATGCGCTTTTGAGGTTGCCTTAAGGCATGACAGCCTCACGCAATCTCATCACCGATGTCGCAGGCCTCCGGGTCGGCAACGCCCACGACCCCGCCCTGGCGTCCGGGGTCACGGCCGTTCTCTTCGACAAGCCCGCCGTGGCCTCCTATGCGGTCAACGGCGGAGCCCCGGGCACCCGCGACACGGACCTTCTAGAACCCGACAAGGTCGTGCCGGGGATCAACGGCCTGGTCCTGTCGGGCGGCTCGGCCTTCGGTCTCGATGCGGCGGGCGGCGTGCAGGCCTATCTGCGGGAAAAGGGCATCGGCTTCGCCGTCGGCTCGGCTCTCGTGCCTCTGGTCCCCCAGGCCATCACCTTCGACCTGCTCAACGGCGGCAACAAGGATTGGGAGCGCTACCCGCCCTATCGCGAGCTGGGTTACGAGGCGGCCAAGGCCGCTGGCCTGGACTTCACGTTGGGCACGGCGGGCGGCGGCTATGGAGCCACCACGGTCGACCTGAAAGGCGGCCTCGGCTCGGCCAGTGCCCTGACGAGCGCAGGCCATACGGTCGGCGCGCTCGTCATCGTCAATGCCCTGGCATCGACGCTCATCGGCGAAGGGCCGCATTTCTGGGCCGGAGCTTTCGAGGAGGGCCGGGAATTCGGAGGCCTGGGCCTTCCGGCCCGGATCACGCCGGAGATGCGAAGACTCGCCTGGAAGGGCCGCTCGCGGGAGGCTGCGCCGCCCATCTCCACCACCATCGCGCTCGTGGCGACCGATGCCGTCCTCACCAAGGCCCAGGCCAAGCGCCTCGCGGTCGTCTCGCATGACGGCCTCGCCAAGGGGCTGCGCTTCGCCCATGCGCTTTACGACGGCGATACGGTCTTCACCGCCGCGACCGGAACGAGGCCCCTGACGGACGAGGCCTCGGATTTCATCGAGATCGGGGCTCTCGCCAGCGACTGCCTCGCCCGTGCCATCGCCCGCGGCGTCTACGAGGCAGCCGCCCTGCCCTTCGCCGGTGCTCAACCCGCCTGGAAGGACAGGTTCGGGGCGCTCGTTCAGGACTGAAAGGCACAAAACGTCATCCCCGGCCTTGTGCCGGGGATCCCGACCGTGTGTATCGCAGCGCTCTTCGGATGGCCGGGACAAGCCCAGCCATAAAGCCATCGAGGGAGGCTCTCAGAACCGCTCGACGCGGTAGGGCTTCGGATCCACCACCGGCGTCTCGCCCGTGATCATTTCAGCCAGCAGGCGGCCGGTGACGGGGCCGAGCGTCAGGCCGTGATGAGCGTGACCGAAGCCGAACCACAGGTTCTTGTGGCGGGGAGCCTTGCCGATGATCGGCATCATGTCCGGCGTGCAGGGCCGCATGCCCATCCACGGCTCCGGATCGACCCGCTCGCCGAGGGGGAAGAACTCACGGGCGATCGGCTCGGCCCGGGCGAGCTGCACCGGTGTCTTGGGCGCATCGCGCACGGCGAATTCCGCGCCCGTCGTCAGGCGGATGCCCTTCAGCATGGGGGCCAGGAAGTAGCCCCGGTCGAAATCCAGCGTCGGCCGGTTCAGCACCGCATTGCCTTCCGGCTTGTAATGCATGTGGTAGCCGCGCTTGACCGCGAGCGGCAGATTGTAGCCGAGCCGCTTCGTCACCACGTCGGCCCAGGCGCCGAGGGCCACGACCATCGCTCCCGCCTCCACCATGCCTTTCTCGGTCTGAACGCGCCACCCGGTCGGGGTTTCCTCGAGCGTCCTGGCGTCGCCGGCCGCCAGTTCGCCGCCGAGGCTCTCGAACAGGCCCACATAGCCCATGGTGAGCTGGTGGGGATCCGTGACCGTCGCCGGGTCCGTCCAGTGGATGCCGCCCTTGGTCGAGACCTTGAGGTGCGGCTCGCGCTCGGCGACGCCCTTTGTGTCGAGGGCCTGGAAATTCACGCCGAAATCGCGCTTCACGTTCTCGGCGTCGCGGAACTGCTCGTCCCGGGCCTTCTCGTCACGGAACACCTTCAGCCAGCCGGTCTGGCGGATCAGATGCGTGGAGCCCGATTCCTCGGCCAGAGCCATGTGCTCGGTAACGCTGCGCTCGATGAGCGGCGCATACATCCGCGCAATCGCCTTGTGCTGGGCAGGACGGGAATGCATCCAATACTGGAGCAGGAAGGGCGCAATCTTCGGAATCGCGCTCCAGTGATAATGAGCATCGATGGTGTTGTTCAGGGCATAGCGCAGCAGCGCCCCGAAATCGTGCGGAAAGCCGTAAGGGTACACGCCCTCGCGCTGGATCAGGCCCGCATTGCCGAAAGAGGTTTCTTCACCGGGCTTGCGCTTGTCGACGAGGAGCACGGAACGGCCGCGTTTCTGCAAATGCACGGCAATCGACACGCCGACGATCCCGGCGCCAAGAACAACCACATCCTTACGCATGAAGCCCTGCCTGTGTTGTTTGGCTCTCACGAGGAGAGCGGAGCTTTTCACTCCGTTTCTGAAGGACTTCTACTCCCGTTCCCGCGAGGCCGTCCATGCAATTCGTGCTGCAAAGACCGCTCTCCCCAGGCAAGTGGTATTGAATTGGCTCATGACAATTGCGGAAGCCCGTTGCCGTTGGAGGAAGCGCGTGGTACCGCCCTCCCATGACACGTCCGCTTCTCATCGCTCCGTCCATTCTCGCCTCCGACTTTTCCAAGCTCGGCGAGGAAATCCGTGCCGTCGACGCCGCCGGTGCCGACTGGATCCATATCGACGTGATGGACGGCCATTTCGTGCCCAACATCACCATCGGCCCCGATGTGGTGAAGGCCCTGCGTCCTCACACCTCGAAGGTGTTCGACGTTCATCTGATGATCGCTCCCGTCGATCCCTACCTGGAGGCTTTCGCCAAGGCGGGCGCGGACATCATCAGCATCCATGCGGAGGCGGGCCCGCATCTGCACCGCTCCCTGCAGACGATCCGGGCGCTAGGCAAGAAGGCCGGGGTCGTGCTCAATCCCGGCACGCACGAATCCGCCATCGAGCCCGTGCTCGACATGGTGGATCTGGTGCTCCTCATGACGGTGAACCCCGGCTTCGGGGGGCAGGCCTTCATCGGCTCGGTCTGCGAGAAGGTGCGCCGGGTCAAGGCCATGATCGGCGACCGGAACATCGACATCGAGATCGACGGCGGCGTGACCGCCGAAACGGCACCCCTCGTGGCCGCGGCGGGTGCCAATGCCCTCGTGGCGGGCTCCGCCACCTTCAAGGGCGGGCCTTCCGCCTATGCGGCCAACATGGCCGCCATTCGCGAGGCTGCCGCGAAGGCCCGTTGAGATCGGGAGGCTATCGTGCTACCGCGCGGGCATATCACCCGCGTGGAAGTGTAGAGCCATGATCCCCCGTTACAGCCGTCCCGAGATGGTGGCCATCTGGTCGCCCGAAACCAAGTTCCGCATCTGGTTCGAGATCGAGGCCCACGCCACCACGGCGCTCGCCAATCTCGGCGTCGTGCCCCGGGAAGCCGCGGAGAAGATCTGGGAGAAGGGCTCCACGGCCACCTTCGACGTGGAGAGAATCGACGCCATCGAGCGCGAGGTGAAGCACGATGTCATCGCCTTCCTCACGCATCTGGCCGAGATCGTCGGCCCCGAAGCCCGTTTCGTCCATCAGGGCATGACGTCCTCGGACGTGCTGGACACCACCTTCAACGTGCAGCTCGCCCGGGCCACCGACATCCTGCTGCGCGACATGGACGAGCTGCTCGCCGCCATCAAGCGCCGCGCCTTCGAACACAAGATGACGCCGACCATCGGGCGCTCCCACGGCATCCATGCGGAACCCACCACCTTCGGCCTCAAGCTGGCCCAGGCCTATGCGGAATTCGAGCGCTGCAAGCTGCGCCTCATCGAGGCGCAGCGGGAGATTTCCACCTGCGCCATCTCGGGGGCGGTCGGCACCTTCGCCAATATCGACCCGAGCGTGGAGGAATACGTGGCGGAGCAGATGGGTCTCCAGGTGGAGCCCGTCTCCACCCAGGTGATCCCGCGCGACCGTCACGCCATGTATTTCGCGACGCTCGGCGTGATCGCCTCCTCCATCGAGCGTCTGGCAACGGAAGTGCGCCACCTGCAGCGCAGCGAAGTCCTCGAGGCGGAAGAATACTTCTCGGCAGGCCAGAAGGGCTCCTCGGCCATGCCGCACAAGCGCAACCCGGTCCTGACGGAGAACCTCACCGGCCTCGCCCGAATGGTGCGCGCCTATGCGCTGCCCGCCATGGAGAACGTGGCGCTCTGGCACGAGCGGGACATCTCCCACTCCTCGGTCGAGCGCATGATCGGCCCCGACGCGACCGTGACCCTGGACTTCGCCCTCGCGCGGCTCACGGGCGTCATCGACAAGCTCGTGGTCTATCCCGAGAACATGCAGAAGAACCTGGACCGCCTCGGCGGCCTCGTTCACTCGCAGCGCGTTCTGCTGGCGCTCACCCAGAAGGGAGCTTCCCGCGAGGACGCCTACCGGCTGGTCCAGCGCAACGCCATGCCGGTCTGGCGCGGCGAAGGCGAGTTCCTGACCCTCCTCAAGAACGATGCCGACGTGATCAAGCACCTGAAGCCCGAGGAAATCGAGGCCTGCTTCGACCTCGGCTACCACTTCAAGCACGTGGATACGATCTTCACGCGGGTCTTCGGGTCCGCCACGGCATAGCTTAAGCTCTGGACATTTTTCCCTAAAGCGCAACAATTCCCGTGCAGGAGATCCACGACACGGGGATTGTGTCCATGCTGTCAGAGAAGATCCTTGCCACCGCCTTCGCGCGCGCCGTGAAGCGGGGCACCCTCAAGATGACCACCGCCACGGGACAGACCTTCACCTTTGGCGATGGCGGCCTCCCGGAAGTCGCGATCAGCTTCACCGACAGCGCGGCCGAGACAGCCCTTTGCCTTCATCCCGAACTGAAGCTCGGCGAATTGTTCACGGACGGCAGGCTCGTCATCGAGGAAGGCGATATGTTGAGCCTTCTCCAGCTCCTTCTTCAGGACACCCGCGGCGACCTCAACGACCTTCCCCTCCACCGCCTCCGCAAGATCCGGCACTGGCTGACCTTGCGGGGCGAGAACGACGCAACGCGCTCCAAGCGGAACGTCGCCCATCATTACGACCTCGACGGACGGCTCTATTCCCTGTTTCTCGACAGCGACAAGCAGTATTCCTGCGCTTATTTCGAGCGCCCCGATGCGAGCCTCGATGAGGCTCAGGCCGCCAAGAAGCGGCACATCGCGGCGAAGCTCCTGATCGATCAGGGCCACAGCGTGCTCGATATAGGCTCCGGCTGGGGGGGCATGGGCCTGTATCTGGCGAGTGTGGCCGGTGCGGGCTCCGTGAAGGGCGTGACCCTCTCGGAGGAGCAGCTGGAGGTCTCCCGCAAGCGCGCGGCCGCTGCGGGCCTCGGCGAGCGGGTGAAGTTCGAACTCGAGGATTACCGGGCCACCTCCGGCAGCTTCGACCGGATCGTCTCCGTCGGCATGTTCGAGCATGTGGGCCTGGCCTCCTACGACGAGTATTTCCGGACCTGCGGCAAGCTCCTGAAGGACGACGGCGTGATGCTGCTGCACACCATCGGTCGCACCGGAGCGCCCTATCCGACCAATCCCTGGATCACCCGCTACATCTTCCCCGGCGGCCATCTGCCGACCTTGTCGGAAATGACGCCTGCCATCGAGCGCGCGGGGCTGGCGGTCACCGACATCGAGATCCTGCGCCTGCACTATGCCTATACGCTCAAGGCCTGGCGCGAGCGTTTCATGGCCCATCGCGACGAGGCGCTGAAGCTCTACGACGAGCGGTTCTGCCGGATGTGGGAATGCTACCTCGCCATGTCCGAATCCGCCTTCCGATGGCAGGACGCGGTGGTGTTCCAGGTGCAGCTGGCCAAGCGCAACGACGTGGTGCCCCTGACCCGCGACTACATCGCCGGGCGCGAGGCGATCCTGAGAGAAGCCGAAGCCAAGGCCATGGAGTTGAGGCGCAGCGCTTGAAGCGGCAGCGCCGCGCCTTTATCTCGGGGGCATGAAAACCTCCGATTGCGACATCCTCATCGTTCCAGGCTACACGAATTCCGGCGCCGACCATTGGCAGAGCCGATGGGAGCGGCAGCTCTCGACCGCATGGCGCGTCGAGCAGGAGAATTGGGACGCTCCCGACAAGGACCAATGGGTCGAGCGGATCGCCGAGGACGTGAAGCGCGCCGAAAAGCCCGTCGTGCTGGTCGGCCACAGCCTCGGCGTCCTGGCCATCGCCCATGCCGCGCCGGTGCTCGCCCCCGGCAAGGTGCAGGGCGCCTTCCTGGTGAGCGTGCCGGATGTGGAGAGGCCCGGTTTCATCCCCGCCATCGATCGCGCCTTCGCGCCGATCCCGCGCGATCCCCTGCCCTTCCCGTCCGTGCTCGTGGCAAGCCGCACGGACCCGCATTGCGACTACGGCAAGGCGGAGGACATCGCCTATGCCTGGGGCGCGTCCATCGTCGATGCGGGTGATGCCGGACACCTGAACACGGAGAGCGGACACGGCCCCTGGCCCGAAGGCCTGATGCGGTTCGCAGGGTTCCTGAAGCAGCTGTCATAAGAAGAGCCTGACGCGTCTTTCCAGAGCGTCAGGCTGCCATTCGGGAGAACGCCGTGCACCTCATTGAGCCGTTGCCAGGACCGGCTCCGGAACCTTGTTCTTGATCGGCGGAATCTGGCGCAGATAGGCGAAGATCGCCTTCAGATCCTCATCCGTCTTCTTGCCGATCCAGGGCCACGGCATAGGCGGGAGGATGTCCCGGCCCTGCCCCTGGTGCTTGCCCGTTCGCATCGCTTTGATGAACTGCTCTTCGGTGAAGTCGCGGAGAACTCCGGTTTCCGGATCGGGCGTGAGGTTGGCCGTGTAGGACACCCCCCAAGGCCCCGCCCAGGCCGTCAGTGTAGCCGCGGCGCTCATGATCCAAGGACCGCTCGGTGCGGGAGCAGGCGGCAGCTGCATGTCCTCGGGATGTCCGGAGAGCATCCGCGACATATCCGGCTCAGGCCCGTTGGGGCCCATCTTCAAGGGCGTATGGCAATCATGGCAGAGCCCGGTGACAACCAGGTATTCCCCTCGTTTGACCTGTGCGGCGCTCTTGGCGGATGACTTGCTTTGCGCGAATGCGACCGCAGGCGCGGCTATTGCGACGGCGGCTGCGAGCAGAAGAATACGACTTGCTTTCATGGGGCCTCTCACTTCGTTTGGGCGGTTTTTCCAGACACCCCGGTCGATGGAACCGGCGACTCCAGATCTCGAATCCACTGGGCGACGAGGCGGATGGCCTCTTCGTCGGGCATGGCCGTCCCCACGGGGGGCATTTGCACGAGCGGATTGCGGGTCTCCATGCGCTGCAGCAGAACGCTGCGCTCCGGCTGCCCAGGTTCGATGCGCAGCTTCGCATCGGGCGCCTGTCCCGGAACATGCCCCTTGACCGGCTGTCCGACGGCGGTCGCGATGGTGCGCTCGGCTCCTTTCCGTGCGGGGCTCTCCACATGCCGCAACGAAAAGCCGAGATTCCGCATGGACCCCACATCGTTGTGGCAATGGCTGCAATTGCCGTGAAGATATCCGAGCGCAGTCCGCTCGGTGGGCGTCTTGCCGTCGATGACCGGGGGCTTCTTGAGCAAGGCTCTCGGGAAGCGTTTCAGGAGCTTGTTTTCGACGAGATACTTCAGATCGACCCCGGGCGCGGGCATGGGCTCGCCATGGATGGCGTTCGGATCACGGGCGGGCGACAATTGGAGCGTCCCGAAACCCAGCACCTCCGCCGGATGCCCCTGATGACAGGACTTGCAGTCGTTGACGCCGGGAATGAAATGTGAACGGCCTCCCCCGAAATCGAAGGCCTTCGGCTTGCCTTTCTCGGAGACGAGACGGGCCTCGGTCTGATCCTCGTTCCAGGCATAGGTGGCATAGAGCCACGTCCCGTTCTCCTGCCGCTCCATGAACCGGGTCTCGATGCGACGGCCCCCGAAGGAGAATTCCTTCCAGAATCGTGTTCCCGCCGGGAAGGCCCACACATCCGGATTGGAACCGTCGATCGCCGCACGCGCCGGCAACGAGATCCAGCGCCTCTTGACCGCGCCATCGGACCAGAGCGGATATTGCGGCGAAAACTTGAGATGCCCTGGATCGACCTGATGCCTCCCGATATCCGCGTATAGTCCCGTCTCGCGCAGCAATTCGGGAGCGCTCCTGGAGGCAGGTTTTCGCGCGAAGGCAGCACCGCCCAGGAGAGCCACCGCCGCTAGAGCGACACCGATGAGCGACGCCCGATACCCGGTGCGCCTTCTCCGCGTGTTCGACTGCGCTGGCATGACGGCTCCGTCCACGACCTGCCTCTTAAATGCCCGTTCGATTGAAGTTTCCGATTGCGGTGAGCGGCAGTGAAAGGCTGGCGATGCCTCTGCCCTGCACGCTCGATTCGTTCCCATATAACATTCAATGCAAGGAAATAACAATCCGGAATTCCGGCATCTTCTCGGAAGACCGGCTGCCGCCGAACCGACGTCACGATCAATCTGGCCCTATGTTCAAGGATGCGCGGTGCGGGGCCACACATGGTTGAACGCCGCGCGCCCGAGGCGCATGTCCGGCAAGATGACAAAAAGTTCATGCGCGAGTCATGCTGCCGAGAGCAGTATGGGGGCATTCTCGTTTCATCGGTGTTCAAGGAGGATAACCGCATGAAAACAATCGCCACTCTTGCTACCGCAGCCGCCATGCTGGCCGGTGCCGGGACCTTTGCCTTCGCTCAGGCACCGGCGCCCACGACCCCTCCGGCCGCGCAGGATCAAGCGCAACAGGCACGTCCCCGTCTCTCGCAGGATGACTTCAACCGCCTGGTCGACGCCCGCATCGCGGCGATCCAGGCCGGCCTGAAGCTCACCGGCGACCAGGAAAGGCTCTGGGCTCCGGTGGAAAGCGCCATCCGCAACGCAGCCGATCAGCGCTACACGCGGATGACGCAGTTCCGCGAGACCCGTGAGCAGCGCCGCTCGGCGGATTTCATGCAGCGCTTGGAACAGCGCAGCACCATGCAGACCGAGCGTGCCCAGACCTCGACGGCCATTGCGACGGCCCTGCGTCCCCTCTGGGACACCCTCAGCGAGGATCAGAAGCGGATCGCTCCGCGTCTCCTGCGCGAGGCCGTGAACGGAGGCAGCGGTATGCACGAGCGCCGCGGGCGCGGTGGCCGCGACGGTCATCACGGTCATCGCGGACGTCACGCCGAAATGCGCCACCACGGCCCGATGGGTTCCGGCCCACAAGGCCCTGCTCCGCAGCAGTAAGGACCGCAGAAACAAAAAGGCCGCCCAAAGGGCGGCCTTTCCAGTTTGAGATCGGCTTCTCGCGAATTAGCGCGAATAGAACTCGATCACCAGGTTCGGCTCCATCTGCACCGGGTACGGCACCTCGGAGAGGGTCGGTACGCGGGTGAAGCGAGCCGTCATCTTGGAGTGGTCGACCTCGATGTAGTCCGGAACGTCACGCTCGGCGAGCTGCGACGCAACGACCACGACCTCGAGCTGCTTGGACTTTTCCTTCACCTCGATCACGTCGCCAGCCTTCACGAGATAGCTCGGGATGTTCACGCGGCGGCCGTTGACCTTCACGTGACCGTGGTTGACGAACTGACGGGCGGCGAAGGGGGTCGCGACGAACTTCGCGCGATACACGATCGCGTCGAGACGGCGCTCGAGCAGGCCCACCAGGTTCTCACCGGAGTCGCCCTTTTGGCGGATCGCCTCCGCGTAGTACCGGCGGAACTGCTTCTCGGTGATGTTGGCGTAGTAGCCCTTGAGCTTCTGCTTGGCGCGCAGCTGCGTGCCGAAGTCGGACATCTTGCCCTTGCGGCGCTGGCCGTGCTGGCCGGGGCCGTATTCGCGGCGGTTCACGGGGCTCTTCGGGCGGCCCCAGATATTCTGGCCCATGCGGCGGTCAAGCTTGTGCTTGGCCTGAATGCGCTTCGACATCGCTGTTCCTCTTCTGTGTCGAATTGGCGAGGAACGCGCCCTCCTCTTCCCCTAAGGGACGACAGGCCGGCCGGAGCCGGGCCACGGGAGCGTAAAAAGTTACGCGGCCCCTGAGGACCGCGCGAACGGGAGGGATGTAGGAGAAAACGGGAAAGAAGTCAATCGAGGCCGTCCTTTAGGCATCTCACCCGTGAAGGAGCGGCATATCCTCCACCACGATGGCAGGAAGCCCCTTGTCCCGCAGGGCCTCCCGGAAGGCCGGGGTGATGCCGCTCCCGCTGGTGAAGACCGCCATCGCCTCGTTCTCGTCCGCCTCGTGCCCCGGAACGGGCGGGCCGATGAGCTGGGTGACGCGGCGGGCGATGGCCGGCGCGGGATCGATCCAGGTCACGGCCCAGGGAGCGAGCTTCTGGAAGCGGGGCAGCAGCAGCGGATAATGGGTGCAGCCGAGGGCCACCACATCCGTCTGCCCACCCTCGTCCTCCACGAAGCACGGCCGGAGCTCGGTCAGCAGCTCCTCGTCGGGAACCGGGTTCCCGGCCAGCTCCGCCTCGGCGATGGCCGCCAGGCGGCGCGAGCCCACGAGGTTGACCTTGCAGCCGCTCGCATAGGTCTCGACGAGGTCGCGGGTATAGTCCCGCGCCACGGTGCCGGGCGTGGCGAGCACGGTCACATAGCCTGTGCGGGTTGCGCGAGCCGCAGGCTTGATAGCCGGGACGGTGCCGACGAACGGCACGGAGAAGCGCTCTCGCAGGGGCGGCAGCACCACGGTCGAAGCCGTATTGCAGGCCACCACCACGAGCCGGGGGTCGTAGAGACCGATCAGGCGCTCCATGACCGAGAGAACCCGGGAGGTCAGGGCCTCCTCGCTCAGGCGTCCATAAGGGAATCCGGCATCGTCCCCCGCATAGACGAAACGGGCATCGGGGCGGACCTTCAGAACCTCGGCGAACACCGTCAGGCCGCCGAGGCCGGAATCGAAGACCAGGATCGTGGGAACGGGGGAAGGCATGACAGCCGGGTTATAGGACGCCCCGGCCAGAAGATCGATACGCATGGGGCCGATCCTCACGAACGAACCTGCCTGATGGAATCGTGCACCCCGCCCTGCTTGCCTTCCGTCGGGGCCATGTTGAGCCTGCGGCGCGGCCCGCGCTCCGGCTTTTCCTCCTGCCCCTCCGCCTTGGGCATCTGCGCCGACAGGCGCCGCACGGGCCAGCCGTCGCTCCAACGGCCCATGTCCACGAACTTCGGATCACGTGCGAGGGCGGTGGCGTCCTTCCCGGAAAAGGCCGCTTCGGCGGCCATCTCGAAGGTCTTCCAGACGGCGAGATAGTCCAGCGCATCGGTGGCGTTGTTGCCGAGCTGCTGTGTCAGGATGGTCTGGGGGCCGGTGAGCGCCATGTCGGCGCTCCACTTCCAGGTGTTCTTCTGCTTCGGATCCCGTGGCGGGTCCGGCTGCAGACTGATGGCGGCAGCGTCGTATTCGGCCTTCGGCGAGCCTGGGAAGGCCAGCGTCGCCGTGAGCGGCGGATAGCCGTGATCGTCCGAGCTGGCGCGCATGAACAACTTGCGCGTCGCGGGGATCGCGCTCGTCGCCTCGAATATCCGGCGGGAAGCGCGGTCGCTCGGCAGGTGCTCCCGGTCGCCGCTCATGGTGATGAGAAGCGTCTGGGGATCCACGGTCGAGAGGTCGCGCAGCATGATGCCCCGCTCCTTCTCGGTCGACGCGATGCCGCCGGGCACGAGTCCGAAGATCAGCTTCGGGGACGGAAGCTGGCTCTGCTCGATATTGGCCGCCACGTTGAGCGCGATCGGCACGCCAGCGGAATGGCCGACGAAAGCGACCCGGGCCGGATCGGGCCGCGCCTGCGGATCGTCGGTGAGGGCCGTCAATGCATCCAGGATCAGGGTCTCCGCCCGCGCGGACGCATCTGCGGGACGCGAGCGGTTCACGTCCTGGAAGCGCGGGAAGACGACGAGATAGCCCTTGCGCGCCAGATGGTCGATGAGGCCGCCGTAGAGGCTGGGGTTCACCGCTCCCCATGAATGGAAGAACACCACGACCGGGCGCGCGGCCGGGGTGTCGCTCCCATGGAAAACGTAAGCCCCCGAGCTGGCGGTGCCGGTCCCGCGCTTGACCACTTCTGCGATCTCGTAATCCGATCCGCCAGGTCCCTGCTCCGGCTGCCGTGGCGGGGTAGCGGCGAAGCCCCGCGAAGCGGCGAGGCAGGAACCGAGAAGGGCAAGGGCAATCAGCGTGCGGCGCATGGCGGTCTCAGGTCGGGATCCGGGTGCGGACGCACCCGGCAACAATAAAGCATAGGATCTTTAAGGCTTTCTCAATCGGCGGCCTTCCGCAAGGGCGCGAATCGCCCCTCGCAGGGTGCGGACATCCTGCTCGGTCATCTCGAGGCGGTGGAAGATGTCCCGCATGTTGCGGGTCATCGTCGGCTTCTTGTCCTCGGGGTAAAAGTTCACCGCGTCGAGCTCGGCCTCGAGATAGTCGAAGAAGGACGTGACCATCTCGCGCGGAGCGGGCGGCGACAGGCGCTCGCCGGAAAACGGCAGCGCACCGCCGGAGGCGAGCTTGTACCATTCGTAGGATACCAGCAGCACCGCCTGGGCCAGGTTCAGGGAAGAGAACTGCCGGTCGACCGGGAAGGTGATGATGGCGTCGGCCAGCGACACCTCGTCGTTCTCCAGGCCCGTTCGCTCGCGCCCGAACAGGATGCCGATGCGCTGCCCCTCCGCGCCGCGTCGGTGGGCCTCGGCCATGGCCCCGTCGGGCCCGAACACCCGTTTCATCTGCCCCCGCTCCCGCGCCGTGGTGGCGAAGACGAAGCTCAGGTCGGCGATCGCCTCGCGGACCGTGTCGTAGAGCCTTGCCCCCTCCAGCACATGCACGGCGCCCGAGGCCGCCGAATGCGCGCCCTTCCGGGGCCAGCCGTCGCGAGGAGCGACGATGCGCAGTTCCGAGAGGCTGAAATTGGCCATGGCGCGGGCCACCATGCCGATGTTCTCGGCAAGCTGCGGTTCCACGAGGATGATAATGGGCTTCAAGATACGGACCCGTCATAATGCATTGATAGGGACTGAACTGAGGGAACGGGTTCGTATGACCTCCATCCCGCGAATTCAGGCACTTCATGACCTTGCTAGCCCAGCTCGCCTTCACGAGCAAAGCCGACCTGACGAAAAAGGGCTCCCGCATAGCCATCGATCAAGATTTCGCAGCGGAACTCATCCAAACACATGTGCAAATCGGTTTCGAGAAGCCCGGAAAATTGGCCGGACCGTAGAAGAAGGTCACGAAGGCCCCGCTTAACAGCGAATGCACCGGAACCGCCGGAAGGATCGCCGGGCCGATCGGGAAGCCTTGCGGATGGCCGGGCTCTCGGCGGCGTGGAGCGGCGACCGCGGCCGGACGATGGAAGTGAACAACTGCACGTGGCAGAAGCATCGCCCTCGAAGCACGAAAAGCAGGAAGCCCGAAGCGTCCGAATGAGAGCGGCATCGGAGCCGTCTCCGGAGATCGGCACCCGCTTCAAATTATCTCCTAATTTTCTCATCATCGGAACCTAAACCCACACCCGGCCATTCTCCGGGCTCCAGCCTCGCCGGTCGCGCCTCTGGAGAACCCACCTGTTCCGGTTCCGTTCAGCTCTTCTGATCGTCTGCCTGGCGGTGAACGTTTCCGGTCCGGGCTGGGCCGCGCCCTCCACCGCCCCGGTCGCGCAGCCTGCCTCCCCTCTCTTTCACGGCAACTGGTGCGGCATCGGTGACGTCAACCGCGGCAGGCCCGTGGATGCCCTCGATGCGGCCTGCCGTGCGCACGACCTGTGTTACGAGAGAATGGGCCGGGGTGCCTGCGCCTGCGACCGGGCCTTCCTGAAGGCGACGGCGTCCCTCTCCCAGAGCCGGAGAATCGACGACGCGGTCAAGGCGAAGGCGGCCATGGCCAACACCCTTTTCGCCCTCACACCCTGCGTCGAGAACGGGAAAAGTCCCCGTCGCGCCGGAAAGCGCTGAATTCCCTGTCTCCCCCCACCTTCCCCACGGGCCTCAACCGCGCTATAGCCCCGGTAACCGCCTGCCGCCCGGCAGGCCCGTTCCGGTTTCTCAAGCTCAAGGTGAGATCATGGCGAAGATCAAGGTTGCCAATCCGGTCGTCGAACTCGACGGCGACGAGATGACCCGCATCATTTGGCAGTACATCAAAGACAAGCTGATCCACCCCTACCTGGACATCGACCTGAAGTACTACGATCTGGGCGTCGAGCACCGCGACGCCACCAACGACCAGGTCACCATCGAGGCGGCAGAGGCCATCAAGAAGTACGGCGTGGGCGTGAAGTGCGCGACCATCACGCCGGACGAGGCCCGCGTTCAGGAATTCAACCTCAAGGAGATGTGGAAGTCGCCCAACGGCACGATCCGCAACATCCTCGGCGGCGTGATCTTCCGCGAGCCGATCATCTGCAAGAACGTTCCCCGCCTCGTGCCCGGCTGGACCCAGCCGATCGTGGTCGGCCGCCATGCCTTCGGCGACCAGTACCGCGCCACCGACTTCAAGGTCCCCGGCAAGGGCCGCCTGACCATCAAGTTCGAGGGCGAGGACGGCACCGTCATCGAGAAGGAAGTCTTCAAGTTCCCGGACGCCGGCGTGGCCATGGCCATGTACAACCTCGACGAGTCGATCCGCGACTTCGCCCGCGCCTCCATGAACTACGGCCTGATGCGCAAGTATCCGGTCTACCTCTCCACGAAGAACACGATCCTCAAGGCCTATGACGGCCGCTTCAAGGACATCTTCGAAGAAGTCTACCAGAACGAATTCAAGGCGAAGTTCGACGCCGCCGGCATCACCTACGAGCACCGCCTGATCGACGACATGGTGGCCTCGGCCCTCAAGTGGTCGGGCGGCTATGTGTGGGCGTGCAAGAACTACGACGGCGACGTGCAGTCCGACACCGTGGCTCAAGGCTTCGGCTCGCTCGGCCTCATGACCTCCGTGCTGATGACGCCGGACGGCCAGACGGTGGAGGCCGAGGCCGCACACGGCACCGTGACCCGCCATTACCGCGAGCACCAGAAGGGCAAGGAGACCTCCACGAACTCCATCGCCTCGATCTTCGCCTGGACCCGAGGGCTCGCGCACCGCGCCAAGCTCGACGGCAACGAAGAACTCGCCAAATTCTCGGCGACCCTGGAGAAGGTCTGCGTCGACACGGTCGAGTCCGGCCACATGACCAAGGACCTCGCCCTCCTCGTCGGTGCCGAGCAGAAGTGGCTCTCCACCACCGGATTCCTCGACAAGATCGACGAGAACCTCAAGAAGGCGATGGGGGCTTAGTCGAAGCCCCCTGTTTCTCGAAACGATGGGAAGCCCGGCCCAGTGCCGGGCTTTTTGCTGCGCGTTATCGGGGAGCCAGTGGAGCCGGTTCTGCCAAGTCCATTGCTATGCACGCTCAAGAACACTGTAGAATCAATCGAGCCTTCTCGAAGCGGCGCATTTTCAGATCGTCGCGGTGGATCCACAGATAGAGCATCCCGGAGTCGCCCCACATCATATCGTTGTTACTGTCAGACGCGATTTGGAACAGGAAGACCCAATTCTGGCGCTCGCGCTCAACGTCGCTATCGAACACCAATTCAGACCAGTGACTTAAATCAATCCCTCGGGTCAGGAGCACGCATTCCAACGCCATGTCATTCTGTATTTGGGTCGGATAGCCCCCGACACGATGGCTGCCATTGGGAAGCTCGAGATCGTCGCTCCACTCAAGGAGTAGATCTCTGTCATCGTCCTCGAAGTTATCAAAGGTCCGCGAATAAGGACTCTCGCAAATGAGAGCGGCGGCCACATTGCAGCGCAAGGGATCCATTCGCGTTTCGGCTATATCCTCTGGAGCAGACTTGCGCATGAGTGCCGAAACCGGCGTCTCGTCGAAAATCAGACGGGCTCCGACTTCATCCCCCAATCTGAAGCCCCAGGGCTGCTGCTTAACGTCATAGAAGAGAAGAAAGCGACCCTCCTTTGGGAAATCAGCGCCCAGATCGGCGACAGCTGCAACCGCAGCCAGGTCAATCTGTGCAATAAAGCCAAGGGGCGCTTCGCGCATTGCACCATCGGCCAATTCAAGCGCCTCAGAACGGTGATTTTGACGCTCCTCCTCAGACATCCAACCGATCTTTAGAATGTTCTCGGCTCTCTTGAGATGCTCTTCCCGAACTTCTTCCCCTTTGGGATATGGCGGGCGGACAGGCCAAGCCATGCCAAGCGGAAGATCTGGGTAACCGCCTATCTTAGTTGCGCCTAGGGGGATCTCCTCCTCGCGGTCGACGGCTTCTGAGGTGATAGCAACTGTAAGTCTCGCACGCTTGGCAACCAAGTGTGCGATTTCCGGCGACAGGCCCTTGTTCAGAAGGTATTCCTCGATCTCTTGCGCCGTCCTGAACATTTCAAAGTCCTCACGCGCATGTATTTTTATAACATGTACTATCCCCCAGACCGTCCCGCAATGCTGAGTTTCGTAACCTCTGAGGGCCTCGCCTTTCTCACCCACGACGAGCGGAGGTGATGTTCCTCCAGCCGTTGCTCAAATAAGATTATCGGGCAGGCGATCCACGAATGGTTCGCCAACGGATCCCCGTGAGAAATCGGGTGGATCGTGGGTTGCTTCAGCTGAGGATACCTGGACACCACCTTCTTAAGCCCAGAAGGAGACTGAGATCATGCCAGACTCGAATCCCACCTTGACCGGCGGCTGCCAGTGCGGCGCGGTGCGCTATGCGCTGATGTCCGAGCCGACGGAGCCCAGCATCTGCCACTGCCGCATGTGCCAGAAGGCCTTCGGCAATTACTTTTCGGCCCTGACCGGCGTCCCGCGCAAGGATCTGGTCTGGACGAAGGGGCAGCCTGGCGTCTTCAGGAGTTCTGAGGCCGCGGAACGGGGGTTCTGCCGGGATTGCGGCACGCCGCTGACCTACTCCTACCTGGAGAACGACCGCATCAGCGTCTCCATCGGCAGTCTCGACGAGCCGGGCCGGGTGACGCCGGAGGTTCAATACGGCATCGAAAGCAGGATCCCCGCCTTCGAGAGCCTGCACACGCTGCCCGGTAAGCGGACGGAGGATTACGTCTCACCGGAGGAACTGGCGAAGATGGCCTCACGGCAGCATCCCGATCGCGATTGAGGCGCAGGCCCTTGCACGTCACCGCCGGCTTTGTGCCGGCGATGACGTTTTCCGAAAAGCGAGGGGCGCCGTCGAAACGAGATGGCCGGGACGAACCCGGCCATGACGCAAGTCTGTTTTGCACCCGATCCAGGCTCAGTGTGCGCCGCCCGGGATGATGCTGATGCTGCCCTTAAGCGGCCGCCAGCGCCGCCTCGATGGCCGCGAGAGCGGCCTCGGCCTGCGCCCCGTCCGGACCGCCTGCCTGGGCCATGTCGCGGCGTCCGCCGCCACCCTTGCCGCCGAGCCGCTCGGAGCCGATGCGCACGAGCGAGACCGCGTCGTACTTCTCCGTCAGGTCCTCCGTGATCGCAACCACGATACCCGCCTTGCCGTCCTCGGCGACGCCCACGATGGCGACGACGCCGGAGCCGAGACGCTTCTTGCCCTCGTCGGCGAGGCTCTTGAGATCCTTCATCTCGACGCCGGTCACCGCCCGCGCCATGAGCTTGGTGCCCGCCACGTCCTTAACCGGATCGCCGCCGCCCGTGCCGCCCATGGCGAGCTTGCGGCGGGCTTCCGCCAGATCACGCTCCAGCTTGCGGCGCTCTTCCAGAAGGGCCGCGAGGCGCGAAGACACCTCGTCCACCGGCGTCTTCAGGAGGCTCGCCACCTCATGCAGCTTGCGGCTCTCCCCT
Source organism: Microvirga sp. (assembly GCA_031181145.1). Taxonomy (GTDB): domain Bacteria; phylum Pseudomonadota; class Alphaproteobacteria; order Rhizobiales; family Beijerinckiaceae; genus Microvirga. Next base: position 72,197 of record JAPSLB010000020.1, read on the forward strand.
CCGAGATGCCGGCGGGCGGCATCGCCCGTCATCGCCTCGAGACGGCGCACGCCCGCGGCGACCGCACTCTCAGACACGATGGTGACGAGACCGATTTCGCCCGTGCGGTTCACATGCGTCCCGCCGCAGAGCTCGACGGAGAAGGCCTTGTTGCCCTCTCCCTTGCCCATCGAGACGACACGAACCTCGTCGCCGTACTTCTCGCCGAACAGCGCGCGCGCCCCGGATTCGATGGCCTCGTCGACGGCCATGAGCTTGGTGACGACCGGCTCGTTCTGGAGCAGAACCCTGTTGGCGATCTCCTCGACCTGCTTGAGCTCCGCATCCTCGATGGGCTTGGGATGGCTGAAGTCGAAGCGCAGGCGATCGGGTGCCACCAGAGAGCCCTTCTGGGCCACGTGGTCGCCCAGAACCTGGCGCAGGGCCTCGTGCAGGAGGTGCGTCGCCGAGTGGTTCGCGCGCACGGCCGAGCGACGCTCGTGATCCACGATCAGCTCGAGGGACTGGTTGGGCTTCAGCGTGCCACGCTCCACCGTGACATGATGCACGAAGAGTTCGCCGAGCTTCTTCTCGGTGTTGGTGACGAACACGCGCGCGCCCTCGCCCTGCATCACGCCGGTGTCACCGACCTGACCACCAGATTCCCCATAAAACGGCGTCTGGTTGAGAACCACGAGACCGGTCTCGCCCGCCTTCAGCTCCTGCACTTCCTGCCCGTCCTTGAGCAGAGCCAGGACGACGCCCTCGGCGTTCTCGGTGTCGTAGCCTAGGAACTCCGTAGCGCCCGTGCGCTCCTTCACGGAGAACCACACGGTCTCCGTCGCCGCCTCGCCGGAACCGGACCAGGCCGCCCGGGCCTTCTCGCGCTGGCGCTCCATGGCGGCATTGAAGGCATCCGTATCGACGCCGATGCCACGGGGCTTGAGCGCATCCTGCGTCAGGTCGAGCGGGAAGCCGTAGGTGTCGTAGAGGGTGAAAGCCGTTTCGCCCGAGAGGTTCTGGCCTTTGGTGAGGCTGCGGCTTTCCTCATCGAGGATCGTGAGGCCGCGCTCCAGGGTCTTGCGGAAGCGGGTTTCCTCCAGCTTCAGCGTCTCGGTGATCAGCGCCTCCGCGCGGATCAGCTCAGGATACGCCTGCCCCATCTCGCGCACGAGAACGGGGACGAGGCGATACATGAGGGGCTCCTTGGCGCCGAGGAGCTGCGCGTGGCGCATGGCGCGGCGCATGATGCGGCGGAGCACGTAGCCGCGCCCCTCGTTCGAGGGCAGCACGCCGTCGGCCACGAGGAAGCACGAGGTGCGCAGGTGGTCCGCGATCACGCGATGAGACGCCTTGCGGTCGCCCTCGGGCGCGACGCCGGTGGCATGGGCAACGGCCTCGATGAGGGTGCGGAAGAGGTCCGTGTCATAGTTCGAGTAGACGCCCTGCAGGATCGCGGAGATGCGCTCCAGGCCCATGCCCGTGTCGATGGAGGGCCTGGGCAGTCCGATGCGGTTGCCGGGCTCGATCTGCTCGTATTGCATGAACACGAGGTTCCAGAACTCGAGGAAGCGGTCGCCGTCTTCCTCCGGGCTGCCCGGGGGGCCGCCCCAGAGCTTGTCGCCCTGGTCGATGAAGATTTCCGAGCACGGACCGCAGGGGCCGGTATCGCCCATCTGCCAGAAATTGTCGGAGGTCGGAATGCGGATGATCTTCGAATCCGAGAACCCGGCGATCTTCTTCCAGAGGTTCGCCGCCTCGTCGTCGTCATGATAGACGGTGACGAGGAGCCTGTCCTTCGGCAGGTTGAACTCCTTGGTGATCAGGCCCCAGGCGAGCTCGATGGCGCGCTCCTTGAAATAGTCGCCGAACGAGAAGTTGCCGAGCATCTCGAAGAACGTGTGGTGCCGGGCCGTATAGCCCACATTGTCGAGATCGTTGTGCTTGCCGCCCGCGCGCACGCATTTCTGCGCGGTCGCCGCCGTGCTGTAGGGACGCTTCTCGGCCCCCGTGAAGACGTTCTTGAACTGCACCATGCCGGCGTTCGTGAACATCAGCGTCGGGTCGTTGCGCGGCACGAGGGGGCTCGAGGCCACGACCTCATGGCCGTTCTTGGCGAAGTAATCGAGGAAGGCCGACCGGATTTCGTTGACGCCGCTCATGGGTTCTCAAACTCGGATGCAGGGGGCTTTTTCGGGCCCGCAAGGGTGTTGTTTCGACGGGGGTTTTAGCCGCACGCAGACGCCCTGTCGAGGCGGCGTTTAGGCTAGGGAACCGAATAGGACCGCACCGGACGCCCCGGTCCAATCGGCCGATCCTGGGTGCAGAAAAGCCCAACCGCCCAACAATCGGGATTGGGGCCGGCGCAGACCCCGGCGGGTCACGTGGCAAAGGACACGGTTTCCTTGCCTTTCGCGAAGCCCGCCCAATTATCAGTTCGAGATAAAAATCTCGGGGAGCGGCAACGCCAGTGCGGATCACGTCTTTTCGCGGATCTTCGCGCAGCACGTCATGGAGGATGGCGGGAACAGGTTTGCTTGCCCTTGCGGTCCTCGGGGGCCCTGCGGCGGCGCAAGTCCCTGTCATGCCGTCGGAGGAGCGAACGTGGCACCTCACGTTCTACGGCAGCCGATGGGTCAATGCCGATCTGCTGGAGATCCCGGAGCGGACACTCACCGGCGAACTGACAGGGGAGGACGCCTACTTCGTCGGAGCGGGACTTTCGAGAGTCATCGTCCCCTCGTTCTCCATTCCGCTGCCGGGTACGGATTTCGCATTTCAGGGCAACCGGATCGAGCTCGAGGGCCAAGTGCTGCGCCACTTCGGCAACCAGAGCCACTGGGAAGGGACGCTCACCCTCGTGTTTCGAACCGGGCAGATCCCGCTCTTCGGCGGATTGAGCGTGAATCTGGCGTTCGGCGAGGGTCTCTCCCTTGCGTCGGAGCGGCCGCGGCTCGAAGGCGGCGATGGCGTCGAGCCTGCCCGTCTTCTCAACTACCTCGCCTTCGAGGCCGAGTTCTCCCATTCCTCCCTGCCGGGCGTATATTTCGTCCCGCGCATCCATCATCGCTCCGGCGTTTTCGGGCTCTTTGCCGAAAAGGGGTCCGGGTCGAATTTCATCGGGGCCGGAATCAGAGTGGATCTGCGGTAGGTCCTGGCAGAGGGGGCCGCCGGGATGACGCGGCCGGCGGCAGGTTACCCGGCTCCGGCTTCCCGGAGCCGGAGAAGAAAGACCGCCGCGATCTCTCGCGACGGCCTCTTCTTTGCCCTTGAAGGAGAGCAAAACCTCAATGGAGCCTAGTCTCGGCCGGACAACCGGCCGATGCTCGCCGTCTTAATCGGCAGAACCTTCGTCCAGGTCGTCGGCGGTCGGGGTCGCCTGCTCGAGGATACGATCGGCCAAGAGGCCGGCATTCTGGCGGATGAGCCCCTCGATCTTATTGGCGACCTCGGGGTTGTCGCGCAGGAACTGCTTGGCGTTCTCGCGGCCCTGGCCGAGGCGCTGGCTGTCGTAGGAGAACCAGGCGCCGGACT
>JAPSLB010000021.1 GCA_031181145.1 Microvirga sp.
GCAAGGGTCTGGCAGCTTGGAGATGACCGTGCTATCTCATCTCGCGTGCGGTCCCGTAGCTCAGCAGGACAGAGCAGCGGTTTCCTAAACCGAAGGTCGGAAGTTCGAGTCTTCCCGGGATCGCCAACTCGTTCCAGGCCGTTCTTTTTAGGAGGGCTTGGAAATCCCCCTCAACGGAAAATCGATGCTGCAGACCACGCCTGCGGGCTCGTAGCGAAGGTGAACCTCGCCGTCCAATTCCCGGGCAAGGCCGCGCTCGAGGAGGCGGGTTCCGAATCCCCTGCAGAGCGGAGGCGATACGGCAGGGCCTCCACGCTCCTCCCACCGGATGGCAAGGCATGGTTTGTCGCCCGAGGAGCGCTCCGCCCAAGTGATCCGCACGCACCCTCCAGGAATGCTGAGGGCCCCATGCTTGACGGCATTGGTGCTGAGCTCATGGAAGGCCATGGAGAGGCTGAGGGCGATCTGAGGCGGCAGACGGATATCCGCCCCGGATATGATGAAGGGATCGTTGCTGGCCATGCGTCCACGGTAGGGGGCGGTCGCCTGTCTGAGGATATCCAAGAGGCTGACGCTTTCCCAGTTCTCCCGGGTCAGGACGTCATGGGCTCGGGCCAGCGCAAAGATGCGTTCCTCGAATGCGCCTTTTGCGGCGAGAGCCGCGCCTGGATCCGACGACCGAACGTCGCGAAGGCTCTGGGCCGCGAGCGACTGGACCGTTGCCAGGGTGTTCTTGACCCGATGGTTCAGCTCGTTGATCAGAAGGCGTAAATGCTCCTCGGCTCGGGTTCGCTCCGTGACGTCGTAGAACGTGCTCATGGCCAGAACGTCTTGGCCGATGCCTTCGATCGGGGCCGAATTGATCACCAGATGGGCGACACGGCCGTCCGCCCGATGGTAGATCACCTCGTCCCGGTCCACGAAATCACCGCGCAGAATAGCCCGTGTAATCGATTCCTGCTCGTCATAGGCGGCGGCTCCGTTGTGGCGGACGGCTCCAAACCCGACTTCCGTCCCGTTCTCCATGAACGTCGTCTTCAGCCCGAGCAGGTCAACGGACATCGCGTTCTGGAAGAGGATCTCTCCAGTCGGAATTCTCGCCAGGGTCACACCGACAGGCATACGTTCCAGCAGCATCCTGAGACGCTCCTCGCTTGCCCTTACGGCATTTTCGGCGCACCGGTGCTCCGTCACGTCGATTTGCACTCCGTCCCAAATCACCTGGTCATCGGATGAGAGACGCGGGGCCCAGATCAGGCGACACCAGCGGACTTCACCGCTTTGCGCATGCCGGATGGCGATCTCGACATCCAGAGGTTTCAGGTCGCGAAGAGCGACCATTTCCGCCTCCGCAAGCACAGGGACATATTCTGGTAGGACCAGCTCATAGAGAAGGGCTGGGTTCTTCAGAACGTCCTCCGGCGGCACGCCGTTCACGGGCAGGCAACTGCGCGATACGTAGACGAACTTGCGTTCGGACCCGTCCCTAGAGCTCACGATCTGGTAGATCATGGTCAGAGGGATGTTGTCGGCGACGGCCACGAGCCTGGCTTCGCTCTCGCGAAGGGCATCCTCCACCGTCTTGCGATCGGTGATGTCCAGGAGGACGCCGATCATCCGGGTCGGCATCTCCTTCTCGAAAAGGATCTCTGCCCGGAGGAGGAACCACCGCCAGACGCCGTCACCGCAGCGGAAACGGAACTCGGCCTCGAAGTGCCGTTCACCGCAGGAAAGGGCCCCTTGAGCAGCCGCATGGAGGCGCTTGTGATCCTCGGGATGATAGCGATCCTGGAGCTCATGGGTGGCAAGAGCATGGGCTGGACGGAATCCCAACAGCACCTTGAGTTCAGGCGACGGGTGGAGAATCCCCCTCCCGATGTCGTATTCCCAAACCGCGAGGCGGCCCGCATTGAGAGCCAAACGTAGCCGGGACTCGCTCGTGCGCAAGGCCTCTTCGGTCCGGCGCTCGTCGGTCCTGTCTCTGAATTGAACGCCAAGGCCCTCATCGTATCGAAACAGATGGACCTCAAAGGTCTTGTCCGGGTGCCGCATCGACGCCGTCTCGAATGTGGCAGGGAGGCCCGTTTCCATGGCCTCTTCATAAAGGGTTCTGCAATCGGTCCCGGACAACCAGGGGAAAGCGTCCCAGATCACCTTTCCGAGCATCGCCTCCCGCGGCTGGCCGTAATGGGTCTCGGCGATGCGGTTGACGTAGGTGTAGCGCCAGTTCCTATCGAGGGCATAGAAGGCGTCGCCCATGCCTTCGAGCACGTCGATCAGGCGCCTCTCGGTCTTAGCCTTCCCGATTGTCATCCCATGCATCTCAAGCGATGCCCGCATAGCCTCTTTCACGCCCTCTTCTTCCACACGCTTAGAGGAATTCAAGCTCACCGGCCGATCCAGAGGCTGTTGTGGTTCAGGCTGTCTCGACAGAGCGAGATTGGAGGTCCACCGTCGCTCCGGCTTATTCTGAGCATTTCGATATATCGATGCAAGTGCCTTTGAGCGGCTTCGATGCAAGCCATCGGCCTTGCCCGGGTCATGCTCAGCCTGGAGATACGAAGAACGAGGGCCGGAACCAGCCGGCGGCCCCAAGAGTGACTGCATCGACCCAGCCGCTTCCCGCGTACCCAGCCGATCGGGCCGAACCTCCTGTCAGCGGAGATTGAAGCGCAGAGGCACCGTGAAGGTGAAATGTTGTTGCGGGAGAGCAGCCGGAGCGGCCGGAAGCGACGAACCGGGGCGTGCCGCCGCCAGAGCGGCGCTGTCCAGCATGGAGTGTCCCGCGCTGCGGGCGATCGTCGCGCTGATGATCCGTCCGGAGCGATCCATGGAAAACCGCACGGTCGCGACACCGGAGATGCCTTGGCTGCGCGCCTGCTCGGGATAGCGGAGGCGGCTGCGAAGAGAGGCGGCGAGGCTCGCCACGTAGCGGTTGAGCACGTTCGGGTCCGCCGACGCTGCCGACCCTTGCATATTCTCACGGGACGAGGACGCCTGCCCCTGGCGGGCATTCGCAGGAGGAGGGCTGCGCTCGGCCGTCACGCGGCGCGGCTTGGGAGCGGGTTTGCGCTCCACCTCCTTCGGCGGTGGCGGTTTCACGGGCTTCGGGGCGGGCTTCTCTTCCAGCGGCTGAGCGACCGCGACCTCGGATGGAGCCAGAGCCGGCACGGCTTCGGGCACGATGCTCTCTTCCACAGGCACGGCCTCGACGGCCTCCGCCATCTCCAGAGGAGATTCTTCAATTGCTTCTTCGATTGCTTCTTCGATGGGCAGGGCCTCCGCGACAGGAGGCTCGAGCGGCTGCGCTTCGGTCTCGACCGGCGGAACTTCGGGCGCGGATACTTCGGCCGGTGCAATCGCTTCGACGTTCTCCATGGCAGGAGCAAGATCGATGGTGATTTCCTGCTCGCCGGGCGGACTCACGGCCTTCTGGGACTGCCAGAGCGTCACCGCCAGCAGAGCGCCGGCATGGAGGGCGAGCGCCGTCAGAAACGCCAATCCGATACGGCGCGGCTCCTGCAAGGGGTGTGTACTCTGAGCGAACATGGAGCGGTTGCCGGTTACGGACGCGACCCGCCGGGTGCCTGAGCGATCAGGGACACCTTTTGGAAACCGGCCGCGTTGATCTGGCCCATGATCTCGACGATGCGCCCGTAAGGGACAGCCTTGTCCCCACGCACCAGAACGACCTGCGAGGGATCGGCGCTTGCGAGTTCCTGGAGACGCGGCAGGACGGCCTCCGGCAACAGCGGCTCTTTGTCCAGGAAGGGCTGGCCCTGACCATCAATGGTGACGACGACCGGCTGCTTCGGTTGCGAGACCTTCGGCGCGGCGGTCTTTGGCAGCTGCACGGGAACGCCGACCGTCATGAGGGGGGCCGCAACCATGAAGATGATGAGCAGCACGAGCATCACGTCGACCAGGGGCGTGACGTTGATTTCGGATAGAGGAGCAGAGCCGAACTCGTCCTCGGAATCGGTCGTGCGGATCGGTCCCATACCCATTATTCGGCGGCCTCCGACCGGAGGTGGGGCTTGCGGTCCCGCGCCAGGCGGTCGCCGAGTGCGGTGATGCCCGCTGCGAAGGATTGCTGAAGGCGTCCGAGATCGGTGGTGAGTTTGTTGTAGGCGATCACGGCGGGAATCGCCGCCACGAGGCCGATGGCGGTGGCAAAGAGTGCTTCCGCGATGCCGGGCGCGACAACGGAGAGGCTGGTGTCCTGGCTCGACGCGATGGCCGAGAATGAATTCATGATTCCCCACACCGTGCCGAACAGACCGATGAAGGGAGCGGCGGAGCCGGTAGTCGCGAGGAACGCAAGGCCCACCTGAAGCTGCCGCAGGTCGGCGGAAAGCGCGGCGCGCATGGCGCGCTCGATCCGCTCGCGGCGCTCCGCGCGCGTCTCGGACGGGTCCTGGTCGCGCCACGCCTCATAGCCTGCCGCTACGACGCGGCCACTGGTTCCGGGCATCTGCGGATCGAGCTTGCCTCCGGCACGAGCCGCGTTCTCGAAAGTGCGGGCCTGACGGCGAATGGCCATGAGGCGCAGGAGCTTGTCGAGGATGATCGTCCAGCAGCCCAAGGATGCAAGTACGAGCAGGATCATGACCCCTTTGACGATGGGATCCGCCTGCAGAAAGAGGCCGAGGAAGGAAAGATCATGTGTCGGTGCGGCGGCAATCTGCTCCATGGCCCTGTCCTCACTTGGCAAAGGAAACGCTATCGACCTTCGAGGCCGTCTCGATGGCGGCCAGGCACTCCTCGCGCGAAGCGCCTGCGCCCTCGCAGGCCACGACGTCGTTGAGGAGGACGCTGCCGATCTGAGGACAGCTCAGGCCAGGGAAGTCGAAGAGCTTGATGAGCTTCTTGCGGCCGGGCACCGGGCCCACCTCGACCGCGAGCCGCTTGGCCGCTATCCCATCCTTGTCGAGCGCGAACAGATCGAGCTTGAGGGAGCGCCACGGGTCCTGCTGCCGATTATCGATCAGGAAATAGGTGCGGCAGTTTTCTCCGGCCGCTTCGAGCTTGTTCAATTCGACGCGCACGGAGGCCGCGGCCTTCGAAGGCTCCTGGGCAGCTGTCATGCCGCTGAAGCCGGCGACCGTGAAAGCGCAGACCACGCTTGCGAGGATCGATTTCACGGCATTCCACCTGTTCCGGCGCATGGTTCCAATCTCCCTGTGCCGGCAAGCATCCGTGATGGGCGGCGTGCGCGCAGCAACGGCGCCCTGTGAAGACGCCGCTCACGGATCCTGTCGGCAGTTTCGATCAATCGCGGGCAACCTGATCGACGTCAGGCGGCGACAGTCAGGAGATATCTGAAAGAAGCAAGTCGGATCAAGGGCTTAGGAGTAGATCAGATCTGTTCTAAAAGAGGCCCTACGACTTTGAGATTGGAATGGAAATCGCTTCTTTAAAAAGGCTTAAAAGTGATTTTCTTCTCTTTTTAGGCCAATCCGCCGCGCGAAACAGCTTATCTCAGCCTCACGAACCGGTTGCGGGCAACGAGGTTCGACCGCGTATCGCGATTGTAGTTCCATTGGCGCTCCAGGCTCTGGCAGGCTGGGTTCGGCGTCTCCGTCCAGCAGATGCCGCATCTCCAGGATCCGGTTCTATAGGGGCAGCCATGTGACGGATAGCACCTCCATGAATGGGCAGGTGCATTACAGATTCGTAATGCGATCGTAAGCGTGAAGTGGCCCGGAAAAGCCTAACCTCATGCTGAAGCGGTGAGACCCATGGAGGGTCTGCTCATGGATCCGAGAGCGACGGGGCGTCAGCCGGTTCGAGGTCCACAGCGCCGAAAGGCTGCCGGTCACCTGCCGCAGTATCCGAGTTTCTATTGACCGCCTTGGTTCGAGTGGAGCTTTGCCGATGATGATGGAACGGAATTCCATGATGGATGAAGCCCGGCATGTCATGGCTCGTTCGATCGGTGAGATCAGGGATGCGGTGCGGGAGCTGCGCGAATCTGCGCCGGACAGTGCCTTAGCCAGCCTTGCGGAGGAGATGATCGAACGGATGGAAAAGGGCCGTCGTGAGGTCCGAGATCATCATCGGGAGGCCTCGAACGGAACAACGGCTCGCAACGGCCAAGCCGATCATGCGGCGGGTTGAGCTGCGGCTCAACGCTCCCTCCGGAACGAGAAAGGGCCAGCTTTCTCTCCAGGAATCGGCACCTGGAGAATGACGTGGATTGAATATGTTTTCGATAGAGGCAAGAGTTCCCACGGCGAATGCGAGCCGCCACCTGCAGCAGTCGAGCAAGCACTGGCCGCATAGGTTCGACGCGATCTTTGACGAGACGAAGAGCGTGATCCCGTTTTCAAAGGATCGTCGAGCCGAATTCACGGCCGAGCCGGATCATCCCCGGATCAGGCTCGAGGTGCCCGGCGAGGAAATCCGTGATCGGATGCGCAACGTCATCGAAGACCATCTGAACCGGTTCGCGTTCGGAGAGCCTCTCGACTACGCGTGGACATGAAACGCGCTGATCTCCCGTTGTGCGCCGCCTGCTCGTGCAGGAAAACCGGTGAGATGATTACTCCACCTCTTCCACGGGCGGCGTCCCAGGGCTGTGAAAGGATTCGGCCGTCTTCATGCCCCAGGCCTGGCCCTTCTTCCGCTCCTCCTCCGTCCAGACGATCGTCTTCCAGTCGGGCGCGAGGATGAGGCGGGCCCCGGCATTGCACACCTCGACGCGGTTGCCGCCGGGCTCATACACGTAGAGGAAGAACGTCTGCTGCACGGCATGCTTGTGCGGGCCCGATTCGATGGGAACGCCCGCCTCGAGGAAGATGTCGGCAGCTCTCAAGACATCCTCGCGGCTGTCGACGGCGTAGGTCAGATGATGGAAGCGTCCCTTTGCCCCTGTGTGATCGCGCGTATAGGCGAAGTCGTAGCTCTTGTTGGTCACCGTCATCCACATGCCGGCTTCCGTGCCGTCGTTCATGACGATCTGCTCGGTCAGGCGGCACCCGAGGTAATCCTCGAAGAAGATCCGGTTCGCCCTGATATCGGATGCAAGGCAGTTCAGGTGGTCGAGCCTGCGCACATTGATGCCGCGGGCCGGGAAGCGCTGAGCCTGATTTTTCAGGGCGGGCTTCAGCTCGGGCGGTGCGGCATACCATTCGGTCTCGTAATAGAGCTCGATCACATGCCCGTCGGGATCCTGGCAGCGGAAGGCCGGACCATGCCCCAGATCGCCGTCCGTCCAGCCGATATCGTAGCCAGTTCCCTTGAGGGCGGCGATGCGCCGCTCCAGGGCTTGCGGGCTGCGCGTGCGGAAGGCCATGTGCCCTATGCCGGGCCTTCTCGCCGCCGTCAGCTTGAGGGTGTGATGCTCGTAATCGTCCCAGCCGCGCAAATAGACGGAATCTCCCTGGCGGCCGCTCTCCGTCATTCCCATCACGTCGACGAAGAACCGAAGGGTCTCGTCCGGCTTGGGCGTCAGCATTTCAAGATGTCCCAAATGGGCCAGATCGAGCATGGGCTCAGGTCGCATCCTCATTCGCCTCCTAGACAGAACGGGTGTCCTCAGCCTGCATGAACTATGGGGATGCAACAAATGGTTTGCTTGTGATGTTCCGTGAACTCAATTCATAAGCGCGACTTCACGCGAATGTCTGGACGATGACCTTTCGCAACTCGTCCGCAAGCGGCGAGAGAGGGAGGCCGCGTTTCGAGACGATGCCGAGCTGGCGGTTCACGCTCGGGTTGTTCAAGGGGATGATCCTCCAGGCGCATCAGGACGAAGGGATCCTTGATCAGCAATTCGGTGTCGAAGTCCCAGTGATGGGCCGCCACAATGGTGATGTCGAATTATCGTAGATCCGAACGAAGACATCCGGATGCTGCTCCTGGAAGCGCTGAAGGGCGCGAGGCAGACGTCCCGACGCGGCGGTGGGAAGGCAGCCGATCGCGAGAGTCTCCTGCCGGCAGCGCCCCTCCCGGCGGAACTCGTCCAGCGAGCCTGCAAGCTCCTCTAAGGCTCCTTTCCCTGAGGCAGGAGGGCGAGGCCGGCCTGCGTCAGCGAAACCTCCCGGGTCGTTCTGGGCAGGAGCTTCACGCCGAGATCCCCTTCCACCTTGCGGACGCGATGACTGAGAGCCGTCTGGGACAGGTTCAGGTGCGCTGCGGCATGCCGAAAGCTGCCGCGCTCTGCGATGGCGACGAATGCAGGCAGACCCGGAAAATCGATGCGCACTGCACGCTCCGAGGGGAATCCTGTCGGGGGAGAGGGCTGAACCTCACGGGTTGCATGAGAATTATTTATGAATGCGCTAAAATAAACGACTTGCTTCAGGTTCCGTTTGCTGGCGTCCTGATGCGATGAGGGCGCCATGTACTCCCTGGATGTTTGGGAGAAGACCCGGAACGTCCGGCAGCCTGTCCAGGGCGATCCATCCGGAGGTCCGCATGGCGGCTTCAAGGATCGCCGGGAGATTGTCTCTTGAAGGGGACGAAGTCTGGACCAATTCTCGATAGAGAGGCCCGTGGAGACGGCCGCTGAAGGAAGGGGGCTTGAAACCAGTAGGATGAGCCGGGAAAAAGGCCGAATGATCAAGAAAGTCGAGCGGCTCCGGCTTGAAGACTTCACGGAAAATGGTGGTGAAGATGTCCCGACAGGGGCGAAGACCCCTGCGCTCGCCTCTCCACCGGTTGCACATCGCGAGATGCTGCCAGGCTCGACAGAGTCAAAAGAGAAGGCAGGAAATGCCAAAGAGGGAAGGAAGGACCATGCGACGTAGAACTGTTCTGAGCGCAGCCGGTGCTGCTCTGGCCATGCTGGCTCTCGGGGGGACGGCATCGGCTCAGGAGGCGATGAAGATCGGCCTGATCCTGCCGATGACCGGCCCGTTCGCTTCGACCGGCCGGCAGATCGAGGCCGCCGTCAAACTCTACATGCAGCAGAACGGCGATACGGTCGCCGGCAAAAAGATCCAGCTGATCGTCAAGGACGATACGGGCGTCGCCGATGTCACAAAGCGCCTGGCGCAGGAACTGATCGTCAACGAGAAGGTGGGTGTGATCGCAGGCTTCGGCCTGACGCCGCTTGCCCTGGCGCCCGCTCCTCTCGCAACCCAGGCAAAGGTCCCCGCCGTCGTCATGGCGGCGGCCACCGCCACGATCACCGAGGCTTCTCCCTATATCGTGCGCACCAGCTTCACGCTGCCGCAGGCCACCGTGCCGATGGCGAACTGGGCATCCGAAAACGGCATCAAGAAGGTTGTCACGCTCGTCTCCGATTACGGTCCCGGCATCGACGCCGAGAAGGCGTTCTCCGGCGCATTCTCGGCCAAGGGCGGGCAGGTGGAGAACATGCGCGTCCCGCTCGCCAATCCCGACTTCTCTCCCTTCCTGCAGAAGGTCGCCGATGCCAAGCCCGATGCGCTCTTCGTGTTCGTCCCGTCCGGCGTTGGCGCGCAGTTCATGAAGCAGTTCGTCGAGCGCGGTCTCGACAAGAGCGGCATCAAGCTCATCGGCCCTGGCGACGTAACGGATGACGATATCCTCAACGGTATGGGCGACGTCGCTCTCGGGGCGATCACGACCCAGCATTACTCCGCCGCCCATGACAGCCCGGAGAACAAGGCTTTCGTCGAGGCATTCAAGAAGGCCAACAACGGCATGCGGCCGAACTTCATGGCCGTTGGCGGCTATGACGGCATGCACCTGATCTACGAGGGGCTGAAGAAGTCCAACGGAGCCGGGGGCGAGGCGCTGGTCAACGCCATGAAGGGCCTGAGCTGGACGAGCCCCCGCGGCCCGGTCACGATCGATCCGCAGACCCGCGACATCATCCAGAACATCTATGTGCGTAAGGTCGAGCGGGTGAACGGTGAACTCTACAATGTCGAGTTCGCCACGATTCCGAACGTCAAGGACCCTGTGAAGGCCGCCAAGTCCAACTGATCGATATACGGGTTGAAGCGCCGCCTCCTGGGCGGCGTTTTCATAAGCCTTTCCGGAGAAGCCGTGCTCACCATTCTCTTCGACGGCATCGCCTATGGCATGCTGCTGTTCGTTCTGGCCTGCGGATTGGCCGTGACGCTCGGGTTGATGAACTTCGTCAATCTGGCCCATGGCGCCTTCGCCATGGCCGGCGGGTACGTGACGGCCGTTCTGATGAACCGCTACGGCATGCCATTCCTGGCGACGCTTCCGCTGGCCTTCATCGTTCCGGCCTTCGTTGGCCTCGCGCTCGAGCGCACCCTTTATAAGCAGCTCTATGCGCGCAGCCACCTCGACCAGGTTCTGTTCTCGATCGGCCTCGTCTTCATGGCCGTGGCCGCCGTCGATTACGCCATGGGCTCCCAGCAGCAACTGATCCAGCTTCCAGGCTGGCTCCAGGGGCGCGTCGAGGTGCTCGGCATCCAAGTCGGGCTCTATCGCAGCTTCATCATCGCCATCTGCGGCGTGCTCGTTGTCGTGCTGCAGCTCATCCTGTCCAAGACCCGCTTCGGCAGCCGCCTGCGGGCCGCCGTGGACGATCCTCGCGTCGCCCGCGGTCTTGGGATCAACGTGGGCTTGATCTTCGCCACGACATTCGCCGTCGGATCGGGACTTGCGGGGCTCGGCGGCGCGCTCGGCGCCGAAATCCTGGGGCTCGACCCCACATTCCCGCTGAAGTTCATGATCTACTTCCTGATCGTCGTCACGGTGGGGGGAACGACCACCATCACCGGCCCGTTCCTGGCCTCCCTGATCCTCGGTATCGCCGACGTGGCCGGCAAATATTACGTCCCGAGCCTAGGCGCCTTCATCATCTATACGCTTATGATCGTCGTTCTCATTCTTCGACCGCAAGGACTTTTCGCTCGTGCCCGCTGACCCGATTGCAAAGACCGCGGTGCCGCCGAGCACGGCCGACTTCGTCCGCAGAAGCCTGGTCCGGAAAGGCCGTTGGGGCGTTGCCGAGATCGGTTTCTGGGCTGTGGCGGCCGCGACCCTGTTCCTTCTGCCCGAGCGCCATCTCATCCTGAACGAGATCGCCATCATAGGCCTGTTCGCACTATCCCTCGACCTGATCCTGGGCTATGCGGGGATCGTCTCTCTAGGCCACGCGGCCTTCTTCGGGTTCGGCGCTTATATGGCCGGCATCCTGGCAAAACACGGATTCGCCGATCCGCTGCTCGGACTGGTTGTCTCTGCGCTCGCTGCGGCCCTACTGGGCTTCGTCACGAGCTTCCTCGTCCTTCGCGGAACGGATCTCACGAAGCTGATGGTGACGCTCGGCGTCGCGCTCGTGCTCGGCGAGATCGCCAATCAGGCGTCCTGGGTGACCGGCGGCGCCGACGGCCTCCAGGGCATTTCCATGGGACCGGTCCTCGGCCTGTTCGAGTTCGATATCTTTGGCACGACGGCCTATGCCTACAGCCTCACGGTAACCTTCCTTTTATTCATCGTGGCGCGCCGGATCGTCGTCTCGCCTTTCGGACTCTCGCTCCGCTCGATCCGCGACAATCCGCTGCGCGCCCGTGCGGTCGGCATCCCGGTCAACCGTCGCCTCGTGGCGGTCTACACGCTTGCGGCGGCCTATGCGGGCGTGGCCGGCGCGCTCCTCGCGCAAACCACCCAGTTCGTGTCGCTGGATGTGCTCGCCTTCCATCGCTCGGCCGATATCATGCTCGTGCTGGTGATCGGCGGCGCCGGTTATCTCTACGGCGGGCTCCTCGGGGCCATCGGCTTCAAGGTGCTTCAGGACATTCTCTCGGCCTGGACGCCGCAATATTGGCAGTTCTGGATCGGGCTGATCCTGGTGGTGCTGGTGCTCGTGGGACGCGAGCGCCTGACGGACAAGGCCAAGGCCCTGCGGCCGCGATCGAGAGGCCGCTTGGCCGGGCAGGCCAAGGTTCTGCCAACCACCACGGCCGGGGAGGTCTGACATGGCGGCTGCACTCGAGACGCGAAACCTCGTGAAGCGCTTCGGCGGAATCGTGGCCACCGACAACGTCACGTTCCGGCTGGAACAGGGGGCGCGCCATGCCCTCATCGGTCCGAACGGGGCAGGCAAGACGACCTTCATCAACCTGCTCACGGGCGTTCTCGCGCCGACCTCCGGGCAGATTTTTCTGGATGGCGTCGACGCTACTCAGATGCGGCCTGAAAGTCGGGTTCATCGCGGGCTTGCCCGCACGTTCCAGATCAATCAGCTCTTTCCGGCCATGACGCCTCTCGAGACCATCGGGCTCGCGGTGTCGGAACGCATGGGGGGAGGGCGCGACTGGTGGCGCGTCACCGGAAGCCGGCGCGAGATCGTGGACGAGATCGTCGAGATCGCTCAGCGCTTCCGCCTCACCGACGCGCTCGACGAGCGCACGTCGAATCTGGCTTACGGCAAGCAGCGCCTCCTTGAGATCGCCGTGGCATTTGCTTGCCGCCCGCGGGTGCTCCTCCTCGACGAGCCGGCCGCAGGCGTGCCGGAGGCGGAGCGGCACGAACTGCTTGCCACGGTGGCCGCTCTCCCACGCGACGTCTCGGTGCTCCTGATCGAGCACGACATGGACCTCGTCTTCAGTTTCGCCGACCGGATCTCCGTTCTCGTCAACGGGGCGATCTTTACCGAAGGCACCGTCGAGGAGGTTTCAACCGATCCGAGAGTGCGGGCGGTCTATCTCGGGGAGAGCGTCGATGAGTGACCTTCTTAATCTGCATCAGGTGTCGGCAGGTTACGGTGACGCCATCGTCATCTCGAAGATCGACCTGTGCCTGCAACCCGGCGAGTCGCTCGCGGTGCTGGGGCGCAACGGAACCGGCAAGACCACGCTGCTCAACACCATCATCGGCGTGACGCGCCATCGAGGGGGGCGCATCCTGCTGGCAGGCCGGGACCTCACCGCCGCGCGGCCGGACGTGCGGGCTCTCGCCGGCATCGGCTGGGTGCCGCAGGAACGCAATATCTTCAGGTCGTTGACCGTCGAGGAGAACCTGACGGCGGTAGCCCGCCCCGGCCCCTGGACGGTAGAGCGAGTCTACGAAATGTTTCCGCGCCTGAAGGAGCGCCGCGCCAATATGGGCAATCAGCTCTCGGGCGGCGAGCAGCAGATGCTGGCGATTGCACGGGCGCTCGTGCTCAATCCGAAGCTCCTGCTGCTGGACGAGCCCACGGAGGGGCTTGGGCCCATCATCGTTGAGGAATTGCTGGCGGCCATGAGACGCATCATCCAGAACGAGGGCATGTCGGCCGTCGTGGTGGAGCAGCATGCCCAAAAAGTCCTAGGCGTGACGGATAGCGCCATCATCCTGGATCGCGGTACGATCGTTCATGCAGGTTCGAGCCGATCCCTGATCGACGATCCCGCGCCGCTCGAACAGCACCTTGGAGTGACGGCCAGGAAGAAGCCGCGCCAAGCCGCCATTCATTGAACATTCACCGGAGGACCAGCCTATGCAGCGCACCACACCACCTTTTCGGGCCGATATGGTCGGCAGTCTTCTGCGTACCGGGGCGTTGAAGGAGGCGCGGCACAGGCATCACCAGGGCGAACTCTCGGATGCGGCTCTGAAGGACGTGGAGGATCAGGAGATCCGCAAGATCATCGGGCGTCAGGAGGAGATCGGCCTCCAGGCCGTCACGGATGGCGAGTTCCGCCGGGCCTATTGGCACTTCGATTTCCTGGAGCATCTCGACGGCGTGACTTCGATCGAGGCCGATTCCGGCATGAACTTCAAGGGCGGCGTCGGCATCACCAAGGCTTTGCGGATAACCGGCAAAGTGGGCTTCTCCGATCATCCGATGATCGATCATTTCCGCTTCGTGAAAGATAACACGAGCCGCGTGGCCAAGATGACGATCCCTGGCCCGAGCATGCTCCATTATCGCGGCGGGCGGAAGATGATGAATGCCGGCGTCTATCCGGAGATGGACCAGTTCTATGCAGATGTGGGCGCAGCCTACAACAAGGCGGTCCACGCCTTCTACGATGCAGGCTGCCGGTATCTCCAGTTCGACGATATCTCCTTCGCCTATCTGTGCGATCCCGATCAGCGCGAGATGCTGCGCCAGCGTGGCGACGATCCGCAGAAGCAGCCGGACATCTATGCCGGCATGGTGCGTGAGGCCCTCGCGGACAAGCCCGACGATCTCACGATCACCATGCATCTGTGCCGGGGCAATTTTCGCTCCACCTTCATCGCTTCGGGCGGTTACGAGCCCGTGGCCGAGACGCTGTTCAACGCCATGCCGGTCGACGGCTATTTCATGGAATGGGACACGGACAGGGCTGGCGGATTCGAGCCTTTGCGCTTCCTGCCCAAGGGCAAGACCGTGGTTCTGGGTCTCGTCACCTCCAAGACCGGCACGCTGGAGAGCAAGGACGACATCAAGCGCAGGATCGACGAAGCGACGAAGTATGTCGGGCTCGATCAGCTCTGTCTCTCGCCGCAATGCGGCTTCGCCTCGACCGAGGAGGGCAATGTTCTGGCAGAAGACGAGCAATGGGCGAAGCTGCGCATGATCGTGGAGGTTGCCCAGGAGATCTGGGGCTGAATGTGCCGATCCTGCCTTGCGGCGTCCGCTGCAAGGCAGGATGGATCGTCCCGCGACGACGGGCGATCACAGTACGGCGATGCCCGAGGTTCGGCATGAATTGATCTGCGAGGAGACAATCACATCTTGCGAATCCGGCGTCAGGGCTTCATCCGGGCCACGGCCGCCTTCGCATCGTCGAGATCGGGTGCGTCGATGTGCCGGTAACGCGCCTGCACCAAGCCGTAGAGGCCGAAGGCGAAGAGCCCAATGGCTGTAAGGGCCAGGAGAGCCCAGCCATAGGGCTGCTGTTGCAGAGCCTTGAGAGCGCCGCCGAGGCCGTGGACCTGGGCGGACGAGCTGTGAAAAGCGGCCAGAATGAGAAAGCCGCCGATGGTCAGAAAGACGATGCCGCGGGCGGCGAACCCCATGCGGCCCAGAGACAAGATCCAGTCCCTCTTATCGGCCGGCAGGGCAAGGTGAGCTGCGACATCGCCGCGCCATGCCTTCCACGCGAAGCCAAGTCCCGTTGCCGCAACGGCTGCTCCGATGAGGCCCACGAGCCACAGGCCGAAAGGCTTGCTCATGAGCCAAGCCGTCCAATCTTGGGCGGCTTGATCTTCCCCGCCGCCGGACCCGCGTCCCAGTGCCAAGTTCAACGCGGAGATTGCGAGACCGGCATAAATCATGCCGCTGATCAGATGGGCACCTCTGATCGCCCAGCCTTTCAGGTCAGATCCGCGACGGTCGGCGTCGGCCAGGGCCTCGACGATGCGCCAGGTGCAGAACCCGAAGAGCCCGAGCGCGATCAGGAACAGCCAGACTTGACCGAACGGCTGCGTGAGCAAGGTCTGCAACGCGGAACGGCTGCCGCCGGTCTGTCCGCCCGAGCCGATGGCGGCAAGAAGGGCCAGACCGCCGACGAGACCATAGACCACACCGCGCGCGCCATATCCCAGGCGTGCCAGTGTCTCGAGGGGATTACGGGTGAGATTCGGCATCAAACGCGGCTCCGCTTCCATGAGCATGAACCGACACGCCTTACCGGATGTTCCTTGTCACTGGCATTTAGGGAGGATTACGGCTGGTGCGGATGTCCGGCGTGATCGAACACGTCGTCCACGAGAGGAGGGCCGGCGACCAGAACGAGCAGAAGGGCAAAGGGCAGGGAGAACAGGAAGCCGAGATGGCTGAAGCCGATGGCTCCCGTGACGCCTCCGAGGAAGAACGAACCGAGCAGCAGGAGAAGCAGGCGCAGCTTCTCGCGATCCGCCAGCACGATTCCGTCGAGATGACGGTGCCGATTCCAGTAGAACAGCTTTCCGAGTTCGATACCGATGTCCGTCACGATGCCGGTGACATGGGTCGTGCGCATGCGCGCGCCGGAGATTTTCGTGACGGTGGCGTTCTGCAGGCCCATGATGAAGCACAGAAGAGGCACCGCGCCTCCCGCGAAACTCGGTGAAGGATATGCAATCCAGCCGAGTAGACCGAAGATGCAGAGGAGGTTCGCCTCCAGCATCAGGGGGAGGGCGTAACGGCCGCCGAGACGATGCCGCCTGCCCCAGTTGATCAGAATGGCCGAACAGGCCGCCCCTGCCACGAAGGGGAGGAAGGCGGCAAGACCCACCCCCACGAGCGCAGCGCTGCCTAAGGCGAGGTTGTCCGCCATGGACGAGAGAATGCCGGACATATGCGAGGTATATTGCCCGACGGCGAGAAGGCCGCCCGCATTGATGGCCCCTGCGATGAAGGTGAGTGCCATGCCGAGCAGGGTATCCGCCGCCCCGGTCCGTTCTGAGGCGGCGATCGACTTCACCGACTCCAAGGCGCGGGCGGTGACGGTACGATGTTTCACGGATGGGCGCCTCAGTTCCATTGCCGAGAGACTACTGCGGTGGATGGCTCGGGGCCACCGATCAGAGAACCGCTCGAGGCATACCGAGCGGTTCCCGGGGACTTATTGCGCAACGCTTGTCGAAGCGGAGGCTCGCCGCTCCTGGGGCGGCAGACGGACCGTGTTCACAATTTCCGCTTCGCCGGCCGCCTCGGCAAGGGAGCTTCCGCCGACGAAAGCCTGGATTGTGCCAGCCTCGACGATATAAGTGCCGTCGCTCAGGTGAAAGCCGAGGGACTCGACGGGTACGCGCAAGGTCACGCGCTTCGTCTCGCCGGGCGTGAGGCTGATCTTCTCGAACGCCTTCAGCTCGCGCAGGGGGCGGCTGCGACTCGCCACGGGATCGCGCGTATAGAGCTGTACGACCTCCTGGCCGGCTCTCGAGCCCTTGTTCGTCACGCTCACCGAGACCTCCAGAGCATCGCCCGCGTCGAGCCTCTGTCGCGCGATCGTCGCGTCGGAATAGATGAACTGCGTGTAGCTGAGACCCCAGCCGAACGGGTAGAGCGGCGTAATCTCCTCGTCGATGTATTGCAGCGTGAAGCGGTTGTCCGGAATCGTCGGGCGGCTGCTGGGCAGGCGGTTGTAATACATCGGCAGCTGACCCGTGGCGCGCGGCCAGGTGAGCGGGAGCTTGCCGCTCGGGTTGACGTCGCCGAACAGCACTTCGGCGACGGCATTGCCTCCTTCCGTACCAGGATACCAGGCCATGAGGATGGCCGGAATGCGTTCGGCCACCGGCCCCAGGACCTGCGGACGTCCGCCCATGATCACGAGCGCAATCGGCTTGCCGGTCGCCGCGAGGGCTTCCAGGATTTCGATCTGCTTGCCGCTGAGATCGAGATAGGCACGCGAGGCTGCCTCGCCCGAAAGCTCCTGCGGCTCGCCGAAGACGGCGACGACGAGATCGGCGTTCTTCGCCGCCTCAAGGGCCGCGGGCAACTGCTCCATTGAGCGGCACATGAGATCGCAGGCGGGTGCATGGGTCACCGTGATACCGGCGGATTGCGCGCGCCGGCGGATTCCCTGAAGGATCGTGATGCTATCCTCCTTGTGGCCGCGTGCCGCGTGCGGGCCCATCTGATCCTGCGGCGCATCGGCCAGCGGGCCGATGACGGCAATCGAGCCTGTGCCGGGCTTCACCGGCAGAAGGTCGCCTCTGTTCTGCAGCAACACGAGCGTTTCGCGCGCGACCTCGCGTGCGGCCTGACGCGCCTCCTTTGAAGGAAAATCCGCATCGGTGCGGGTAGGGTCGATGGCGGGCTGGTCGAACAGGCCGAGGCGGACCTTGGTGCGCAGGATCCTGCGCACCGATTCGTCGATAACGCTTTCCGGCACACGTCCGGCGCGCACCTCGTCGGGCAGGTGCTCGATGTAGAGCTGCCCCATCATGTCCATGTCGACCCCGGCCAGAACGGCTTTGCGCGCGGCCTCGGCGCCGTCCGCGGCGACGCCGTGGTTGATCAGTTCGCCAACCCCCACCCAATCGGACGTCACGAAGCCGTCAAAGCCCCATTGGTCGCGCAGAACGTCGGTCAGCAGCCAGGCATTGGCTGTCGACGGTTCGCCATTGAGCGCATTGAAGGCGGCCATGAGGCTCGCCGAACCTGCTTCGACGGCAGCGCGGAAGGGGGGCAGGTAGACATCGTACATCTCCGCGCGGGGGATGTAGGTCGTGTCATAATCGCGCCCGCCCTGCGGCGCGCCGTAGCCCGCGAAATGCTTTGCGGCGGCAGCGAGGCCGCCTTTGCGGAAGCCCTCCACGCGGGCGGCGGTCAGGACCGAGCCGAGGTAGGGATCTTCTCCAAAGCCTTCGACGATGCGCCCCCAGCGGCTGTCGCGCGAGAGATCCGCCATCGGCGCGAAGGTCCAGTTCACACCCACATGGGATGCCTCTTTCGCAGCAGTTTCCGCCGCGAGGGCCGAGAGGCGCGGACTGAAGGCCGCAGCCTCTGCCAAAGGAAGTGGAAACTGGGTGCGGAAGCCATGCAGAACGTCGAGCCCGAACAGCAGCGGGATCTTGAGGCGCGATTGCTGAACGAGGGCCTGAGCCCTGGCAATGTCCGCGGCATTGTTGAAGTTCAGCACAGCCCCGGCCTTGCCTTCGGCAATATCCTCCCAACGCAGCGGCGGGCCGTGGGAGACGAGGTTCATCTGCCCGATCTTCTCCTCCAGCGTCATCTGCTTGAGCAGTTCGTCCACGCGATGCTCGACGGTGTCCTGAGCAAGGGCCCCCGTCTGGAGCAGGCCTGACACGGCCAGGCCTGAGAGAAGGCCAAGGACATAAGAATGCCGCACATTCGTCTCCTAGAATTGCACGAGAACGTTATTGCGAGAACTGTCTCGCTTGCCGATCATTCGTGCTACATAAGATAACGTCCCGAAGTGGCGTCTCTCGGACGTCTGGTCAATCGATTTGTGAAGAAACTAGAGCAACCCGTGCCGGCAATCCTGAGGCTGCCTCTTCTGGCCTTGTCCTGCGCCCTGATCCTGTCGGGTCTGGCGTTGGCAGCGGCCGCCTATACCCGGGTTCCCGAAGCGCTCGTGCCGGCCCTGGCCTTCTTTCTCGCGATGGCGGCTGGCGTTCCTCTGCTGGTCGGCCGGCAGATCGGCAGGATCTTCGCCGAGCCGGAACGGGCCGGCGAGGAGGTTTCCGTGCTCGAGACCATCACGCTGGAGCATGCCGTGGGGCCGGAGCACCCTTCTACCGTCGGGGAGCCTGCGCCCGACGAGGACAAGGAGGCCCTGCGCCGTATCCAGAAGGCCGAGGCCGTCGAGCACCTCCGGGATGGTATCACTCACGACCTCAACAACAAGCTCATGGTGATCAGCGCCAATATCGATGCGGCTGCCCGTCATATGAAGGATCAGCCGTCGATCCAGCGCAAACTGCTCTCCGCGCTCGTCGCATCCGATCAGGCGGCGAAGCTCATTGCCAAGTCCGCCTCCTTTTCCCGGCCGAGCGAACCGCAGGTTCAATACCTAGACCTATCCGAGAGGATCGGCTCGGTCGCGGCGCTCATGGGAAGATCCCTTCTGCGCGACACGGTGGAACTGCACCTGTCTCTGGCTGAGGAACTCTGGCCCGTGGAGGCCGATCCCGACGATATCGAAACCGCCATCGTCACGTTGAGCGCCTATGTGCGGGATAACCTGACCCAAGGTGGCACGATCTCGGTCTCAGCGCAGAACGCCCGTGTTGAGAAAGGCTCTCTTCCGAACCTGTATATCGAAGGCGATTTCGTCGAGCTTCGAATCTGCAGCACTACGGCGGCCGAGGGCATCCACGAGGTCGGCAATGAGACGGAACAAGCCTTCACGCTGCAGGACATGGACGTATCGTCATGGCTTCGTCTGAACCGGAGCCTGCATTTCCTTCAGGGGATGGGTGGCGCCTCGAGAGTTTCCCGTCATGGCGAGGAGATTGCGATCACACTGTACCTGCCGCGTGCGGAGACCACGATGCTGCCTTTCGCGGCGCGCAGCGAGGACGAACTGCCCCAGGAAAACGTGCGGCGGAATGCGGAAATCCTCATCGTCGACGACGAGCTCGAGGTTGCGCTGGCACTGCAATCCACGCTCGAAGAATTCGGTTATGTCACCAGCATCGCCACCGATGCCGCGCAGGCGGTCAAAAGCCTGCATTCACGCAAGCCCGGCCTCGTGCTCACGGATGTCGCCATGCCTGGAACCATGAACGGCGTCATGCTGGCGCGCGAGGTGCGGCAGGTCTTTCCCGGACTGCCGGTGCTGCTGATCACAGGCAATCCCGTGATGGCGGCTGAGGCCGGCGAATTCCCGCTGCTGCAGAAGCCCATCATCAGCCGCGATCTGCATGCCGCGATCCAGCGTCACCTGACGCCGCCGGATGACGGGGGCAGGGTCGTCTCGCTCTTCCCGCGTTCGACCAGGCGCGTGATCTGAGTCAGGAGGCAAGGGCTGTGGCGGCCAGAGGAGACGCAACCTCGCCCGCCGCGTGAGCAAAGGCCGCGAACAGCCGCTGCTGCGGCTTTTTCCAGACCAGAAGCTCGGGATGCCACTGAACCCCGATGAGGAAGGGTGCTCTATCGTTCTCGATGGCCTGAACAATGCCGCTCTCGTCCCGCGCCGCGATGGTCAACCCCTCTCCGAGCCTGTCCACGGACTGATGGTGCAGGGCATTCACCAGGCAAGGATTGCAGCGCAGGATCCTGTCCAGACGGGAATCGGCTTCGACGGTCACGCGCTTCTTCGGCAGGACGGTGCGCATCTTGGGCGCCTGAACATAGACCTCGTAAATATCAGTGTGCAGGGTGCCGCCCAGGGCCACGTTGATCATCTGCGATCCGCGGCAGATACCGAGGATGGGGAGCTGCCGGGGCAAGGCGGCCCTCAGCAGGGAAAGCTCCATCTTGTCGCGATCGGGGTCGATGCGAATATCCGGCAGAACCTTGCCGCCATAGATTTCCGCCCCGATATCGTCGCCTCCGCCGATGACGAGGCCCTGGAGCGGTTCGTCCGGCAGCGGCTCGCCAGAGACGAGACGCACGGAACGCGCACCCACCCGCGCGAGAGCCAGCCGATGCATGAGATAGCTGCGCCAGCCGCCCCGCCGGGAGGTGGTGACGCCGATCAGAGGTCTCGCCATCATCGTATGATCTGCTCCACCACGTTGGCCCAGCTCTTATCCTCGCCCTTGAAGGCAAGATAGGTCTTGCCCACCAGGTCGAGCGCCTCGCGGTCCGCCGCCAGGCGCTCGACGGCGACCCAGCGGTTCCAGTCCGGTGCGATGCTCCAGCCGGGGTCGCTCACACGTGCGTCGGGGAGCCGGTAGTGGAAGGTCGGGCGCCCGTTGATCTTCTCGTTCGGCAGCACGGCTCGGACGCGGTCTCTGTCGAGGTGATGCAGCAGGGGCAAAAGATCCAAGTCGCGATTGCGGGTCGGGTTCGCGGCCAGATAATCATCGATGAAGCGCGGGGTATCGGGCCAGTAATCGGGCGAGACGACCATGCGGACGTAGTCGGACGGGAATGGATCGGCAAAGCCGAGAAAATCCCGCGTGCGATCGGGCGAGACCTCCCGGCGCAGCCATGGGTTCAGAAGCACGAAGCTCTTCATGACAGCCGTGACGGTGTGAGCGTCCCGGCGCGGAACTTCCGGATTGAAGTGAAGCCCGAAGGCGTAGAAGGGAGCGTCCTGGGTGCCCTTCGCACCGAGACGGCGAAGGATATCGAGAATGCGGTCTAGCTCCTGCAGGCGGTCGATGGGCGTGGGGCCCGTCACCAGTTCGCAGGGCACGAGGTAGCTTGCCGCGAAGCCGAAGAGGGCCGCTACCTTGGGCAGCACGCCCTTCCGCCCGCCTCCGGCTTTGCCGGGATGCAGGATGCGGCTGTCGAGCTCGACCGTCAGCTCCCCGACCGCGGAGTCCTTCAGAGCGAAGGAATGCGGGTCCACTTCGATAAGGCGGCCTCCGAGCGCCTCCTGCAGGGCCTGTATGGTCTTCTCGGCGGAGGGGCCGACGAACTCGATCTCCACGCCGACCGTGCGCATCTCGCCGCGCTCGTTGTGGAGCGCGGGCGGAGCGAGGAAACCGATCGAGGTCGGAAGCGCAATCTGCGCCATCGGGAACTCCGGCCGAACGCAAGAATGTGAGGCCTTTGAGCAACGGACGTCGTCCGGCGGAGTTCCTTGGCCGTGTCTTCTAACCTCTTTTCGGGGGGTGGTGTGGCTTTCCGGATGTCCTTTGGCTACAAGCTCGCCATCATGATCGCGAAACATCGGACATTCGATAAATTTGCCTGGATGGCGGAGCTGCGCGCCACGATCACGTTGGGCTGGCCCCTGGTTCTGACCAACGTAGCGCAGAATGCCTTGTTGACCTCGGACGTCATCCTCATGGGATGGCTCGGCTCCGATGCGCTGGCGGCGGGCGCGCTCGGCACGAATCTCTATTTCGCCTTCCTCATCTTCGGTATCGGCCTCATGAGCGCGACCTCGCCTCTGATCGCGGAGGAACTGGGCCGAAGACGCCATTCCGTCCGTGAGGTGCGCCGCACGGTGCGGCAGGGATTCTGGGCCGCAATCACCGTTGCGGTGCCGATCTGGATCGTGTCCTGGAACGGGGAGCTCCTCCTCCTCGCAATGGGGCAGGAGCCTGCGCTCGCGCATGTGGCGGGTCAGTACATGAGGGCGCTCCAATGGAGTTTGCTGCCCTTCCTGCTCTATCTGGTCCTGCGCTCCTTCCTGGCGGCGCTGGAACGGCCAGGTTGGCCGCTGATCATTGGCGTCATCGCCGTGCCGGTCAATCTCGGCGCAGCCTATTGCTTCATGTTCGGCAAGTTCGGCATGCCTCATCTCGGCCTGATCGGTGCGGGCGTCGGCACGGTGATATCCAGCACCTTCATGTTCGTGGCACTCGCCCTCGTGATCAGTCTCGATCCGAAGCTCAGGCGGTATCACATCTTCGGCCGCGTCTGGCGCTCCGACTGGCCGCGTTACCGCACCCTGTGGCGCATCGGCGTTCCCATCGGCCTGACACTGGCGTTCGAGGTGACGATCTTCAACGCGGCCGCCCTGCTCATGGGTCGCATCGGCGCCAATGAGCTGGCGGCTCATGCCATTGCCCTGCAGATCGCCTCCTTCTGTTTCATGGTGCCCTTCGGTCTCAGCCAGGCGGTAACCGTGCGGGTCGGCCGCGCCTATGGGGCTCAGGACGCCATGGGCGTGACCCGCGCCGGCTGGACGGCCTTCGCCCTCGCCACGGGCTTCATGATCGTGACGGCTTCCCTGATGCTTTTTGCGCCGCGCCTCCTGCTCAGCGCCTTCCTCGATCTCGACGATCCGAAGAACGCGCCGGTAGTCGCCTTCGCCATTTCCTTCCTCGTGATGGCGGCGCTCTTCCAGCTCGCCGATGCGGCGCAGGCCGTCGGCGCGGGCATGTTGCGCGGCCTGCAGGATACCCGGGTGCCGATGATCTATGCGGCTTTCGGCTATTGGGGCATCGGCCTGCCGCTCGGTGTCATCCTGGCCTTCGGCACGCCTCTTCGCGGCATCGGCATCTGGATCGGTCTGGCGACGGGTCTCGGCGTCGTCGCCTCCCTGATGCTCTGGCGGTGGGTGCGCCGCGACAGGTTGGGGCTCGTCACGGCCGTGCCGAGAGACGTTCAGGAGGCCTTTGCGAGCTGAGCGATCAGTCTTGAAAGCTCGACCGGAGCGAATTGCGCGCCCTCCTGGGTCACGCGGACTTCCTCGACCGTGATCCGGCGCCACTGGGCGAGCAGGGCCAGGGCCTCCTGCACCATCCCTTCCGGGGCCGAGGCACCGGCGGTGATGCCGATCACCGCCGCGCCGTCGATGAAGGAGAGCGTGAGATCCTTCGAGTCCTGCATCAGAAGCGCAGGTCGCCCCTCGCTCTCCGCAACCTCGCAGAGGCGATTGGTGTTCGAGGAGTTGCGTGCGCCGCAGACGATGATGCGTTCTGCCCGCTTGGAGATCACGCGCACGGCGAGCTGGCGGTTCTGCGTGGCGTAGCAGATCGTCTTGGTGTCCGGCCCCTGGATGGCGGGAAAACGTGTCTTGAGGGCAGCGATGATCTCCCGTGTATCGTCGACCGAGAGAGTGGTCTGCGTCACGTAGGCGATGCGCTCCGGGTCGCTCACGACCAGTGCCAGCGCTTCTTCCACGCACTCGATCACATGGACGCCGCCGCCGATCTGCCCGATGGTGCCTTCCACCTCCACATGGCCGCGATGGCCGATGACGATTACCTCGCGGCCAGCTCTTGAATGCCGCTGTCCCTCGATGTGAACCCGGCGCACGAGGGGACAGGTGGCATCCAGTACCGCGAGATTGCGGGCCCTCGCCTGCCGCTCCACGGCATGGGAGACGCCATGTGCGCTGAAGATGGCCACTGCGCCGTCCGGGATCTCCTCCACATCGTCGACGAAGACGGCACCCTGCCGCTTCAGATCGTTCACGACACGCCCGTTATGTACGATCTCATGCCGCACATAGACAGGTCGGCCGGTTTGCTGAAGCGCGTCCTCGACGGCGCGGATGGCGCGCTCGACGCCTGCGCAGAAGCCGCGCGGCGCCGCCAGCAGTACAGTGAGGGAAGGAAGGTCCTTGCTCATGCGGCGTCTTCTCGTCGGGGCGGATGGGCGCGCGAGGCATGAACTCCGGCGGAAGGTGGGTGCCGCAACGCCGCGACGGCCGCCTTGCCGGAGATGACGGCACTCTCGATGGTGGCCGGAAGTGCGCCCAGCCAGTCTCCCGCGAGCGCCAGATTGGCAAGGGGCCGCAAGGGCGGTTGCGGCAGCGAAGCGGCGTCCTGACGGATCGTGGCCCGCTTTTCCTTCACGATTCGCACCTCCGGCTGTCGATCAGCAACGACAACGAGTCCGAGATCGCGCAGCACCGGGACAATCTCGCGCCAGATGGTGGAGACGAGGAGATCGGGCGCCTCGCCGCGAGCCACGGCATCGGCTGCGGAGACCGTGACGCTCACATGATCCCGGCGTACAAGAAGCCATTGTGTCAGAGCGCTGGTGAATCCGATGAACCGGGGCTTCTCCAGGCCGGGTAGGCGGAAATGCACGTTGAGGATCGCTTCGAACCGTTGCGGTACCGGCAGGGCGGGGAGCAGCCTTTCTATTTCGTATGGCGGCAAAGCCAGGATCACGTGGTCTTCAGGCCCAAGGGCAATGGTGCGGTCCGTCAGGCTCAGGCCGATGACGCGCTCGCCATGAGTCACAAGGTTCCTCACGCGCTGCCCCGCCAGGACAGGGACGCCCAGAACGTGAAGGGTCTCGATCACGGGCTGGACGAGGTCCTCGCCCAAGCCGTTCTTGGCCACCAGGAGGCGGCTCGCACGCGGCCACAGAAGGCGCCGCAGGGCGAGAGCGAGCCGGCGGGCGGATGCCACCTCAGGCGGTGTGTTGAGAACGGCCATCGTGAGCGGGCCAATGAGACTGTCCATGATCGGCCGGTCGCCGATGACGGAAGCCACGGGGCGATCCCGCACGGATAAGGCGAGGCGCACGAGGTGCGTGAGGTCCGTTACGCGCATATCCCGCGGACGGCGGGATGGCCACAGCCAGGACCAGGGCGATAATCCGATCGTCCGCATCGTCCCGGTGCGCAAGTCGTAGAGCGGAAGCCCCTTCCGCTCCGGCTCGATCCACCGGTCCCTTGCCCCGACCGCTTTGAGCAGGCCCAGCGCATGCCGGTTGGCCGAGAGCAGCACATGGGTGCCGTTGTCGTGCGAGAACCCATCGGCGGGGTGGATCGTCCGGCAGCGGCCGCCCGGCCAGGGAGCCGCCTCGTAGAGAACGGCCTCGCCTCCCTCCTTGGTTGCGGCGAGGGTGGCGCTCAGGCCGGCGATGCCGGCGCCGACGACATGGGTCCGCCTTGCCGTCATGCGGGCCTCACGGCGCGGGTGAGAAGCTGCAGTTTGTCCGCCGCAGTCAGCTGGATCCGGCCTTGGCGCGTGCCCCAGCCGCGGGCGGTGAGCCGGTCGAGGACGCGGCGGTAGTTCTCCATCATCAGGATCGCGGGCTTGAGCGCGCCCCTATCGAGACGGGTCAGGGCCTCGTCCGCGGCGGCAAAGCCTGCGCGCGCCTCCTCGGCCAGGGTTTCGCAGACCCGGGCGAAGCGCGGGTCTGCGACGAGAACGGCAGCGGGCGCATCCTGCACGCCGAGCTGAGCGAGCCGGGAGAGCGGAATATAGACCCGCTCGCGCGCGGCATCCTCATCCACGTCGCGCAGGATGTTCACGAGCTGCAGAGTGCGCCCGAGATCCAGGGCGAAGGAGCGGGCTTTCGGCGCGCCGAAGATATGCACCGAGAGAGTGCCGACGGAGCCTGCCACACGGCGGCCGTAGAGCTGAAGGTCATAATCGCTCCTCAGGCGCAGCCTTTCGGCACAATCCATCTCCATGCCGTCGAGGAGGGCGTGGCATTCGTCAAGCGGCAGCTTGAACAAGCTGGAGGCGCGGGCGAGTTCGCGGCCGACAGGCGTTTCCGGCGCGCGATGCAGGCGGTCGATCTCCCGACGCCATTCGCGCAGGGCGCATATTTTCTCGGAGACGGGGACGATGCCATCCGCAACGTCATCCACGGCGCGGCAGAAGGCATAGACCGCGTGAATGGCGCGACGGCGCTCATGACTCAGACTGTGCATGCCGAGCCGGAAGGAAGAGCCCGATCGGCGCACGGCCGCTGCGGTGATGCGCGCGTCGCCGTTCCCCGGCTTGCGGACGAGGCCCGACAGGCCCGTCAGGAAAGCCTGCGCTGCATCCGCCTTGCCGATCGCGACACGTTCGACGGCCGGATCTCTGCGGCGCAGGTGCTGGCTCAAGCGTTCGGCAAGTGCGATGGTGGCCATGCTTTGAGCGCGCAGGCGCTTATTCTGCAGGCGCTCCGGCAAGGCACGCGCCCGGTCGATCAATTCATCGACGCGATCCAGCATGGCGTCGAGCACCATGCGTCTAGCCTTTGCCTGGGCGGGCGTGAAAAAGGCTCTCTCGCCTCCGCCCAGCATCGTCCATTGAAGGGGGATGTAGATTCGCCCCAGATGCTCATGATCCTGACGGCAGTCCTGCAGGTGGTTGAGAATCTGCAAAGCGGTGCAAAGCGCATCCGCGGGCACCTGCGCGGCGGCGCACTCCCCATGAAGCTGCAGCAGGAAGCGTCCGGCCGGATTGGCGGAGCGCCGGCAATAGTCGAGAAGCTCCGTCCAGTCGTTGTAGCGCGCCTTGATCGCATCCTGCCGGAAGGCGTGCAGCAGCTCGCGGGCTTGAGCAATGCCTGTCTTGTGCCTTCTATCCACATGGTGAAGTCGTGCCGCCTCGGGAATCCGCGGATCGCCTGTCACGAGCGCCTGCTCAAGCGCGTCCAGGCGGGTCAGCTTTTCGGCGGCTCCGAGATCGGCGGCATCGGCAATGTCGTCGGCCATGCGCACGAAGCCATAAAAAGCGAGCACTGCCTCCCGATGTTCGGGCGACAGCACGAGGGAGGCGACAGGGAAGTTTTCGGTTTTCGGTGTCTTGGTCGGTTCTCTCGCCAGCGTGCTCATCGCGTCATCCCACCGGATAGAGCCTGCCCTTCCACCCCGTCCTATGCGTACGGCCGATCCGCAGAAGAACGCTCCACTGGATCGCCAGGCTCGTCAGGATGGTGAAGGGATGGAAAAGGATTGAGACTGGATTCTCCCGAGTCGCCACCGTCACCATGGCGCGGGTTGCAAGCGAGAGCAGGACGGCCCCCACGATCGGCCAGGTCGGCATGGCCGGGAGAAAAACGAATGGCAGCACATGCCCGCCCAGGAGCAGAACGGTCCAGACCGGCAGCGCCACGGGCTTCGCCATGCCCTCGTGGGCGTTCTTCGCGAAACCGTTCCAGGCGTCCGCAAAGCGCGTGTACATGCGGCACGAGGCGAGCCTGTCGCCCGTCACGAGATCGGTCATGAGGCCGTTGCGCCGGAACTGCCGGGAGAGCTGGATGCCGTCATGGATCAGGGAACGGATGGCGGCATGGCCGCCGCTCGCGCGATACGCGTCCCGCTCCACGAGCATCAGCTGCCCGCAGGCCGCCCCGAACCCCGGCTGGACCGATGCGCGCATGAGGCCCATGGGCAGATAGCCGAGGAGGAGCAGATTGATCGCCGGTACGGTGAGCCACTCGCCCGGTGCTTTCATGATCTGCCGCGGAACCGCGCTGACCAGGCCGGCGCCTGTCGCCTGGGCATGTCCGGCCAGAAGGCTCGCGGCATGGGGCGTCAATCTCACATCAGCGTCGACGAAGAGGAAATGGGTTCCGCGCGCATGCTTCGAAAGATGGTGGCAGGCGTGGACCTTCCCGGTCCATCCTTCCGCGAGGGGCGGTGCATTCATCAGGCGGATGCGCGGGTCGCGGGAGGCCATGGAACGGACAATCTCGGCGGTGGCATCCGTGGATCCGTCGTCCATCACCAGCACTTCGATGTCGACTCCCCGGCTCGCAAGGGCCGCTTCGACGGCGGGCCCGATATTGGCCGCCTCGTTACGCGCCGGGATGAGGACGGAAACGAGGGTTCGTTCACGTGCGGACGCACGGGGCGTTCGCCTCAAGATCTCCAGGTTGACGACCGCAAGCCCAGCCGGAACTGCCGCGAGTAACAGAAGGACGAGGGCGAGCACCGTCATGGCCGACGACCCTCATGGGAGGGGTTGAAGGAGCGCCCGGACAAGGCGGAGCTCATGCGGCGCCAGCCGTCGTAGACGCCGCCCACGCCCGCCCGTCCTTCGATCAGGGGCTGGAAACGCGCAGGGTCACGGGTCTTCACATCGTCGCTCAGGCGGTCGACCACCTTCGTGAGTTCCGCATCGAGACGCTGCAAGCGGGTCGGGCGGGAGAGATCGAGCAGATCGCGACCGCGCATGGGATGGCCGAAGGCCGTGAAGGCTTCCGCGCCCCGCTCGAGCCAGAATCCGTATTCTATGCCGAGGGGGATGATGGTGCATTCAGGCGCGATCTCGGCCAAGCGCGCGATCCCGGGCTTCAGCCCGAGAGGGCGCTCCCGCACATCGGAAAAGCGGCCCTGTGCCGTCACCCAGAGAGCGCGTTGGGGTGAAGACAGAATGTCCGCGCTCGCCGTCAGGAAGGCGGCCGCGCCCCGCGTGGTGTGCAGATCCACCCCGAACGCGCCGATGCGGCCGAAGATGCCATATCTTTTCAGCATCTCGGCATCGATGGGAGCATAGCTCTCGTAGGACGGAAACAGGCGATCCGCCAAGAGGATGTAGACGGCTGCATCCCACCATGACGGGTGGTTGGAGTAAACGACGACCGGGCCGCTGCGCGGTACGTCTGGAAGGCCCCATGAGGCGATCCTCAGAGCATTCATATGCCGGGCGAAATAGCGGCGGAACACGGATACCATGAACCGGTGGATTGTCGCGGAGCGGCGCGCGACCGGGGAGAGCCCTGTCTGCCGGGAGAGCCTGGGTCCTCCTGCCGCTCTGCCTCTAGCCTGCATCAGGATGCGTTCCGTAAATTCTCGGCCTTGAGATCGGCGTCGAGGGCATCGGCGGCGATCCAGCCTGACATCATTACCATCGGCATCCCGGGGCCCGGATGGGCCGCGCCGCCAGCGAGATACAGTCCACGTACCTTTCGGCTCCGGTTGCCGGGCTTGAAGGCGCCCATGAACTTGCCATGGCTCGCCAAGCCGTAAATCGCGCCGTTCAGAACCTTGTAGCGATCATGGATGTCCTGGGGGGTCAGGTGGCGCTCGACGACGATGCGTTCCTCAATGTCATGCATTCCAGCCGTGCGTTTGAGCTTGTCAATGATCGTCTGGCGATAGTCCGAGAACATTTGAGACCAGTCGTGGTGAGGCCGCAAATAGGGCGTGTGGACCAGAACGTAGAGTGCTTCTCCCCCCACTGGCGCGACGCTCGGGTCGGTTCCGGCCGGGGCTGCGAGATAGCAGGTCGGGTCGGGAGCGGGCTCGCCGCGGCGATAGATGTAGTCGAACTCCTCTTCCGGATCGCGCGAGAACACGAAGTCGTGATGAAGGATGTGGTCGTATCGCTTGTTCAAACCGAGATAAAGCACAACGCCCGAGCAGGCCGGTTCGAAGTCCTTGCGCGCGTAATGCTCGCCCACTTCGCCGCCCACGAGCTCGCGGTAGGTGCGGATGGAGTCCATGTTGGAGATGACGCTGTCGTACGACGCGGTTTCGCCGTTAGCGAGGACAAGACCCTTCACCTCGCCGTTCTCGATCTGCAGCGATGCCACATCCGATGCGGGCCTGAAGGCGGCGCCGAGTTCGGAGGCCAGCTTCATCAGCGCTTCGGCGACGGCTCGCGTGCCGCCCATGGGATACCACACGCCCTCCGCCGCCTGCATGTGAGCGATGGCGCAGAGCACGGCGGGGGAGCCATAGGGCGAGGAACCCACATATTGCGTGAAGTGATCGAGCATCTGCGCCAGCCGCTCGTCCTTCACCTTGGAGCGGATGGTGCCCGCAACGGACGATCCCATGCGCAACGACAGAACATCCCGCAGGGTGGCGGGGTTCATATTGGCGCGGATGTTGATGGTGTCGAACAAATCTTCAACCGATTTCCAGAAGAAGAAGCGGTTGGAGATGTCGTGGAGATGGGCCGAGATCTCCTGGAAGCGCTTGTAGCCGTCACCCGCGCCCGTGCCGGGAGCGAAACGGTCCATGGCCGCAGACATCGCTGGGATGTTCTCCTGCAGGTCGATATGTGTGCCGTCATCGAAGAAGCAGCGCCATTGCGGGTCCAGCCGGATGAGGTCGAGATAATCCGAGAGGTTGCGTCCGGCTTCTGCGAAGATGCGCTCCAGAACGCGTGGGACGGTGAGGATCGTGGGTCCCATATCGAAGCGAAAGCCACCCTCGTGCAGCACCGCTGCCTTGCCGCCGAGCCATGGATTCTTGTCGTAGAGCGTCACTTGGTAGCCACGTGCCGCCGCGACGCACGCCGCCGCCAATCCACCCAGACCGCCACCGATCACGGCAGCCGAAGATGCTTGAGCGCTCACAAAGATCCTCCAGTCGGGTCTGAACCGTCGATCGCTGTCCAGAAGGTTCTCAGGTCTCTGGTCCTGACTAGGCGGGTGACCTGAGGTTTTGGTTGTAGGAAGCGAAAAACGCAGTTCAAGGTAACCTCCCGATCAAGGGGCGGCGGGTGCAGATCATTCGCAGCACACGTCCGCCCGATGCGCGAATGACGGGAACGGAATACTGGAGAGTGTCGCCGGCTTCTCGAACGGCGGACACGGCCGCAACCGCATAGGCCGCAGGGCTTCATCCGCGCGTTCCGTTGTTGTTGGTGTCGCAGATTCCGGCAAAGATCATGCCTTGCGCGGAGCCGACGCTTTCCGACCCGATGGCGAGCGTCGCCGCCTGAGCCCAGGACGCGATCAGAACAAGACCGAGGATCCATCCAATGCGTCCCATGTGCGTTCCTTCACAAGATGGCTTCGCGGGTTGCTTCGGCAGGAGGCGCCTGCTCCAGCCATCCGGGGCGGCGGCGTTCCCAATCCTCCATCAGGAGGCGCGTGGTGATGAGCGCCCCTTCGAAGATCACAGGCAGGCCGCTGCCGGGATGCGTGCCGCCGCCGACTAGATAGACATTGTGGCCGAACCGGTTGTGGGGCCGGAAATAGAGCATCTGCGTGAGGTTGTGCGCGAGGTTGAAGGTCGCGCCTTCGTATACGGAGAACTCATCCTGCCAGCCGCGCGGGGTCACCATGCGCTCGAAGCGGATGCGGTTTTCGATGTCGGTGAGGCCCAAGAGCTCGAGGCGCTCGATCGCGAGCCTGCGATAGCGGGGTGCCTCCTTCTGCCAGTCGATATTGCACCTTAGGTTCGGAACGGGCACGAGCACATAGAGACTCGTGTGTCCTTCCGGAGCAAGCGACGGATCGGTTGCGCCCGCATGCTGGACGTAGATTGAGGGTTCTTTCGAAAGAATTCCTTCGGTGATTTCGCGGATGTTCCGCTCGTAATCTCGAGCGAGAAGAATTGTGTGGTGGGCAAGATCCCCAACGTCACCTTCGATGCCCAGATAGAGCATGAAGGTCGAACAGGAGAGCTTTGCCCGACCAAGCTTCCTGTCCGTCCAGCGCGGGCGCATGGATTCCGGAACGAGGCGGCGCACGGCGTGCCCGAAATCGCCGTTGACCACAATGGAGCCTGCCGCGAAGCGCTCTCCGCCCGCCTCCACGCCCACAGCCTCGCCATCCTCGTAGAGGATGCGTTCGACCGGGGTATTGAGCCGAATATCGACCCCCATCCTGCGGGCGACGTTCGCCATGGCTTCCGACACGGCGCCGCAGCCGCCGACAGGATGGTAGACGCCGTGTTCGTATTCCAGGAATGACAGGATCGTGAAAAGGCTCGGGCACTGGAACGGCGACATCCCGAGATATTTCGTCTGAAACGAGAAGGCGAGGCGTACGCGCGGATCGGCGAAGTAGCGCTTCAGGTCACCGTCCACGCTGGAAAAGGGCCTCAGTTTCGGCAAAGCGGCGAGCATCGCCGGCGTTGCGAGATCGACCGGGCTCGTGAAGGCCTGTTCGAGAACGGGGCGGAAGGCTTCGAGCTTTGCGCGATTGTCGTCGAGAAAGCGGCGGACGTTGCGCGCATCCGCAGGCGCAAGACATGCGATCTCCTGCTCGAGGCGCACCAGATCGGCTGTCGCCCGAATTTCGCCGCCGCCCTCGAAGATCAGGTGATATTGCGGGTCGAGGCGTCTGAGCTCCACATGGTCCTCCAGACGCTCGCCGCATTCTTCGAAGATGTCCCTCAATACGCGCGGGTAGAGAAAGAACGTGGGACCGATATCAAATTTGTAGCCGCCGGGCGCATGGATCGTCCGCGTTCGACCGCCAACGGCGGGCTCGCTCTCGAATATTGTTACGGGAATGCCTTTCCGTGCGAGCAGCATGGCGGATGCGAGGCCTCCGGGACCTGCTCCGACAACAGCCACGCGCGATGACTGCGAGGCACTCGCCATGGATCACTCACCCCATGGGCTGACGGATAAGCCGGGAGCCCTGACTGAGCCCAAGTAGAACAGCGCGATTTGAAGACCAGGGGTGCACCCTTCCAGAGAGCGCATTTCGGAAATCTACTATCAGGGATATGAAACGATATTAAGGAAGTAGCGATCTAAACAGCCAGATTTCAGGCTATAGTTTCGAGCGATGCGCTGTCTCAAAAGTATGAGTTTGTAAGGAGAAAATCTAAGCGCCTTATTCTTGCCTTTTTAAAGTTGAGCTTCACTTCCAATCGAAACGGAAGGGGAGTCGATCTTTGAAGAACATCCTCACCCGCGTGTCAGCAATCGCACCACTTCTATTTGTTGCGGCATGCAATACGACTGCGTCCAACGATCCATCGAGCACGGGATCAATCTCCCAGGCCAGCCTGGGCAAGGAACTTCAGCGCGGTACGGCCTCCTGGTACGGTCCAGGCTTCCATGGCCGGAAGACCGCCAGCGGGGAACGCTTCAACTCGAATGCCATGACTGCGGCCCACCGTTCCCTGCCTTTCGGCACCCGTCTGAGGGTTGTCAACGAGCAGAATGGGCGCTCTGTAATTGTTCGCGTCAATGATCGCGGACCCTTTGCCCACCGGCGCATCATCGATCTTGCGAAAGGGCCGGCCCAAGCTCTAGGGCTGACCACGGCCGGGACCGGATATGTCTCCCTGCATAGACTCGACTGAGACTGCTTGGCCGGAGTTAGGTGCTTCTTAATTCCTTGAGGCGATTCTTGGCCCGATTCGGGACCAAGGGTTGCTTACATGGAATCGAGATCGTCTCAGGCGACGAACGTCATCCGCTTTCCGGGCGCACGCTCGTCGGCCAATCCGCGCCGTGATCAGAAGAGCCTCATGGATGCAGTCTATGCCGCAGGCTCGCTGCCGATCCCTGCGAACGATCGGGCGACCAAGGAGATGGCGACACGGCTTCACATTTTCGGCTTCGTCGTCATCGACGAGGTGCTGTCCGACGGCTCGGCCCGCCGCCTGCGCCCCTCCGAGTCATTCCAATCCTCCACCCTTCATCCGTGGCGCGTCTCGAAACCTTCGGGCCGCTACCGAATCGACGACGATTGGCCTGAGACCGACCGGGAGCTTTTCGCTGCTCTTCTTGCGTGATCTGTCCGGCCTCGCCTTTTTATTTCCCCGAACTATTTTCCTGCGGCATGGCGGAGCTTGCACAGGCTCCGCGGAGACCCGCGACCGCAGGACCGAAGCGATGCATCTGGTGCAGATTCTTCTGCCGCTGGCCGACAATGCCGGCCGCCGCTTTGACGGCAAGGCCTATGGCCGCGTCCGTTCCGAACTGTCGGAGCGCTTCGGGGGCATCACCAGCTTCACGCGCGCCCCCGCCGAAGGCGTCTGGAAGGAGGGTGGCCATACCACCCATGACGATATCGTGGTCTTCGAGGTGATGGCTCGCGAAATCGACCATGGCTGGTGGGAAAATTATCGCGCGGAACTGGAGCGCCGCTTCCAGCAGGAAACCATCGTCATCCGTGCCATCAAGGTTGAAATGCTCTGACGGCGGAACCGGCGCCGCGCCGCTTCGCTTGTCGTGTCGGTTAAGCGCGTCCTGCGGAGGTATCGACACCGGCCTCCCGCATCGAGAGATGCGTCCTGGTCAAAGAGAGCATTCCCATGACAAAGCCCCTCGTCGTTTCAATCCCCCACAATCTCGGCAAGGCCGAGGCTTTGCGCAGGCTTCAGGGCGGCATGAGCAGCCTGAAATCGCAATTCAGCGACAAGGTTGCCTCCATCGATGAAAGCTGGACCGGGGACCGTATGGATTTCCACGTCGGCGCTATGGGGCAGAAGGTGAGTGGGAACGTCCTGGTGATGGACGAACAGGTACGCGTGGAAGTGCAACTGCCGTGGATCCTCGCCATGGTTGCCGAAAAGGCAAAGACCTTCATCCAAAAGCAGGGAACTCTGATGCTGGAGAAGAAGTGATGTGCACGATCATCATGAATAGTCGTTCACGAATATGAATGCAGATGGAACCAAATAGCACCTACTGCGTTGAATAGACGATTGCGCCTGTGAGTTTTCTCCGGTGCGCTTCACTAAAGACATCGTTTTATTCGCCCCGGACCGTGATTTTCCGTCCGTTCGTGACAACACATCTGTTCTCGAGGATCGCGCTATGCATGAGCGTTTGATGACGCAGCCGCATGCCCTCCCTTCGCCCTCCAAGGCCAACTCGGAAAAGCCTCTCCTCGTCTGTTTCTCGCACCTTCGGTGGGATTTCGTCTGGCAGCGTCCGCAGCATCTGCTCAGCCGTGCCGCCAAGCATTACGACGTGCTGATCGTCGAAGAGCCGATGTTTAAGGGCGGCATCAGGCCGCACATGGACGTAAGTTCACGTCCGCAGGGGGTTACCGTGGCGGTCCCGATGCTGCCGGAAGGCCTCTCGCGCGAGGACGTCATCGCCGAGCAGCACGATCTTATCGAGAGCCTGATAGGACGTGAACCGAGCGGCCCCCGCGTGTTCTGGTACTACACGCCGATGGCCATGGCCTTCACAAGCGACTTCGAGTGTGACCTCTGCATCTACGACAACATGGACGAGTTGTCGCTGTTCCGCGGCGCGTCACAGGAATTGCTCGATCTCGAGAGCGCGCTCTTCTCACGGTGTGATCTGGTCTTCACCGGCGGCATGAGCCTCTATGAAGCCAAGAAAAGCCGCCACCGCAGCGTTCACGGCTTCCCGTCCTCCATCGACTTCAACCATTTCTCGCAGGCCCGATCCATCCATAAGGATCCGGAGGATCAGGCGCATATTCCGCATCCGCGCCTCGGTTTCTTCGGTGTCGTGGACGAGCGGATGGATACCGAACTTCTGGCCGAGGTCGCGGATCTGCGTCCCGATTGGCAGTTCGTCATGATCGGTCCGGTCGTCAAGATCGACCCTGTCACGCTGCCGCAGCGCCCCAACATTCACTGGCTCGGCGGGAAGCATTACAAAGAATTGCCTCACTATCTCGCCGGCTGGGACGTGGGCTTCATGAACTTCGCGTTGAATGAGGCCACGAAATTCATCAGCCCAACGAAGACGCCCGAATTCCTCGCCGCGGGCGTGCCGGTAGTGTCGACACCCATTACCGATGTGGTGAGGCCCTATGGCGAAAAGGGGCTCGTTGAAATCGCCCGTACTGCCGAGGAGGTGGTCGCCAAGGCCGAAGCCATCCTGGCAAGGCCGAGGGACGCCTGGCTCGCCAAGGTCGACCGGCACCTGGCCCAAGGGTCCTGGGACAAGACCTGGGGCGCTATGCACAAGCTCATGCTCAATGCAGCCGGTGACGCAGCCGTGGACCGTCCTGCCGCCGCTTCCCTCCCGATCTATGCCACCACCCCTGCGGAGTGAAATGAATGTACGATTGGCTGATTGTCGGCGCCGGCTTTGCAGGTAGTGTTCTGGCCGAGCGTCTCGCAACCGAGCGCAATGAACGCGTCCTTCTCATCGACCGCCGCAACCATATAGGCGGAAACGCCTATGACCGTTACGATGACGATGGCTTGCTGATCCATCAATACGGGCCGCACATCTTCCACACCAACTCCAAGCAGATCTTCGATTATCTCTCCCGCTTCACCGAGTGGCGCTTCTACGAGCATCGCGTTTTGGCGGAGGTGGACGGCATGCAGGTGCCGATCCCGATCAATCTTGACACCGTCAACAAGCTCTACGGATTGAATCTGACATCCGAGCAGTTGCAGGATTGGTTTGCTCAGCGATCCGAAAAGGTCGGTGAGATCAAGACGTCGGAGGACGTCGTGGTTTCGACGGTTGGCCGCGAGCTCTACGAAAAATTCTTCCGCGGCTATACCCGCAAGCAATGGGGCCTCGATCCATCCGAGCTCGACAAGTCCGTGACCTCCCGCGTGCCGACCCGCACGAGCCGGGATGACCGTTATTTCACGGACGAATTCCAATTCATGCCCAAGCATGGCTATACGCGAATGTTCGAGAAGATGGTGAGCCATCCGAACATCCACATCATGACGCAGACCGGCTATGAGGACGTGAAGAACATCGTTCCTCATCGCCGCGTCATCTATACGGGCCCGATCGACGAGTACTTCAATTATCAATTCGGCAAGCTGCCCTACCGCTCTCTGCGTTTCGAGCACGTGACCCTCGACAAACCCTGGCATCAGTCGGTTGGCGTGGTGAACTATCCGCAGACGCAGGATTATACCCGTGTGACGGAATACAAGCACCTCACAGGCCAGGAGCATGCCAAGACCGCCCTGACCTACGAGTATCCGTCCGCCGAAGGCGACCCCTATTACCCAATTCCGAAGCCGGAAAATCAGGAGCTCTTCAAGAAGTACGAGCGTCTGGCTCTTGCGACGCCCGATGTGTGGTTCGTGGGCCGATTGGCGACTTATCGCTATTACAACATGGACCAGATCGTCGGCCAGGCGCTTGCCACGTTCCGGCGCATCAATGAAGCCTTGCCTGTGTGCGCGGATACGTCGAGCGTGAAAGTGATGTCCGGATCGGCAGCTCTGGTCTCCTAGTGGCAAAATTTCATCGAACGATCCGCGCTGATCATAGTTTGTGTGAGTTGATATAAGTTAGCTCGGAGCTGAATGATGAATCGACCCCTGGAGCTTTGGGGCGGTATCGAGTGTACTGTCGCGCGTGTGGGCGACGAATACCGCGACCAGAGCCTGGAGACCGGACACAGCAACCGGATCGACGATCTCGACCGGATCGCCGAACTCGGAATCCGCACGTTGCGCCATCCGGTGCTTTGGGAAACGATCTCTCCCGAAAGCCCGGACCGTACGGACTTCACGTGGCATGACGAGCGTATGGCGCGTCTTCAGGCGCTCGGAATCCGCGCCATCGCGGGCCTGTGCCATCATGGCAGCGGCCCGCGCTACACTCACATGCTCGACCCGGCTTGGCCCGAGCTTCTCGCCCGTCATGCCGCAAACGTGGCGAAGCGCTATCCCCATCTCGACCTTTATACCCCTGTGAACGAGCCGCTCACCACTGCGCGCTTTTCGGGTCTTTACGGCCACTGGTATCCACATGGCACAAGCCTCGAGATATTCCTCAAGATCCTTGTGAACGAATGCAAGGCGACCGTCCTGTCCATGCGAGCCATTCGCAAGATTCAGCCCGACGCGAAGCTCGTGCAGACGGACGACATGGGTAAGACCTTCTCGACGCCTCTGCTGGCTTATCAGGCGGAGCATGAGAACCAGCGCCGCTTCCTGAGCTTCGATCTCCTTTGCGGCATGGTCGATCGCGATCACCCGTGGTGGAAACTATTCATCAGAGGCGGGGTGAGCGAGGAGGACCTCGCGTTTTTCCTTGAGGCTGACGATGCCGCGCCCGACATCATCGGAATTAATCATTATCTCACGAGCGAGCGCTACCTCGATGAGGACGTGAAGCGCTATCCCGCGCATCATTGGGGTGGAAATGGCAGGCACGAATATGCGGATGCCGAAGCCGTTCGAATGCCGTTGCCGCCTGAGGATCTCGGACCCGCCGCCCGGCTGAGGGAGGTGTGGGAACGCTACAAACGTCCTATCGCCGTGACGGAGGCCCATCACGGCAGCACGCGTGACGATCAGTTGCGCTGGCTTGTCGAGGTGTGGAACGACGTCAAGAGGCTGCGGGACGAAGGCGCCGACATCCGCGCCGTGACCGTCTGGTCGCTCTTCGGCGCGGTGGATTGGAACAGCCTGCTGACGCGACGGAACGGCTTCTATGAGCCGGGTCCCTTCGACGTGCGCGCCCCCGAACCTCGGCGCACGGCGTTGGCCCACGCCGCCGAGGCCTTGGCGAAGACCGGCACCTACGACCACCCGGTTCTCGACCGCGCAGGCTGGTGGAAGCGGGACATTCGCTTCTACAGGCGTCCGGCCAAGCAGTCCCGCTCCTGCTGGCTTGCGGACGAGCCGCGCCAGCTTCTTATCACGGGCGCCACCGGCACTCTCGGGCGCGCATTCTCGCGGCTTGCGGAATTCCGTGGCCTCAACCACGTACTGCTCTCCCGCAGGGACATGGATATCGCAGATGCAAAGAGCGTGAAGAAAGCTCTCGCATGTCATCAGCCCTGGGCAGTGATCAACACGGCGGGCTATGTACGCGTGTCAGAGGCCGAGAACGATGCGGCGGCCTGTTTCCGCGAGAACGCCATCGGGGCCGAAGTCCTGGCGAAGGCCTGTGCCGACCTCGGTATCCCGCTGGTAACATTCTCGTCGGATCTCGTCTTCGATGGTACGCTCGACAGGCCTTATGTAG
The DNA here is from genome assembly GCA_031181145.1 of Microvirga sp. Classification (GTDB taxonomy): domain Bacteria; phylum Pseudomonadota; class Alphaproteobacteria; order Rhizobiales; family Beijerinckiaceae; genus Microvirga. Next base: position 39,178 of record JAPSLB010000021.1, read on the forward strand.
AGAGCGATGAGATCAATCCCACTACGGTCTATGGCGCGAGCAAGGCCGAGGCCGAACGGCGCGTCCTGGCCGTCCACGACAATGCCCTGATCATTCGAACGAGCGCCTTCTTCGGCCCGTGGGACCGCTACAACTTCGTCTGGTCGATCCTCAATACCCTGAGCAAGGGTGGGGGGATCGAAGCCAGTCTCGATGTGGTGTCGCCGACCTACGTGCCCGATCTCGTCAACACATCCCTCGATCTCTTGATCGACGGCGGAACCGGTATTTGGCACATGGCCAATATCGGTGAACTCTCCTGGCGTGATCTGGCGGCTCAGGCTGCTGAGCGAGCGGGCTTCAATCCGAGCCTCGTGACGGATGCGGGAGATCTGCCGGTTCTCAACACGGCCCTCTCCACGGAGCGTGGCATTCTGATGCCGCGTCTGGAAAGCGCCCTCGACCGGTTCTTCATCGACAGCGAGGTGGATTGGTCCGAAGAGAGCCTCAGGATGGCTGCCGAATAGCGTCCCAAGATCCTGCAGCAAAAAAGCGGCCCGGATCATCTCCGCGCCGCTTTCAGTTCGGGATCATCTCGATTTATGCCGCAGCTTCCGCGGCGCGCACGGCCTCCTCGAGGCGGGACGCCCGCGACTCGACCGCAAGCTCCACCAGGGCATCGGTCAGCATGGTGGCCGTGGGATCGGCGAGCGGCGCATCGCGCAGCAGGCGGAGCGTCGTTGTGACAAGGCGACCGCGTCCGTAGGAGCGCTCTACGCCCAGCGCCACCGGCTTGTGAATCCAGCCGACCACGAGGCCAGCGAAGACGCGGGCCTGGAAGTCGAGGAGGTTGCAGCCCGAGATCACATAGTCGGGCAGCACCCGGTCCATGGTTTCGTCGAGCAGAGGGCCGGAGGGAAAGCGGGCGAAATGACCCGAGCGGCGCAGCCAGGCGAAGGAAGAGGCCCAGTCGCCGGACCACAGTGTGCCGTGACGAGCCTGCACCTTCACGGCCTGCCAATGCGGGAAGAACGGATAGAGGCTCATGTCCTCCTCAGGGAGCAGCAGCAGCTTGGCGCCGGCGCGCACATGGTCGGCAATCGCCTTGTTGTGCGTGCGGGCGACGATCAGGGTCGATTCCTCGAAAGCCCGAGCGATGGTGTAGCCCAGGGCGCGGAAGCGCTCGCGGATATCCTCCTCGGGCGACCACACCAGCTCTCGCACATGGACCGGCCGCGTTCGTTTCGGGTGGATAGCGATGTCATGGTGATTCTGTGAGAGGGGGCGGCCGTCGGAGGTGCGCAGCGTAAAGCTGATGCGTCGCAATGAGGCTTCGTCCATCTCCGGCAGTTGTAACTCGACCTTCCCGATCTCTAGCACGCTAGGTGCTTCGATAGGCGGGAGGTCAATGCGCTGCGTCTCGTTGCAGATGCTGAGCTCCAGATGGCAGTTCTCGAGCGTCGGTCCCGCGCCATGAGCGACTGCGAGTTCCAACGCCACCGTCTCGCCTGTCCAATAGGAGGCGCGCTCCCATTTCGGCACGATCACCGTATCCGAGTTGAAGATGTGGAACAGCTCGTGGAACACGCGTGTGTTGCGGCGCATGTCCAGAAGGCCGTTCGACTCCCAGTGGCAGTCGTGCAGCTCGGTGATTACATAGCCGGCGAGGTTGGGCTTCCGGCGCATGGCTTCAATCTCGTACTTGAACGCGCGGAACTGCTGCCATTGCGCTGCGATCACAAAGCGACGCAGATCGCCGAACACGCGGTCCATGCTCCAGTCCGAGAAGCGGTTCTCGACGCCATGGGCATACATCACCCCCTCACCCCAGTCATGACCGGTCTCGAACCACCAGGGCTCCTCGCCATTGGCATCCCGCAGGTCCTTCGGATAGGGAAGGCCCCAATTGCCGAACTCGGAGCACATGAGCGGCTCGCGGCCGGTGATCACTGCATCTCCATGCGGCGAGTAGAGCCAGGACGCACGGTTCGACAATTCGTCGACGAACTGATCCCACTGCGCTCGGTGATCGGGATAGGCCGCATAGAAGTGATAATCCGCGATGTCGGATTCCACGTGGAAGCTCGGAGCGAGCGGTGAGTTATCGACGACCAGGCGCGTAGGATCGTAGGCCTTCAGCCAAGCAAAGGTGCGCTTGAGCCAGTCGCGGTGGTCTGCATCGTTGACGAGATCGACACCCCAGTTCTCGTTGATGATCGTCCAGATAATGATGGACGGATGGTTGCCGTCGCGGTCGACGATACCCTTCAGGAGCTTTTCCTTTCGGCCTCGCGATCGATCGGTGGCCATGCCGCCGTTGGGCAGCTCCGTCCAGATCAGCATGCCCATGCGATCCGCAGTCTCGTAATAGCGCGGGTCGGCTGCCTTGATATGACAGCGCAGGCAATTGAGGCCAAGTTCCTTAGCCTTGCGGAACTGATCCTCCAGAAACTCCACCGAGGGCACGGTGCAGATCGTGTCCGGGTAGTAGTCCTGGTCGAGGGCCGCGCGTAGATAGAGCGGTTCGCCGTTGAGATAGAACTTGCCGTTACGCGACTCGATTGTGCGGAAGCCGAAACTGTCGGAGATCTCGTCCTTCACCTCGCCGCCACGGATTAGCTCCAGGCGGATTCGGTAAAGATTCGGCTGATCCGGCGACCAGGGCTGCACGTCCGGCACGGTCAGCTCGAAGGGCATGCTGGTGACACCGATCTGCGTCTCGTGCATCTCATTGATCACGACGTTGCCCGACGGGTCCGTCACCTCGATATGGATCTGCGTAGCATCCGAGAGCGGCCGCGCAAAGAACACGCCGGACGCGACGCGGCCCGTGGCCAGATTCGGAACGAGTCGAACGCGGTTCATGTGATCGGGAATGCGGCGTTCCAGATAGACCGGCTGCCAAATTCCGGAGAGCGGGCCATACCAACTCTGCTTGCCGAAGGGGATTTCCGCGAAGGGCGAGTCAGGGAACTCGGCCGGGTTGTCGGTAGGCGAATCCACGCGGACCTTGATCTCGTTCGGACCCGGCTTCAGGTGGGACGTCACGTCGAACGAGAACGGCAGGAAGCCGCCCTCATTGTGGCCTACGAGTTCGCCGTTGATGAAGACCTTCGTGTTGTGAAAGACAGCGCCGAAGCGGATCCAGATGCTGTCGTGCAGCCACGCTTCATCGATCTCTATCGTTCTGCGATAAATGCCGATCCCCGCCCGCATGCGCAGATCCGAGAACTGGGCCTGCCAGGGACTCGGCACCACGATCTGGCGAACCTCCGCCGGGCCGGACAGGCGGTCGTCGGCCACGTGCAAAAACTCCCAAGTCCCGTCCAGGCTGATGCGATTGTCCTGCATGATGTCTCCTTGAATCAGAGATTACCCAAGGGCGCCCAAGACGGCGAAAAAAAGGCTGTGGCCCGGGAGACGAAAGCCTTGCCGGGGGGTGCGACAATCGATGCTTCCCAAGTCTGCCCGAACCATCGGCCTCGTCTCTGATACTGGTTAGTGGCCCGTCTCGAACAACGGTAAAACCCAACAATGGATCCAGAGCCGAGCGCATATGAGAGATCGCCTCGTTCTATGGCTTGGCAGGAACCCCCCTCCACATCTGGCGTTGCCCTGATAACGCCGAGCCTTGCTGCTCGCCCGAATACTTCCAGCTTTTGAAAGAGGCTTCAGATGGCCCAACAAATCCCAGACGATCGCGCCCGCCAAGGCGCTTCCGGCCGCCCCGTCCTGGGCGTTCTGCTCGGCTCCCTGCTCCTGCTCGCGATCGCAGTGGGTGGTTACGTGATCTGGGCGGGCGCCCAGTCGCCCGATGATCCCGGCACGGATGCCGCCCGCTCCGCCACGACAGGCTCCACAACCGGCTCGTCGGATGCCAACCCTACGAACCGGATCACGCCGGCAAACCCGGCCTATCCCGCCCCGGAGGCGCAGCCTACCGCCAACGAGCCGGCGCAGCGCTAAAGCAGGTTTCCTACAAAAAGCCTGGATGGCGGAGTGCTATCCAGGCTTTTTTATTGCGCTTCGTCTGCCCGGCGGCGAGTTTTCGCCTTATTGATTCGCAATCAACCAGCCCGCAAGGGGAATGCGATAAGGCGGACTGAATGACCGGGATTGGACTGAAGCGGCTGTTTTCAGCCGCAATCGTTGCGTGCGGCCTTGCCTCGGCAGGCTTTGCCTTTGCTCAGCAGGCGCAAACGCCGCCTCCGGCCCAGCCTGAAGTCTCCGCACCTCAGGCTCCTGCTCTGGCGGCACCGGCCCAGCCGCAGGCTGCGGCCCCCGATGCGCCTGTCGCCAACGTTTCCGCCGAAACCAAGCCGGCCCGTGCCAAGCTCGATGGCTTCAAGGCTGATCTCGCTCAGAAGGAGTTGGCACTCCAGGGGCGCACCCTGTCCGATGCCGAGTTGCAGAGCCTGCGTCAGCAGATCGAAACGATCATTACCGATATTCGCACCGTCATCGAGGAGCAGGCACCGAAGCTGGAGGCGAGCCGCCAGCGTCTCTCCCAGCTCGGTCCGAAGCCGGCTGGCGGTCAGCCGGAGGAAAGCGCCGACGTCGCCCGGGATCGTGCCGACCGCGAAGCCGCGGTCGCTGAGCTTGATGAAACCCAGCGCCTCGGGCGTGCGCTTCTGGTTCAGGCCGAGCAGCTGAGCGCTGAGATCGGCGACCTGCGTCGAGCCGGCTTCGCACGTGCGCTTTTCGAGCAGAGCGACGGCCTGCTCAGCCCCAATCTTTGGATGAACGTGATCCAGGCGATCCCGCGGGAGTTGAGAGCTCAGCGGGTCGTGCTCTCGGATACTCTGGAGCAAGTACAGCGCAACGCGACGCTTGGTGTGCTCCTGCTTCTCGGCTTGGCCATTGGTGTCGCTTTGGCACTCTATTTCGGCCGCCGCTCTCTTGCATCGCGCCTTGTTCGGCGCGATCCCGCGATCCCGGACCCTTCACGCCGCAGTCGTCTCATGGCCGCAATCGGCGTTCTCGTGTTTAGTGCGGGCCCTGTCATCGCAGGGAGCTGGATCGTCTGGGTCGCCTTCGATTCGACCGACATCGTGACGTCGCGCCTGAAGGAGGTGGTGAGATCTTTGCTCGGCGGTTTGGCGTTCATCGCCTTCGTGCGTGCGCTCATCGATGCGATTCTCGCACCCGGCCATACGTCCTGGCGTTTGATCTCGGTGCGGGACGAATCGGCCGCACGCATCATGGGTTTCTCGGTCACCTTGGCGACCGTGCTGATCGTCGGAAAATTCATCGATTCGTTCAACAAGGCCGTCGCTGCGGTCCTACCGATTACAGTGGTGACCAGGGCCGTTTTCGCCCTGGCGATGGCGATCATTCTGGCCGAACTGCTGCGCCGCTTCGCGGCTAGGGAGAGCCAGGACGAAAACTGCCTTGGTCCCCATGTCGCGCAGGGTGTCGATTTCGGTGGTCCTCTGCGGAGCCTTGGCTGGTTCGTTGTCGCCGTCGTCATCGGCGGGGTGCTCGGCGGGTACACGGCGCTCGCCTCCTTTGTGGTCGACCAGGCGATCTCGATCTCCCTGATCATCGCGATGCTCATTCTTTGCATCACGCTTGCGGACGAATTCATTGCCGGATCCCTGCGCGGTCCGAGCAGACTCGCCACGACTCTGCAGGCCAATACGGGTATTCGCCGCCGTTCGCTGGAGCAGATCGGCGTACTGGCGAGCGGCATCGTGCGCCTGGCGCTCATCATCCTTGCGATCCTGCTGATCCTGCTGCCCTGGGGTATCGAATCCGCGGATGTGATGAGCTCGCTGCGAACGCTGTTCTTCGGCTTCAGTGTCGGTGACGTCACGATCTCCCTGTCGTCGATCCTGATCGCGGCGTTGCTTTTCGCGGCAGGCTTCACCGTCACGCGCATCATTCAGCGCTGGCTCGACAACACCTTCCTGCCGGCGACCGATCTCGATGCCGGTCTGCGCAATTCGATTCGCACGGCGGCGGGCTATGTGGGCATCATTACGACAGGCGTCGTCGCCTTCACCTATCTGGGCCTCAGCCTGGAACGCCTGACCATCGTCGCCGGTGCCCTGTCGGTCGGCATAGGTTTTGGCCTGCAATCCATCGTCAATAACTTCATCTCGGGCCTGATCCTTCTGTGGGAGCGCCCGATCCGGGTCGGCGATCTCGTGGTCGTAGGCGATGGCGAGGGCTATGTGCGCCGCATCAACGTGCGCTCCACCGAGATCCAGACCTTCGATCGCTCGACGTTGATCGTACCGAACTCGAACCTGATCTCGGGTATCGTGCGAAACAGGGTGCGCAACGACCGCGTCGGACGCGTGATCGTTACGATCCCCGTGCCGCGTTCGACCGATCCGGATCTGATGGCAGGCATCATGCGCAACGCCGCGCTCGCTCACCGCGAAGTGATGAGCGAGCCATCGCCACGGGTCATCTTCAAGAAGGCGGCGGAGAATACGATCGAATTCGATCTCGTCTGCTTCGTGGACGACATCGATGCGGCGGGTCGTGTGTCGAGCGATCTTTACTTCGAGATATTCCGGGAGATGCGCAAGGCAGGGATCGGAGTGCCTGCTCCCGCTGTTCCTGCTCCTGAGCCAAAGAAGGGGGATGCATCCAATAAGGAGGGCGGTGAGGATGAAACCTTAACCCTTCTCAAGGATAAATCCTCTGCATGAAGAGCATCATCTGTCTAAGCCTTTCAGCACTCGCCCTTGCGGGCTGCCAGACCGAGCAGCGCCATGTCCGCTCGCAGACGCCGAGCTTCTATGCTTCCATGGCCCGTCCCGGGGCTGCGGTGGATGCGGCCATGGCGCGGGACATGATCGGTGCCTATCGCCGGAATAACGGCCTGGGCTTGCTCACGCTCGACCCCGAACTGCAGGCGGCCGCACAGGCCGAAGCCGACGCCATGGCGTTAGCGGACAAGCCAAGTTCCGCCGACGCGTTCAAGCGCCGGCTGCTCTCGAACGGCTTCGTCGCGCCCGCGGCCAACCTCTCCGCGGGCTACCACACTCTCGCCGAAGCCTTCTCAGGCTGGCGCGAGAGCCCGCAGCACAACCGGGTGCTGCTCGATCCCAAGGCGACGCGCATCGGGATCGCCACCGCCTATACTCCGAATTCCAAGTATAAGGTCTACTGGGCTCTGGTTGTCGCGGCAGAGAAACGCTGACGAAAACCGGTCGCTTGCGGCTGGACGAAAAGGCATGCAACCCTGGTACGGGGGCGGAGTTTCCCAATCGAAAGCCCCGGCGTTGAGGGTCGCAGGCCACACCAAATGCGGATGATCCGCCTTTACTTGCGCGTTCTTGGCCAGCTCGGGTCGGACCTGAGGGTGGGGGCTCTGCTTGCTCTGGCGAACGTCGCTCTGGCGATCTCGGCTTTCGCCGAGCCGATCCTGTTCGGTCGCATCATCGACGTTCTCACCCGCGCGCAGATCCCGGGGTCGGCCCCCGTCACCCTCTTGGTGCTCACACCCTTGATCATGGCCTGGGTAGCGTTCGGCCTTTTCTCCATCGGGGCGGGCGCTCTCGTGGCGCTTCATGCGGACCGGCTTGCTCATCGCCGGCGCCTCGCCGTGGTCGCCAACTACTTCGAGCACGTCCTCGAACTTCCGCTCGCCTTTCATACCTCCACCCATTCCGGCCGAGTTCTGAAGGTGATGCTGGAAGGCTCGGGCGGCATGTCATGGCTATGGCTCGGCTTCTTCCGTGAACATCTGTCGGGACTCGTCGCTCTCGTGGTGCTTCTGCCGCTCACGGTTTTCCTGAACTGGCGGCTTGGATTGCTTCTCGTGGTGCTCGTCGGCGTGTTCGCGGTGCTCACGGCCGTCGTGCTGCGCAAGACCGAGACCCTGCAGGGATCCGTCGAACGTTACCACTCGAACCTCGCCGAGCACGCCTCCGATGCCCTCGGCAACGTCCCGGTGATCCAGTCTTTCACGCGTATCGAGGCGGAAAGCCGCTCGTTGCGCGCCATCATCCAGCAATTGCTGCAGGCGCAGAACCCGGTCCTGTCCTGGTGGGCGCTCGCATCCGTGGCGTCCCGCGCGTCGGCGACGATCACGGTGACCGCCATCTTCCTGCTCGGCACATGGCTGCATCTTCATGGCCTCGCCAGCATCGGGGAGATCGTCACCTTCATGAGCATGGCGACGATGCTGGTCGGTCGCCTGGAGCAGGCGGTGAGCTTCATCAACCAGCTCTTCATGCAGGCGCCGAAGCTGAGAGAGTTCTTCGAGATCCTCGATACGGCACCTGCCGTCCACGATCGCCCGAACGCCAAGAGTGTCGATCGATTCGAGGGTGAGGTCGTCTTCGACAATGTGAGCTTCTCCTATGATGGGAAGCGCCCCGCCGTGCAGGATCTGTCCTTCGCGATCCGGTCGGGCGAGAGCGTGGCGCTGGTCGGCGCCACTGGCTCGGGTAAGTCGACGACGCTGGGCCTCCTGCACCGGGCCTTCGATCCGCAATCGGGCTGCATCCGGATCGATGGTGACGATATTCGTGACCTGACTCTCGCCTCTCTTCGCCGCAACATCGGAGTCGTGTTCCAGGAGCCGATGCTCTTTGCCCGCACGATCCGCGAGAACCTGCAGGTCGGACGCCCCGATGTCACCGATGCCGAGATGATCGAATCCCTGCAGCGTGCCCAGGCCATTGAGTTCATCTCGCGTCAGGCGGAAGGGCTCGATACGGTGATCGGCGAACGCGGGCGCTCCCTGTCGGGCGGCGAACGCCAGCGACTTTCCATCGCGCGTGCATTGCTGAAGAACCCGCCGATCCTTGTCCTCGACGAAGCGACGAGCGCCCTCGACGCGGCCACCGAACAGAAACTGCAACGCGCGCTCGACGAGGTGATGAACGGGCGCACGACCTTCATCATTGCGCATCGACTTGCGACGATCCGCAACGCCGATCGCATCCTCGTCTTCGATCAGGGCCGCGTCATCGAGTCCGGCGCCTTCGACGAACTCGTGGCCAAAGGCGGGCGCTTTGCCGAACTGGCCCGCGCGCAATTCATGGCGGCGGAAGAGCCGACAGGGCAGGCGCAGCGGGAAGCCGCTGCGTTGCGTGCGTGAAACAGGAACCTCGAACCTTTTGGAACAAGCATGGTGCAGGTCGTCGATCCTCAAAAACCGGGCACTCACCTCCAGGTCAACGGCATCACGCTTCATTGCATCGAGGCCGGTCCGAAGGATGGCCCCCTGGTCATTCTTCTTCACGGCTTCCCTGAGTTCTGGTGGGCCTGGCGTTACCAGATCGAGCCGCTGTCCAGGGCCGGCTATCGGGTCCTCGTGCCGGATCAGCGCGGGTACAATCTCAGCGACAAGCCGGAAGGCCGCAGCGCCTATGATCTCGACACGCTGGCACGGGACGTCATTGGTCTGAGCGATGCGTTGGGATACGGCGCATGTTCGCTCGTCGGCCACGATTGGGGCGGCCTGGTGGCCTGGTGGGCGGCCTCACGGCATCCTGACAGGATCGAGCGGCTTGTGGCGATCAATGCGCCGCATCCTGCCATAGCCGGCGCCTATATGCGCCGCCATCCGAGCCAGATATTGAGAAGCTCCTATATCGGCTTCTTCCAGCTGCCGTATCTGCCCGAGGCCCTGTTCTCGGCAGGGGATTACCAGACGCTCAAGAGAGCGCTCCGGCGCACGAGCCGAACCGGTACGTTCTCGGAACAGGATCTGGCGGAATACGAGAGAGCCTGGAGCCGCCCCGGTGCGCTCACGAGCATGTTGAACTGGTATCGTGCGCTGCCGCTCCGGCCGCCTCATCGCTCATCGGGCAGGCTCCCAATGCCGGTGCTGGCGATCTGGGGCATGCAGGACCGGTTCCTGGAATTCGGACTTTGCGAACAAAGCCTGGCGCTCTGCGCCCACGCCAGGGCCATACCTCTCCACCAGGCGACCCATTGGGTCCATCTCGAGGAGGCCGAGACGGTCAATGGAGCGCTGCTCGATTGTCTGAAGACGTGAGTCAGCTTTCTCTGCGTACCAGGGCGAGAGGCGTGATCCTGAGCGCCGTGATGCGGTTGCGCGACTTGCGCAGCACCTGAAAGCGGAATCCATGGAAGGTGAAGATCTGACCCGTGTCGGGAATCGTCTGTGCTTCGTGGATCACAAGGCCCGCGATGGTGGTGGCCTCCTCGTCCGGCAGGTTCCAGTCCATGGCGCGGTTGAGGTCGCGGATCGGAACCGATCCGTCCACGTTCACCGAGCCGTTCGGCTGGGGGCGCACACCCTGCACGGAGAGGTCATGCTCATCCTTGATGTCGCCGACGATCTCCTCGAGGATGTCTTCAAGGGTCACGAGGCCCATCACCTCGCCGTATTCGTCCACCACCAGCGCAAAGTGGGTTTTCCTCGCGAGGAACGCCTTGAGCTGATCGCGCAGGGACGTGGTGTCCGGCACAAACCAGCTTTCCAGGGCGATCGCCTCGACCTTGAGCTTGCTGGCATCGCCGCCGACGGCGTCGAGCGCGCGCAGCAGGTCCTTGGCGTGAAGGACACCGACGATGTTCTCCTGGCTTCCGCGCCAGAGCGGCATACGTGTGTAGGGAGAGGAGAGTACCTCGCGCACGATCTCCTCCGATGAAAGATCCGCATTGATGGTGCGCATCTTCGTGCGGTGGACCATGACCTCGGAGACGGTGAGGTCCTCCAGATCGAGCAGGCCGCCCAGCATGTCCCGCTGTATCTTCGCAACGCCGCCCTCCTTGTGCAGCAGGGCGACCTGCCCACGGATTTCCTCCGATGCGGATAGGATCGGCGTGTTCTCTCCGATCCGAATCCCGAAGGGGCGCAGCATCAGGCGCGCCAGACGCTCGATGGCGATCGCCAGAGGCCCGAGCAGCGCCACGACCCAGGACATGGGCCGCGCAAGAAACAGGGAGACAGTGTCGGCCGATGATATGGCGACGGTCTTCGGCAGAACCTCGGCGAAGACGATGACCAGCACCGACATGATCGCGGTCGCGTAAAGCGCACCTTCGTCGCCGAAGATTGCAACGAGCACGCTGGTGGCGAAGGCCGATACGCCGATATTGACGATGTTGTTGCCGATCAGGACGGTGCCGATGAAACGCTCGCGCATCTCTAGGAGGCGATTCACCAGGCGGGCGCGCTTGTCGCCGCCCTTTTCCAGCATGAGCATGCGGGATCGGGACGCACCCGTGAAGGCCGTCTCACTCCCCGAGAAGAAGGCGGACAACAGAAGGCAGAAGACGACGACCAGAGCTGCAAGCCAAAGGTCGCTGGAAGAGGATTCCTCAATCATGATCAAGATGCGTCGATTTCACTCGTCAGGAAGGTGCGCACTTTCTCCGCTTCGATGCCGGGGGCGATGAAACTCTGCCCGATGCCTCTTGCCAGAATGAAGGTGAGCGATCCGCCCTTCACTTTCTTGTCTTGTGCCATGGCGTCCAGAAGTTCATCGACCGTGCCGCATCCTCCCGGTACATGGGACAGGCGTGTGGGAAGTCCAACGCTCTTCAGATGGGACTCGACGCGCTCCGCGTCGGAGAGCTGGCAGAGTCCGAGGGCCGCGGAGAAGCGGAAGGCGAGAGTGAGTCCGATGGCGACGCCCTCGCCGTGGACGAGACGCGTGGAATCGTAGCGCGTGATCCGCTCGAGCGCATGGCCGAAGGTGTGGCCGAGGTTGAGCAGCGCGCGGTCGCCGGTTTCATGCTCGTCGCGCACCACCACGGCGGCCTTGGCGCGGCAGCTTTGCGCAACGGCTTCGTCGCGCTCGGGGCCACCATCGAAGATGCCTTTCCAGTTCGCCTCGCACCAGGCGAAGAAACGCACGTCGTCGATAAGTCCGTATTTCGCCACTTCCGCGTAACCCGCGCGCATCTCGCGAGCTGGCAGTGTGTCGAGCAGGCTCGTGTCGGCCAGCACGAGACTCGGTTGGTGGAAGGCGCCGACAAGATTCTTGCCATGACGCGAATTGATGCCGGTCTTGCCACCGACGGATGAATCGACCTGCGACAGCAGAGTGGTCGGCACCTGCACGAAACGCACGCCGCGACGCACCGCTGCGGCGGCGAAGCCTGCCAGATCGCCGATCACCCCGCCGCCCAGAGCCACCACGAGATCGCCGCGCTCGATCTTGGCTTCGAGCACCGCGTCGCATACCCGCTCCAGGCCGGCATAGGATTTCGTCGCCTCGCCCGGCGGAAGCGTGACCACCGAGGTGCGCAAGCCGCTCGCCTCGAGAGAATGGCTGACAGCCTTTGCATAGAGCGGCCCCACATGCTCGTCCGTCACGATGGCGGCGGCGCGGGCGCCGAGGGCCGCGATACGGGAACCCGCAGTCTCGATCAGACCGCGTCCGACCAGGATGTCATAGGCCCTGTCCCCCAGGGAAACGGGAACCGTAATGGCGGATGCGGTTGCGGTGCTGGTTTGAGCCGGTACGCTGCTCATTCGGCATTCCCCTGCTTTTCCTTGTCGAGCCATGCGCCGAGGGCTTTGACGATGTCGGCCACCACACGGTCGTGCGGCGCCTCGTGCGAATCGATGGTCAGATCCGCCAGGGCGTAGACCGGATAGCGGATGTCCATGAGCCGGCGCATGGTACCTTCTGGGTCGGGATTGCGAAGGAGGGGCCTGGTGTCGCGCTTGCGGACGCGGCGCATGAGAATATCGAGGTCAGCCTTCAGCCACACCGAAATCCCGTGCTCGGCAATGTTCTGGCGGGTCTCCGCATTCATGAAGGCTCCGCCCCCGGTGGCCAGGACGATGGGGCCTTCCTGAAGCAGTCGCGCGATGACGCGGCGCTCTCCGTCGCGGAAGTGCTCCTCGCCGTGGATGGTGAAGATGTCGGGGATCGTCATGCCGGCGGCCGCCTCGATCTCGTGATCGGCGTCGCGGAAAGGCAATTTGAGCATCTGGGCCAGTCGGCGGCCCACCGTGCTTTTTCCGGCGCCCATGAGACCGACGAGCACGATCGACCGTGTGCCGAGCTGGCGGCTGATGGGATGGCCGCGCCGGCTGCCTTGTGTCTGCCCGCCAGCTTCATCGAGCGGATTGAAGCGGCTGATATTGTTCATGGCCCTGTCCTAGCACGGGGCTCAGGCTCTGTCACAGGGAGGTTATGGGGGGCGTGCAGAAGCCTAACCTAAGGTTAGGTCTTGCCTTTGCGGTCCATGCATGGTTCTACCGAGGTAACGCTCAAAGAGGATCCCTTGCCCACTCTCTTCCGGTTTCTTCTCGTCGTTGCCATTCTCGCGGGCTTAGGGTTCGCCGCCATGTTCGCGCTGGCAACCTTCGTCAACCCGGAGCCGCGCGAGATAACGGTGCCGGTTCCCACCCAGCGTGCCCCCTCGTCCTCATGAGCGGCGCGCGCCAGGCCAGTCTTTTCCTGGATATGCTCGCCGCCGAGCGCGGCGCTTCGAAGAACACGCTCGAAGCCTATCGGCGCGACCTCGAGGATTACATCGCCTATCTCCATGAAACGGGCGCTCGGCCCGACAGTGCGTCCGCCGCCACCGTCCGCGGCTTCATGGCAAGCCTCGAAGAGCGGGGCCTGAAGGCCTCGTCCGCTGCCCGCAGGCTCTCTGCCGTGCGTCAATTTCACAGGTTTCTTTACGTAGAGGGCTATGCCCCCGCCGACCCCACGGCGGCCGTGTCGGCCCCGAAGCGGGGTAGGGCGCTGCCCAAGGTTCTCTCCGTCGATCAGGTCGATCGCCTGTTGCAGGTGGCGCACGAGGGTGTTTCCAGACCGGAGGCCTCCCCGGCCGATCGGCTGCGGGCGGCCAGGATGGCCTGCCTGCTGGAGCTGCTCTACGCCACCGGTCTGCGTGTCTCCGAGCTGGTCTCGCTGCCCCGCAGCGCCGCCAAGACCCGGGATCGCTTCCTGGTGGTGCGCGGCAAGGGCGCGAAGGAGCGTCTCGTGCCCCTTACGGATGCCGCGCGGGACGCCGCGCGCGCCTATCTCGCGCTGCTGGAGCAGCAGGGCAGGGCCGTGGGGCCATGGCTGTTCCCGGCGGACAGCGAAACCGGCCACCTCACCCGCCAGGCTTTCGCGCGCGATCTGAAGGTCGTTGCGTCCGGCGCGGGACTGCGCGCCGACAAGATCAGCCCCCACGTGCTGCGCCATGCCTTCGCCAGCCATCTGCTCCAGAACGGCGCCGACCTGCGCGTGGTGCAGGAACTGCTCGGCCACTCCGACATCTCGACCACGCAGATCTACACCCATGTGCTCGACGAGCGCCTGAAGAGCATGGTGCGCGATCTGCATCCGCTGTCCTCGGGGAAGGGGTAGCGCTCCTCCGTTATTCCGGATCAAGTCCGGAGACGGCCATGACGGGCGGGATCTTTACTTCCGCTTCAGCAAGAACACGCCCTGGTCGCCGAGCAGGTTCCACACCCACCAGGGCAGGCTCACCTGCATGGGCTTGCCGCCGGCATTCAGCGCCACCGCCTTTTCCATGTGCGCGCCCACTTCGCGGCAGAGCTCCACGAAGTCGCGGATGGTGCAGAAATGAATGTTGGGCGTGTCGTACCAGGAATAGGGCAGGTTCTCCGTCACCGGCATCCGTCCGCGCAGCGCCAGATCCACCCGCACGCGCCAGTGACCGAAGTTCGGAAAGGACACGATGGCGCGGCGGCCGATGCGCAGAAGATGCTCGAGCACCACGCGGGGCTGGCGCGTCGCCTGGATCGTCTGCGAGAGGATCACGTAGTCGAAGGCATCGTCGGGATAATCGGCGAGGTCCGTGTCCGCGTCGCCCTGGATCACCGGCAGGCCCTTGGCGAGGCAGGCATTCACTCCCTCGCGGGACAGCTCGATACCGCGCCCGTCCACATCCTTGCGCTCGCGCAGGAGCGAGAGCAGCGCCCCATCGCCGCAGCCCACGTCGAGCACCCGGGAGCCCGGCTCCACCATGTCGGCGACGAGCAGGAAGTCGAGGCGATGGCCGGTGAGCGTGTCCGTGGCGGGTATGGCGAGACTCGATGCCATCACGCGATCCCCCGCACCCGGGCCGCCGCATCAATGAAGCCGCATGCCGCCGCGAACATCTCGGGCTCGTCGAGCAGGAAGGCGTCGTGACCCTTGTCGCTTTCCACCTCCACGAAGGCGACGGAGGCGGCGGCCGCGTTGAGCGCATGGACGATGGCACGCGAATCGGATGTCGGGAACAGCCAGTCCGAAGTGAAGGAAATCACGCAGAAGCGCGTGGCCGAGCCTTTGAAGGCTTTCGCCAACGAGCCGCCATGTTCGGCGGCGAGGTCGAAATAATCCATCGCGCGCGTCACGTAGAGGTAGGAATTCGCATCGAACCGTTCGACGAAGGAGATGCCCTGGTAGCGCAGATAGCTCTCGATCTGGAAATCGGCATCGAAGGAAAAGGTCGGCGCGCTGCGGTCCTGGAAGTTGCGGCCGAACTTCCGGTGCAGGGCCATTTCGGACAGATAGGTGATGTGCGCGCCCATGCGGGCGACCGCGAGTCCCTTGGAGGGGCGCGTGCCCTCGAGCAGGTAGCGCCCGCCACGCCAGTCGGGATCGGCCATCACGGCCTGGCGGCCGACCTCGTGAAAGGCGATGTTCTGGGCGGAATGGCGGGCGGCTGCGGCGATGGGCAGCGCTGCGAAGACGCGTTGCGGATAGCTCGCCGCCCATTGCAGCACCTGCATGCCGCCCATGGAGCCGCCGATCACGCAGAACAGGGTTTCGATTCCGAGCTTGTCGAGGAGAGCGGCCTGCGCTCGCACCATGTCGCGGATGGTCACGACGGGGAAGTTGAGGGCATAGGGCTGACCCGTGGCGGGGTCGGTGGAGGCCGGGCCCGTGGTGCCCATGCAGCCGCCAATCACGTTGGCGCAGATCACGAAGAAGCGGTTCGTGTCCACCGGCCGGCCGGGGCCGACCATGGTGCGCCACCATCCGGGCTTGCCGGTCACGGGGTTGTCGTTCGCCACATGCTGGTCGCCGGTGAGCGCGTGGCAGATCAGTACGGCGTTCGACCTGTCGGCGTTGAGGGTGCCGTAGGTCTGATACGCGATCTGCCAGGGGGCGAGCGCAATGCCGGCATCCATCATCAAGGGCTCGTCCGCGCCGAAGCGCATGACAAGGCTCGACGGATCGTCGGCTTGGCTTCGCGCTTCCAGGGAGAGAGGGGACAATGTCATGGATGGCAGCAGCTGCGTTCGGTTTGCCGAACAACCCGTAATTCGAACAGGTCCGGTCGTCAACGAACATGACGTCCGAGGGGGCTCTCTCCGGATGGCAGCCGGGGATCGGCAAAGGCGGCTTGCCAAGGAGCGTGAGGCAAGCGGGCTCGGCCTGTCCCGGAAACATCCAAGAGAAGCGGGGGAGGGAACGCGGGCCCGCTCCTGCTCCCGATCCCGTGGCGAATCCGGGTGCGGGCATGGCGGAATGGGTGTCATGCGCGGCGAGGGATGACAAAGGGCGGTAAAATGGTCAAAGAGGAGCGCACGTTCCGTGAGACCGAAGCCATGACCAGCGAGAAGCCCGCCCCGTCCCTTGCCGAGCTGCGCCAGGAGATCGATCGCATCGACGAAACGATGCACCGGCTGCTCATGGAGCGCGGCACGATCATCGACCGGCTCATCGAGGTCAAGAAGGCTTCCGAGACGGGTCTCAGCTCCGCCTTCCGCCCGGGCCGCGAGGCCTCGATGATGAAGGCGCTGGCCGAGCGCCATCAGGGCCTGCTCCCGCTCGATACGGTGGAGAGCATCTGGCGGGTGATCATCGGCACCTTCACCTATGTGCAGTCCAATTATGCGGTCCACGCGGACGTCTCGGGCGGCGATGCCCCCATGCGCGACTCGGCCCGGTTCCATTTCGGCTTCACGGTGCCCTATACGGCCCATCCGAGCGCGGCGGCGGTGATCGAGGCCGTGGCGCACTCCAAGGGTGATCTCGGCATCTTCCGTCTCGACCAGGGCGCCACCAGCGGCGCCTGGTGGCGGACGCTTTCCGAGAAGGATCGCCCGAAGATCATCGCGCGCCTGCCCTTCATCGAGCGGCCGGACCATCCGGCAGGCACCCCGGTCTTCGTGATCTCCAAGCCGCTCACCGATGCGGCCGTGCGCGACGTGGTGCTCTACGCGGCCCAGTTCGAGCGCTGGCACAAGGGCGCGAACGAGGCGCTGACGCGGCTCGGCGGGGAGGTGGTGGCGAGCGCGGCCGATGCGAACGGTCTGTCCGAGCTGATCGCCGTGCCCGGCATCGTGGAGGCCTCTCGCCTCCAGCAGGAGCTGACGGAGGCGGGCGCCAGCCTCGCCCAGCTGGCGGAGGTCGGCAGCCATGCCGAACGTTTCCACGTGAAATGATCGCGAAGCTGCGCTAGAGCGTCACCCAACCTTTTGTTTTCAGGAACCCTTTGCCATGTCCGCTCGTCCCGAACCCCGTCCCGGCGTGATGAAGATCGACGCCTATGTGCCCGGCAAAAGCGCCGCCGCGGGGGTTGCGAAGGTCCATAAGCTCTCCTCGAACGAAACGCCGCTGGGCCCCTCGCCGAAGGCCGTGGAGGCCGTGCGGAACGCCGATCATTTCGAGCTCTATCCCGACGGCTCCGCCACAAGGCTGCGCGAGGCCATCGCCGCCAAGTACGGGCTTGATCCCAGCCGCATCGTCTGCGGTGCGGGCTCCGACGAGCTGCTGGCGCTCATCACCCATGCCTATGTGGGCCCGGGCGACGAGGGTATTTTCAGCCAGCACGGCTTCCTCGTCTATCGCATCGCGGTCCTCGCCGCAGGCGGCACGCCGGTGGTGGCCGAGGAAAAGGACTACCGCACGGACGTGGATGCGATCCTCGGCAAGGTGACCGAGAAGACGAAGATCGTCTTCCTGGCCAATCCCAATAACCCGACCGGCACCTACATTCCCTTCGACGAGGTGAAGCGCCTCCACGCGGGCCTCCCCTCCCATGTGGTGCTGGTGCTCGATGCGGCCTACGCGGAATATGTGCGACGCAACGACTACGAGGCGGGCCTCGAACTCGTCGCCACCGCCGAGAACGTGGTGATGACGCGCACCTTCTCGAAGATCTACGGCCTTGCGAACCTGCGCATCGGCTGGATGGTGGCGCCGGCCCACATCGTCGATGCGGTGAACCGGATTCGTGGCCCCTTCAACATGAACGGTCCGGCCATGGCGGCGGGCGTCGCGGCGGTCCAGGACGAGGCGCATGTGGCGAAAGCCGTCGAGCACAACGAGCAATGGCTCGCCTGGCTCACGAAGGAAATCGAGGCTCTCGGGCTGAAGGTGACGCCTAGCGTCGCCAATTTCCTGATGATCAATTTCCCCGACGAGCCGGGCCGGACGGCGAAGGACGCGGATGCCTTCCTCTCCGGCCGTGGCCTGATCCTGCGCCGGATCGATGCTTACGGCCTCCCTCATGCCCTGCGCCTGACCGTGGGCAGCGAGGAGGCGAACCGCCTCGTCGTCGACGCCCTGCGTGACTTCATGAAGGGCGGCAACGATGCCTGAGCGTCTCGGTCCTCCTCTCGCAAAGCCGCTCTTCGAGCGCATCGCGCTGGTCGGCCTCGGCCTGATCGGCTCCTCGATCGCACGCGCCACGAGGCATCTCAACCTTGCCGGGAATATCGTCGCCATCGACCGCAGCGAGGAGGTGGCGGCGCGCGTGCGCGAGCTTCGTATCGCGGACGAGGCGACGACCGATCTCCTGGCGGGCGTAAGGGACGCAGACCTCGTCATTCTCTGCGTGCCGGTGGGCGTGTGCGGCGTTGTCGCCGAGGCCATGAGGGCGGGGCTGAAGCCCGGCTGCATCGTGTCCGATGTGGGCTCGGTGAAAGCCTCCGTGATCGCACAGGTCCAGCCGCATCTGCCCCAAGGCGTGCATTTCGTGCCCGCGCACCCGGTGGCGGGCACAGAGCATTCGGGCCCGGATTCGGGCTTCGCGACGCTCTTTCACAATCGCTGGTGCATTCTCACGCCGCCGGACGGGACGGACGAGCAGGCGATCGAGCGCGTGCGCGCCTTCTGGTCTGCCATGGGCTCGAACGTGGAGATCATGAGCGCGCAGCACCACGATCTCGTGCTCGCCATCACGAGCCACGTGCCGCATCTCATCGCCTACAACATCGTGGGCACGGCGGCGGATCTGGAGACCGTCACGCAGAGCGAGGTGATCAAGTTCTCCGCCGGCGGCTTCCGCGATTTCACACGCATCGCCGCGTCCGATCCCACCATGTGGCGCGACATCTTCCTGCACAACAAGGAAGCGGTGCTCGAGATGCTGGGCCGCCTCAACGAGGACATCGCTCTGCTGGCGCGCGCTATCCGCTGGGGCGAGGGCGACAAGCTGTTCGATCTTTTCACCCGCACGCGCGCGATCCGGCGCGGCATCATCTCGTCGGGCCAGGAAACGCCTGAGCCCGATTTCGGTCGTCGGCGTGAGGACAAGGCGTAATTCGACCAGGCGAGAACCGGCTCATTGGCCGCGATGGCCTTGATCCGGCCATCCATGTCTTGGAACCCGCCGGGCTCAGGAGATGGGGATCCCCGGCACGAGGCCGGGGATGACGCCGTCAAGAGTTGAGCGCAGCCCTCAATAAAGCGGCTGCAATCTTACGTTCGGGATCACGAAAGGCCCCATGGCGAGGAAGCCGTTGTCGAGGGTGAGCGGCGGCAGCGGCGAAAGCTGCGGCTGCCCGCTGTTCTTGTCCTTGGCGCGCGGGTTCTGCCCGAGAAGAGCGCCGAGCAGGGTGCCCCCCGTACGGCTGCCCGTGATGTTGCCGATGAGACCGTCGAGGCCCGCGGCGGCGACGCTGAGCTGGCCTGCGGGGCGGTGCTCCTCGTCGAGGCGCAGCGCGCCCTTTGCTTCCAGGCGGCGCGGGCCCTTGGCCACAGACAGCAGGCGAACGTCGAGCGTCCCGCCGGCGCTGCGCCAGCGCTCGAGTTCCTCCGCCAGAGGGCGGCCCCGGAAGCCTGCGGTCTGAGTGGCGGTCACATCCGCGGCCAAGTCCGTCAGTTCCGTGCCGCCGATGAGGGCGTCGAGCATGGGAATGCTTGCCTTCGTCACCGAGAGGGCCGCGTCATAGGCCGCCTCCGAAGCGCGCGAGGGGTTGGGGCGCAGATGCAGCTCCAGATGCTGGCCGGAGGTCGCGATCTCCTGGGGCAGAAGCCCCGTCACTGTGAAGGCGGGCGCGTTGGCTGCAAGCGAGAGGCGCTGGAGCCCGGTCTGCGAGGCGTGGATGCTCGCCTGCAGCAGATCCCACCGCCCCTGTACCGTCACCCTCCCGTCGGTCACGCGCAAGGGGCCCGCGATCTCGGCGATCACGAGGCGCGGCTGATAGACCTGGGCGATGGCTTCCGTGCGCCCGAAGGAGACGGTGACCGAGCGCTGTTTCAGCTCGAGAGCGTTGCAGACGATCTCGACGCGGAAAGGATAGCCCGCGATGGTGCGGTCCGTGCAGGTCCATTGCCGGCCGCCGCGCGCCTCCGCCTCGAGCCAAGCGTCGAGCGCCTCGGCCGTGCGGTTGCGGATGGCAAACCATGCGACGCTCCAGGCAACGGCGACGAGAAGCAGCAGGACGAAGGGCGTGTAGAGCCAGAAGCGGCTGTGTCGCTTGCTTTCCGCTGGGATGGCCTCGGCCATGCAAGATCTCCTGTTGTGCTGCTGCTTCGTAACTGGTAGCGCCCCACGGGGAAAGTGGTCTGCGCTTTTTGCGTGAATGCAGGCGCTGCTTAATGAGCAAAGCAGGCAAGGTTCAGGCATGGGAACGATGACGGACGGATCCGAGGATCTGTGGGTGTTCGGCTACGGATCCCTCATGTGGAGGCCGGGCTTCCCCTTCGTCGAGCGGCGCCATGCGCATCTCTACGGCTATCACCGCGCGCTCTGCGTTCTCTCCCACGTCCATCGCGGGACGCCCGACAATCCCGGCCTCGTGCTCGGCCTTGATCGGGGCGGGCGCTGCCATGGCGTCGCCTTCCGGGTCCCGAAGGAGGAAGTTCGGGCGAGCGTGCATTACCTCCGCGAACGCGAGCAGGCGACGAGCGTCTATCTGGAGCGTCACCTGCCCGTGCGGCTCGACGACGGGCGCGCCGTCACGGCGCTGGGCTACGTGGCCGACCGTAGGCACGGGCAATATGCGGGCACGCTCTCCTTCGAGGAGGTGCTGGCTCTCGTGCGGCAGGGAAAGGGGATTTCCGGCGCCAATCCCGATTACGTGCGCTCGACCCACGAGCATCTGCTCGGCATGGGGGTGGTCGATCCGCTGATGAGGCGGATCGTCGCCGCGCTCGATCAGGAGGCCTGATCCGCGTTCTCGCGCAGGTCGGCCAGGATCTCGCGGCGACGGGCCTCCGTATCGGCCAGGCGATGGATGTGGAGTTCGGTCGCGCCGCGCTCCCGGGCCGCATCGAGCCAGCGGGTCCGGGGCTCCGCGCTCGGCCTGTCGCCCGCGAGGGCGGAATCGACCACATGGGCGGTGCCGGTCTCGTCTCGGCTCACGGCCAGGATCACCGCATCGGTGACTTCCAGCAGTTCCTTCAGGTTGAGGGGATGCACGCCGACGATATAGCGACGGCCCGACAGGCCGCGCCATGAGCTCAGGGTGGTGGAGGAGCGAAGCCCTGCCGTTGCCCTCAACCGTTCCTCGCGCACGCCAGTCCTCCGCATCCGGTCGTTGCGGAGGTCCCGCATGGCCGTATCCCAGGGTATGGTTCGTTTGTTCGCCATATGTTCTAATATGTAGGGACGGAGAGGCGAACCGTCAAGATCCTGGAAAGCTTAGCAGTATCAAATATTTGAAGCCGAGGTGGCGGGCGTGGGCGGCGAATCGCCGAGACCCAGTTCGCGCCGGCCCTCCGTCAGCAGCCTGTCGGAGGATTCCTCGATCGCGTCCTGCATGCGCCTGAAGAACTCCTCCCGCCGCAGGCCGGGAGCGATCGGGTCGAGGATCTCGACGCGGATCGTGCCGGGGCGGCGGATGAACTGGCGGCGGGGCCAGTACAGGCCGGAATTAAGCCCCACCGGGATGCAGGGAAAGCCCAGGTTCTGATAGAGATGCGCCACGCCGTACTTGTATGCGGCCGGTGCTCCGGGCGGCCGGCGTGTGCCCTCGGGGAAGATGATGATCTGGCGGCCGTGCTGGGCCTCTTCCTTGGCGCGGGCCGTCATTTGCACGAGAGCCTGCGAACCCGCCTTGCGGTTCACCGGTACGCAGCGCGCCTTGCGCAGGTACCAGCCGAAGAAGGGAATCCACATCAACTCCCGCTTCAGGATGAAGGTGGGGTCGTCGAAGATCGTCACCAGCGCGAAGGTTTCCCAGAAGGACTGGTGCTTGGCTGCCACGAGGGCCCCGCCCGGCGGGATCTTCTCCGCCCCGCGGATCTCGATCTTGGTCCCGGCGAGAACCCGCAGCAGCCAGAGCGACGACCGCGCCCAGATCTGGACCAGAGCGATGAACATCCGGCGCGGCACCAGAAAGGCCGGGATCAGGATGATCAGCCACAGGGCGAGGTTAGCGTAGAAGGCGACGTTGAACAGCAGGGAGCGGACGAACAGCATGGCTTCGTGAAAAGGAAAAAGCGGAGCATGAGGCCCCGCGAGTCGGCATACCTTAGAGGGTTTCTGCCCGATCCTCTAGCGCAAGGTCGTTTCGACGTTCGCCTGCTGGCTCGGTGCGCCGCCGCTGATGATGTGGGCGACGGACGAGCGTTCCGGGTCGTCCTCGAAGCGCGTGCGGACCCAGACGGCCAGGAGCTTCAGGTATTCCGAGGCCAGGATCTTGGCCGTCGTGGAATTGCGCCACCAATCGTGCGGATCGATGGTGGCGGCGACCGGATAGGGGATCTTCTGGAGGTTCGGCAGGGCGTGATCGAGCTCCACCAGGGTCCGGGGCATATGATAGTTCGAGGTCACGATGATGATGGTGTCGAACCCGTTCTGCTCCGTCCAGCGCCGCGTCTCGATGGCGTTGCCGATCGTGTTGCGGGCCCGGTAGTCCAGGTCGACGCAGCATTCGAAGAGCTGTCGCTGCCCGGGATTGAGGCGGGAGATCTGATCCCGGCTGGTCTTCTCGTTGACGCCGGAGATCAGAAGGCGCTTGGCATAGCCCTTCGCCAGAAGATCGATGGCGTCGCCGATGCGCTGGGCGCCCCCGGTCAAGGCCACGATACCGTCGGCCCGCGTCTCGGGCCGTCTTTCAGAACGGTCGAGGCTGTAGACGAAAGCGAGAAAGCCGAGAAAGCCTGCCAGGCAGAGGGCAGCAAACCCCCATAGCCCGGCCGTCAGAAGGCGCCGGGTCACGGAATTTCTAGCCGGAACCGCCGGATCGCCCTGCATGGTCCAGCGCCAGCCCAGGGCTTCCGCGGGATCCGTGGCATGGGGCGACGCCCAGGTTTGCGAACGCGAGGTCATCTCGGTCGATGATAGGGGTGAATGCGGCAATGGAGAGGCAACCCTCTTTATCCACGAATAACGATCCACAGGTAACCTAGGATCAACCATTTCCGTTAAGAAACCGTCTCACCGTCAACCGCGACACGATGCCTGTGATCAGCGCCACCAGGAGGGCGATCAGGATGACGACCATGTAGCCGGTCAAGCTCATGTTGAAGGCACCAAATAGGGCCTCGATCTGATCGCCCGCCGGGCTTGCGCGCCAGGAGCGAGTGACCAGTCCCAGGGCCGCCGTGAGGGCCAGGGCCGCCCCGGCCCCGATGGCGCTGCCGCGCAGGCCGAGCTTGAAGAAGCGGCGCTGGAATTCCTTGGCGATGAAGTCGTCGTTCGCCCCCACGAAATGGAGCACCTCCACGACTTCCTTGTTGCCGGCCATTGCGCCGCGAGTGGCGAAGATCACCGCGAGGCCTGCCGCGATCAGCACGAGGGCGACCAGGAAAATGCCTGTGCCGATGATCGTGTTCGCCATGGTCGACAGGCGCGACACCCAGAGCGCGTGATCGTCGAGTGTCGCGCCGGGCACGTCCTTCTGGAGGCTCTGCCGCAACGGCCCGAAATCCGGCCGCGTATCCTCCTTCAGCTTGATGACGATGAGGCGCGGCACGGGCAGGTCCTTGAAATCGAGGCCGCTTCCGAGCCAGGGCTCCAGCAGGCGCTCCGATTCCTCTTTCGTGAAGGCCTGCGCCCGCTCAACGCCCGGCGTTCGGCTCGCCAGCGTGACTGCCCGGGCGACGTCGTCATCGATGGCGCGCTGGGGATTGGGGCGGATCTGGATGGTCACCTCGCGGGCGATCTCCGAACGCCATTGCGCGGAACTGGCGGCGACCAGCTCCGCGCCGCCCGCGCAGAGGGCGGCGAGAAAAGTGAGGATCGCGATCACGGCGGCGAGCGCCTGCCCTCCCGCCGAATCCACGGGAACGAGGGGCGCATTGCGACTGAGAGAGGCGGGCAGGGCGCGCTTTTCTCCCCCTTTCCCTTTCGGCGACTGTGAGGCTTTCCTCAAATAGGGCTGCGGCGCGTTCATCCGGCTCACTCGTCGATGTGCAGCCGGCCGTCGCCGAGCACGAGGCGGCGCACGTTGAGCTGATCCATGAGGCTGAAATCGTGGGTGGCGATGACCACCGAGGTTCCGAGCCGGTTGAGTTCGATGAACAAGCGCAGCAGGCGCCGGGCGAGGGAGGGGTCCACATTGCCGGTGGGTTCGTCGGCGAGCAGGAGGTCCGGCCGAACGATGAGGGCGCGGGCGATGGCCGCACGCTGCTTCTCGCCGCCGGAAAGTACGGGCGGCAGCATGTGCATGCGGTCCCCGAGGCCCACCCAACGCAGCAATTCCACGACCTCGGCGCGGTAGCTCGACTCCTCCTTGCCTTGGACGCGCAAGGGAAGGGCGACGTTCTCGTAGGTCGTCAGGTGATCGAGCAGGCGGAAATCCTGGAACACCACGCCCATGCGCCGGCGAAGGTCGGTCAGCTCGTCCTTCGAGATCCTGGATACGTCCTCGCCGAAGAGGGAGATCAACCCGCGCGTAGGCTTCACCGAGAGCAGGATGAGGCGCAGCAGCGTGGTCTTGCCCGCGCCCGAGGGACCCGTGAGGAACTGGAAGGAATTCGGCTCGATGGAGAAGGTCAGGTCGCGCAGGACCTCGGGCCCCATGCCGTAGCGCACGCCCACATTCTCGAAGCGCACGGACGGAACGCCCGGACCCTCGTCGAATTCCTCGTCGTAATAGGCTCTCACGCGCGCCCGAACCCTCCTTGAAAAGCCGGCGAAGCGACGGATCGGAGACGCCCGCCGCATGCGATCACTCGCGATTCGCGTCCCTTATCGCCCGGTTATGGTTAGCAAGCCATAAACTTGCTGGGCACTGACGGAAAGCGAAGCGGTCGCGGGACATTGCCGCAGGACCGGCTTCGCAAGCCCCGGAAACCCCCATTTTGCCGGGAAAATCGTGAAGTCCGTTTGACTTCCGCGCTCCGCCATGGTCGTGAAGAAGGTGGCCTTTGGGCTTTTCCCATTTCTTTCTGGACCGAGCGACGATGACTGCTGCCCACCGTATCCGGGTTCTCTTCGACGAGGACACCATCGCCAGACGCATCGAGGCGCTGGCGCAGGCAATCGCGAATTCCAAGCCCGAGAACCTGCTCGTCGTCGCCGTTCTCAAGGGCAGCTTCATGTTTGCGGCCGATCTGATCCGCGCCCTGCACAAGGCCGGCCTCGAGCCGCAGGTGGAGTTCGTTCATCTGTCCAGCTATCTCGACGGCACGGTTTCGACCGGCCAAGTCACGATTCTGCGGGACGTGGAAAGCGACGTGCGCGGCCGCGACGTGCTGCTCGTGGACGACATCCTCGAATCCGGTCGCACGATCACCTTCGCCAAGGACCTGCTGATGGCCCGCGGAGCCAAGAGTGTGAAGACCACCGTTCTCCTGGAAAAGCCCGGCAAGCGCGCCGTGAGCATTGATCCGGATTACGTCGGCTTCACCTGCCCTGACGTGTTCGTCATTGGCTATGGAATGGATGTAGCCCACTCATACCGTCAGCTGCCGTTCGTCGGCGTTCTCGACCGGCACGATACGAATCCCGATCTGTTCGACAAGCCGGAATGATCAGCCGTTGAGCTGCCAGATCGCCCCGTTCAGGGCGGTCGCGAAGAGAACCCAGGCGAGATACGGCACGAGCAGGAAGGCCGCCGGGCGGTCGAGGGGCCAGAAGGCACGGATCGTCGCCAGGATCGCCACGATCAGGGCGACGATGACCACCAAGCCTGCGATCGGGCTGCGCGCGCCGAAGAAGGCGAAGGACCAAAGGCAGTTCAGGGCCAGTTGCACGAAGAACGCCGTGATCGCGCCGGAGCGCCCGGGGCGATCCTTGGGCAGGGACAGGATGCGCCACAGCGCAAAGGCCATCATCGCGTAGAGCAGGGTCCATGCGGCCGGGAACGCCCAATTCGGCGGCGTGAAGCCCGGCTTCTCGAGACCGGCATACCAGCCTGGGATATTCGGCTCGGTGACGAGAGAGCCCACCACCGCGACAGCCAAGACGGGTAGCGCCGCAGCCAGGAACCGGCGGAACGGCGGGGTTGCATGGCTGCCCGGCATGGTTTGCTCTGTCCGCATGCTCGAAATCCCTTTATGAGGCGGCCATCGTTTCCAGGTGGCGAAACCAGCCACGCTCCCGGAGGTTCCCCATGTCGCCGTCGCGTTCTCCCTGGTCGAAGCGCAGCCTGACCGCCCAGGCCATGGGCCGCGTGGACCCGATCACCAAGGCGGTCGTGCCGCCGATCCACGTGGCGACCACCTATATCCGCGACGAGGACAACGCCTATTCCTCCGGCTACGTCTATGGCCGCCCGGACAACGCGACGATCCGCGAGGCGGAAGACGTGCTTGCCATGCTGGAAGAGGCGGACGCCGGCGCACTTCTGTTCTCCTCAGGCATGGCGGCGGCCACCGCCGTGTTCCAGGCTCTCAATCCCGGCGATCACATCGTCGCTTCCAAGGTCATGTACTGGGCGCTTCGCAACTGGCTGACGACGGAAGCCGTGCGCTGGGGGCTTTCCGTCGATTTCGTGGAGACGGATGATCTCGACGCCCTGCGCGCCGCCGTGATCCCGGGCCGTACCAAGCTGGTCTGGGCGGAGACGCCGTCCAACCCGCTCTGGACGATCACCGACATCGCGGCGGTGGCCGAGGTCGCCCATGCGGCCGGCGCCCGCCTGGCGGTGGATTCCACAACCGCTTCGCCGATCCACACGCGGCCGCTGACCCTCGGCGCCGACATCGTCATGCACGCCGCGACCAAGGTGCTCAACGGCCATTCCGACGTGGTGGCGGGCGCACTCGCGGGCGCGAAGGCCGACGAGTTCTGGGGAAGGATCGCCTCCATCCGCAAGATGCAGGGCGCGATCCTCGGCCCCTTCGAGGCGTATCTGCTCATGCGCGGTATGCGCACGCTCCATGTGCGGGCGGCCGCGCAGGCGAAAAGCGCGCTCGACCTCGCCCAGCGCTTCTCCTCGCATCCGAAGGTGGCGCGGGTTCTCTATCCGGGCCTGCCGCAGCATCCCGGCCACGACATCGCCGCGCGGCAGATGGAGGGCGGCTTCGGCTACATGCTCTCCATCCAGGTCACGGGAGGAGAGGCGGCTGCGATCCGGACGGCCGCGAAGGTGGGCCTGTGGAAGAGGGCCACATCCCTTGGCGGCGTCGAGAGCCTCATCGAGCACCGCGCCTCCATCGAAGGACCTGGAACGCCTTGCCCGCCGGATCTGCTGCGCCTGTCCACCGGCATCGAGGATGTGGAGGACCTGTATCGCGATCTCGACGAGGCGCTGCGGGCTTCCTGAGCTCTCACCTGGCAGCACCGGCCTTGGGTCGGGGATCCCGATGGCGTGAACGTTGTGCTCTTCGGATTGGAATGGCCGGGACATGCCCGGCCATGACGCAGGGAGAGCACCATCGCTCCCGGTTCCGCTGTGCGGCCCGGGCCTTGACGGAGAGTCCGGCCGGCCTCTCCGGGGCTGCCGGCTTCCTTAAGCCGGCTATCTTGATCCTGTCATAAAAGTTGTGCTCTCCTCGGTTAGGGAACATCGTTCCATCGGAGGAAGCCGTCTATGACATCGTCGATCACCCGCCGTCGCGTCCTTCAAACCGGCGCGGCCGCCGCTCTCGCGGGCCTGCCGCAATTCGCCTGGGCTGCCGGTCCGGTGGTCAGGCTCCGCATCATGGAGACCACCGACCTCCACGTGAACATC
Source organism: Microvirga sp. (assembly GCA_031181145.1). GTDB lineage: Bacteria > Pseudomonadota > Alphaproteobacteria > Rhizobiales > Beijerinckiaceae > Microvirga. Next base: position 67,301 of record JAPSLB010000021.1, read on the forward strand.
TTTCCCTATGATTACTATCGCGATGCGCCGGACGACTCGGTCGGCCTCGCGCGCACGGCGACCCTCGTGAAGGCGGCGCGGACCGAGGCGAGGAACAGCCTGCTTTTCGACAACGGCGACATCATCCAAGGCTCGCCGCTCGGCGATTACGCCTCCTATCGCAAGGGCATGAAGAAGGGCGACGTCCATCCCATCGTGGCCGCCATGAACACGCTGAACTACGATTGCGGCACGCTCGGCAACCACGAGTTCAATTACGGGCTCGAATTCCTGCAGAACTCCCTCGGCGCCGCGAAATTCCCCGTCGTCTGCGCCAACGCCATCAAGGCCGACGGCGATACGCTCTACAGGCCCTGGCTCGTCCTCGACCGTGAATTCACCGACGAAACCGGCGCCAAGCAGAAGCTGAAGGTCGGCGTGATCGGCTTCGTGCCGCCGCAGATCGTGCAGTGGGACAAGTCCCATCTCGACGGCAGGGTGACCACCATCGACATCGTCGACGCGGCGAACAGGCACGTGCCGGATCTGAAGAAGGCGGGCGCCGACATCGTCGTCGCGCTCTGTCATTCCGGGATCGCGGGCGGCGAGCGCAAAGGCGGCGAGGAGAACGCGGCGCTGCATCTGGCCAAGATCGACGGCATCGACGTGATCCTCACCGGCCACCAGCATTTCGTGTTCCCGGGCGGCAAGGAATTCAACAATATCGAAGGCGTCGACGCACAGAAGGGCACGCTGCACGGAAAGCCCGCCGTCATGGCCGGCTTCTGGGGCAGCCATCTGGGCCTTGTCGACCTCGATCTCGTGAAGGAGGGCGATGCCTGGAAGGTCGCGCAGTTCCGCACCGAGGCACGCCCGATCTATGATCGCGTGGATCGGAAAGTGGTGGCGAAGGTGGAGTCGGAGGCGGGAGTCATCGCCGCCGTTCAGGCGGATCACGACGCCACGCTCAAATATGTGCGGGAGCCCGTGGGCTCCACGGCGGTTCCGATCCACTCCTACTTCTCTCTCGTCTCCGACGACGCGTCCGTAAAGCTCGTGGCCGAGGCGCAGGCCTGGTACGTGGCGGACCAGCTGAAAGCCTCCGCTTTCAAGGACCTGCCGATTCTCTCGGCCGCCGCCCCCTTCAAGGCCGGCGGGCGCGGCGGGCCGGGCTACTTCACCGACATCAAGCCGGGTCCGCTCGCCATCAAGGACATGGCGGACATCTACATCTATCCGAACACGATCCGCGTGGTGAAGGTGACGGGCGCACAGGTGCGCGAATGGCTGGAACGCTCCGCCGGAATCTACAACGAGATCGATCCGGCCAAGGGCGGCGAGCAGGATCTCATCAACCCCAAGTTCCCGGCCTACAATTTCGACGTGATCGCGGGCGTGCAGTACAAGATCGACCCGACTCAAGCCTCGCGTTACGACAATGACGGGAAGCTCGTTGCTCCCGAGGCGCACCGCATCAAGGACCTGACCTACAACGGCAAGCCCGTCACGGACGATCAGCAGTTCCTCGTAGTGACGAACAACTATCGTGCGGGCGGCGGCGGCAACTTCCCGGGCAACGACGGCACCACCATCGTGTTCGAGGCGCCCGACCTCACTCGCGATGCGATCATGCGCTACATCGTCGAGAAGAAGGAAGTCGCGCCGAAGCCTGACGGCTCCTGGTCGCTCGCCGTGCCGTCCGGCGTCATCATGACGTTCGCGACGGGGCCGAACGCCGCGGCCTACCAGCCGGCGGGCATCAGGGTGGAGAGGATGGGCGACGCGCCGGAAGGTTTCGTGAAGTACCGCATTGTCGGCTGATTCTCTCGCATAGGCGTTTCGCATGATTCGAAGCGGCCGGGTCCTGCCCGGCCGTTCCCGTTTTCGTTCGATGCGTCCTTATGTCCGTTTTGTATCGGCGACGAATTTTCATTCCGCGAATGAGGGGCTTCCGAGTAAACCTGTCCAGAGGATGTGTTCTTGATGATTTTTTGGGCATCTCCCAGACTAAGATCCAGTTTATGTCTTTTTAATTGCGCCGTGCTCGAATGACGTTACGTAGATTCATTGATTTAAGATTATATTCTTTGTTGATTCATGCTTTTTCAGCTTAGGAAATCCGTTGTCCTGCTGCCGTTTATTCTCGGCGTTTCTTCCGCTGCTCACGCGCTTGAGGATGGTGGAGGAAGCACGGCCGACGGGAAGTCCTGGACGATCGACAATGTCGCCGCGTGGCGCGCGAAAGCCCCTCGGACCGCCTTTTCCCTGAATCGCACCCAGACATGGGCCAGTGGCCTCGCCCCGTCCCGCATCCCCGCCTTCACGCCGTCCAATCTGGACAAGGCGGTCGGAGCCAAGATGCAGCCGTTCCAGGACTGGAACCTCCTGATCGGCACGGAGCTGATCCGCAGCGGGGGCGAGAGTGGGCTTCTGTCCTCGAAGACCATGTGGGAATCGTCCTGGTCGCAGGATCTGGAAAGACTTGGAGGCCTTCGGGTCGGCCTCTCGACGACAGGCTCCCTCAACAATCGACAGGCCGGTTATTTCCAGTCGTTCAGCGGGAGCCTGAACGTTCCTTTGGACCTGCCGCTGAACGCATGGAACCTGGAGCTCCGGCTGTCGCCCAACATGAGCGTGGACGCTTCGCAAGGATCTCTCAGCTCGAATCTCGTGTCCGAACTGGTCGGGCAGACGGTGCTCAGCGCGCAGGACGCCGCCTTCCGGTCGACCCTTGGTCTCTCGGTGGGCTACAGCCTCGCGCCGGATACGCGTCCCACCGGGTCGGCGCGTTTGCAGCTCACCATCTCGCCGAGGCTCTGAGAAGAAGCGCTCGTCAGGGAAGCGCGATGACGTCGTTGGGGCTGGGCTGGGGCGGCTTGGCGCCGAGCCGTCTTTGCTTGGCGGCGAGAATCGTTCCGTTCAGCTCGCCGCCGAAAAGGAAGATCGCGCCCAACGTGTAGAGGAAGATCAGCGCCACCATCGCGGTGGCGAGGCCGCCGTAGGTGGAGGCGTAAGCCCCCGGATAGTAGTCGAGATACCAGCTGAAGGCGAAGCCTCCGAGAAGCCACAGGAAGAGCGTCACGCACACGCCTGGAAGCACCGACCGGAACGTGCGGCGCCCGGCCGGAACGAGCTTGTGGGCCAGCAGCAGGCCGGCCACGATGATGAGCGTCGCGACGCCCACCCTCAGGAACCCGATCAGGGCGTCGAAAGGCTGGAGAGCGGGCACCCAGTGCAGGATCCCGCGCCAGATGAAGGGGCCCAGCACCACGAGGAGGGCCATGGCCATGAGCACGAAGGCGCCGCCGATGACGAAGGCGATGGATTCGAGCCGGGTCAGCCACCAGGCTCGCGTCTCGCGCACGTTGTAGGCGCGGTTCAGGCCGACCCTGAGGCTCTCCACGCCGCTCGACGCGAAATACAGGGTGAGCACCACGCCCAGGGTCAGCACGTCGCTGCGCCGTCCGGTCAGGATGTTGTGAACCTCTCCTGCGATGGGGGCTGCAATCTCCTGCGGCCAGGCCTCGAGGATGAGATCCGCCACCTCGTCGGCGAGCGTTCCGGTGCCGAACACGCTCGCCAGGGCCGTCACCAGGATGAGAAAAGGGAAGAAGGACGTGAGCACCGACAGCGCGATGTGGCTCGCAATCGCCCAGGCATCGTGCAGCACGAAGCGGTTCATCGCGATCGAAAGCAGTTCGAAATAGAGGCGCAGGCGTTTCAAAAGCGGGGCTCCAGGCTGCTGGAGATGGTGTGGCGACGGGCAGGGCAGCTCGATCTCCCAACTGCGGACAAGACTGTGCCCGATCAGTTCAAAAGGGCAACGCTGCCGTTCGTTCCGATCGGCCCCGTGTACGAGACCGGCCCTGCGCCTCGGGCGAAGCGGCGGGACGAACGACATTGTGGAATTCAAATCTCATTATACGGTTGTATTGCACATAAAAACCTGTTCCTCCCGCTCAATCCGAAAGAATGTGGCTCGTGCGCCGGAGCCCCCCGGCTCCAGCGCAAGAGATTCCCGAGATCGCCATGCTTGCCCGTCTTGCTCCCCCCCTCTTCGTCCTCATCTGGGCCACCGGCTTCATCGTCGCGCGGGTCGTGGCGCCCTATGCCGAGCCTCTGACTTTCCTGCTGCTGCGCTACCTGCTGGCCCTGCTGGTCCTCGGAGGCATCGTCCTGGCGGTGCGCGCGCCTTTGCCCCGAAATGGGCGTGAATGGGGGCAGGCCATGGTGGCGGGCGTTCTCCTGCACGGGTTTTATCTCGGCGGGGTGTTCTGGTCGGTGAAGCACGGCCTGCCGGCAGGAATTTCGGCTCTTGTCGCGGGGCTTCAGCCCCTCGTGACGGCCGCTCTGGCCGTGCCGCTGCTCGGGGAGAGGGTATCCGCCCGCCGGTGGGCAGGAATTCTCATCGGGCTTGCAGGCGCCTCCCTCGTCATCGCGCCCAAGATCGGCGATGGCGGCGTGCCGCCTCTGGCGCTCAGCGTCTGCTTCCTCGGGATGCTGTCGATCACCCTCGGCACGATCTGGCAGAAGCGCACCGGCAATACGCTGGATCTGCGCGTGAATGCCATGGTGCAATATGTCGGCGCAGCCCTCGTCACGCTGCCCCTGGTTCTGCTTCTGGAGGAAGGGCACATCGCATTCACGCCGCCGCTCCTGGGCGCCATGGCCTGGGCCGTGCTCGGCTTGTCGGTCGGCGCGATCGGGCTTCTGCTCTATCTCATCCGCCAGGGCGCCGTGGTGGGCGTGGCGACGCTGCTTTATCTCGTGCCGCCGGTCGCGGCCCTCATGGCGTTCGTGCTGTTTGGCGAGACCCTGAACGGCGTCCAGATGGTCGGGATGGCCCTGGCCGCCCTGGGCGTCGCGGTGGCGAGCCGCAACTGAACCGGACGCGAGAAAAACCCGGGCGGTTCGGCCCGGGGCTTGTGCGGCATGAGGCTACTTCGTGATCTTTACGGAAACCGGGTCGCTCGCCGGAAAGGTCTCTTCCACGCCCTCGTCGAGCTTTTCGTCGAGGGACGCCTTGGAGTTCTCCGGCAGCTTCTCGTCCTTGGAGGCCGTCTTGTCGGCCGATTTGTCCTGCGATTTGTCCTGCGATTTGTCCTGATCGTGAACCTTTTCGGTCATGCCATGTCTCCGTGCGCTTGAAGGAAGCTTGTCACTGAAACAACGCAGCAGAGCGGGCATCGATCCAGACAGAGGAGTGAAA
>JAPSLB010000022.1 GCA_031181145.1 Microvirga sp.
CGAACTACAGCACCGGCGACAGCGACTTCGGCGTTGTCCGCGCCGGTCTGAACTTCCGCTTCGGCACCTACTAAGATCCGTCGCATCCGCGACAGAGAAGGCCCGGGGAAACCCGGGCCTTTTTCGTGTGACTTACGGGGTCGCTCTCGTCTTGGCGTAGGCCGGGACGCGGGCCTCGAAATCGGCGAGCCACGCGACGAGCTTCGGGTGCGTCTCGCGCCAGCGGCCTGCGAACCGCAGGTCGAGATAGCCGAGCATGCAGGCGAGCGCGACATGGCCGATATGCAGCTCGGCGGCGGACACCGAGAGATGCGCCTCCGCATAGGCCAGTCCGCGCTCCACCTTGCCCGCCTGATGGTCCAACCATTTGGGCTCATGCCTGTCCTGCAGGCGGAAGCGGCCCTCGTAGACCTGCAGCAAGGCCGCATCCGTAATACCATCCGCAAGCGCCTGCTCGCGCAGGGCCGCGAACCGGGCCTCGCCCGCTGGAAACAGGCGTCCGCCACCCGTCAGGAAGTCGAGATATTCCACGATCACCCGCGAGTCGTAGAGCGTCTCGCCGTTCTCCAGCACCAGGGTGGGGATCTTCCCGAGCGGGTTCTGCCGCCGCAGATCGTCCTCGGGGTTCAGGGTATCCGCATCGACGATCTGGATGCGGTCCATGAGCCCGAGCAGAGAAGCGGCGATCTTGACCTTGCGCCCGAAGGGCGACGCGGGAGAGGAGCGGAGAACGAGCATGAACAGAATCCTGTGAACGGTGCGACAGCACGGCTGCTTTCTGCCCGCTCCCGAGCGGGGCCGCAATCCGCCTTAGGCCGAAGGGCCGAAGGCTTCACAGCGATAGGCGCCGTAACCGCCGCGGGAGAGGCGCTCCGCCAGGGCCGGCAGGAGGACCTCCGCCTCGGCCTTCAGCGACCAGGGCGGATTGAGCACGAAGAGACCGCTACCGTTCAGGCGCGCTGGGTCGCGCGGATCGTCCACGTAGAGTTCGAGGCGAAGGCCCGGGCGCGCGCTCCCGGCGTGCAGCCGCTCTGCTGCCGCATCGACCGCGGCCACATCCTTGATCGGGTACCAGCCCGCATAGACGCCGGTCGGCCATTTCCTGAGGGCCGTCAAGAACTCCGTGCCCAACCGCTCCAGCTCTCCCGTCTGCTCGTAGGGCGGGTCGATCAGCACGAGGCCGCGCTTCTCCTTCGGAGGAATCAGCGCATGAAGCGCCGTCCACCCGTCGAGATGCATCACCTTGAGATTCGCTACCGCATTGAACGCTTCGTTCAGCACTGCGTGATCGGCAGGATGCAGCTCGACGAACACACCGCGATCCTGACGCCGCAGCAGCTCGCGGACGATGCCGGGGGACCCCGGATAGATGGTCTTCCCGTGCCGGGCGCGCACATCTGATATCACTTTGCGGTACGGCGTGAGAATCTCCTCGACCCCTGGCGAGAAGGGGGCATCGAGGCGCCCGATTCCCTCCGCCCATTCGCCTGTCCGCTCGGCTTCGTCCGCGGAAAGGTCGTAGAGGCCGACCCCCGCATGGGTATCGATGACGCGAAGCGGCGTCTCCTTGCGCTGCAGATAGACGAGGATCCGCACCAGAAGAGCGTGCTTCATGACGTCGGCGAAATTGCCGGCGTGAAAGGCATGGCGGTAGTTCATTCGTTGAATCCTAGCGCGTCGCTCGCGAAACGGGATACGTTTCGCGAGCGAACGATACTCTCATCCGATGTTTCAGCGGAACGCCGGAACTGCGATCTCGCCCGCGCGGCATCCGTCCCGGTCGACTTCGGGACACTGGCGGAAGCCACGCAGATCCTTGTCGAGACAGATCCGGACCTCCTGAAGGATACGGCGCCCGCAGGATACCGCGATCATGTCGGCGCGAAGCCCCGGGTTGACGCTCATGAAGGCTCGTTCGATCTCGCTCGGGAGAACCTTTGAGCGCTCATGCAGCGCTTTGAAGCTGTCCGGGATGCGCACGAGATCCCGGGCACGGCGAACGGCCCTGAAATACCCGCTCGGACTTTCTCCGGAGCAGCTTCCGTGCTTGCGCCACTGATAGCGGGCGAGATTGTCGTCCGGAAAGAGGCCCGAGGTCTCCCTGATCGCCGCGCCGGGAACGAAGCGCCCGCTCGGCTCGCAGAAGCTGGGATAGCCCTGCTCCAGCTGAGGCCAGAGCCCGTGCACGACGAAGCCGAGGCCGCTTTCGCTCTCGCATTGCGGACTCTTCCGGCCGCTGACCTCGCAATAGCCGGGCGACCAGGACAGGGCGAGCACATAGAAGTCGAAGCGCCCCATGGGGGCTCCCCTCACCTCGCGCGGCGACTGGGCCGCGCAAGGGAGGGCAAAAAGGCAGGCCCCCGCAAGGGCGAGCCACCGTCTGAAGCTCAAGGCGCAGCCTGCTTGCAATGGGGCGCGTAGGCATAGTGGCGGTCGAAGCCGTCCACACAGGAATCCGTCCCCCAGCCGATTCCGAGGAAGCCGAGATCCTCACGGATGGAGAAGTTCACCTTGTGCCTGTAGCCGTCGGACACGAGGACCGTGCCGGTGCAGTAGCGGCGGGGGATGTAGTCGAGACCCCAAGGGCGCCACGCAACCTGTTCAATCCGCTCGAAGCCGAGGATCCTGAGGTCGGAATTCCAGAACCGGCGCTCCTTCGTCTCGAAATTCGAGGCGATATTGCTGAGAACCCCCGGATCGGTGCAGGCCGGAAGGCTGGCGTCGTACCCTCTCAATGAAAGTTCGTGTGCCCTCTCCCGCCGCTCAGCCGGGGTTATCTCGCGAGCGAGCACGGGTGCGCTCACCATCAGGCAAGAGATAAGAGCCGCCAGCCATTTCATTTCCACTGCTCCAAAGATCGAGTGATTGACGTCATACCGACCATGTGGGCGGCGGCTCCGAAGGTCAAGGCTCCGCTTGCGGTTTAGTAGGCGGCGTGTCCGTTAAGCACCAGGGGTTGCCCAGGGGAAGGCCGCCCGGGTCTCGGCGGCGCATAGGTCTGCTGGGGCTGCCGATGACCTTGCTGCGCGGGATATCCACCATATCCGGGAGGCGGCGGAGGCGTATAGGCGTCCGAGGCCGCATGGCCGGAATAACGCTGGGCGGGCGGCGGCACGGGAGCGGAAAGTACGGGAGGCGCCATGGGAGCGCCGACCGGCGAATCGGGGGCATACCCGGCCGCGCTCTCCTCCGGCAGGTCCTGTTCCATTTCCATGGACGGCAGGTCCCCTTGCGCGCTCACGCTCTGGAGAATCTGCCGGCTCCGCTCGGGATCGATCCGCGGCGTAAACTTGATGAGCGGCTTGCAGATGCGACGTTCGCCGCGCGGATCGTGCCGGGCCAGATCGATATGGAAGTGATCGTAGTGGAAGGCGTCCGAGCCCGGGCCCAGCACCGTCGTGAAATACCGGCAGGCGCCCACGAAGGCCTCGCGGAGGAAGTCCTGCTCGGCGGGTTCTCCCCGCCAGCCCTTGGCTACCTTGATCTCGCGACCATCGGCCAGGATGAAGGCCATCACGTCGAGGGCATTGCCGAAGGAATGCTCGGAGAGCTTGGCGCCCCGCTGATTGTTGCGCGGGCGGCAAGAATAGGAACCCGCCTTCAGGTCCACGACCGGGACGCCGAAGTAGAGGACAGCGGCAGGCTTCACGATCTCGTCGAGCCAGGTGTCGATGCGTGGGATGATCGGACAGGCCAGGGTCACTTTGGACTTCAGGCCCACCTCACCGTTGTTGAAGGCCGCGACCTTGAAGGGATAATCCATGCCGCAGACGCCGGGACCGTCGATCTTGGACGAAAGAGCCATGTAGGCCGAAGGCTGAACGAGACGCTGCGCCAGGCAGGCCTCCTCGGCCTGTGCCCGCCACGGCTCGCGCTGTTCGAACCGGAACAACCCGCACCCGGTCAATCCGAGCCCGACAAGTGACAGGGCAGCAAACGCAACTAACACACGACGCATATGCTCGGCTTACCCCGTTCCCGGTAAACATCCGGTCAACGCTTCCTCGCCCGGCCCTCACGGCGGTCCAGTCAGGCTTTCCGTCCCCCGGAGCAGAACATTTTTGTCGCAGGGCGGCGCCCCTCAGCCCTCAATGAAGTCAATGAGTTAACGATTTATTAACCATTTCGGGAGATCGTGTAGGTCGCAATCTGCCCTGTCCGGGCCTTTTCAGTCCCCCTCCATCCTGATAGGCTTCCTCTCCATTCAGACAGGGGGTCTGTCATGAACATGACATCGAATTTCGATTGGTTCGGCACGCTCAACGTCGCTGCCGCCTGCCTTTCCTTCTCGTTCATTTGCGCAACCGTCGTCGGCGTTCTTTAAGACGGCCATCAGCCCTCAACGGCTGGAGCAACGAGATTCGTTCTTTAATTCTTGATCGCGCTGCCGCTTCCGGCAGCGTTTTTTATGCCTCCGGGCAGGGCCTGGACGTAATGCTCCACGACATCACGTTGATCTCCATCCGGCACTGAGCGAGCCTAAGCCCCTCCGCCGTCTTCAGGCAGATGGTCTCCCCAGGGGCGAAGATCCTTCCCTCGGCGCGGCAATAACAGTCGAGACGAGGATGGCCCGGGACCTGCGTCTGCTGGGCGGCGGCAGGCGGAGCGGCGAAGAGCACGAGAAAGACCAGGACGTTGGGCATGAGCGCCTCCGCTTGTCGTCCACGCGGAATCGTCCTCCCGCGGGAGGTGCAGGTCAAGTGCCAACGGGATCAGGAGCCCCACCGCTCCATGGCGGCATCGTCGCAGTCCTTCGCCTCGACCCAGGCGCCGACCGTGCCGTCCTTCAGGTGCTCGCGCTTCCAGAACGGGGCACGGGTCTTCAGGTAGTCCATCATGAACTCGGCCGCCTCGAAAGCCGCGCGGCGGTGGGCGCTCCCCGCGAGCACGAGCACGATGGGCTCTCCGGGGTGGATCAGGCCGAAGCGGTGGATGACGGTGAGCCCCATCAAGGGCCAGCGCGCCTCCGCCTGGTCGGCGATGCGGGCGATCTCCGCCTCGGCCATGCCGGGATAGTGCTCGAGTTCCAGGGCGGAGAGCCTGCCGCCCTCGTCCCGGCAGAAGCCGGTAAAGGCAACCGTCGCGCCAATGCTGCCGCGCTCGGCCGTAAGAGCCGCCGTTTCGGCGGCGGCATCGAAGGGCTGGGGCTGGATGCGGATCGTCGCCATCGTGCCCTAGCCGCCAGTCATGGGCGGGAAGAAGGCGATTTCGCGCGCACCGGCAAGCGGAGCCTCGGGCTTCACGTGCACATGGTCGATGGCGGCGCGGACCACGGCCTCGTTCTCGAAGGCATACTCGTATTCCTCGCCTTTGGCCTTCAGCCAGCGCACGAGATCGGCAATCGTCGCGATTCCCTCGGGCAGCTCGACGGTCTCCTCCGTCTTCCCGATCCGCTCGCGAACCCAGGCGAAATAGACGAGTTTCATGGGTCAGTCCTCGTCGACGACATGCTTGATCCCGGTCTTGAGATAATCCCACCCCGTATAGATCGTCAGCAGGGCGGAGATCCACAACAGGACGCGGCCGATCAGGATGGTACCGGGCAGCACCGTTTCGCCCGCCGGCCCCGCGATCAGGAAGCCGAGGGAGAGGAGCTGGAAGGTGGTCTTCCACTTGGCGACCCGGCTCACCGGCACCCCGACCTTCAGCTCCGCCAGGAACTCGCGCAGGCCCGACACCAGGATCTCGCGGCAGAGGATGACGAGCGCAGCCCAGATGTCCCAGCTCTGGATTGTCTTGTCGGCAACCAGCATGAGCAGGCTGGCCGCAACCAGGAGTTTGTCGGCAATGGGGTCGAGCATGCGCCCCAGGGCCGATTGCTGCGAGAGGGCTCGGGCGATGTAGCCGTCGAAATAATCGGTGATCGCCGCCAGGGCGAAGATGGCGAGGGCAAACCAGCGCGACCAATGATCCTCGGGCCAGAACATCAGGCCGACGACCGCCGGCACGGCCGCCAGCCGGCCATAGGTCAGCAGGTTGGCGAGATTGAAGGCTGAGGATCGGCGCATGGAACTTGCTGTGCTCATGGGTTAGGCAGGAAGCACGCCTCGGCTCGGTCCGTCAACCGAGGGGCCGCCCACAATGCCGTTAACAGAGGCTCTTTACCCCCGCTCATGAAAGAAATCGTACACGGCACGCGCCGTGGCCGCATTCACGCCGGGGGCTTTCATGAGGTCCTCCAGAGCCGCGCGCTGGATCGCCTTCACGGTTCCGAAATGGTGCAGCAGCGCCCGTTTGCGAGTGGGTCCGATGCCGGGAATCTCATCGAGCGGGTTCTTGACAAGCTCGCGCTTGCGCTTGGCCCGGTGGGTACCGATGGCGAAGCGGTGCGCCTCGTCCCTCAGGCGCTGGACGAAATAGAGCGCCGGATCGCGAGGCGGGAGCTTGAACGGGGGCTGGCCCGGCTTGAAGAAGGTTTCGCGGCCCGCATCCCGGTCGCGCCCCTTGGCGATGCCGACGAGGGTCACGTCGGCCTCGCCCACGCCGACCTCCGCCAGGGCTTGGCGGGCGGCTTCGAGCTGCCCCTTGCCGCCGTCGATAAGAACGAGATCGGGCCATGCGGGAAAGGCGTCGTCCGAACCGGAGGCTCCGTCCGCATCCTGTTGCTGGCCGGGCGTCCTCGGCTCTTCCTTCACGAGCCGCGCGAAGCGCCGCTGCAGCATCTCGCGCATCATGCCGTAATCGTCGCCGGGCTTTAGGTCTTCCGACTTCATGTTGAAGGTGCGGTAATGCTGCTTCATGAAGCCGTTCGCCCCCGCCACCACCATGGCGCCCACCGCATTGGTGCCCATGATGTGCGAGTTGTCATAGATCTCGACCCGTTTCGGCGGCTTGCTCATGCCGAAGGCCTGGCCCAGCGAGATGAGCAGCTTCTGCTGTGAGGCCGTGTCGGCCAGGCGCCGGCCCAGCGCCTCCTTGGCGTTGCGCAGCACGTAATCGATGAGCTGACGGCGCTCGCCGCGCTGCGGCGCATGAATTTCGACACGCGCCTCGCTCTTGGTCGAGAGCGCCGCCGCCATCAGCTCCGCGTCCTCGATCTCGTGGGAGAGCAGGATCAGGCGCGGCGCGGGCTTGTCGTCGTAGAACTGCGCCAGGAAGGAGCCGAGCACCTCGTCGGGCGCCATGGATTTGTCGGCCTTCGGAAAGTAAGCGCGATTGCCCCAATTCTGCCAGTTGCGGAAGAAGAACACCTCCACGCAGAACTGCCCCGCCTGCTCGTCGAGGGCGAATACGTCAGCCTCTTCCACCGATTGCGTGTTGATGCCCTGCACGCCCTGGATCGCGGAGAGCGCGGCGAGCCTGTCGCGGCAGCGCGCGGCACGCTCGTATTCGAGCTCCTCCGCCGCCTGCTGCATCTCCTCGGTGATGCGCTGCTTCACGGCATTCGACTTGCCGGACAGAAAGGCGCGCGCCTCGCCCACCAGCGAGGCGTATTCATCGGGCGAGATCTCGTTGGTGCAGGGACCCGAGCAGCGCTTGATCTGGAACAGCAGGCAGGGCCGGGTGCGGTTCTCGAAATAGCTGTCGTTGCACGAGCGCAGGAGAAACGCACGCTGCAGGGCGTTGATGGTGCGGTTGACCGCCCAGACGCTGGCGAAGGGGCCGTAATAGTCGCCCTTGCGCTTGCGCGCACCGCGGTGCTTCACGAGCTGCGGGGCCGCATGATCGGCGGTGAGCAGGATGTAGGGCAGAGACTTGTCGTCCCGCAGGAGCACGTTGTAGCGGGGCTTGAGCTGCTTGATGAGGTTGGCCTCGAGCAGCAGCGCCTCGGTCTCGGTCGCCGTGGTGACGAACTCCATCGAGGAGGTCTCGGCGATCATCCTTGCGATACGGTTGGAATGCGCCTGGCCCCGCGCATAGGAACCCACGCGGTTCTTCAGGCTCTTCGCCTTGCCGACATAAAGCACGTCGCCTTTCGCATCGAGCATGCGATAGACCCCCGGCGCATTGGGCAGCGTCGTCCAGAACCGGCGGATGACCTCCGTGCCCCGCTGGACGGAGCTGGGATTCGCCTCCAGGTCGAACTCGACATCCGAGCCGCTTTCCACGGCTATGGTGTCCTCGTCCTCCTCGTTGTCCAGGATGTCCGGCGGAACGTCGTTATAGGTGTTGCGACTCATGGAGGAGATTTAAGCGCTGGCTGCTCCCGAGGAAAGTGCGACGGACGAACTGGCGCGGGCCGCTCATTCGGGATAAACGGCTAAGCCTAGCCCATTGGGAGCTCGCATGCGCCTGTCGATCATCACATCAGCCGTCGTCGCGGCCCTTGTGGGCTTCGGCAGCACGATCGCCATCATCATCGCGGCGGCGCAGGCGGTGGGGGCGGATGCGGCGCAGACCTCGTCCTGGGTCGCGGCCCTGTGCCTGTCCATGGCCGCCACGAGCGGCTATCTGAGCGTCCGCTACCGCATGCCGGTGGTCACCGCCTGGTCGACACCCGGCGCAGCGCTGATCGCTGCCTCCAGCGGCATTTCCGTCCACGCGGCCGTCGGCTGCTTTCTGATGGCCGGCTTTCTCATCCTGCTGGCGGCCTTCATCAAGCCGTTCGGGCGGCTTATCGAGAGGATCCCGACCTCGATCGCCGCCGCCATGCTCGCAGGCGTCCTGATCCGCTTCGTGATGGCCGTCTTCGAGAGCGCCCAGGGAGCGCCCGGCCTCGTCCTGCCACTGGTGGCCCTGTTCCTCGTGGCCAGACTGTTCAACCCCGCGCTCGCAGTGCTGGCGGTGCTCTTCGTGGGCCTCGGAATGGCTTTCGGCGGAGGGCTGGCCCGGCCGCTCTCGTCCGATTTCAGCCTCTCGACCCTTACATTCATCGCGCCTGCCTTCGAACCGGCGGCCCTCCTCGGCCTGGGCCTACCCCTGTTCCTGGTGACGATGGCCTCCCAGAACCTGCCGGGCTTCGCCGTGCTGCGTGCCTCCGGCTATGCGCCGCCGACCCGACCGATCCTCGCCGTGACGGGCCTCGCCTCCATGGTCACGGCCCTGTTCGGGGCCCATACCAGCAATCTGGCGGCGATCTCGGCGGCCATCTGTACCGGCCCCGACACGCATCCCGATCCGGGCAAGCGCTGGATGGTCGGGCCGTTCTACACGTTGAGCTATCTGGCCTTCGCGGCCTTCAGCGCAGCGCTGATCGGCCTGATCGCCGCCCTGCCGCCGGAACTCATCAGGACCGTGGCGGGCCTTGCCCTCATGGGGGCTTTCGCAGGCGCCCTGGGATCCGCCCTTTCTGAGGAGGCCAAGCGGTTTCCCGCCGTGCTGACTCTCGCCGTGACGGCTTCGGGCATCACTCTCTCCGGCATCGGGTCCGCGTTCTGGGGCCTCGCCGCGGGTCTCGTCGCACTGGCTCTCGAAGCCGCCTTTCTCCGCTTCCGCAAGCTTGGCTGATCTGGACGGCAGCTCCCGCTGCAGTTAATATTTCGTTACCAGAACGAAAAACGGGAGCCTTCATGGCCGGGACGAGACATTGGGGGCAGTTTGCGGCGATTGCGATGACGATGGCCCTTGGCGCCTGCCAGGGCTCCCTCCTGAGCGGCTCTCCCGAGGGCGTCCCGGTGGCCGTGGAGAGCATCGACGGCGCCCCCGCCCCGATTCAAACAGCTCTCCTCGGAGAACTTGCCACCGCGGCCTCCGAGCGCAGGGTCGAGCTTGTCGGCTCCAGCGATGACGCCCGCTACCGGGTACGCGGCTATATCTCCACTGTCACGGAAGACGGGCAGACGAAGGTCTCCTATGTCTGGGACGTGTTCGACGCCCAGAAGCGGCGCGCCAAGCGGCTCGAGGGCTCACGGCCCGCCGCGCTGGCCTCCGACTCGACTTCGACGCTCGATACGGAAACGCTCGCCAAGCTCGCCGAGGCCAGCATGGACGAGATCGCCGAGTTCCTGAGCGTCTCGAAATCCATCCAGACCGCCGAGGTTGCTGAGGACGATGCCCCCGTTGCCCTGCAGTGACCGCATGGCCGCAAACCGCTCTTGCGGCACTTAAGCAGCACGACTCGTATTGTGACGGTTTGATATCGCTGCTAAGAGCCTTGCGCCTGACCGCGCATCCGTATCGACCTTGCGCAGCGGGCTCGACAGGTCACACAAAGCTAAAGTTGCTTGCATGAAGCTCGTTGCGGGAAATTCCAACCGTCCCCTGGCCGAGGCCATATCCGCCTATCTCAACGTTCCGCTCGCCAAGGCCCAGGTGAAGCGTTTCGCCGACATGGAAGTGTTCGTCGAGATCCAGGAGAATGTGCGCGGCGAGGACGTGTTCATCATCCAATCGACCTCGTTCCCAACGAACGACCACATCATGGAGCTCCTGATCATCACCGATGCGCTCCGCCGCGCCTCCGCGCGCCGCATCACGGCGGTGATCCCCTATTTCGGCTATGCCCGCCAGGACCGTAAGCCTGCCGCCCGCACGCCGATCTCGGCCAAGCTCGTCGCGAACCTGATCACCCATGCGGGGGTCGATCGCGTGCTGACTCTGGACCTCCACGCCGGGCAGATCCAGGGCTTCTTCGACATCCCGACCGATAACCTGTTCGCCGCGCCGACGCTGGCCCGCGACATCAAGGAGCGTCTCGACGGCGGCAATCGCATGGTCGTCTCGCCCGACGTTGGCGGCGTGGTGCGCGCCCGTGCGCTCGCCAAGCGCATCGATGCGCCGCTCGCCATCGTGGACAAGCGCCGCGAGCGCCCCGGCGAGTCGGAGGTCATGAACATCATCGGCGACGTGTCCGGCCGCTCCTGCATCCTGGTCGACGACATCGTGGATTCCGGCGGCACCCTGGTGAACGCGGCCGAGGCCCTCCTCAAGAACGGCGCCAAGGAGGTCTACGCCTACATCACCCATGGCGTACTCTCCGGCGGAGCGGTGTCCCGCATCGCCAGCTCCAAGCTCAAGGAACTGGTCATCACCGATTCGATCATGCCGACCGAGGCCGTGAAAGTCGCCCACAACATCCGGGTCATCAGCATCGCCTCCCTCATGGGCGAGGCCATCGGCCGCACGGCGACCGAGAGCTCGGTCTCGAGCCTGTTCGACTGATCCCCGAAATGCGGTCATGGCCTATCGTCATGACCGCGCCTTGTCCGACGGAGCGAGGGTCAGACCTCTCTGCGGCGGTTGGCCAGAACGCCGCCGCCGATGATGCAGGCGAGGCCCGCGAAGGACAGAACCGTCAGCACATCCCCGAACAGGACGGCGGCGAGCAGCACCCCGAAACCCGTGCCCCAATAGCCGATCTGGCTGAATACCACCGGCCCCGCGATCTGCTGCAGGCGGAAGTTCATCACCTGAGACAGGGCGGACGTGGCGCTCAAGGTCACGATCCACGAGAGAATCCCAGCATCGGCGAAGCGCCATTCTAGGGGCGCCTCGAAAACCGGCCCCATCAGGGCCACCATCACGGCCGAGCTGAACGATGCGCCGCAGGAGAATGCGAGCGCGGAGGTTCCCTTCGGCCACCAAGCCGAGCGGATGATGTTACCGGCCGCTGCGCAAACCGGGATCGCCAGGCCGACGGCTACCCAGACGGGCTGGCCGATATCGATCTGGAGGATCTGCTGCCGAACGAGCGCGATCATCCCCAGGAAGCCCAGCACGATGCCGATGAAACGGCGCAGGAACATACGCTCCATCCCGATCCCGGCCGCGAAGGTCATGGTCAGCAGAGGAGACAGGCAGTAGACGATCGACGTGTAGGCGGGCCCCACCCGCTCGACGACGAAATAGGACAGGACCGTCGGCACCGCGAAGCTGACGATGCCGAGCACGACATAGAGGACTAGGTGCTCCGGCTTCATCGGAATTTTCTGCCGCGCAGAGGCGAGCCACGGCAGCAGGAACAGGCCGGCACCCAGATTGCCGAATACGCCGAGTTGGAACGGCTGGACGCCGGCGTCGAGCGCCATCTTGGACATCATGATCCGGACGGCGAAGAGAAATCCGCACAAACCCAGGAGAGCGATCGGAGAGGTCGAAACGGCGGAGGCGCGCGTGGCGAGGGCGGAATTCATATGACGGACCTCGGAGCCAAAGCCGCGCCGGCGCGGCAGCGCATCTCGGGCGCGGCTTGCAGGCACTTGGCCTCGCTCCCGATATGGGTTTATCTTGACACCAAGATAATCGGACGATTTACCTCGATGTCAAGACATTCTGATCAGGACAGGGACCTTCCAGCCCAGGACGGGATCGACGAGCGCCGGGCGCAATGGGCATCTGAACTGCCGGACGTGGACACGAGCGGCATGGCGATCCTCGGCCGCGCGCGTTGGATCACGCTGGCCGCGCGCCTGCCCATCGAAGCTGTCTTCAAGACGCACGGCATCGACAGTGGGGAAGCCGACGTCCTCTTCACGTTGCTGCGGTCGGGCCCGCCCTACCGGCTGCGCCCGACGGAACTGTTCCGCTCCCTGATGATTTCGTCGGGCGGCCTCACGGACCGCCTGAACCGTCTGGCAAAGGCCGGTCTGATCCGACGCGTTCAAGCGGAGGGCGATGGTCGAAGCCTGCCCGTGGAGCTGACGCCGGAAGGCGTCCTGCGTGCGACGGCCGCCTTCCGTGAGGACATGTCCATCGAGGCGACCATGCTCTCGGGCCTGAGCCTGGAGGAGCAGAACGACCTCGCCCGACTTCTGCGCAAGCTCGTCGTGACGATCACAAGCACGCCCCCGTTCGATTGACCGGGTGGGCAGGACGGTCTGTCTCTTTCTTGCATTGGAAGGCTTTATCGCCTATAAGCCGCCTCGCGCCCGCTCGACACCCTTGGAGGCACGGGCGCGAACCTCATGGCCGCCGGTAGGTTTCTCAGGGAACCTGGGCGGCCATCGGTTTTTCAACTCGATTCAAAGGACCACGACCATGAGCGAAGTAAAGCAGATCAAGGCCGTGGCGCGCGACCGGGCCGGCAAGGGGGCCGCCCGGGCCGTTCGTCGCCAAGGCCAAGTTCCCGCCGTCATCTACGGAGCCGGCCAGCCGGCCCAGGCGATCGCCCTCGATTTCAACCAGACCAAGCAGCTGATCTTCGCCGGTCATTTCCTCACGACGATCTTCGACATCGATGTGGACGGCCAGACGGTCCGCGCCATTCCGCGCGACTATCAGCTCGACCCGGTGAGGGACTTCCCCGTTCACGTCGACTTCCTGCGCATCGCCGCCGGCCAGACCATCAAGGTCGTGGTTCCGGTGCACGTGATCGGCCAGGACAAGTGCCCGGGCGTGAAGCGCGGCGGCACGCTTCAGATCGTCGAGCACACGGTCGAGCTCCAGGTTTCCCCCGACTCGATCCCGGACTACGTGGAAGCCTCGGTCGAGGGCCTCAACATCGGCGCCTCGGTCCACCTCAACGACATCAAGCTGCCGAGCGGCGTCAAGGCGACCTCGACCGAGAACCTCACCCTCGTCACGGTCGTGGCCCCCACCGGCATGAAGGAAGAGGAAGAGACCCCGGCCGCCGCCGAAGGCACCGCCGCCTGATCGGCTTCATCGGGCGTTCAAGCCCATTGACCGGCTTCGACGCTCCGACCGCAAGGCCGGAGCGTTTCTTATGAGAATGCCTGAACGATGCGCCTTTTCGTCGGCCTTGGTAATCCCGGTTCCCGCTACGCCAGAAACCGCCACAACATCGGTTTCATGGCCGTGGACGAGATCGCGCGCGTGCACAACGCGGGTCCCTGGCGCAAGCGTTTCCAGGCGGAAGCCGCGGATGCGGTGATCGGGGGCGAGAAGGTGCTGCTCTTGAAGCCGCAGACCTTCATGAACCTGTCGGGCCAGGCGGTGAGAGAGGCGCAGAGCTTCTTTAAGATGCCGCTGAACGACGTCACGGTCTTCTACGACGAGCTCGATCTGCCGCCTGCCAAGCTGCGCGTGAAGATCGGCGGCGGCAATGCGGGCCATAACGGCCTGCGCTCGATTTCCGCCCATTGCGGCAACGATTACCGACGCGTGCGGCTCGGCATCGGCCACCCCGGCCACAAGGCTCTCGTGCAGAGCCATGTGCTGGGCGATTTCGGCAAGAGCGAAGAGGCCTGGGTCGAGGACCTGTGCCGCATCATTGCCGACAACGCCGCCCTTCTCGCCACAGGCGAGGATGGGAGCTTCCAGAACAAGGTCCACCTCGCCATGGAGGCGAGAGGCTGGACGGATGTGAAACGGCCTGGAGAAAAGGCCACCCAGAACAAGGAGTGAGGCCATGGGCTTCAAGATGGGCATCGTCGGCCTGCCGAATGTGGGCAAGTCCACCCTTTTCAATGCGCTGACGCAGACCGCCGCGGCGCAGGCTGCGAACTATCCGTTCTGCACCATCGAGCCGAACGTGGGCGACGTGGCCGTGCCGGACGAGCGCCTCGACCAGCTGGCCGCCATCGCAGGCTCGGCCCAGATCATCCCGACCCGCCTCACCTTCGTGGACATTGCAGGCCTCGTGCGCGGGGCGTCCCGCGGCGAAGGCCTGGGCAACCAGTTCCTTGCCAACATCCGCGAAGTGGACGCCATCGCCCATGTGGTGCGCTGCTTCGAGGATACGGACATTACCCACGTCGAGGGCAAGATCGATC
The DNA here is from genome assembly GCA_031181145.1 of Microvirga sp. Taxonomy (GTDB): domain Bacteria; phylum Pseudomonadota; class Alphaproteobacteria; order Rhizobiales; family Beijerinckiaceae; genus Microvirga. The sequence continues at coordinate 14,550 of JAPSLB010000022.1, forward strand.
CCATCGCCGATATCGAAACCATCGAGACCGAGCTTATGCTGGCCGATCTCGACAGCCTCGAGAAGCGTGTCACGGCGCTCGAGAAGAAGGCCAAGGGTAACGACAAGGAGGCGAAGGAGACTCTCGACCTCGTCAACCGCACCCTGCCGCTGCTGCGCGAGGGCAAGCCTGCCCGCCTGGCGGAACGCAAGCCTGAGGAAGAGCGTCTGTTCCAGATGCTCGGCCTCCTCTCCTCCAAGCCCGTTCTCTACGTGTGCAACGTGGAGGAGGCTTCCGCCGACAAGGGCAATGAGTTCTCGGCCCGGGTCTTCGAGCGAGCCAGAGAAGAAGGCGCCAAGGCCGTGGTCGTCTCGGCCAAGATCGAGAGCGAGATCGCCGTTCTCCCGGCCGAGGACCAGAAGGATTATCTCGATGCCGTGGGCCTCGAGGAGCCCGGCCTCAATCGCGTGATCCGCGCGGGCTACGAACTGCTGGGCCTCATCACCTACTTCACTGTCGGCCCGAAGGAGGCCCGCGCCTGGACGATCACCAAGGGCACGCGGGCGCCGGCCGCCGCCGGCGTGATCCATACGGATTTCGAGAAGGGCTTCATCCGCGCCGAAACCATCGCCTATGCCGACTACATCTCGCTCAAGGGCGAGGCGGGCGCGCGCGATGCGGGCAAGCTGCGCCTCGAAGGCAAGGATTACGTCGTCCAGGACGGCGACGTGATGCACTTCCGCTTCAACACCTGAACCCGAACCGCAACCAAATCTGTCAGAATCCTGAACGGGCTCTTCCCGGTCCGTTCAGGACGTTTCTGCTTTCATGTCCAGCGTGGAGGTTGGATCGATGCAGGACATTTTCGAGAAAGTCTTTTTGGCGATCGTTTCGCCGAGCCTGGGCAGCGCCGAATTCTTCGTCGCCGTCCTCGTGGCCTGCGGCCTCGCCATGATCGCCATCTCGTCCTTCCTGCCGAAGACGGCCGCCGACGATCTGGAATGGTGGGAGCGCTAAGGCGTTTTCCCGCCATGCGGATCCCGGTTCGCTGGCATGATCATGCCATCTCCCGTTACGGCAGGTGCAGCGCCTTCGGGCCGATGCCGAGCCCGATCTGGAGGCTCTCCGCGATGCGTTGCGCGCGGAGGATGAAAAACTCCGCCGCATCGGGCTCCATGATTTCCCGCGCCGTCTCCTCGAAGAGAGCGAGCCAGCGCGTGAACTGCTCGGGCGCGAGATCGAGGCCTGAATGTGCCGCCTGCGGCTTGCCCCGGTAGCGCGCCGTCCTCAAGGCGATCGAAGACCAGAAATCCACCATGACCGCCAGATGTGCGCTCCACCGGCCCGGAAGGGCCCTGTCGAAGATAGGGCCAAGCTCGGCGTCCTTCAGCACACGGTCGTAGAATGTGATCACGAGTTCACGGATCATCTCCTCCGTCACGCCTTCAGCGGGCGTGCCGATGGGGATACTGCGGCCAGCGGCGGTGTGACGAACCAAGGCGGATCTCTCATTCGGAAGGGCTTATCCATATTCTATGTGGCAGATTCGAGTAGAATGCCATGCGGGTCATTCCTGAATTGATGACAGCGCATGGAGCAAAGCGGATCGTTCTCTCACCTTGGGCGTTGAGCCTTACGAAACCCGCCACATCACCTTCATGCAGCTCCATCGCCGTCATTCCTGGGATCTATCCCCTTCCGAGGCCATCGCCCTTCAACAGGAGCTGAGGCGGGAGGTCGTGTCCGACCGTCCCATCGATCTCGACAGGGTCAGGCTCGTGGCCGGTGTCGACGTGAGCGTGAAGAGCGAGCAGTCGCAGGCCGCCGTCGTGGTGGTGACGTTTCCGGACTTCCTGCCGGTGGAGACCGTTCTCGCGCAGCGCCCGACGCCGTTTCCCTATGTGCCCGGTCTGTTGAGCTTCCGAGAAGGCCCGGTGCTGGAGGAGGCGTTCGAGAAACTCCGGACCGAGCCGGACGTATTCCTGTTCGACGGCATGGGTATCGCCCATCCCCGCCGCATCGGCATCGCCAGCCATATGGGCCTGTGGCTGCAGCGACCCACCATCGGCTGCGGCAAGACCCTGCTCTGCGGGCGCTACAAGGATCTCGGGGAGGAGAAGGGATCGGCTGCGCCCCTCATCGACAGGAAGGAAACCGTCGGTGTGGCCCTTCGCACCCGCACGGCCAAGAACCCGATGTTCATCTCCCCCGGGCACTTGGCCGACCTTCCGACTGCGGCGGAACTCGTGCTGCGCTGCTCTCCAAAGTATCGCTTGCCCGAACCGATCCGCTTGGCGCACAACGCAGCCGGACAGTTCAGCCCCCTTCCGGCCTGAGCTTAAGCCAAGCGCTTAAAACCGCACAGATCGAGCCATGCCCCGTTACGCTTTCGAAGATTTCACGCCCGGCTTCACGCAGATGCTCGGCCCCTTCACCGTCACGAAGGAAGCGCTGCTTGCCTTCGCCCAGGAATATGACGCACAACCCTTCCACGTGGACGAGGTTGCCGCCAAGGACAGCTTCATCGGCACGCTCATCGCCTCGGGCTGGCATACCTGCTGCATCAACATGCGCCTCTTCGCGGACGGCATGCTCCTCGATTCCACCTCCATGGGCGCTCCCGGCATCGAGGAAGTGAAATGGCTCAAGCCGGTGAGGCCCGGCGATACGCTCCGTTCACGCCTGACGGTTCTCGAGACCCGTCCCTCGAAGAGCCGGCCATCCGTCGGCCTCGTGCGCCTCGGGTTCGAGATGCTGAACCAGGCCGATGAGACCGTGTTGGCTCAGAAGAACTGGGTCATGTTCGGCCGTCGCGACGCCGAGCCCGTCAAGGGCTCAGGCCCAGGCGTTCTTGCCGCCGCCGCCTCAGCCATGCCTGACCACACCCCAGAGCGGGAACTTCCCCACATCTCGTCCAATCCCTATTTCGAGGATCTTGTGATCGGCGAGGCGGAGGAACTCGGCTCCTACACCTTCGAGGCCGACGATATCATTGGCTTTGCCAGGCAGTTCGATCCGCAGCGTTTCCACGTGGATGCGACAGCCGCCCAGGACAGCCTGTTCGGCGCGCTCTGCGCCTCCGGCTGGCACACGGCGAGCATCTGGATGAAGCTGATGGTAGAGTATCGCAGCCGCATCCGTGCGACTGCGCTGGCCCATGGCGCGCGGCCAGCAAGGCTTGGCCCCTCCCCCGGCTTCGCGAATCTGAAATGGCTGAAGCCCGTCTATGCTGGCGATACCCTCACCTACCGCTCGACGGTGACCGGCAAGCGTGTCTCGAACTCCCGTCCCGGCTGGGGTCTGGTGTTCCACCACAACAGCGCCACGAACCAGCATGGCGAGGAAGTCTTCTCCTTCGAAGGCATGGTATTCTGGGAGCGGCGGCCCTAACCGGGCCGTGACGCCTGCGCCCGCTCTTTCGTCTCGTCGTCGAGCAGAGTGCGGATTTCCGCGAGAAGCGGGTGGGCCGAGGTCTGCCTCTGCCCATAGCCGAGATTAAACGCGTAATCGAAATCGACTGGGTTCTCGCCCTGATTGTGCTGGAGAATCGTCTCGAGCTTGTCGAGCCCTTTGGCGATGATGGCTTCGGGCGACGAGGCGGCCTCATATTCTTCCCACAGGGAAAGGATCTCGGCACGCTTTCCGGCGTCGAGCGCCTTGGTGAGGACGTGCAGATCCGCCCGCTCCTGCGCGGATTTGTCGAAACCCTCCGTCTGCATCACGGCAGGAACGTCGCCGCTCAGGGCTTCGCCGAGGTCATGGACGATGCAGAGCTTGGTGAGGCGTAAGGCGTCGATGTTCTCGAACTCGTCCGCCAGCACGAGCACCATGAGGCACAGTCGCCAGGTATGCTCCGCCACGCTCTCGCGGCGGCCGGTGGAGGTGTAGCCGCTGCGTAGGGTGCTCTTGAGTCTCCCAGCCTCACGCAGGAATTCCAGCGCCCCCAGCAGGCGGTCGCCCGGCATTGCCGATGCTCCCCTAATGTCCTTCGAAACTTACGAGGCTGCGGACGTCCACGCCCAGATCGCGCAGCTTTTGCGCACCGCCGAGGTCGGGCAGGTCGATGATGAAGCAGGCGGCGACGATCTTCGCGCCCATCTGGCGCAAGAGTCGCGTCGCTGCCACTGCCGTGCCGCCGGTGGCGATGAGATCGTCCACCAGGATCACCCGCTCATCCTGGCCAATCGCGTCCGTGTGGATCTCCATTTCGTCAACGCCGTATTCCAGCGAATAGGCGATGCGGACCGTTTCGTGGGGCAGCTTGCCCTTCTTGCGGATCGGCACGAAACCAGACGAGAGCTGATGAGCGACAGCGCCGCCGAGAATGAACCCGCGCGCCTCGATCCCCGCCACCTTGTCCACCCGCCCGCCCGCGAAGGGATGAACCAGCTCATCCACCGCACGGCGGAAGGCGCGCGCATCCCCGAGCAGGGTCGTGATGTCCCGGAAGACGATGCCGGGCTTCGGGTAATCCGGGATCGAGCGGATCGCGGCTTTCAGGTCGGTGAGGAGGCGCTGGTCCATCTTTGAGCCTGCCATAGGTGCAAGAGAGTGAGGTTATCAGAGGAGCTTTGCAATGGCCGAACAACCCTCTCGAACCGTTCTGACCAACATCGACATTCCCTTTGGAAGCCTTGTGCTGTTCTTCGTCAAGGCTTCCCTTGCCGTGATCCCGGCCGCCATCATCGTCAGCTTCATTCTGGCCTTCATCAGCTGGATCCTCGCGGCGGTCTTCGGCTTCGGTCCCATGGGCTGGACCGTACGCTAGATCTCCGGCGTCTTCAGAACCCTGCCAGCAACCGCATCGAGCTTTTTCAGAAGCTCCGGGTCACGCGCCGACGGCGCCGTCATGACGGCGCCGTCGAGCGCCCGGTCGGACCCCACGGGGCACGGCTCGTGCTCGGCCGGGAAATCGCGGGCGACTCGGGCGATGAGGCCCGCCACCTTCGCGGCGTTCTGCCGGGCGACCGCGACGACGGAGGCCACGTCCACGCTGTCGTGCTCGGGATGCCAGCAGTCGTAATCGGTCACCATGGCGATGGTGGCATAAGTGATCTCGGCCTCGCGCGCGAGCTTGGCCTCGGGCATCGCCGTCATGCCGATCACGTCGTAACCGAGTTCCTTGTAGGTGACGGACTCGGCATAGGTGGAGAATTGCGGCCCCTCGATACACACGAGCGTGCCGCCGGTTGCGTAGGGGATGTCCTCCGCCGCCGCGGCGCGCGCGATCCGCTGCTGCAGCAAGGGGCCGACGGGATGCGCCATAGGCACATGCGCCACGCAGCCCCTGCCGAAGAAGGAGCTTTCGCGCTTGTGCGTGCGGTCGACATACTGATCCACGAGCACGAAGAAGCCGGGATAATACTCCTGACGGAAGGAGCCGCAGGCGGAGACGGAGATCAAATCCGTCACCCCCGCCCGCTTCATCACGTCGATATTGGCGCGATAATTGATGTCGGAGGGCGAGAGACGGTGGCCTCGGCCATGGCGCGGAAGGAAGGCCACGTCGGTCCCGCCGATGCGTCCCATGCGCAGCACGTCCGAGGGCTCGCCCCAGGCAGAGCGGATCTGCACTTCGCGCACGTCCTCGATCCCCGGCAGGTCATAGACCCCCGATCCTCCGATGATCCCCAGAACCGCCTTCGTCACGCTTTCCCTGCCCATTTCCGCTCGTGCTCGAGAGAAACCATAGCGGTTGTCGGGCGGGAATCCCAATAGCCCTCAGCGAAGCGGGAACGAGAATATCTCGTCCATCACCTGGCAGGGGAAAAGGGTTTCGCTGATGATCTTGAGGCGATCGACGGGCGCCCTGATGGAGACCGGAATCGCCTCCACGGTCCGGACGATATCGTCGGGCACCACATCGGAGGTCCGGTAGCGCGCGAGCGTCGAATGAATGAGGTTGTACCGCATGGGTTTGAGACCCGGCGGCGGCGGGATAAGATCTGCGATTCTCTCCCTTATTTCCTTGATGAGGCCAGTCTCGTCTGCGGCGACGGCAATGATAGCCGTATCCGTCACCTTCAGACTTGAGAATCGCAGTTCCAACGGGCCATGCCCGGTGCAGAGGCTCTCCATGAGAGCACGGCAGGGCGCGGCGATGCTTCTCCAATAACTCTCCTTTTCGAAGCGATCCTTGACGTTGATCAGCGCATAAAGCGTGACGTGGAGCGCCTCGGCTGGGGCGAAGTAGAGCGGCACGGGCCAACGTTCGGCAATGGCCTTCTGAAGCGCTCCGAGGGACGCGCGGGTCTCGGGCGAGAGCTCCGGCTGAACGTGATAAGCCAGGCACGGCTGGCCCCAGATGGTGTCGGCGATGGTCTGCAGCATGACAAGCGGCTTTAAGACGATTGCCGGAGTAAGTCACCCTGACGGAAATGGCTCTCTGTCCCGCATTCCTGCAGTGGCTTAAACGGCTGCGCCATGAAAAAGGCCCCGGAGACCGGGGCCTTTGATGATCAGGGATTGTGGGTCATCGGAGGCGTAGCGTGGCCTTCGACCTCGCCGCCCACCCGGGCCCAAACCTTCTTCTTCGTGAAGTAGAGCAGGCCCGAAAGCACCAGCAGGAACAGCATGACCTGGAATCCGAGGCGTTTGCGGGCCTCGAGGTGCGGTTCGGCCGTCCAGGCGAGGAAGGCCGTGACGTCCTTCGCATACTGCTCGACGGTCTCCGGAGCCTGAGGCTGGCCGGCCTCGTTCTTGGGATATTCCACTTGGCCGTCGCTGAGCGGCTTCGGCATGGCGATCACGTGGCCCGGGTAATAGTGGTTGTAGTGACCACCTTCCGGAACCTGGAAGCCTGCCGGGGGCTCCTCGTAGCCGACGAGGAGCGCCACGAGGTAATCGGCGCCGTTTTCCGAGTACTGGCGGAACACGTCCGTGATGAACCAGGGGAAGCCGCGCTCATAGGTGCGGGCCTTGGCCATGAGGGACAGGTCCGGCGGAGCCTTGCCGCCGTTGGCTGCGGCCGCCGCGTTCTCGTTCGGGAACGGCTCCGGGAAGCGGTCGGCCGGACGTCCGGGACGCTCGAACATGTCACCGGCCTCGTTCGGGCCGTCCTGGATCTGGTATTCCGCAGCGAGCGCTTTCACCTGCGCCTCGGAGAATTCCGGACCGCCGGGCTCCGCCAGATTGCGAAAGGCCACATAGGACAAGCCATGGCAGGAGGCGCAGACCTCGCGATAGACCTTGAAGCCACGCTGGAGCTGAGCCCGGTCGAAGGTGCCGAACGGCCCCTGGAAGCTCCACTTCTGCTGCGGCGGGACCGGAGTCTCGCCGGCAGCGAAGACGGGAGCGGAGAAGCCGAGAACGGCTGCTGCGATGAGAAGAGTACGCTTCATCATTTTATTTTCCCCAACTCTCGCATCAGCCCTTGGAATGCGGCTCGGCATTGGCGCCGGCCGGCATGCCCGCTCCGCCCTTCTGCACGCCCATCACGGATTCGAGGATCGAATTCGGCAGCGGCAGCGGACGCTCGACGAAGCCGAGCACCGGCAGGACGATCAGGAAGTGGGCGAAGTAGTACACGGTGCAGATCTGCGACGCGATCACGTACCAGCCCTCAGCCGGACGGGAGCCGAGCCAGCCGAGCAGGATGCACACCGCCACGAACAGCCAGAAGAACTGCTTGTAGAGCGGGCGGTAGGCCGTGGAGCGCACCTTGGAAGTGTCGAGCCAGGGCATGAAGCACCAGATCAGGATGGCCGAGATCATGGCGATGACGCCGCCGAGCTTGTCGGGAATGGCGCGCAGGATCGCGTAGAAGGGCAGGAAGTACCATTCGGGCACGATATGCGCGGGCGTCACGGCGGGGTTAGCCGGGATGTAGTTGTCCGCGTGGCCGAGATAGTTCGGGAGGTAGAACACCCAGTACGCGAAGAAGAGCATGAACACCACAACGGCGAAGATGTCCTTGATCGTCGCATAAGGGGTGAAAGGGACCGCGTCCTTGCCCGACTTGATCGGGATACCGGTCGGGTTGTTCTGGCCCGGCACGTGCAGCGCCCAGATGTGCAGGATCACGACGCCCGCGATCATGAAGGGCAGGAGGTAATGCAGGGAGAAGAAGCGGTTGAGGGTCGGGTTGCCCACCGAGTAACCGCCCCAGAGGTAGCTGACGATGGTGTCGCCGACGACCGGGATCGCCGAGAACAGGTTGGTGATCACGGTGGCGCCCCAGAAGCTCATCTGACCCCAGGGAAGCACGTAGCCCATGAAGGCGGTGGCCATCATCAGCAGGAAGATGATCACGCCCAGGATGTAGAGCACTTCGCGCGGCGCCTTGTAGGAGCCGTAATAGAAGTTGCGGAAGATATGGATGTAGACGGCGACGAAGAACATCGAGGCGCCGTTGGCGTGCAGATAGCGGATCAGCCAGCCATAGTTCACGTCGCGCATGATGTGCTCGACGGATTGGAAGGCCAGCGCCGCATTCGGCGTGTAGTACATGGCCAAGAACACGCCCGTCACGATCTGCGAGACGAGCATGAAGACCAGGATCGCGCCAAAGGTCCAGAAATAGGTCAGATTCCGCGGCACCGGGAACGCGATGAACGAGGAATGGATGAGGCCTGCGATGGGCAAGCGGCTTTCGAACCACTTACCAAAGGCGCTCTTGGGAACGTAAGTTGTGGGATGTTCGCTCATGATTGTCGCCTGATCGTCCCGGGGTTACGCCGTGGCTTCTTGGCCGATGATGATCTTCGTGTCGGACGCGAAGGAATAGGGCGGGATCGGCAGGTTGATCGGCGCCGGGCCGCCGCGGACGCGGCCGGAGGTGTCGAACACCGAGCCGTGGCAGGGACAGAACCAGCCGTGGTATTCGCCCTGCTGGCCGAGCGGCACGCAGCCCAGATGAGTGCAGTTGCCATAGACGACCAGCCACTGGGCATGGCCCTCTTTCACGCGCGCCGAGTCGGGCTGCGGATCGCGCAGGGACGCCATGTTCACGTCCTCGGCCGCCTTGATCTCCTCGGCCGTGCGGTGGCGAATGAAGATCAGCTTGCCGCGCCAGAAGACCTTGACGATCTGCCCTTGGGCAATCGGCGTCAGGTCGACCTCGACAGGGGCGCCTGCAGCCACCGTCGCCGCGTCGGGCGCCAGGGACTGGATGAAGGGCCATACCAGGGTTGCTCCGCCGACAGCGGCGGCCGCGCCCGTGGCGATGTAAAGGAAATCGCGCCGTGTCGGCTCAGCGACATGAGTGGTGGTCTCGGCCACTTGGCTCTCCAGCATTGATCAAAAACGAGAACCGCGCATCGGCAACACCTTGCAAACCAAGGCATTCAGCACGCCGGTTCCGGAATGAAGGAACAAGCATACGCGTCAACGCGCACGCAATGCGACTGGGAGTCGCCGCGCGGTGGCTCTTTGGCACGGTCAAGCCCGCCTGTCCATAGGCGGATTGGAGATGTTCCAGCCTGTTCCCTGAGAAAGGGGCCTAAAATGAGACCGCCTTCTCGGCTCCCTCGCCCTCCCCCGCGCCCAGGAAGCCGCCCGACTGACGCCGCCATAGCCGGGCATAGAGCCCGCCGGCCCGGAGAAGCTCCGCGTGGGTGCCCTCCTCCACGATCCGCCCCTCCTCGAGAACGATGAGACGGTCGAGCGCAGCGATGGTGGAGAGGCGATGGGCGATGGCGAGCACCGTCTTGCCTTCCATGAGAGTGGACAGTGACTCCTGAATCGCCGCCTCGACCTCGGAATCCAGGGCCGAGGTCGCCTCGTCCAGCACCAGGATCGGCGCATCCTTGAGAATGACGCGGGCGATCGCGATGCGCTGGCGCTGGCCGCCGGAGAGCTTCACGCCCCGCTCGCCCACATGGGCGTCATAGCCGCGCCGGCCCCGGTGGTCCTCGAGCTCCATGATAAAGTCGTGGGCATGGGCGAGGCGCGCCGCCTCCACGATCTCCCTTTCCGAGGCCGCGGGACGCCCATAGGCGATGTTGTCCCGGATCGAGCGGTGGAGGAGCGAGGTGTCCTGGGTGACCACGGCGATGGAGGAGCGCAGGGAATCCTGCGAAATCCTGGCGAGATCCTGCCCGTCGATGAGGATGCGCCCTCCCTCAACGTCGTGAAGGCGCAGGAGCAGCGAGGTGATGGTAGTCTTGCCTGCGCCGCTGGTGCCCACGAGTCCCACCTTCTCCCCGGCTCGGATCGTGAGGTTGAGACCCTCGATGACCCCCTCTTCCCTGCCGTAGTGGAAGGAGACGTTCTCGAAGCGGATCTCCCCTCGGGTGACCTCGAGGCGCGGGGCCTGGGGCACATCCACGAGTCCGTGCGGGCGGGCGATGGTCCGCATGCTCTCCTGGACCGTGCCGATATTCTCGAAGACGTCGCGCACCGTGTGCATCACCCATCCGGACATGGCGAGAATACGCATCACGAGGGCGAGCCCGGCGGCGGCCTCGCCGCTGGTCATGTCTCCTCGGCTCCACAGGAGCACCGAGATGGCCCCGGTGGCGGCCAGGAGCAGGCTGTTCATCACGGACAGGAGGCCCGCAACGACGGAATTGAGCCGCAAGGACCAAAGGAATGCGTCCGTATTGGCCCGTACGGCCTCCCTGACGGCCGAACGCTCCTCGTCGGCCCGCGCGAAGAGCTTGACTGTGAGGATGTTGGTATAGCTGTCGACCACCCGGCCCACGAGGGCCGAGCGGGTGTCGGCCACCCTGAGAGAGCGCTCCTTGGCGCGCGGCACGAAGAAGCACAGGAGAACGGCATAGCCGATGATCCAGAGCCCCATGGGCAGGGCGAGCCACGGGCTGACGCTGGAAAAGACGCCCAGCGCCGTGACCGCATAGATCGCGACATAAAGCAGCGTATCGATCAGAGTCACGGCGATGCTGCGGATCGCCCCGCCGCCCTGCATGATGCGGTTGGCGAGACGGCCCGCGAAGTCGCCCTGGAAATAGCTCACCGCATGGCCCAGCGTGTAAGCATGGGTCCGCCAGCGGATCATGTTGGTGCTCTGCGGGATGATCACTTGGTTGGAGACCAGTTCATGCGCGAAGTTCACGACTGGCCTGACGAAAACGACGAGGGCCGCCATCACCAGGAGCGTGGTGCCGTGCTCGGCCCAGATCCGGTCCGGCGTCGAACTGGCCAGGATGTCCACCAGCCAGCCGAGCAGGATGTAGAGGGACGATTCGAACAGGCCGGCGACTAGCGCCACGAAGAACAGGACGGCGAGCCAGAAGCGTACGGGCCTGAGATAATGCCAAGTGAAGGCCCCCACTTTGTCCGGGGGCGTCTCGGCTTCATCGAACGGCGCGAATGGATCGATCCGCTTTTCCAGCCACCGGAACATTCCCTTCCCCGTTATCTCTGCCCTGGTCCCTGCTTAACACGGGCGGGGCCGAAAGCGTTCACTTGACGTGGGCCGCTCCTGCACCGATGAGGATGCCATGCCTCGTCTCGCCATATTCCAGCCGGACATTCCCCAGAACACCGGCACCATGCTGCGTCTTGCCGCCTGCCTCGGCGTTCCCGTGGAGATCATCGAGCCTGCGGCCTTCGACGTGTCGGACCGCAATCTTCGCCGCTCCGGCATGGATTACCTCAACCACGTGACGATCACGCGTCACATCTCCTGGCGCGCCTTCGAGGAATGGCGGCGCGACGGCGGGGGCCGTCTGGTGCTCGCCACCACGAAGGGCGCCATGCCCTACACGGATTTTCGTTACGATCCGGAGGACATCATCCTGGTCGGACGCGAATCCGCCGGGGTTCCGGACGGGGTCCATGCGGCAGCCGACGCCAGGATCGTCGTGCCCATGCAGGCGGGCATGCGCTCGCTCAACGTGGCGGTGACGGCCGCCATGATCCTCGGCGAAGCCTTGCGGCAGACCGGCTCGTTCCCTCCTTCCACGCCAACCGACATGTGAGGCGATCACCCATGACCGACAAAGCCGATATCGAACGCCTGCAGATCGAAGCTCCTCTGTGGTTCGCCTCCCTGCGCGACCGGATCTGCGCCGCCTTCGAGGCAATCGAGGACGAGGTCACGGCCCCCCTGCCCCCGGAGGCCTCGGAGGCAGGCCGTTTCGAGCGCACGCCCTGGGAGCGCAAGGACCATAGCGGCGCGCCGGGTGGCGGCGGTGTCATGTCGATGATGCGTGGGCGCGTATTCGAGAAGGTGGGCGTACATGTCTCGACCGTCCATGGTGAGTTCGCGCCGGAATTTCGCGGCCAAATTCCCGGCTCCGACCAGGACCCGCGCTTCTGGGCCGGCGGCATCTCGCTCATCGCCCATCCGTGGAACCCGAACGTACCCACCGTCCATATGAACACGCGCTTCGTGGTGACCACGAAGGCTTGGTTCGGCGGCGGCGCGGACCTCACCCCCGTGCTCGACCGCCGCAGGACGCAGGACGATCCTGACACCGTCGCATTCCACGCGGCAATGGAAGAAGCCTGCCGCCGCCATGCGCCCGAAGGCTCATACGTGAAGTATAAGAAGTGGTGCGACGAGTATTTCCATCTCAAGCACCGGAACGAGCCGCGCGGCATCGGCGGCATCTTCTACGATTATCACTGGACCGGGAAACCGGACGAGGACCTCGCCTTCACCAAGGACGTGGGCGAGGCCTTCCTGAAGATCTATCCCGAAATCGTGCGCCGCAACGTCACGATAGGCTGGACGGAGGAGGATCGCATCGAGCAGCAGGTGCGGCGCGGCCGCTACGTGGAGTTCAACCTGCTCTACGACCGCGGCACGATCTTCGGCCTCAAGACCGGCGGCAACATCGCCTCGATCCTGTCCTCGATGCCGCCGACCGTGCGATGGCCGTAAGCCGCACACCCTCCATGTCATGACTGTCCCCGGACCTGTTCCGGGGAGGAGGTGATGCTCAGGTTTCGGCCAAGATCCGCTCCAGCAGATCCTTCGCGTAGTCCTTGTCCGTGCGGCACCCCTCAGCGAGCCATGCCTGACGCGCCAAGCCGAGAATCTCCCCGATCCTCGGCCCCTTCGGAACGCCCCGCGCGACGAGATCGGCTCCGCGCAACGGAAACACCGGCACGGGCTCCGCACCGCTTCGATAGAGGTCGAGAGCCTCGCAGGCTTGTTTCTTGAGAACGGGCGACGGCTCTCCGTCGAGAGCGGCCAGGACGACGCTCAGCGTCTCGATGCCGTGATCCGCCAGGAGGCGACGGATGGCATTTGCATCGAGCGGCAGGGACCAGGCCTTGAGAGCGGCGAGCAGCCGCGCATAGGCCGCGAGCCTCCTGTGCTCGTCGTTGGACAGCCTCAGATGCTCACGCAAGCGATCCGCATCCTCTTCGACCATCACGCCGAGCGCTGCGAGCCGCCAGATCGGCACCGGTTGATCCTTGCCGTAGGCGGCAAGCCTGCTGAAGCGGCCGAGTTCCGCAGCACCCGCGAGGAGCCAAGTCAGAAAACCGTGACGGGCGAGCACGCCGAGCGTTTCCTCCGCGCGGTGAGCCACGAGGAGCCTGAGAAGCTCGTGACGGATTCGCTCCTTTGAGAGGATCGACAGGCCCTGCCGCTCCTCGCCCGATGCAGCAAGCCCCTCCGGATCGGGCTCACCCTGCGCATACTCCGCATGGAAGCGGAAAAACCGCATGATGCGTAGGAAATCCTCACGTATGCGCATCCGCGCATCGCCGATGAAGCGCACCCGCCGTGCCTGGAGATCGGCAATCCCGTTCGTGTAGTCGTAAAGCTGTCCGTCGATGCCCAGCGACAAGGCGTTGATGGTGAAATCGCGCCGCCTGGCGTCGAGCACGAAGTCACGCCCGAAATGCACGATCGCCTGACGTCCGTTGGTCTCCACATCGACGCGCAGGGTCGTGACCTCGAAGGGCTCGCCATCGACTATCACCGTGACGGTGCCGTGTTCGATGCCGGTCGGAACGGATTTGAACCCGGCCTCGTCCGCGCACTTCACCAGCGTTTCGGGCAGCATGGTGGTGGTGCAATCCACCTCGGTGACGGCTCGCCCGAGCAGGGCGTTGCGCACGGCGCCGCCGACGATGCGCGTCTCCTCGTCCTTGCCGTTGAAGGCTTCGAGAAGGCGGCGCAGCTGCGGGCGCTCGAGCAGGCCAAGGAGCGCCTTGTGATCGAGCCTTTCGCTCACTGAAACCGTCCCGGAACGACTCGCCCGTCTTCGATATGCGTCGGCACGAAGGCGCCTGTCTGACCATCGGCCGTCAAGCCCGTGACGACGAGCGATGCGATGACCAGGACAAGTCCGGCTATGGCGAGCCAGAGCGATTGATCGCTCCACGAGGACCAGGCCAGAGCATTGCGGCGGCGGGCCACGAGATAAAGGCCGAAGAGGACGAAGGGCAGGAGAAACAGCACCAATCCCTGCAAGAACGCGCGTGTCACTTTGTATAGAGCCTTTCATAGAGATTGCGGATGATACCCGCCGTTACACCCCAGATATAGCGCCCCTCGTATGGCATCGCATAATAGCGGCGCAGCCGGCCTTTCCACTCGCGGGAATGAAGCTCGTGACGCGCCGGGTCCATGAGGAAGCTCAACGGCACCTCGAAGGCATCGGCCACCTCATGCGGATTGAGGTTGAGGGTGTAGGATGGCGAGACGCGCGCCACGACGGGAATCACCAGGTAATTGGTGGTGGACAGGTAGGCGTCGAGATAGCCGAGCAGGCCGATGAAGCGGCTGTCGAGTCCGATTTCTTCTTCAGCCTCGCGGCAGGCCGCCGCCAGGATCGATGCATCCGTCGGATCGACCCGGCCGCCGGGAAAGGCGATCTGCCCAGAATGCTGGCGAAGCGCCGCGGAACGCTCGGTCAGGAGCAAGGTCGGCTCCTCGCGCATCACCACGGGCACCAGAACGGCGGCGGGCTTGGGATCGAGGGGAAGCGTCAGAGGCACGTTGTCGAGGCTGTGATCGCCGCGCGGATTGGATAGCGCATCCTCCAGATGTGGCGGCTCGGACCGCAGCCGCTCGGCGGCCAGCGTCAGGAAATCCGGCCTGTCCAGGGGAGCGACCCTCATGAAAACTCCTTTAAGTCCGCGGCAGAGGCGATGGGAAAGAAAGCATCACTGACGGCGATCCCGAACAGATTCCGTCCTTCGACCTGTCGCTCCTCGGCGAGTGCGATCAGGTCCATGGCCAGGGAACGGGTGACAAGGGCCCACAGGTTCCCGCGGACCTTCACATAAGGCTTCACACCGCCGTGCTCGTCCTCCTCGAAGCGCAGAGGATTGCCCGGCCCCACCTGCACCAGATCGTCCACATTCGTCCGGAAGGCAATCTGACGGGCGCTCCCCTCTCCCTCGACCGCCATCTCGACAGCGAGGAAGGGGGCGTCCTCCACGGCAATTCCCACGCGCTCGACGGGGGTGACGAGCACGTAACGCTCGGGGTCCTTGCGCAGAACGGTGGAGAACAGCTTGACGAGGGCGGGCCGGTTGATGGGCGACCCCATGTAATGCCAGGAGCCGTCGGCAGCGATGCGCATGTCGATCTCGCCGCAATAGGGCGGGTTCCATCGCTCCACCGGAGGGGGTCCCTTTCGCTTGGAATCGGGGCCAAGCGCCTCCGCGAGGCGGGTCAGGGCGCTGCCAGGGGTCGGGGTGTTGGAAACGGTCATGACACAAGCGTGAACAAGAAAATGAACTCCGAGGATCGACGAGAGGCTGCCGTCGGCTAATTCCTAAGCATAGAGTCCCCGACCGCCACATCCAATCCTTCGGCCTCAACCGCTGCGGCGCATCGACCCTTGCCACTCGATAGGGATCGAAGGCAAACTAGATGTTTGGGGGCGTATGCAATGAGAGGGGAGTGACCTCATGACGGCCAGCATTTCTCAAGCGCCCACCGCCCTGGACGACGCGATCATCCGCACCGCGGAGGCAACGCTTGAGGCTGTCGGGCGCGCCAGGGAGGCCATCCACACCGTCATCTTCGGCCAGGAGGACGTGGTCGACCAGACCTTGATCACCCTGCTCGCGGGTGGTCACGGCCTGCTCGTGGGCGTTCCCGGCTTGGCCAAGACAAAGCTCGTCGAGACCCTCGGCACCGTCCTCGGCCTGGACGCCCGCCGCATCCAGTTCACCCCGGACCTGATGCCGTCCGACATCCTGGGCTCCGAAATCCTTGACGAGGGCGCCGACCGCCGCCGCTCCTTCCGTTTCGTGAAGGGTCCGGTCTTCACCCAGCTTCTCATGGCGGACGAGATCAACCGCGCGAGCCCCCGCACCCAGTCCGCCCTGCTGCAGGCCATGCAGGAGCATCACGTCTCGGTGGGCGGCGAGCGGCACGACCTGCCCAAGCCCTTCCACGTGCTCGCCACGCAGAACCCGGTGGAGCAGGAGGGCACCTACCCCCTTCCCGAGGCCCAGCTCGACCGTTTCCTCCTGCAGATCGACGTGGGCTATCCAAGCCGCGAGGCCGAGCGGCGCATCCTCATCGAAACGACCGGCGCGGAGGACCATAAGCCCGTTGCCGTGATGAACGCCGAGGCGCTCATGAACGCCCAGCGGCTCGTGCGCCGCCTGCCGGTCGGCGAGAGCGTGATCGAGGCGATCCTCGACCTCGTGCGCTCGGCCCGCCCCGAGGGCGAGAGCATCGATGGCGTGAGCGACAAGGTTCTGTGGGGTCCCGGCCCCCGCGCCAGCCAAGCGTTGATGCTGGCTGTGCGCGCGAGAGCCCTCATCGAAGGCCGCGTCGCGCCCTCCATCGCCGACGTTGTGGCACTGGCGGAGCCGGTCCTCAAGCACCGCATGGCCCTCACGTTCTCCGCCCGCGCCGATGGCGAGACGCTGTCGAGCGTCATCCGCCGCCTCACCGCCCGGCTGGCGGGTTAGGGCCTGCGTCATGGCCCGTGTCCGGGTCCTTCCCGAGAGCGCCCGCTCGCCAGGGCGCCACGAAACGGAGAGCGCGCTCTCACTCGCTCATCGCATGCCGCGCCTCGTGCTCGAAGCCCGGCGCGTGGCGGCTAATCTCGCCCACGGCATCCACGGCCGCAGGCGCGCGGGCGTCGGCGAGAGCTTTTGGCAATTCCGCCCCTTCGTGACGGGCGAGGCCGCGCAGCGCATCGACTGGCGCCGCTCCGGCCGCGACGATCGGCTCTACGTGCGGGAGCGGGAATGGGAGACGGCGCAGACCCTATGGGTCTGGATCGACCGTTCCGCCTCCATGGGCTACTCGTCGGATCTCGCCCAGGCACCGAAGATCGAGCGTGCCGTCGTGCTGGGGCTGGCCCTGGCCGATTGCTTCGTGGAATCGGGCGAGCGGGTCGGCATGCTCGGCCTGATGGCGCCGCGCGCCACGCGGCGCATCGCCGAAACCATGGCGCAGAATCTGGTGGCGGACCGCTCCTCCCTCGAGGACGATCTTCCCCCCGGCGCCCCCATCGCGCCTCAGCACGAGGCCATCCTGATCGGCGATTTTCTCTCTCCTGTAAGCGATATCGCCTCCGCCGTGGAAGGCATCTCCGCCCGCGGCGCGCGCGGCCATCTCGTCATGATCGTCGATCCGGTCGAGGAGACCTTCCCGTTCCAGGGCCAAGCGGTTCTGCACGACCTCGAGGATGGTCTCTCCCTGCGCATCGGCGACGCCGAATCCTGGGGCCACGCCTATCGCGAGCGGATCGCGCGGCATCGGTCCGAACTGCAGGAGATCACGCGCCGCCGGGGCTGGACCTTCACGATCCACCGCACCGACCGGCCGGCGAGCGAAGCCGCGCTCCGTCTGCTGACGATGGTGTCGGCGGCGCGCGGCGCGAACGTGGGAGGACGCTAGATCATGCTCGGCCTTCCCCTCACCTTCGCCGTTCCCCTCGTCCTGACGGCCCTCGCCGCCCTCCCGGCGATCTGGCTGCTCCTGCGCATCACGCCGCCGCAGCCGAGGCGCGTGGATTTTCCGCCCCTCAAGATCCTTGCCGACCTGAGGCCGGAGCAGGAGACGCCCGCCCGCACACCCTGGTGGCTGCTGCTCATGCGCTTGGCTCTCGCGGCTTTCCTCATCCTTGCCGCCGCGGGGCCGATCTGGAATCCGCTCGCCGAGGACAACAGCCGCTCGCCGCTCCTCCTCGTCGTGGACAACGGCCTCGCCGCCGCCCACGATTGGCGGGACCGGATGAATCTCGCCTCCGAGCGTATCGAGGCCGCAGGCCGCGACGGACGCACCGTGGCTCTCGTGGCGACGGCGGAGCAGCCCGCAGCTCTCGAGCAGACCGATCCGGCGGTCGCGCTGGAGCGCCTGCGCTCGCTGAAGCCGCAACCGCACCTGCAGGATCGCGGGGCTCATCTGGAATCCATCCGGCGCTTTCTCGAAAGTACCCCCGACGCCAACATTGTCTGGATCAGTGACGGGGTAGCTGGCGTTGACGGGCAAGGCTTCATCGACGGCTTGGCACAGATGGCGGATGACCGGCGGATCACGGTGCTCAAATCCGAGCACGCTTCCACGCTTGCTCTGGCGGGCATCGAGAATGCCGGTGGCCGCTTGAACGCGCGTGTGGTGCGGGCGGAGCCCAACGGCCGCGACTCCGGCACGTTGCGCGCGCTGGACCTCAAGAACCTGCCGCTCGCCGACATGCGCTTCAGCTTCGATCCGGAGGCGATCGAGACGACGGTCGCCTTCGATCTGCCGACCGAGATCAGGAACGCCATCGCCCGCGTCGAGATTCTCGGTGAGGGTTCCGCCGGAGCCGTCAACCTGCTCGACGAGCGCGGCAAGCGCCGGCGCGTCGGTCTCGTCTTCGGCGGCACCGCCGATCAGAGCCAGCCGCTGCTATCGCCGCTCTATTACATCGAGCGGGCGCTCTCTCCCTATTCGGAAATCCGCACGGGCCGCGGCGGCGTCGCCGATGCGGTGAACCAACTGATCGAGGAACAGGTCTCCGTGCTCGTGTTCGCCGATGTGGGCGGCCTCGACCGCGAGACCCTGGGTAGGGTTACCGAGTTCGTGGAGAGCGGTGGGCTGCTCCTGCGTTTCGCCGGCTCGCGCCTAGCGGCTGGCAACGACGAACTCGTACCGGTTCGCCTGCGCCGCGGCGGGCGCAGCCTCGGCGGCTCGCTGTCCTGGGACACGCCGAAAACCTTCGCGCCCTTCACGCGCGAGAGCCCCTTCTTCGGGCTCAACGTTCCGGACGAGATCGGTATTCGCCGCCAGATCCTAGCCGAGCCCGACGGTGAGCTTCCCTCGCGCACCTGGGCGTCGCTCGCGGATGGAACGCCGATCGTGACCGCGGACAAGCGCGGAGACGGCCTCATTGTGCTCTTTCACGTGACAGCGGACACCACCTGGTCGAACCTGCCTCTCTCCGGCCTGTTCGTCGACATGCTGCGGCGGATTACAGCTCTCGCAGGCGCACCCGGAGGCGCGAGCGCCGAAGCGCGCAACACGGAGAACGAGACCGTCGCTCCGCGCCTGACCCTCGACGGTTACGGCGTGTTCGCAACACCGCCCGCCAATGCCCGGGCCGTGCCGCGCAGTTATGGCGAGCGCGCCACCGGAGATCATCCTCCGGGCTTCTACGGCCCCGTCGATTCGAGCCTTGCCGTGAACGCACTCCTGCCTGGAGACAAGCTCGCGCCGCTTGACGTCGCCCCGCTCAACGCGCGGGTCGCGCCGCTGGCGGGTGCTCAGACCATCGATCTGCGCATGCCTCTCTTCATGCTCGCTCTCATCCTGCTCCTTGCCGATACCCTGGCCTCCCTCTGGCTCGGCGGCCACCTCTCGAATCTCTCGGGACGGCTGCGCAGGACGGGTGCTGCAGCCGCCGTCCTCCTCTCGGCGATGCTGCTCTTCACGTCTCCCTTCGACGCGAGGGCTCAGGACCTCGGCTTTCGCCGGACGGACGAGAGCGCAAACCCCGCCCTGATCACACGGCTGGCTTACGTGGTCACGGGCGACGCGACCGTCGATGAGACGAGCAAAGCCGGGCTGACGGGCCTGACGCAGATCCTGTCGCAGCGCACCGCCCTTTCGCCGGGCGACCCCATCGGCATCGACCTCTCGCGGGACGAGGTGGCCTTCTATCCGCTGATTTACTGGCCTATCGTCGCCACGCGGCCGATGCCCTCGGAGGCCGCGATCCGGCGTCTCGACGCCTTCATGAAGGGGGGCGGCACCGTGATCTTCGACACGCGCGACGCCTTCAGCAACCGCCCTGATGGCGCCGTCAGCGCCGAGGGCCAGTATCTGCGCCGCATGCTCGCCACCCTCGACATTCCTGAGCTCGAGCCGGTGCCCGCGGACCACGTGCTGACCAAGACCTTCTACATTCTCGATTCCTTCCCCGGCCGCTATGCCACGGGGCAGACCTGGGTCGAGGCCCTGCCGCCCCAGGCTGAGGGCGAGGAGAACCGCCCCGCACGCTCCGGCGACAGCGTCTCGCCGATCATCATCACCTCCAACGACCTGGCCGCCGCCTGGGCCGTCGGCCCGCGCGGGGAATATCTCTATCCCGTCGTTGGCAGCGATCAGCGCCAGCGTGAGATGGCCTATCGCAGCGGCATCAACATCGTGATGTATTCGCTCACCGGAAACTACAAGGCCGATCAGGTGCATGTGCCTGCGCTGCTCGAGCGGCTGGGGCAGTAAGGCGGTTCATGTCAGTCCTTTCGTTCAGCTTCTCGCCCCTCATCCCCACCTACGCGCTCTGGATCGTCGGCGCCGTCGCCGCGCTGCTCGCGCTGCTGGCCGTCGTTTCCCGCGGCCCGGTCGCGATCCTCAGGGCCGTTGCCCTGGCGCTCGTCCTCCTTGCTCTCGCCAATCCCTCGCTCGTGCAGGAAGAGCGCGAGAAGGTGAAGGACATCGTGGCTGTCGTGACCGACCGCTCGACCTCGCAGACGCTCGGCGACCGCTCCGCGATGACGGACCAGGTGAGAGCCGAGCTGGAGCGGCGCTTCGGCTCGCTGGCCGATGTGGAACCGCGCTACATCGAGGCGGATGACAGCGGCGGCGACGAAGGCACACGCCTCTTCGCCGCCCTCTCCAACGGCTTGGCCGACGTGCCTCCGGACCGCCTCGCGGGCGTCATCCTGATCACCGACGGCGTGGTGCACGACATTCCGCCCACGGCCGAAGCCCTCGGGTTCCGCGCGCCGCTTCATGCCCTCATCACAGGCCGCCCCGACGAGCGCGACCGGCAGATCAAGCTGCTCGAAGCCCCGCGCTTCGGGATCGTCGGCAAGGATCAGACCATTCGTGCACAGGTGATGGAGCGGGGTGGGACGGGCTCGGCCCTCGTCACGCTCCGCCGCGACGGGCAGGTTCTTTCGCGCCAGCAGGTGCGCGCCGACACGCCGTTCTCGCTGCAGGTCCATATCGAGCACGGCGGCACCAACGTGGTCGAGCTGGAAGTGGAAGGCCTGCCCGACGAGCTGACGCAGGCCAATAACCGCGCGGTCGTGCCCATCGAAGGCATTCGCGAGAAGCTGCGCGTGCTGCTCGTGTCCGGCGAGCCTCATGCCGGCGAGCGCACATGGCGCAACCTGCTGAAATCCGACGCCAACGTGGACCTCGTCCATTTCACGATCCTGCGCCCGCCGGAAAAGCAGGACGGCACGCCGATCAACGAACTCTCGCTGATCGCCTTCCCCACGCGCGAGCTGTTCCAGCAGAAGATCAAGGATTTTGACCTGATCATCTTCGATCGCTACGCGAACCAGAGCATCCTGCCCTCGAGCTATTTCGAGAACATCGTGCGCTATGTGCGCGAAGGCGGGGCAATCCTCGTGGCGGCGGGTCCGGAATTCGCCAGCTACGGCAGCCTTGCGCAGACCCGTCTCGCACCGGTCATTCCGGGCATTCCCAACGGTCGCATCGTCGAGCAGCCCTACAAGGCCAGCATCACCGACACGGGCAACCGCCATCCAGTGACGCGGGACCTGCCGGGCTCCGAGACATCGCCGCCGGCCTGGGGCGAGTGGCTGCGCATCATCGGCTCTGAGGTGCAATCGGGCGCGACGCTGATGTCGGGCGCGAACGATCTTCCCCTGCTCGTGCTCCGCCGCGAGGAGAAGGGCCGCGTCGCGCTGCTTCTCTCGGATCATGCCTGGCTCTGGGCACGCGGCTATCAGGACGGCGGACCGCATCTCGACCTCCTGCGCCGTCTCGCCCATTGGCTCATGAAGGAACCGGCACTGGAAGAGGAGGCCCTTCGCGCCTCCGCCGACGGCCGCACCATCCGCATCGAACGGCAGACCATGGAGGACACCGCCGATCCCGTGACCATCGTGGCGCCGAGCGGGGCGGAGACCAGCATCCCGCTGACCGAGAGTCGGCCGGGTCTCTTCACCGCCGAGGTCGAAGGCAAGGAGCTTGGGCTTCATACGGTGCGCTCGGGCGAGCTCGTCGCTTTCGTGAGCATCGGCCCGGCCAATCCGCGCGAACTGATGGACGTGTTCAGCAATACGGAAGCGCTCAGCCCTATCGCGGAGGCGACCGGCGGTTCCGTGCGCCGGGTGGCCATGGAGGGCGATCAGAGCATCACCGTGCCGCGCATTCTCACGGTGCATTCCGGCTCGCGCTTCTCCGGCGGCGATTGGATCGGCCTCAAGCCGAGCGAGAGCGCCATTGTACGTGGCGTCTCCGTCTTCCCTCTGGCGCTGGGCTTTCTCGGCCTTGCCCTCCTGATCGGCGCAACACTCGCGGCGTGGCTGGCGGAAGGCCGCCGCAGGACTTGAACCCTGTCGCACTGCGTTGTCGTTCCCGGCCTCGTGCCGTGGATTCCTGGCACGAGACCCGCGATGGTGAGGCGGCCTCCGGATTGCCCGGAGCCTGAGCGCCGACCGATCAGGTTTCCTTCGGAAGCGGCGTGACGATGCCCCTGGCACGCGCCAAGGCTCCTTCTTCCAGCTCGAGGGCAAGGAAACGGGCGGGATTGACCGGCCCGGGCAGCTGCAGGGCTTGCGGCGGAACACCCCTGAAGCCGAAGCGGCTGTAATACGGCTCGTCGCCCACGAGCAGCACCAGAGTATGGCCCTTCGCCTTCGCCGCCTCCAGGGAGCGGCGCATGAGCGCGCCACCGATGCCCCGGCTCTCGAAGGCGGGCTCGACGGTCAGCGGCCCCAGCATCAGGGCAGGCTCTTCCCCGGCCATGACCGGCGTCATGCGCACGGAACCCACCAGGAGGGTGCCTACCATGGCAGTAAAGGAGAGATCGAGCAGATGGCCGGCGCCTTCCCTCAGCCGGGAGGCCGTGCGGGCGAAGCGGCCCGGGCCGAAGGCGCGCTCGTGAAGGCGCTCGATGGCCTCTGAATCGATGGGCTGCTCGGAACGGATGATCAGGGAGAGCTCGGTCATGAACGGACTCGGAAAAGTGCGGATGACGGCAGAAGAAAGAATGGCCGGACAGTAACGTCAGCCGTGTCGTCGTCGCTGAATCCGGATGATGGTCATGAGCGTGGCGTTTCCTCGGGCGATCTGGCCATGGCGCAACGTGCGGAACCGGAGGTCCCCGTCGGCGAAGAAGCGGCCCGGCTTTTCGCGCAGACCGACCGCTCCCCGGGAGCACGGGGCATCGGACGGATCACGAAAGCGGTTTCACTTGTCGCGGTCGATGCTCTAGCAGCCCGGAGAACGCTGCGCAAACCCTTCTCTCTCACCATATAGGCGAAAGCGGCTGGCCTTCGAGGATTTCGGCCAGACGGCGGCGGGTCGCCTCCGTGGTACCCTCCGGAAGCCGATCGAGCGGAAAGAACCCAGCCTCCGCGATCTCGCGATCGGGCTGCTTCTCCCCCAGGACCGTGAAGTGCCGGATCACATAGACCAGGACATGGTCGCGCCGGGAGATCCGCCGGTTGAAGAACACGCCTGCCAGGACCGGCGCCCCGTCGATGGCGATGCAGGCCTCCTCGCGCAGCTCGCGGGTCAGCGCGTCGAGCGCCGTCTCCCCTGTCTCGACGCCGCCTCCCGGCAGATGCCAGCCCGCCACGTAGGTGTGCCTGATGAGGAAAACCCGGCCCTGGTCATCGAGGATCACGGCCCGGACGCCCAGAGTCATCCCCCGGGAGAATCGCCAAAAGGCATGGAGCCCCCAGGACACGATGCGGGAGGCTTTTCTCGAGGGCGTGGAGTCGGACATCGGCCCAATGGATCATGAGAAGATTACAGGAGGATGAACGAAGACATTCATCCCATGCATGGCTGACGCATCAGAATAACACGTGACCCACATCCTACTAAGGTCTAATACGGCGGCAACCAAAGGTGTTCCAATGTTTCTGTCGCTGATCCTCTCCCTCCTCAACCGCTCTGCCCGCTTCGCTTGGTCGCCGGCCCTCGACCTTAAGGACCACACGATCTACTCGACCCTGATCCCGGGCGCTCAGTACTGAGCCTGTCTCCGCCCAGAGCGCAAGCCGGTCAGGAAGGGCTTGGCTCCGCCCCGGAGCTTGTTTAGAATAATTCTAAACAGGAGATGGGTATGAAGTCCCTTTCTGAACTGACGGAGCGCGAGGTGATCGCGCTCGCGATTGCCAGCGAAGAGGAAGATTCGCGGATCTACCAGCATTTCGCGGATCGCCTCCGTGGCGACTTCCCTGCCTCGGCCGAGATCTTCGACGGCATGGCCGAGGAGGAGCGGGCCCATCGGAACTCCCTCTACGGCTTTTACCGGCACCGGTTCGGCGAGCATCTCCCTCCGATCCGCCGCGAGGATGTGCGCGGCTTCCTGAAGCGGCGGGCCTTCTGGTGGAACGCCCAGCTCGACCTCGGCAAGATGCGCCGCGAGGCGGAGCTCATGGAGCTGCAGGCGGCAAATTTCTACGACAAGGCTGCACAGCAGACCCTGGACGTCTCCATGCGCGAGCTGCTCACCAGCCTCGCCGAGGTGGAGCGCGGGCACAAGCGCAAGGCAAGCGAGCTGCACGCCGCCCACCTGACCGCCGACAGCGAAGCAGCCGAAGAGCACGCCCGACACCGTCTCTTCGTCCTCCAGTACGTGCAGCCTGGCTTGGCAGGTCTGATCGACGGCTCCGTCTCGACTCTGGCCCCCCTCTTCGCGGCGGCCTTCGCCACTGGGAACAACTGGGAGACCTTTCTCGTCGGACTTGCGGCGTCCGTGGGCGCCGGGATCAGCATGGGTCTGACGGAGGCTCTCTCCGACGACGGCGAGATCACGGGGCGCGGCTCGCCCTGGCTGCGCGGCCTCGTCTGCGGTTTCATGACGGCGGCGGGCGGGCTCGGGCATACCCTCCCCTATCTGGTGCCGGATTCCTGGCCTAATGCCTTCATGCTCGCGACCAGCATCGCCGCCCTCGTGGTGGCCGTCGAACTCGTCGCGATCTCCTGGATCCGCACGAAATACATGGACACCCCTTTCTGGCGCGCCACCTATCAGGTCATCGTGGGCGGCGTGCTGGTGTTGCTGGCCGGCATCTTCATCGGCAGTGCTTGACGGCGCGGGCGGCACGGGCGAACTCTCGTCCGTTCACTCCATTGGGCCAATATGTTTCGCATCGCTCATCTCACGGACCCTCATGTGGGCCCCCTCCCGCGGCCCCGTCTGAAGCAATTGCTGAGCAAGCGTCTGACCGGCTGGTACAACTGGCATCGCAGTCGGCAGGATCTGCACGACATGGAGCTCCTGGCGGAGCTCGTGGCCGATATCCACACGCAGAAACCCGATCACATCACCTGCACGGGGGATACCTGCAATATCGGCCTGCCCGACGAGTGGGAGACTTCGCGGGTCTTTCTGGAGGGCCTGGGCGATCCGGCGCGCGTCACCTTCGTACCGGGCAATCACGACGCCTATGTGCGCGGCTCCCTCGAAGGCCTGCTCAGGAAGATTGCGCCGTGGACACGCGGAGACGACGGACGGGAGGCCGTCTTCCCGTATCTTCGGCGCTACGGACCCATCGCCATCGTGGGCCTGTCCTCCGCCATTCCGACCCTGCCCTTCGTGGCGAGCGGCCGGGTGGGCTCGAAGCAGACGCAGGCCGCGGAAGAGATTCTGGGCCTGCTGGGATGCGACCCGTCCTGTTTCCGGATCGTCCTCATCCATCATCCGCCCCATGTCGGCGGAGCCGAACCCGGACGCAATCTCACCGATGCCAAGCGGTTCGAGGCCATGATCAGGCGCGTCGGTGCCGAGCTCATCCTTCATGGGCACAACCACGTGGGATCGCTCGCCCATCTCGAGGGGCCCCGCGGCCCGGTCCCCGTCATCGGCGCGCCCTCCGCGTCGGCACGCGGCGGAACACTCACGCATAAGGCAGGCTATCATCTTTTCACGATCGACCGGGATGAAACCGGCTTTCTTCTCCAGGCCGAACTGCGGGGCTTGAAGCCCGATGGGACGGTGGGAGGCATGGGCATGCTGTCCCTCGCGAGGATCCGCCAATCTCACGAGAGCCAGTAAACGTCTCTTCGCCGAAATCTTGACGGTTTCAGCTCATGGACAAGCATTCGATCCGTCTCTACCTAGTTGATCGCCGGAAATATGGCGAAACAATTCATAGATTGCATTGCGCCTATTGCCCTTAAGCGCGACAATAACGCTTTCTCCCTGGATTCAATCGTTCTCTTTGCTGGAACCCCCCAGAACGCTCCTCGTTTAAGGTGTTGCAGCAGCCACCTATCAGTTTTGCAAGCCTCGCGGGCTTCGCTCGGTGTTCTGCGCTCCCTGGAACAGGAGTTCTCCGATGAAGAAACATATTGTTCTCGCGGCCTTGCTTGCGTCGATCTCCGCCCCGGCCTTTGCCCAGACGATGATGGACAGCCGGACCTATCGCATGATGGCGGCTCAGTCCGATGCCTTCGAGATTGCGTCAAGCCAGCTTGCCCTCCAACGCTCCCGCAACCCCAATGTGCGCCGTTTCGCCCAGGAGATGATCCAGGCTCATGCCATGACCAGCCAGGCTTTGAACGGCGGTCGCGCGGTCTATTCCGCATCCGGTGAATTCATTCCCGGCTCCCTCGGCGGCACGCTGGCGGGCGCCGGAATCGGCGCGCTGATCGGCGGCCCCGTCGGCGCTGCGGTGGGCGCGGGCGTCGGCGCCGCGGCCGGCACAACCGCAGGCGCGGCCGCGGCCTCGCCGAACGCAGCTGGCGGCACGGCAGCCGGCACGCTGGCGGGCGCGGGCGTCGGCGCCCTGGTGGGAGGTCCGGTCGGGGCGGCTGTGGGCGCAGGCGTCGGCGCGACGACGGGTGCGGCAGCCGGCGCGGGCGCTGACGTGCAAACCACCGGCTCGATCGCCCCGATCCGCCTCGGCGTTCCGCTCAGCCCCGATAAGACCGCCATGCTGAACCAGCTCGCCTCCGCGTCGGGCACGCAGTTCGACCGCCTCTACGGCCAGTATCAACGCATGGCCCACCAGGAGGCCCTGAACCTGCACGCGAGCTATGCTCAGGCCGGCGGCGATCCGTCCCTGCGCCAGTTCGCAGCTTCCGTGGTGCCTCACATCGAGCACCATCTCGCGGAAACGCGTCGCCTGCCGGGTGCCGCAGCAGGCCGTCGCCGCTAAGCGAGCTTACAGTTTTGAAGATTGTGGCGGCGGGTGCTATCGACCCGCCGTTTTCATGCGCCTTGAAGGAAGCGCTCGACTTCAGCGCGATGAGGCATCGGCGCAACGGCACCCTTACCCAAGGTCGACAGGGCAGCGGCTGCATTCGCATAAGCCGCAGCCCGGAACGGATCGCGATGCAGGAGCCATTCGGCCAGGAACGCGCCGTCGAACGTGTCGCCAGCACCTGTTGCATCGACAGCATCGACAGGCTTTGCCGCTATCACTTCGACTCGCTCCTTGGTGGCGACCATGGTGCCGTTCTTGCCCATGGTCAGTGCAACCACGCCGCAACCGAGACCGAGATAGAACGCGCATATCTCCTCCGGCCGCTCAAGCCCCGTGAGCTGGCGCGCATCGTCGAGCCCGGGCAGGAGAATGTCCGACATGGCCGATGCCGCATGGATGATCGCGCGGGCGCGCTCCAGCGGCCAGAGCTTCAGGCGCAGGTTGGTGTCATAGCTGACGATGGTGCCGTTCGTCTTCGCATGATTGATCGCCGCGAAAACCGCGTCGGCGCAGCTTTCCGAAATCGCCTGCGAGATGCCCGACGCATGCAGGATGCGGGCAGAGGCAATCTGGACCAGGGGCAGCTCCTCCACCGTGATCAGGCTCGCCGCTGATCCTGCACGCGCATAGGAGAATACATGCCCGTCCCCGCCATAGCTGATGAAATAAGCCCCCGTCCTGCCGTCCTTGCGCAGGATGACGGAAGAGCAGTCGATGCCTTCGCGATGCCACAGATCGAGAAAATCCTGCCCGAAGACGTCGCGTCCCAAGGCGGTGAAGATCGCGGCCCTCGCACCCTGGCGCGCTGCCGCGACCGCCGTGTTGGAGACGTCACCGCCGTAGCCCGGAAGATAGAGACGCTCGCCGTCGCGCTGCACCTCCGCGAACTCCATCAGAGGCTCGCCGAACGTGAGAAGATCGATGCTCTTCATGGACCTTACCCTGCCTTGGGGAACGACGCCGGAGCATTGTCTCCGATCGACACGACCTTACCGGGATTGAGAATGTTCTGCGGATCGAGCGTGCGCTTGAGGCTGCGCATGAGATCCAGAGCCACCGCATCCTTGTAGAGCGCCAGCTCGTCGCGCTTGATGAGGCCGATGCCGTGCTCGGCGGAAATCGATCCGTTCATGCCATGGACGATGTCGTGCACGATGCGGTTGAAGCGCTCCCACTGGGCGAGATACTCGCGCTTATCCATCCCCGCCGGCTGGGAAAGGTTGAAGTGGATATTGCCGTCGCCGAAATGGCCGAAGGCGCAGACACGCACGCCGGGCATCTCCGCCTCGCAGGCCTTCGTTGCCACATCGATGAACTCGGCGACGCGGGAGACGGGCACGGCCACGTCGTGCTTGATCGACCCGCCTTCCTTGCCCTGCACTTCGGAAAGGCTTTCGCGCAGGTTCCAGAGCGCCTGGCTCTGCGCCTCGCTGGAGCCGAGCACCGCATCCTGCACCAGGCCTTCCTCGAAAGCTCCCCCGAGCACGGCCTCAAGTTGGCTTTGCAGATCGGCGTCCTTTTGCGGAGAGGAGAGTTCGATCAACGCATAAGAACCGTGCTTCTCGGCGAGCGGGCGGACTGAACCGGCCAGGTGCTTGAGCACGATCTCCAGGCCGAATTCCGGGATGTATTCGAACGCGGTGAGCTGATCACCCGCCGCTTCGCGCAGGCGTTGGAAGACCTTGAGGGCCTCGTACGGCGAATTGCAGCCGATGAAGGCCGTGACGCGCGCATGAGGCTTGGGAAAGAGTTTCAGAACTGCGGCCGTGATGATGCCGAGCGTGCCCTCCGATCCGATGAAGAGATCCTTCAGGTCGTAGCCCGTATTGTCCTTGCGCAGACCCTTCAACCCATCCCAGATGCGCCCATCGGCCAGCACCACTTCGAGGCCGAGCGTAAGGTCGCGCATGTTGCCGTAGCGTAGCACGGCGGTACCTCCGGCATTGGTGGCGAGATTGCCGCCGATGCGGCACGAACCTTCCGAGGCGAGTGACAGGGGGAAGAGATAGCCAGCGTCGCTTGCCGCATCCTGCACCGCCTTGAGAATGCAACCCGCCTCGACGGTGATCGTGGCATTCACCGGGTCGATTTCACGGATGCCGTCGAGACGCGTGAGCGACAGCACCACGCCGCCGAAGGGGACGCCGCCGCCCACCAGGCCCGTGTTGCCGCCATGCGGCACGACGGACACACCGGCCTTCGCACATTCCTGCACGACGAAGGCAACTTCGTCACGATCCTTCGGCCGCGCTACCGCCAGCGCCTCGCCGCGGTAGAGCCCGCGCGCCTCCGTGACATGCCCATCGAGATCGCCCGCCGCCGTCAGTACATAGGCCTCTCCGAGCCTTGCCTTCAGGGTCTCAATGAGAGCGGTTCCAGTGCTGCCGGGTGCGGTCATCGTCATACCTCGTGTGGAGCCCCGTTCATGACGTCTTGTCGTGAGAACCGCAAGGTGTAGGAAAGAGAAAGACGATCCCTGCCGTTACATCAGAAGGCTCTCGCGAACATCATGGCCTATGTCATCCCAACTCCTCCGGTCACGGCTCTCCCGGTTGCCGGCTCCGGCGACCTGTTCCCCGTACGGCGC
This sequence comes from Microvirga sp., assembly GCA_031181145.1. GTDB lineage: Bacteria > Pseudomonadota > Alphaproteobacteria > Rhizobiales > Beijerinckiaceae > Microvirga. Next base: position 44,581 of record JAPSLB010000022.1, read on the forward strand.
GTCTACTGCGTAGGCCGCAACTATGCTGCCCATGCCCGGGAAATGGGCGGCGACCCGACCCGCGAGCCTCCCTTCTTCTTCATGAAACCGGCCGATGCCCTCCAGGCCGTGCCGGAAGGCCGGACGGTCGACCACCCCTATCCGCCCAGGACGCAGAATTACCATTTCGAGGTGGAACTCGTGGTCACCATCGCCAAGGGAGGCCGGGACATCCCCGTGACCGAGGCCCTCGACCATGTGTTCGGCTATGCTATCGGCCTCGATATGACCCGCCGCGATCTTCAGGACGAGGCCAAGCAGCTGCGCCGCCCCTGGGAGCTCGGCAAGGCCGCGGACCTGTCCGGCCCGGTCGGTCTGGTCCATCCGGCCGCGATGCTCGGCCATCCGGCCAAGGGCGCCATCTCGTTGTCCGTCGACGGTGTCGTGAAGCAGAAGGGTGATCTCTCCGACATGATCTGGTCAGTGGCCGAGCAGATCACCTATCTCTCTTCCTATTTCGAGATCGCGCCGGGTGACGTGATCTTCTCCGGAACGCCGGACGGCGTGGGAGCTGTGGCGCAGGGACAGGCCATGGTCGCGGCCATCGAGGGTCTCGGCGAGATTCACCTGCGGGTTGTGTAGGGGCCTCCGATGGCGGCCCCCTTGCCTTTTTCCGGAGATTGGCCGTTACTGCATCACGGCGCGGCCGGGAGGCCGCGAGCAAGACAGGCTCTGAAGCACATCAGGGCCATAAGTTAAGGGAACGACTATGAAATTCGTTAAGTCTGTCGGCCTCGCCCTCCTCGGCACTGCCCTTGCGGTCGGCGGGGCAGCGGCCCAGGAGAAGACCGTCAAGATCGCAACGGAAGGCGCCTATGCGCCGTGGAACTTCACGGGCGCGGGCGGCAAGCTGGAGGGCTTCGAGGTCGACCTCGCCCACGACCTGTGCGCCCGCATGAAGGTGAAGTGCGAGATCGTGGCCCAGGACTGGGACGGCATCATCCCGGCGCTCCAGGCCAAGAAGTACGACGCCATCATGGCCGGCATGAGCATCACCGACGAGCGCAAGAAGACCATCGACTTTTCGCGTCCTTACGCCGCCGGTCCGAACGGCTTCCTTGTCCCCAAGGACTCGCCGCTCGCCAAGATGCCGGGCACGGGCCAAGCCTATAACCTCGGCACCCAGAAGGAAGCCGCCGAGAAGGCCATCGACGCCGTCAAGCCGCTCCTGAAGGACAAGGCCATCGGCGTTCAGGGCTCGACCATCCACGCGAACTTCGCGGACCAGTACTATAAGGGCACCGCCGAAATCCGAGAGTACAAGACCACCGAGGCTCACGATCTCGACCTCGCCGCCGGCCGCATCGATGCCGTTCTGGCCGATGCCACGAGCATCATCGGCACCCTCGAGAAGCCGGAATTCAAGGACTATGTTCTCGTCGGCCCGTCCATCAGCGGCGGCCTGCTCGGCGAAGGCGTCGGCGTCGGCCTGCGCAAGGACGACCAGGAGCTGAAGAACGCCTTCAACGAAGCCATTCAGGCGGCTGTCCAGGACGGTACGGTGAAGAAGCTGTCCGAGAAGTGGTTCAAGGTCGACATCTCGCCGAAGGGCTAAAGTCGAGCCTCCTTCCTTTCAAGGCGCGGCTTCGGCTGCGCCTTTTTGTATGAAAAAGGATCATCTGCGACCGAAAACGCCAACCTAACCCGTTGGTTTGCCGTGATTAGATCTTGCGCCGACTTCGCTTTTGGCTGTTACCTTTGGGGTTCCAACGACGTGCCGAGACCTTTCATCGGGCAAGCGGATCAGTCGAAATTGATCAGGGGAAGAAGAATGAACGTTTTCAAGGCACTGGGCCTCGCCCTCCTCGGCACTGCCCTTGCGGTCGGCGGGGCAGCGGCCCAGGAGAAGACCGTCAAGATCGCAACGGAAGGCGCCTATGCGCCGTGGAACTTCACGGGCGCGGGCGGCAAGCTGGAGGGCTTCGAGGTCGACCTCGCCCACGACCTGTGCGCCCGCATGAAGGTGAAGTGCGAGATCGTGGCCCAGGACTGGGACGGCATCATCCCGGCGCTCCAGGCCAAGAAGTACGACGCCATCATGGCCGGCATGAACATCACCGAAAAGCGCCTGGAGACCATCGGCTTCTCGCGTCCTTACGCGTCCGGCCCCCATGGCTGGGGCGTGATGAAGGGCTCCCCACTCGAGAAGCTCGCGGGCGCAGGTCAGCGCCTGAGCCTCGACAAGGATACGGAAGCCGCCAAGAAGATGATCGAGGAGTGGAAGCCGCTCCTGAAGGGCAAAACAGTGGGCACGCAGAGTTCCACCGTCAACGGTCAGTTTCTTGAGAAGTACCTGAACGACACGATCACGATCCGCGAATACAAGACCACAGAGCAGCACGACCTCGATCTGGCGGCCGGGCGCATCGACGCGATCTTCGCGGCTCACTCCTCCCTGAAGGCCTCGACGGAGAAGCCGGAATTCAAGGATATGGAGATCGTGGGCGGGGCCGTGAACGGCGACGTGCTCGGACGCGGTGTGGCCGTGGGCCTGCGCAAGGACGACGCCGAGCTCAAGGCCATGTTCGACAAGGCCATTCAATCGGCCATCGACGACGGGACCATTCAAAAGCTGACGGAGAAGTGGTTCAAGATCGACATGACGCCGCAAACCTGACAAGAGAGCGGCCAGAACTGCTCCCCTGGTCCGCAGGCCTGGGGAGCAACAGCCAGCCATCCCGGATGTGACCGGATGTGAAAGGAAACGGCTCGTCTTCCGCTTTAGAGGACGGCACAGTCAAGAAAGTTAAAGCGTGCAACAACTGAGCTATTTCGAACTCGTCGGGTTCGGCCCCAACGGATGGGGATGGGCTCTTCTGATGGCGACCGGCATGACGATTGCGGTCGCCACCTGCGGCTTCCTCGCGGGCTCCCTCGTCGGAACCTTCGTGGCCTGGGGCAAGATCGGCGGCAATGCGCCGGTCCGGTGGCTGGCGGACGGGTACACCACAGTTCTGCGGGGCATCCCGGACCTGCTCGTGATCTATCTGTTCTATTTCGGTGGCAGCGCGGCGCTCGGGGCCGTCGGCAGCCTGTTCGGCGCCGAGGGCTTCATCGGCGTGCCCGCCTTCGTCACCGGTGCCCTGGCGATCGGCATTGTCTCGGGCGCCTACCAGGCTGAGGTCTTCCGTGGGGCCTATCAGGTCGTCAGCCGCGGCGAGCTGGAAGCCGCGCGCTCGGTCGGCATGCACCGCTGGCTCATGTTCCGGCGCATCATCGCGCCGCAGGTTCTGCGCTATGCGATTCCGGGTCTCGGCAACACCTGGCAGCTGGTGCTCAAGGAATCCGCGCTGATCTCCGTCACCGGGCTCGTCGAGCTTCTGCGCCAGTCCCAGGTCGCCGCGGGCTCGACACGCCGTCCGTTCGATTTCTACATCACGGCGGCGATCCTCTACCTCCTGATCACCTGGGTTTCGACCTATCTCTTCCAGCGTGCGGAGACCCATTCGATGCGCGGCATGCGGAGGGCTTCCTGATGGACTTCGCCTTCATGCAGGAAGCGTTCCTGCGTCTCATCGCCGGCGTTCCGCTCACGCTCAATCTGGCCTTCACGTCGATTGCGTTCGGCGCCGTGCTCGCCATGCTGCTCGCACTGATGCGCATGTCGAATATCAAGGTGTTCGACTGGCCGGCGCAGGCCTATGTATTCGTCTTCCGCGGCACGCCGCTGCTCGTGCAGATCTTCCTGATCTATTATGGTCTCGGGCAGTTCCGTCCCACCCTGCAGGAGCTGGGCCTCTGGGGCTTCTTCCGTGAGCCCTATTGGTGCGCGGTCCTCGCGCTGACCCTGAACACGGCCGCTTATGGCAGCGAAATCATTCGCGGCGGCTTGCAATCCGTCCCCTACAATCAGGTGGAAGCCGCGCGCGCCTGCGGCATGTCGGGTTTCCTCCTCTTCCGCCGCATTGTCTTCCCGATTGCCGTCCGGCAGGCCCTGCCGGCCTACGGCAGCGAGATCATCCTGATGGTGAAGGCCACCTCGCTCGCCTCCGTCATCACCATGATGGAAGTCACGGGTCTCGCGGCCAAGATGATTTCACAGACCTTCCGCGCCATTGAGGTGTTTGTCGTGGCAGGCGTGATCTATCTCGTTCTCAACTTCATCATCACCCGTATCATCATGGCCATCGAGTGGTGGCTGTCGCCGCACCTGCGCCGTCCGCCGGCAGTGGAGCCGCGCCTGGAGGCCGCGCATGTCTAACGGAGTTGCATCCTTGTCGTCCCAGTCCGCTCCCGCTGTTTCGATCAGCAACCTGCGCAAGAGCTTCGGCACGCTCGAGGTTCTCAAAGGCATTTCCCTCAAGGCCGACGAGGGGGATGTGATCTCGATCCTCGGTGCATCGGGCTCGGGCAAGTCGACGATGCTTCGCTGCATCAACATGCTCGAAGTGCCCGATAGCGGCGACGTCACCATCGGCGGCGAGACGATCAGGTTGAAGCACAGCCGCAGGGGCATGATGCCTGCGGATCAGCGGCAGGTGGATCGCATCCGCTCCCGCGTCGCCATGGTGTTCCAGAGTTTCAACCTCTGGTCTCACATGACGATTTTGGAGAACGTCATCGAAGCGCCGATCCATGTGCAGAAGCGTCCGAAGACGGAGTGCATCGCGGAGGCCGAGGAGTTGCTGGCGAAGGTCGGCATTGCCGACAAGCGCCATCAGTACCCGTCCCACCTGTCCGGCGGACAGCAGCAGCGCGCCGCGATCGCCCGCGCTCTCGCCATGCATCCTAAGGTGATGCTGTTCGACGAGCCGACCTCGGCGCTCGACCCCGAACTCGTCGGCGAGGTGCTGCGCGTGATGCGCTCACTCGCGGAGGAGGGTCGCACCATGCTGGTCGTGACACACGAGATGGGCTTCGCCCGCGACGTGTCGAACCGGGTGGTGTTTCTTCATAAGGGTATCGTCGAAGAGGAAGGCGCCCCTGCCGAAGTGTTCGCTGCACCGAAATCCGAACGCTTCCAGCAGTTCATCTCGAGCCACCGGTAAAAGCACATAAGCGCGCCTCCGGAGCCGCGCTTTTCCGTTGAGACGAGCCGATTATTGGTCGATCCGCACCGCGGTGCCGTCGATCACCTTGGGTCCTCGTTTGGGGGTGCCGAGATGATCATGGATGATCCGTAGATTGCGTTCGTTGGCCTTGAAGAACACGTCGAATACGTCGCCGGCCAAGGGTATGGAGCCGAGCGCCGTATCCACGGCCACATTGCCGATCATGCGGGCGATCTTCCAGCGCGGGAGACCGAGCTGGCGCGCCTCCCATATGATGTAGCTCGCCAGGGCGGCCGAAATGGCATCGCCCACGCCCGGCACGAGGCCCAGAACCGCATCGAATCCAATCCGGCGATTCAGACCGGGGATGGCGACGGCGCTGTCCATTAGTTTCGCCAGAAGCGTGATGCGCGCAAGGGAGTCCTCCCGGGTCGGGCCGGCAGCTTTGATGGCTTCAAAAAATTCGCGACGGACAGCAGACATGCCAGTCTCCGGTCGCCGATGTTACGGCTCGCAACATGATATGTGTATCGTAAATCGGCCCTGCAAGGCCTCAAGAAATGCAACATACAACATAAAAGCATAGAAATTTTTCGAGGCTAAAATGCTTAGAAAATAAGGGTTTCATCAGCCTATAATCCTTTTGAGCAGACTTATTATCCCATCTCACTCTTGCCTCATCTAGGCCGTTGCATAGGTACTTCCCCTCAAGCGGTCATCGCATCTGCCAGTCTACTGGCCAATAAACACGACTGCCGTTGGGAGGACCATCCACCGGCATTCCCTCAGGTGGGGGCTCAGAACGGGGAGAACCCGATGAGCACCGAATTGAAAGTTCGTTGCAGGCCATGGCTCGCCTTCGTGACCGGCGCTTGCCTGACGGCCCTTCTGCCAAATTCGGCGAATGCACAAAGCCCATATCCGGAGCCGAATGGGATCGTGATCCCGCTGCCTCTCTCGAAAGCCGCCCCTTCACCCGCGAGCGTCCCGCCATCCAAAGCGCCGAAGACCAGAGCTCATCCCAAGCCCCTTCCCAAGATCGAATACACGAGCCTCCCCTCCAACGACCGGATCACTGATCCTGCAGCCACGGGCAGACTGCCGGATGCCGGGACTCTCGCCCCTCCTGGATTTGCTTCTTTGGTCGCCCAGGGCACCATCAAACTGCGCGCCACCGCCCCCACCCGGTGCCTGCCGGGCAATCTCCTGACCGTTATTGCCGATCTCGCCGCCAAATTCGGCCCCGTCAGCATCGAATCCACCCATCGGAGCCAGACGCGGAACCGGCGCGCGGGTGGCGCACGCCACTCTCTTCACCTGGCATGCCGCGCCATCGATTTCAGAGTGAAAGCACGCGCCCGCGGCGTCATGGCCTACTTGAGCTCGCGACCGGAGGTCGGCGGGCTCAAGAGATATCGCAATGGGATCATCCATATCGACAACGGCGCGCGCCGCTCATGGTAAGTGCGCGCTCCAAGGCAGGCGAGCCGGGCTTTTCATGGACTGCAGCCTGTTCTCGCCTGCTTAGGTAGGGCTGGAGGCTCCGGCGAATGTGTAGGATACTCGGCCCATGTTCGAGAACTTCACGCAGCGCCGGATCGAAACCTCCGAGGCGGTCATCAATCTCCGGCATGCAGGCGATGGACCACCCGTCCTGCTGCTGCACGGACATCCGCAAACGCATGTCATGTGGCACCGGATCGCTCCTCGGCTTGCTGAAGAGTACACGGTGGTCTGCGCGGATCTGCGCGGTTACGGCGACAGCTCCAAACCGCCGACCGCATCCGATCACACGCCCTATTCGAAACGCGCCATGGCGCGGGACATGGTCGAGGTGATGCGCTCCCTCGGCTTCGGCCGCTTTGCCGTGATCGGTCACGACCGCGGCGGACGCTGCGCCTATCGCATGGCTCTCGATCATCCAGCCTGCGTCGTAGCCCTGTCCGTTCTCGACATTCTGCCGACCTACGAGCATTTCCGGCGCACCGACATGGCATTCGCCATGGGCTACTGGCACTGGTTCTTCCTTGCGCAGCCGCATCCCATTCCCGAAACCCTGATCTCCGCCGACCCCGACACATTCTATCTGCGGCGCGGACGCAACCTGTTCGACGCGGAGGCATTGGCGGAATACCGGCGCTGCTATTCCGATCCTCGCACGATCAACGCCATGTGCGAGGACTACCGCGCGGGCGCGACCATCGACATGCAGCTCGACGAGGCCGACATGAGGGCCGGACGGCGCATCGCTTGCCCCGTCCTGGCGCTCTGGGGGCTGCAGAACGGCCTGGAACGCTGGTACGACGTTCTGGCCGTGTGGCGCGACTGGGCCGACCACGTAGAAGGCCACGGGATCGATTGCGGCCATTACCTCGCCGAGGAGGCACCTGAAGAGACGTTCTCCGCTCTCAAGCCGTTTCTCGCCAGGGCATTCGCGGCGGGTCGATCACATTCGTCCGACCCGCAGCGATAGGGGAAAGCGAACGGTGCGCCGGCGCTGAGCCTCGCCCCACTGCGTCAAGAGCTCACGCTGAAACTGCTCGAGAGGCTCACGTCCCTGCGCTTTCTCGAGTCCGCGGACAGCCGACCAAGTGTCGACGTAGCCAATGAGATCGGAGGCCCGCCATTGCACCTCGATGGCCAGCGGCGGCGCATCCCATTCTTCGAAAGGAAAAGCGAAGGAGCGATACCCCTCTTCCACATGACGGCGTTCTGGCGGCCAATAGGCGCCGACGACGTTCTCGTAAAAGTGCTGGATGACCGGGTTGATCTCAGGATCGGCCTGGATGACCCCATAGGTAACGAGCGCCAGCACCGCACCCGGTTTTCCGACACGGCGCGCTTCCTCATAGAACGCGTTCAGATCGAACCAATGCGCCGCCTGCGCCACCGTGATCAGATCGGCCGAGCGTGCGGGAAGGCCGCTATGTTCCGCCGGTGCAACACGATACTCCACGCGCTCATGGGCTTCGGCTTTCCCGATCTGCTGCGCACTCGCATCGGTCGCGATCACCCGGCTGAAACGCTCGGCCAGCAGCACCGAGAGCTGTCCCGTGCCGCAACCGACGTCGAGCACCACCTCCGTCTGCCTGCAAAGTCCGGCGAGATAGTCGACGAGCGCGTGCGGATATGTCGGACGATAGGCCGCGTAATCGCTCGACTTCGTCGAGAAGTGGTCCTTGAACGTCATCTCTACGCCCCAGAGAACGGAGCGATGGTGATGCCGTTGGCTTCGAGCTTTGCCTTGATAGTGCGCGCCATGGCGACGGCGCTCGGCTCGTCGCCATGCACGCAGATCGTATCAATCTCTATGGGAATCCGTTTTCCCGATGTCGTGACGACGGCCCCGTCCTGCAACGTGCGCAGCACGCGCTCGGCCGCCGCATCCGCATCGTGCAGAACGGAGCCGGGCTGCTTGCGGCTGGTCAGCGAACCGTTGTCCTCATAGGTGCGATCCGCGAAGAACTCCCGCACCACCGGGATACCGATGGTCCCCGATGCCTTCTCCATCAGAAGGCCCGGCATGCATACGTTGATGAGGCTGGCATCGACCCCCTTGATGGCGCGGGCGATCGCGAGCGCCAAGCTCTCCTCCTCGTTCGCCATATTGTTGAGCGCGCCATGGACCTTCACATAAGTGACCTTATGGCCGACTAGCGTGGCAACGGCCTGCATCGCGCCGATCTGGTAGGCGATCATGCGCTCGATCTCGGCGGGGGAATCACCACGGATCGTCCGTCTGCCGAAGCCGTGCAGGTCGTTGAAGCCGGGATGCGCACCGATCGCCACGCCTTTCCGCTTGGCGATCTCCGCCGTGCGGAACATGGTGGACGGATCGCCGGCATGGAAACCGCACGCGATATTTGCCGACGAGACGATATCCAGCATCGCCTCGTCGTCGCCCATCGACCATGCCCCGAAGCTTTCGCCCATATCGCTGTTCAGATCGACCTTCATTGCCATCACACCACAACTGGTTGCGCCATCTGCGCGCCCACATGGAACACGCGCTTGTAACGCTCGATCTCGTCCTCGGGACCCAGGGCCTTCGTCGGGTTGTCCGAAAGCTTCACGGTCGGACGGCCATCGGCGGAAATGACCTTGCAGACGATGGAAATGGGATCCAGCCCACCCTCGGGAACGAGTCCGCGGAAATCGTTCGTGAGCAGCGTGCCCCAACCGTAACCGATGCGCATGCGGCCCCGGAAATGCTGGTGGATGCGCTCAATCACATTCACGTCGAGCCCATCGGAGAAGATGGCGAGTTTTTGACGCGGATTCTGCCCTCGCTGCCGCCACCATTCGATGGCCTCCTCGCCACCCTCGATGGGATCCTTGGAGTCGACGCGGATGCCGGTCCAGGAGGATACCCAGTCGGGAGCATTCTGAAGAAAGTTCGTCGTGCCGTAGGTATCGGGCAGGATAACGCGCAGATTGCCTTCGTAATCCGCCTGCCAATCAGCCAATACGCAGTAGGGAGCCCTCGCCAGTTCTTCGTCGCTGTTCGTCAGAGCGGCATAGACCATGGGAAGCTCATGAGCGTTGGTCCCCACGGCCTCCACCTCGCGACGCATGGCGATCAGGCAGTTCGAGGTGCCGAGGAAGGATGGCCCCAAGCCTTCGATCATGGCTTGCACGCACCAATCCTGCCAGAGAAAGCCGTGACGACGGCGTGTGCCGAAATCCGAGATGGAGAGATCCGGCAGCCTTCTCAGACGCTCGATCTTCTCCCACACGCGTGTCATGGCGCGGGCATAAAGCACCTGCAGCTCGAACTTGCCCATCCCCCTCAAGATCCCGCGCGAGCGCAGCTCGTTGAGGATGGCGAGTGCCGGGATCTCCCACATGGTGGTTTCGATCCAAGGGCCGTGAAAAGTGAGCACGTACTGGCCATCCTCCTTTTCCAGGAGGTATTCCGGAAAACGGAAGGTCTCGAGCCAGTCCATGAATTCCGGCGAGAACATCTGCCGCTTGCCGTAGAAGGTGTTGCCGCGGAGCCAGGTGGACTCGCCGCGCGTGAGGGAGAGGGTCCGCACATGGTCGAGCTGTTCGCGCAACTCACCCGCATCGATGATGTCGGCCAGGCGGATGCGGGTAGTGCGGTTATGGATGCCGAAGGTCACCTGCACGTCGCGATGGCGGCGAAAGATCGTCTGCGCCATCAGGAGCTTGTAAAAGTCCGTATCAAGGACCGACCGAACGATCGGGTCGATCTTCCAGGTGTGATTGTAGACCCTGGTCGCGATGTCCACCATCGCCTGCTCCTAGCCGTTTCGGGAGGCAGGACAATAGCGAAGGCTTCCAGCCGATGAAAGGGTGACGTGCGACATTCCCCGGCCTCATGGTGGCAGCACGTCGATCTCTATCGACGAATAATAGGCCGCGATATCGGCCATATCCTGCTCCGAGAGATCCTTTGTAACGATATTCATGCTCTCGTTCTTGCGGGCTCCGGATCTGTACTCCATCATCGCCTTCACGAGATAGCCTTCGATCTGCCCCGCAAGATTAGGGGATTCGGGATTTTTCGAGAGTCCGTCGAGCCCATGGCAGGCCTGACAGGCGGTGATCTTCTGGCGTCCCGCCCTGGCATCGGCCGCCTCCGCGCTGCCCGGTCCGAGGCAGCCTGAGAATGCCCCGAGCAGCACCAGGGCATGGATCGTCTTCATGGTCTTGCCTTTCGGAAGAGCGGGCGCGCTTTTGGGCACGCCCGCCAGGGCAGCCTTACTGGCCTTCATGGGAGATGCGATAGATTGCACCTGCCGTATCGTCGGAAACGAGGAGCGAGCCATCGAGCAACACGGCGACATCCACTGGTCGGCCGAGATACTCACCGTTTTCGTTGAGCCAGCCCTCCGCGAAGACTTGGGGCTCGTCCGCCGTACCGTCGGGCTTGAGAGGCGTGAACATCACGCGCGCCCCTATAGGCGTCGTGCGGTTCCAGGACCCGTGCTGCGCCGAGAACATTCCACCCTGATAGGCCGCAGGGAACATGTTGCCCGTGTAGAAGACGAGTCCGAGATCGGCGGCGTGGGGCGCCATCTCGGCCTGAGGAGCCACGACATCCGCCGGAACCTGATCGTCCTTGTACTCGACGGTGCGAACCACGCCGCCGCCATAATACGGGAAGCCGAAGTTCTGGCCCATCTGGACGGCCCGGTTCAACTCGCCGGGAGGCTGGTCATCGCCCATTCCGTCGACCTGATTGTCGGTGAACCAGAGGGACTTGTCGGCCGGATTGAACTCGATGCCGACAGAGTTGCGGATGCCGATAGCATAAACCTCCCGATTCTTGCCGTCCTGATCCATGCGGATGATGCCGCCGATACCGACCTGCCTGTAAAGCTCCATCTTCTCCTTCGGCGGCACATTGAAGGGTTGCCCAAGGGCGATATAGAGCTTGTTGTCGGGTCCAACCCGGCAAACGCGGGCCGTGTGGTTGAAGCTCTCCTCGCTCGGCGGGATCAATTCACCTTGCTTCACGACGACCGCAGCCGCCACGTCGGGCCCTTCGTAGAAGAACTCCGCAGCCGGGAACTGCAGCACGCGGTTCTGCTCGACAACATAGAGCATGCCATCGCGTGAGAAGCAGACGCCATTAGGGATCTTGAACTCGACGGATGGCGCGAATTGCTTGACCTCGTCGGCGATGCGGTCCTTGTCGCGGTCTGTCACCACATAGACATTGCTCTTGCGGGTCCCGACGAAGACGACGCCTGCGTTGGGTCCCACCGCCATGTGGCGTGCATCGGGCACGATGGCATAAAGCTCGATCTTGAAGCCAGCCGGCAGCTTGATCTTCTCGAGGTTGCGCCGGATCGCGTCGGCGCGTCGTCCCTCCTGCGGAATCTGCCTGGGCTCGACGGTGCCCGTGCTCTGAAAAGTCTGAAGCTTCTCGAGATTGCTGGACGGTGGCTGAGTGGCAGGCTGGGCGAAACTTGAAGACGCTAACGCTACAGTGGAGACGGCGGCAAGCCAGACGGATTTCATCCTTCCCTCCCTGGAAGCGCCCCTTTGCTGTTTTCATTCTCCCGATCTTCGGATGGGCTCCGAGTTGGTTCGTTTCTATTATCATTAATTATACTCAAGCTGGAACCTGAAAGAAAGCCGCAAACGGAAGGAACGAAAAAGGGCCGTTCAACGGCCCTTTTCTGTTTCTGGTGATGCAGCGGGCGTCAGCTCAAATTCACCTTCGCCTGATCGCCGGGGTTAGGCTGCTGACCGGTCAATGCGGCCTTCGCATATCCGTAGAGATGGACGATCGTTGAGGACGGGCTGTCCCAGTATTCGCCTTTCGAGGGATGCACGCGGATCAGGGCGATCTGCGGATCGTCCTTGCCTTCCGGGAACCAGGCCCGCAGCGGCTCCGACCATTTCTCTTCGATCTTGGCCTTGTCGCGCACGATCTCGGCCTTGCCTGAAACGGACACATAGGTCTGACTGCTGGGATCGCTGAAGCCCAGGTTGACTTGGTTGTCGCGGGACACTTCTGTCATCTTGGGAGATTGGATCTGGGTAAAGAACCAGAGGTCGCCATGCTCGTCAGCCTCCTGGCTGTACATGGGGCGGCTGTGCAGCGTACCGTCTGTGTCAACGGTGGTCATCATGGCGATCTTCACATCCTTGATCAGCTCGTAGAGCTTTTGGGCATTCGGATCGTTATGGCCGTGTTGATGCATTATCCTCTCCTGATTTCCATTGCAGCGTCTCGGGTCGGCGATGCGCAAGCGCCGCTCTTCGGCTGGCCGGCTCAGCCCCGAGGGATCGATTGAACAACGGGGAGGGTGAGTTTTGGTTCGGATATCGCTCATGACGGTCAGACAACGCCTTAACGGATGGGGCTCAAGCCTATACATGAGGCTCAAGGGATTATTGGAACGCAGCTCAGGAGCCTCCATCGTGGCGATTACCCGTGAACATGTGTTGCAGGCGCTCTCGACCGTACGGGTCGATGCCGGCGGAACCGATCTCGTCGCTTCGGGGCGCCTCTCGGATGTTCACATCGACGATGCCGGGCGTGTGATGTTCTCGATCGCCATCGACCCCTCCGAGGCCCAGGCAATGGAACAGGTCCGCCAGGCCGCAGCCGCAGCCGTTCAGGGCTTGCCAGGCGTGAAGGGGGTTTTCGCAAGCCTCACCGCCGACCGCCCTGCCGGTTCGGGCGCGCCCTCCCCCTCACCAGCCGCCGCGCAGCGCCCCCGTGCGGTTGCCCAGCCCAGAAACCAGCGCATTCCGGGCGTGGAGCACGTGATCGCCGTGGCCTCCGGCAAGGGTGGCGTGGGCAAGTCGACGACGGCCTGCAATCTCGCCCTGGGCCTCAAGGCGCTGGGCCTGAAGGTCGGCGTTCTCGATGCGGATATCTATGGCCCCTCCATGCCCAAGCTCTTCGGCATCCACGGTAAGCCGAAACTGCTCGAAAACCGCATTCTCGAGCCCATGGAGGCTTTTGGCCTGAAGGTCATGTCGATCGGTTTCCTCGTCGAAGAGGAAACCGCGATGATCTGGCGCGGACCGATGGTCATGTCGGCGATCACGCAGATGCTGCGCGAGGTCGCCTGGGGCGATCTCGACGTGCTTGTGGTGGACATGCCGCCGGGCACGGGCGACGCCCAACTCACCATGGCGCAGGCAACGCCCCTGGCAGGCGCGGTGATCGTCTCGACGCCGCAGGATCTGGCGCTCATCGATGCGCGGCGGGGCGTATCGATGTTCAAGCGCGTGGAAATCCCGATCCTGGGCATAATCGAGAACATGGCCACCTTCGTCTGCCCCCATTGCGGCCAGACCTCGCACATTTTCGGCCATGGCGGCGCCCGTTCGGAAGCCCAGCGCCTCAACGTCCCCTTCCTCGGAGAGGTTCCGCTCAACATGACCATTCGCGAACTGTCCGATGCGGGGCGCCCCGTCGTCGCGGCGGATCCGGACGGGCCGCACGCAAGGATCTACAAGGGCATGGCCCAGCAGGTCTGGACGGCGTTGTCGGGCGGCGCGGCGGCTCGCCCCGCGCCGCGCATTGTGATCGAGTGAACCTCGATGACGCCTGTTCCGACGACCCTGGGGGTCATTCTCGCAGGAGGTTTGGCTCGGCGCATGGGCGGAGGCGACAAACCCCTCCTGAGGCTCGGGAGACGCTCCCTTCTCGCATTCGTAGAGCAGCGCCTAGCGCCGCAATGCGAGGGCGTGATCCTCAATGCGAATGGCGACCCCGCGCGATTTTCCGAGACCCGGATGCCCGTGGTCTGCGATTCCATACCCGGGCATCCGGGTCCTCTCGCGGGCATTCTGACTGCGCTCGAATGGGCTGCAATTCACCGTCCCGAGGTCGAATGGGTGATCAGTGTCCCGGGCGACACCCCGTTCATTCCGCACGATCTCGTCCGGCGGCTGCATGAGGCCCGTGAAGCGGGCCGAAAGCCCCTCGCCTGCGCCGCCTCAGGATCGCATCATCATCACACCGTCGGCCTCTGGCCCGTCGATCTACGCCATGACTTGCGCCATGCACTTACGATCGAAGGCGCGCGCCGGGTAGAGAACTGGGCGAACGCTCACGGGCTTGTAACGGCTTTTTGGCCGACAGAGCCATTCGACCCGTTTTTCAACATCAACAGCCCGGAAGATCTGAACGCTGCGCGCGCCATTGTTGAGCGCGAGGGCACTCATCGCTGGAAACCTTTGAATGGCGGCTGGAACGGACGGGAGGACTTCGATGATTGAGCTGGATCTGTCCGGTTTGAAGTGCCCGCTCCCGACACTGCGAACCCGCAAGGCGCTGCTCACCATGAGACCGGGCGACCAGTTGCGCGTGACTTGCACGGATCCGCTTGCAGGGATCGATCTGCCCAACCTCGTGCGTGAACTGGGCGATATCCTGGTCGAGCAGCACCAGAATGAGAACCAAACGACTTTCCTGATTACCAAGGCCGCTCCGGCGGAGTGAGCAAGGCCCGGATCATTGCCGGGCCTTGTTCTCGAGCTTGCTCTGATCAGGTGCTCTTGCGCAGGCTGTCCTTGATGCCGCCGACGGTGTTCTGGATATGGCCCTCGGCCTTATCCATCTTGCCTTCGGTTTCCATCTTGCTATCGCCGAGAGCCTTGCCGAGGCCTTCCTTCACGCGGCCTTTGGTGTTCTTCATGCTGCCTTCGCTGCGATCACGATCCATGATGCTTCTCCTCGGTTTGATCTGCCTGTCAACGCAGCCCCCATGCTTCAGGTTTCAAACTGGGCAATAATTTCGCAGCCACAATACAATAATGGCACGTATAATGAGCTATACATTGCATGTTTATGACAATAAGCCTGCAGAATTGGCTATATGTGCAACTGTCTATCTCAAAATATGCTTTGCAACATACGAAAGTTGAGCAAATTTACGTAAAAATACGGAAGAATTACTCGTATTTGACGCAACCCCTCTTCATCCGATTTGTCAGATTGGACAAGGACGCTAGGCGCACTAAATCGATGGATCGCATATAACTTTATATCGTATATTCAAGTGAGTTGCCGGTGTCTCCTGCTCAAAGGCCCCACAAGAAGTCTTCCAGAACCAAACGCTCGACAAGTTCCGGAGGCCGCAAGCAGAAGATGGCTCAGCCTTTGGATCCCGTTGCTCTCCTGGCTCACCAGCTCAAGACTCCCCTTTCCACTATTAGTGCCCTTGCGCAGGGCCTCATTCGACGGGCGGAGCGGCTCAGCGCGAAGGAGGTCAGAGATCGCGCCGAGAGGATCTGGCGCGCCAGCTTGCGGCTCAACGAGTTGATCGAGATGGTCCTGTCCTATACGCGCTCCAGCGCGGGAGGCATCCTTCTGAATCCGACCGAGTTCAACCCGGAAGCTCTGATCAGGCGCGTCTGCCGGGAGCAGACGAGCCATGAGCCCTCTCGCCCTGTGACTGTCGATATTCAAACCCTCCCCCGCACTGTCGTGGGCGATCCTATCCTGCTGGAGCAGGCACTCGTCATCGTGCTGTCCAACGCTATGAAATACTCGTCCGCAGAGCGCCCTATCACCGTGGAGGCGCGCTCGGCACCGGAGGGAATCTCGATTCAGGTGAAAGACGAGGGGATCGGCATTTCTGCTCGGGACCTTCCTTTCCTCATGCAGCCGTTCTTTCGAGGCCACAACACCAAGAATTATCCGGGCACGGGCCTCGGCCTCAGCCTTGCCTGGCACATCCTCAGGCTCCATGGCGGAGGGATCGAGATCGACAGCAGGGAGGGGCACGGAACCACCGTCACGCTGATGATTCCGGAAAAGAACATCACGGGCGCAGTTGACGTGCTTTAGCGAACGAGAATGGCGCGAAAGTCGTTCACATTGGTCAGGGTCGGCCCTGTGACGACCAGTCTGTCGAGCTGCGCGAAGGCCGCATAGGCGTCGTTGTCTGCAAGATACTCAGCAAGATCCACGCCCTGCTCATGAGCGGCCGCGAACATTGCCTGATCAAACCATGCGCCCGCATTGTCCTCCGATCCGTCAATGCCGTCAGTATCGCAGGCAATCGCCGAGAGACCTGCCTCGCCTCGCAGCGCCATGGCAAGCGACAGCAGGAACTCCGCGTTGCGCCCGCCCCGTCCCGATCCGCGAACAGTCACAGTCGTCTCTCCGCCGGACAGAAGCACGCAAGGCGCTGAAACGGGCTCGCCATGCTGCTTCACGGAGCGCGCGATGCCTGCCATCACGCGCCCGGCCTCTCGCGCCTCACCCTCGATGGCATCTCCCAGGATCAGCGGCACCAGGCCGAATTCACGCGCCTTGGAGGCGGCCGCATCGAGCGCCATCTTGGGCGTGGCGAGCATATGCACGGTGCCTCCCTCGGCCGAGTTCCCGACGACGTTCGCCTGAATGGCCTTCGTCATATGGGGAGGCACATCGATATCGTATCTGCCGAGGATGGCCAGAACCGATCGAGGATCGACCCGTTCCGGAATCGTCGGGCCGGAGCCGATGCTCGAAGGGTCGTCCCCCGGCACATCGGAGATGAGGTAGGTGACGAGTTGCGCTGGAGCGACGGCCGCCGCGAGCCGTCCGCCCTTGATGGCAGAAAGCGACTTGCGGACGAGGTTCATCTCCCCGATGGGTGCACCGGATTTCAGCAACGCGCGGTTCAGCGCCTGCTTATCCGCCAGGGTGACGCCTTCGGCAGGCAGCGAGAGAAGCGCCGATGCTCCACCGGAGACGAGACACACGACGAGGTCGTCGGGACCCGCCTCACGAGCCAGCGCGAGAATGCGCCGGGCCGCCTTCAGGCCAGCCTCGTCGGGAACCGGGTGGGCGGCCTCGACGACCTCGACCGAACGGGTGGGCACCGCATGCCCGTAACGCGTGACGACCACCCCTTCGCAGATCCCGCCCGCCTTCGCCCAAGCCTCCTCGAACGCAGCCGCCATGCGCGCGGACGCTTTTCCGGCCCCGAGGACGATCGTTCTGCCCTTTGGCCGCGACGGCAAACGTCCGTCGAACTTTCCGTCCGGGAGCGCCGCCTCCAAAGCCGCATCGAACAAGGCACGCAGGATCAGGGCATCATCTGTCATGCAGACACCTTACTTGAGAAATCGCTCCCGTGAAGAGCTCAGAGGCGGCCAGGCACCATCATGCCTCCGCCGGAACCTCCCTGGTCTGCGCAGGATGCAGAGACACGTTGCTGGCCTCGATCCTCGCGACCAGAGCAGGATCCGGCGAGCGGTCCGTGACGATGTCCGACAGTTCCGCCATCGGGCAGACGAGCTCGAGATGGCGCCGGTTGAACTTGGACCCGTCGAGAAGGAGGACTTTGCGCTCGGCCCGCTCGATCATCGTGCGCTTCACCCAGCAAGCCTGCGTTTCCACGTCGTTCGGCCCCTCAAGGGTGAGACCGCTGGCGCCGATGAAAGCGATATCCGCATTGAACCGCTGGAGGAAAGCACAGGTTTCGGAGCCGTAGACGCCCCGCTCGTGCGAGGAGAACTCCCCCGGGCAGAACAGGACCCGTACATGGCCCTGCGACACCAGAGCGTTCGCAACGGCGAAGCAGTTTGTGATGACCGTGATCCTTTCGGCGGTTTCGGCGAGAACATGCGCGAAACGGGCCGTAGTAGAACCGGAATCGATCATGATCACGTCACCCGCCTTCACCAGCCCGACGGCGGTCCGGGCGATCGCTTCGCGCTCCTCCACGGCGAGTGTGTTCCGATCCTGGAAGACGGGCTGGAGCCCGAGCTGTCGCCCGGCTGCGCCTCCGTAGGTGCGGCTGACAAGGCCCCGCTGAGTCAGCTCATCGATATCGCGCCGCACCGTCTCCGCCGAGACGCCGAGCCTGCGAGCGAGATCCGACGTTCGAACGGCCGGACTCAGTCCCAGCTCAGCCACGATCAGACGCTGACGTGCGGCTTTCTTGCCTTCGTGGAAGGACACGGCGGGTATCTCCAGTTCATAGACGAGAATATCGTAACTTCGTCAAAAGTGTTGGGACATCCCACATTAGTATGCTTGATCCCCCAAATTTTGTTATCTAGGTTCCCTATCAAGGTACGAAGTGCCGCAAAAGGAACGCCTGCGAATGCATGTGACTGGTCCGCGTCCCCCCCGCCCTGTGATTGATGGAGCGGCGGCATGATCCCTCTGTCTCAGCTCCCGCCGGACAGGGCGCGTTCCGTGCGCGTCGTCCTCTCGGATATAGACGACACCATTACGACGGAAGGCGTGCTGACCGCCTCTGCCTATACGGCGCTGGAAAATCTGCAGCGCGCCGGTTTTCTCGTGGTTCCCGTGACGGGCCGTCCCGCCGGGTGGTGCGATCATATCGCCCGCATGTGGCCGGTGGATGCCGTCGTCGGAGAGAATGGCGCCTTCTATTTCCGCTACGATCGTCAGCGAAAGAAGATGGAGCAGCATTTCTGGGCCACGCCCGAAGAGCTGAAGCAGAACCGCGCCAAGCTCGATGCCATCGAGAAGGAGGTCCTTGCCGCCGTTCCCGGATCGGCGCTTGCCAGCGACCAGTCCTACCGGCTGGCCGACCTCGCCATCGATTTTTGCGAGGACGTTCCAGCCCTGCCCGAGTCCGAGGTTGACAGGATCGTAGCCATCTTCGAGCGCCACGGCGCACAGG
Source organism: Microvirga sp. (assembly GCA_031181145.1). Classification (GTDB taxonomy): domain Bacteria; phylum Pseudomonadota; class Alphaproteobacteria; order Rhizobiales; family Beijerinckiaceae; genus Microvirga. The sequence goes on from JAPSLB010000022.1 coordinate 63,698, forward strand.
CGAAGGTCAGCTCGATCCATGTGAATGGCTGGTTCGGCGACTACAACAAACTCAGCATGACCAAGACCCTTCTGGCCGATGCGTTCGGCCTGGATTGGGAGCAGGCGAAGAATTCCGTGGTCTATGCGGGCGACTCGCCGAACGACGAGCCCATGTTTGCCGCCTTCCCGCTCAGCGTCGGCGTCGCCAACATTCACGACTTCGAGCACCGGCTGAAGAACAGGCCGGCTTACGTTGCCAAGGGGCATTCAGGAGACGGTTTCGCCGAATTGGCCGAACTTCTCCTTGCCGCCAGAGCCTAATGCGCCTTCTACTCTAGGTCTCAAGGATTACGCCGATGTCCGAGATTGTCGTCAACGCAGTATCGAAAACCTGGGGCGGCGTCGGTGGCGTCAATCGCATCAGCTTCAAGGCCGATGCGGGAACGCTCTTGGTTCTGCTCGGCCCCTCGGGTTGCGGCAAGTCGACGACCCTGCGCCTGATCGCAGGCCTGGAGGACGTCGATTCCGGCACCATCACCATCGGCGGCCGGGATGTAACCCACCTTTCCCCTGCCCAGCGCAACATCTCGATGGTGTTCCAGTCCTATGCGCTGTTCCCTCACCTGAACGTGGCGGAGAACATCATCTTCGGTCTGCGCGTGCGCGGCGTCGGGCGCGCGGAGCGCGACGAACGCCTCAAGAGGGTGGCGGATATCGTAGGTTTGAGCCATCTGCTCGACCGCAGGCCGTCTCAGCTCTCGGGCGGCCAGCGCCAGCGTGTCGCCCTGGGCCGGGCCATCATTGCGGAGGCCCCCGTCTGCCTGATGGACGAGCCGCTTTCGAACCTCGACGCCAAGCTGCGCCACGAGATGCGCACGGAAATCCGCGGCCTGCAGCAGCGGCTCGGCATGACCATGGTGTATGTCACCCACGATCAGACCGAGGCCATGACCATGGCTGACCGGGTGATCCTGATGCGCGACGGGCACATCGAGCAGAATGGCGCACCCCACGAGCTCTACAACGAACCTGCGAGCGATTTCACGGCCCGCTTCATCGGCACGCCGCCCATGAACATCATCACCTGGGAGGACGACGCTGTCCTGGGTATCCGGCCGGAGCATATTTCCCTCGTGGAAAGCGACGGCATTCCGGCCACCGTCAGGGCGGTGGAATATCTGGGCGCCGACAGCATCATTCTGTGCGACGTGAAGGGGGAGACCGTCTCCGTCCGACAGACCGGCTATTGTGCCCTCCCGACCGGTGCACAAGTCGCGCTCGGGTGGCAAAACCGTCACATACATCTGTTTGACAGGGACAGCGGAAAGCGTCGCGCGGGTAGCGCCCTGCCCCAGTGAGGCTTTCCTCTGAAAGAGCACCGGCAGCCTCGGCCGCCGGCGCATGCTTCTAAACCCGGAAAGGGGAGGACGATGAAGTTCAAGACGAAAGCCCTGCTCACCGCAGGCCTCATGACCGTGGCGAGCCTGAGCGCCACCGTCGCTCAAGCAGTCAACCTGACCATGTATTATCCCGTCGCCGTCGGCGGGCCTGTCACGAAGGTCATCGACGACATGGTTCAGAAGTTCCAGCAAGAGAACCCGGACATCAAGGTGGAAGCCGTCTATGCCGGCAACTACACCGACACGATGACGAAGGCCATGACGGCCATGAAGGGCGGTCAGCCTCCGCAGCTCTCGGTTCTTTTCTCCACTGATCTCTTCACGCTCATGGACGAGAAGGCGATCGTGCCGATCGACGAGATTCCCGGCGCCGACAAGGACTGGCTGAACAGCTTCTACCCGGCCTTCATGGAGAATGGCCGCGTCGAGGGCAAGACCTGGAGCGTACCGTTCCAGCGCTCCACCATTGTCCTCTACTACAACAAGGACGCGTTCAAGGAAGCGGGCCTAGATCCTGAGAAGCCGCCGGCAACCTGGGCCGAGATGGTCGAGATGTCGAAGAAGCTCGTGAAGAAGGATGCCTCCGGCAACGTGACCCGCTGGGGTGTGGAGATCCCCTCCACGGGCTATGGCTATTGGATGCTCCAGGCGCTCGCCATCCAGAACGGCCAGAAGCTCATGAACGAGGCCGGCAACCAGGTTTCCTTCAACGCGCCCAAGACCGTCGAGGCCCTGCAGTACTGGGTCGACCTCGCGGCGAAGGAAGGCGTCATGCCGAAGGGCGCCGTGGAATGGGGAACCCTGCGCACGGACTTCCTGGAAGGCAAGACGGCCATGATGTGGCACACCACCGGCAACCTGACGGCGGTGAAGGAAGGCGCGAGGTTCGATTTCGGCGTCGCCATGCTTCCGGCCATGGAGCGCCGCGGCTCTCCGACCGGCGGCGGCAACTTCTATGTGTTCAAGAGCGCTTCCCCCGAGCAGCAGCAGGCTGCCGTTAAGTTCATCCGCTGGATGACCGCTCCCGAACGCGCCGCCGAATGGAGCATCAAGACGGGCTATGTGGCCGTGACGCCCGCCGCCTACGAGACCGACGTCATGAAGAACTACGTCAAGGACTTCCCGCAGGCCGTCGTGGCACGCGATCAGCTGGAACATGCCGTGGCCGAGCTGTCGGTGCATGACAACGGGCGCATCTACAAGATCGTCAACGATGCGGTGCAGGCGGCCGTCACCGGAACGCAGACGCCGCAGGAAGCCCTCGACAACGCTCAGAAGCAGTCCGAGCGCGTCCTCAGTCGCTACAAGTAATCCAGCCTCATGTGCTGCGGCGGTTCTCGCCGCAGCACATTGGTCGATCCGCAGGAGTGAGCGATGGTATCCGCCGTCATGAGTGCCGCCGAGCCCAGGGCCGTCAGACGCAAGGCGTGGCTGACGAACGTGAACGCTTGGCTGCTCCTGCTGCCCGCCGTCGTTCTCCTGACGGCCTTTACCCATTATCCGATCCTGGCGACGCTCTATCACAGCTTCTTTTCGCTGAGCCGGGGCGGAGCTTCCGAATTCGTCGGCCTGGAAAACTACACCTACATGCTGGAGGACCATGTCTTCTGGCAGGTGCTGCGAAACAACATCGTATTCGCCATCGCCACCGTTCCGACCAGCATTGCGCTCGCGCTCCTGATGGCCGTGTGGGTGGACAAGAAGATGACGGGCCGCTCGTTCCTGCGCCTGGCCTTTTTCACGCCGACAGTGCTGCCGATGATCGCAGTGGCGAATATCTGGCTGTTCTTCTACACGCCGAATTACGGCCTGCTCGACCAGTTCCTGAAGAGTCTCGGCTTTGCCGGCCACAACTGGCTGGGCGATCCGTCCACCGTCATGAGCTGCCTTGCCGTCATGGTGGTCTGGAAGGAAGCGGGCTTCTTCATGATCTTCTATCTCGCGGCGCTGCAGACCATTCCGCCTGAATTGAAGGAAGCCGCCCAGGTCGAGGGCGCGAGCCGGTGGTACTTCTTCCGGCGTGTGACGCTGCCGCTCCTGATGCCGACGACCCTGTTCATCTCGATCAACGCGCTCATCAACTCCTTCAAGCTTGTCGATCAGCTCGTCATCATGACCAAGGGCGGCCCGAACAACGCGAGCTCGCTCCTCCTCTATTACATCTACGAAGTCGCCTTCACCTTCCAGGACACTGCCTTCGCTGCAACGCTGACGGTGACTCTGATTACGATCCTGGCTGCCGTCGCGCTCACCAAGTTCGTCTATCTCGACCGCAGGATCCACTATCAATGAGACAACACAGTCATTCGGTTGAAACCATTGCCGCGTGGGTTCTCGCCCTCCTGTGGCTGCTGCCGGTGGCCTATAGCCTGTGGAGCGCGTTCCATCCCTCGGAATATGCCACGCGCTTCGACCTTACAGCCCCGCTGACCCTCGACAACTTCGTTCGCGCGTGGAATCAGGCGCCTTTCGCGCGGTATTATCTCAATACCGTGATGCTGGTGACCATGGTGCTCGCCGGTCAGCTGGTCGTTTGCACGCTCGCGGCCTATGCCTTCGCGCGCTTTCGCTTCTTCGGGCGCGACATCCTGTTCGCCCTGGTGCTGGTGCAGCTCATGATCATGCCGGACGTGCTGATCGTGGAGAACTACCGGGTGATCAGCGCGCTCAATCTGCTCGACACGATCCCGGCTATCGCCCTGCCCTACGTCGCATCCGCCTTCGGGATTTTCCTGCTGCGCCAGACTTTCAAGGGCGTGCCGAACGAACTCGTGGAAGCCGCGCGCGTGGAAGGCGCATCCGCCTTCGGCGTGCTGTGGCGGGTCTTCGTGCCGCTCGGCAAGACAACGTACATCGCCTTCGGTCTCGTCTCCGTGAGCCATCACTGGAACAACTTCCTCTGGCCGCTCATCGTCACCAACTCGGTGGAGAGCCGCCCGCTCACGGTGGGGCTCGCCGTGTTCGGAGCCCCTGAGACGGGCGTCGACTGGTCCGTCATCACGGCGGCCACCGTCATGACCATGGCACCGCTGCTCCTGGCCTTCCTTCTGTTCCAGCGGCAGTTCGTCCAGTCCTTCATGCGTGCAGGAATCCGCTGATGAAGCTCGTGACCTGGAACATCCAGTGGGGTCTCGGCTGCGACGGCAGGGTCAATCTCGACCGCATCATCGAGACCGCGAAGGCGCTCAGCGATGCGGACGTGTTCTGCTTCCAGGAGATCTCGCACGGTTTCGCGCCCCATGACGGCGGCGAAGATCAGCCTGCGATCCTTGCCTCGCTCCTGCCCGGCTACACGCCTGTGTTCCGCCCGGCCGTGGAGCGGCGGGACGAGAAAGGCCATCCGCAGGTCTTCGGCAACATGATCCTATCGCGCTTAGCCGTGATGGAGGTGACAAGTCACATATTGCCGTGGCCTGCAACCGAATGCAGGAGCATGCAGCGTCAGGCGCTCGAGGTCGTCGTGGCAACGAGCTTTGGTCCTGTACGCGTCACGACCTGCCATCTCGAGTATCATTCGGACGAACACCGGAAAGCTCAGGTTGAGCATATCCGCATGGTGCACGAGGAGCATGAGAAGCGCGGCAGACTCACCTATCGCGATCATTCCGAGGGGCCGTATCGCTCTCTCCCCTCACCCGTCGGCGCCCTCGTCTGCGGCGACTTCAATCTCGGCCCTGAGGATCCGCTCCACGCCGAGATGCGCAAGCCCTTCGCGTCAGGCGTTCCGTCGTTCGTGGATGCGTGGATGATCAAGCACGGAAAGGCGCCACACGCGCCCACGACCGGCATTGCGGATTTCAAGCAATGGCCGCAAGGGCCCCATTGCCGCGATTACATTTTCGTGTCTGAGAATATGGCGGACCGGATCGTCGATCTGCGCGTCGATGTGGAAACGACAGCCTCCGATCATCAGCCGGTCGCGATCACGCTCCAGGCCTGACAATGAGAAGCCGGGCTGTCTCACAGCCCGGCTTAGCTCGTTACATGCCGGCGAGGCAGACGTATTTGAGTTCGAGGAAGCCCTCGATGCCGTACTTGGAGCCTTCGCGTCCGAGGCCCGATTGCTTGATGCCGCCGAACGGCGCCATCTCGTTGGCCAGAGCAGGCGTGTTCACACCCACCATGCCGCTCTCCAGAGCCTCCGCCACACGCCAGACACGAGCCATGTCCTTGGCGTAGAAGTAGGACGCCAGGCCGAACTCCGTGTCGTTCGCCATCGCGATCACGTCCTCTTCGTCCTTGAACGTGATGATCGGCGCCAGGGGCGCAAAGGTTTCCTCCTTCGTCACCTTCATGCTCTGGTTGATGCCCGTCATCACCGTGGGCTCGAAGAACGTGCTGCCCAGTTCCGAGCGCTTGCCGCCTACCAGCACCTTGCCGCCCTTCTCGAGCGCATCGGCCACATGATCCTCCATCTTGGCCACGGCACGGTCATCGATCAGCGGCCCCATGGTCACACCCTCGTCCGTGCCCCGGCCGAGCTTGAGGCCCTTGGCCTTCGCGGCGAGCTTCTCGGCGAAGGCTTCGGCCACGCTCTCCTGCACGTAGATGCGGTTGGCGCACACGCAGGTCTGGCCGGCATTGCGGAACTTCGAGGCCGTGGCGCCTTCCACCGCCGCATCGAGATCGGCATCGTCGAACACGATGAAGGGCGCATTGCCACCGAGCTCCAGCGACAGACGCTTGATGCTGTCGCCTGCCTCCCGCATCAGCCAGCGGCCCACGCCGGTGGAGCCGGTGAAGGTGATCTTGGCCACTTTCGGGTTGCGGCAGAATTCCTCGCCGATGGGCTTGGCCTCATTGGTGGTGATCACCGAGAACGCTCCCTTGGGCACCCCTGCCCTCTCGGCCAGCACCGCGAGTGCGAGGGCCGAGAGCGGCGTCTGCGCGGCGGGCTTGAGCACCATGGTGCAGCCGGCGGCCAACGCCGGGCCGACCTTGCGGGTGATCATGCCATTCGGGAAGTTCCAGGGGGTGATCGCCGCGCACACGCCCACCGGCTGCTTGAGCACGAGGATGCGCTGGCCGGGATTCGCGCCGGGAATGATGTCGCCGTCGATGCGCTTGGCCTCTTCCGCGAACCACTCGATATAGGCGGCGTTCGAGATCACCTCGCCCTTGGCCTCGGCCAGGGGCTTGCCCTGCTCGGTGGTGAGGATAAGCGCCAGATCGTCGGCATTCTCGATGATGAGGTCATACCACCTCTTCAGGATCTGGCTGCGCTCCTTGGCCGTGCGCTTGGCCCAGCTTTTCTGCACCTCATGGGCCTTGTCGATGGCCCGGCGGGCGGCATCGGCCCCAAGGTCGGGCACGGAGGCGATGAGAGCGCCGTCGAAGGGGTCGTTGACGGGAATGGTCTTTCCACCGGCCGCATCCACCCATTCGCCCGCTACATAGGCCTGGGACACCAGCAAGGACGGATCCTTCAGGTCAGGGACCCGACGTTCCGGAGGATTATGAGCTGTCATGGGAAACTCCAGCCTGGATGAGGGAAAATGACGAGGTGGTTATAGGCGCTTCGAACTTCCATGAACACCGCTTTCCGCGCTGGCCAGGGTTGCCGCTGGATGTGGAGCGGGCCGCCTTTCCGCACGGAACCGTCAAATCGGGAATGCTTGCGACTTAAGGATGAAGGCCCCTCGCATTGCTAAGGCGTATAGCCCCATTACCTTGTCTTGACCGACTTCATGGAGGGTTTCACCATGCGGTCCGACATATGGCAGGACTAACCTGCCCTTCAACAATAGAGGGAAGGAAGACGATGCGAGTTCTCAAACCCATTCTGTTCGCCTTGAGCTGCACCGTGGCAACCCAGGCGGCCTATGCCCAGCAGGTCTCCGACGGGGTCGTGAAGATCGGCATTCTCAACGATCAATCCGGTGTCTACGCCGATTTCGGCGGCAAATCTTCCGTCGAAGCGGCCCGCATGGCCGTCGAGGATTTCGGCGGCAAGGTTCTGGGCGCCCCGATCGAGATCGTGAACGCGGACCACCAGAACAAGCCCGACGTAGCCTCCAGCATTGCCCGGCAATGGTACGATACGGAGAAGGTCGATTCCATCATGGAGCTGACAACGTCCTCCGTCGCGCTGGCAGTCCAGGGCCTTTCCAGGGAAAAGAAAAAAATCACCATGACCACCGGTGCGGCGACGACCGAGCTCACCGGTAAGCAGTGCTCTCCTTATGGCTTCCACTGGGCCTACGACACCCACGCGCTGGCAGTCGGCACCGGTGGCGCGCTGGTGGAGAACGGCGGCAACAAATGGTTCTTCCTCACCGCTGACTACGCCTTCGGCTATTCCCTCGAGGATCAGACTTCGAAATTCGTGAAGTCCAAGGGTGGCCAGGTCATCGGCTCCGTCCGCCATCCGCTGGCGGCAACTGACTACTCGTCGTTCCTGCTACAGGCGCAAAGCTCCGGGGCGAACGTCATCGGCCTTGCCAATGCGGGCCTTGACACGGCGAACGCCATCAAGCAGGCCGCCGAGTTCGGGATCACCCAGGGCGGCACGCGCCTTGCGGCGCTTCTCTTCACGCTCGCCGAGGTGAAGGGCCTGGGCCTGCAGGCCGCGCAGGGCCTGACGCTCACGGAAGGCTGGTACTGGGATCAGAACGACGAGAATCGTGCCTTCGCCAAGCGCTTCCAGGAGAAGACAGGCAAGATGCCCAACATGATTCATGTGGGCACCTACTCCACCGTGATGCAGTACCTGAAGGCCGTCCAGAAGGCCGGAACGGACGAGACCGAGGCCGTCGCGAAGGCTCTGCATGAAATGCCCGTTCAGGATGCCTTCACCAAGAACGGCAAGGTGCTGCCCAATGGTCGCATGGTCTATGACATGTACCTCTTCCAGGTGAAAAAACCCGAAGAAAGCAAGGGCGAGTGGGACATGTATACGCAGCTCGCCACGATTCCCGGCGATCAGGCTTACATGAAGGCTGCCGAAAGCGGTTGCCAACTCACGCAGTAAAGCCCCTAGCAAAGAAGCGGGGACGGCACGGGCCGTCCCCGCCCTTTCAATCCTACCTATTCATTGCACGGGATCAGCGGCCGACAGATGGTCAGTACTCAACCGATTTTGAGCGCCACGGGGCTCACCATGGAGTTTCGTGGTTTTGTCGCGGTGAAGGATGTGACGCTTTCCGTGAGCGAAGGAACGATCCATGCGTTGATCGGTCCGAACGGGGCCGGCAAGACCAC